>JAPSJV010000016.1 GCA_031178005.1 Pseudarthrobacter sp.
CGGACGACGGCGGGAGGTTCCGCCGTCGTCCGCTTCTGAAACTCCGGAGGGCCGACCACTCAGGACCGCGCGTCTACCTGGTTCTTGATCATGCCGTCGGGCCGGGTTACCGGACCCGGGCTGCCGCCGGAGTTCTCATATGCGGCCGTCGAGCAGGGATACGGCTCGCTCTTCGCCTTCTTGGGTTCGATGAACATGGGAACCACCAGCCAGCTGTCCTCGGCATCATCCAAGGCGTGGCACATCAGCTCCGCCTTGTTGCGGTTGATCACCAGCCGGGCGGCCGTGGCGCCCGCGACGAACGTGACGTCGGTGGTGGAATCCCCGGCAGCCAGGAACTGCCGCCGGTCCTCCGGGAGCTGATCGAACGCTGCAGCTCCCTGTATTCCGAAAATCACCTGGTTCGCCCAGCAGCGCTTGCCGTCGATGTAGGTGATCATCGAGTCCTCACCGTCCGGCACCCCGCCGCAGCCTTGGAGGTGTGGAGTCTGGAGGCCGTCCTTGTAGACGTTGCGGATGCCGTCTACCTGGTCCTCGGCGAAGCCGGCCTCCAGGCAGGATCGATCACCGGGGTCTCGACAGGCTCGATCACCAGGCAGGATCGATCACCGCTCCTACACGGCTGCCGTAGCCGTCGGCACCACGCTGCAGTCCGCCGTCGTTCCCGCGAGTTGCGGCGCCCAGCCGTCGGTACCCTGCAGGTAGTTCCGCGCCGTGAAGTTGCCGGCCTCGGCGGCGGGCAGCTGCGGACGGTCCGCAGTGATTTCCGCGCCCGGACCCCGGTTGTTGAACTCGTGGAAGCGGGCTTCGCGCCAGGAAAAGCCGCTCATGTCCGTCCAGGGCGTCCCGGAAATGTGGGCACCCAGCCAGGAGTCCCGGTACAGGACCTGTGCCACAGCGCGCGGGTCGCCGCCGGAGTGCCACGGCCGGCCCAGATGGACCGACTTTTCCGCAGCGTCGGAGACCAGCCGGCACTGGTCGAAGAGGTAGCCGTGGGGGATGGAGAGATCCAGGCTGCCTGCCGTGACGTAGCCGTTGTTCGTCGTCGATCCGCGGTCCAGGGACCTGACTTCACAGCCACTGAACACGGCGGTGCCGCGGCCGAAGATGAAGTCCACATCGCCTTCCACATAGCAACCGTCGAAGAAGAAGCGTGCCTGGATTCCGGATCCCGGCGAGTTGACCAGCAGCGTGTCCTGGTTGCCCAGCATCCTGACGTTGACCAGCACCGACCGGTCCGCGGTGATATGCAGCGCCACGGCCTGGCGGTCCTTGATGTGCATATTGGCGGCCTCGTCAAAGTCGTTGCTGAACGTCAGGTTTCTGGCCACAAAATCCGGCCCGTCAATCCGGACTGATGCGCTGCCGGACGTGCCGAAGTTGCCCGTACCGTCCGGCTTAGGCGTACCGGAAGCATTGTTGTAGACAACCACCACGTCCTCCGGCCTGCTGCCCTGGCCAACAAAGGAGATCCGCGGCTTGTTGCTCGGTACCCGTACCGCTTCCCGGTAGGTGCCAGGCTGGATCCTGATGATGGTCCGCCTGCTGTTGTTGGACGGCACCGAGTCGATCGCGGACTGTACAGTCGCGAACGTACGGCCGGGGCCGACGTCGAGCGTTACCGGTACGTCGATGGGCCGCTCGGCGGGCCAGTACATGTCCAGCAGGGGCTCCGCGCCGCCGTCGATATTCAGGAAGTACCCCGGCGGAACGATCTGCTTGGCCTTCATCTCCCGGGCCACCAGCCGGGCCACAGCCACGGCGCCTGCGGCCTGGAAATGCGTGTTGTCCTCGGAGCCTTGCGGGTACTGCGGATGCTCGCCTGGAGCCAGGAACAGGAACTGCTGCTTGGTACCCTCCGGCCCCAGCTCCTGCCACAGCGCCTTGGACGACGCCGTCAGGTCCACCAGCGGAGTGCCCGTCGCGGCGGCCAGTTCCCGCATTGCCTGCGGGTACGCCCCGTGGGAATCGCGGGCGTTCCCGAAGGCATCAAAGCGGCGGCGTTCCACCGGTGTGACCAGCACGGGCTTGCCGCCGCGCGCCCTGGCGCCGTCCACATACCGGCCCAAATACTCCTTGAACGTGGTGTCCGGGAGCGTTCCTCTCGCTGGGTCGGTGACCTTCTCGTCGTTGTGGCCAAAAGCAATCAGCAGGTAGTCGCCGGGCTGCATCAGGGCCAGCACCCGGTCCAGCAGGCCGGCGTCGGCAAAGCTCTTGGAGGAGGCGCCGGACCAGGCGTAGTCAAAGACCGTGGCCTGCGGTCCCAGCAGCAGAGACAACGCCTGTCCCCAGCCGGCGCGCGGCCGTTCGGACTGCTGATAGGCCGACGACGTCGAGTCACCAACCACAAATACCACCGGTTTGGTGCGTGGTTGGGTGGGATCGTTGGCCGTTTGGGTGAAGGCATGCGCGATGCCCGTTCCGGACAGGGCCACGGTTCCGGCGGTGAGCACCAGGGAGGTCAGGACGTTGCGCCTGCTGGGCAGGAAGGCTGCCATCAGTTGGTCCCTCCCGCCGTGAAGATGGGGCCGGTGGAGTTCTGGAGCAGTCCAGGAATGGCCTGGGCGGGATGGACCTGGGCGCGCAGGGTGGGCGTCCAGGAGGTGTCCTCGGCCAGCTGGTTTTCAGGCGCCGCGGCGGCGTTGTAGGCAGCGCGCAGATCGGTGATTTTGCCGTTGACGGCGTTCGCCACGGTGGTGATGGCGGTTCCCTTGTAGCGGCCGATGATGGTGGCCGGGTCGATGGTTGCCGGCAGGGTGAAGGCATTCGCCTCGGCGTAGAGGTGGGAATCGAAGCCGGCGCCCAGGGTGTAGCCGTAGGGAATGGTGCTGTTCTCCGTCACCTTGAAGTGGTTGTTGTAAACGTCCACCTGTCCGAAGCGGACGCGCGGGGTACGCTGCCCCACGTTCTCGAATTCGTTGTGGTGGATGGTGACGCGCAGCTTGCCCGGATCGCCGCGGTTGGTGTTGTCAGTGGAACCGATGAGCAGCAGCTTGTCATGGTCGGCGAAGCGGTTGAAGGACATGGTGACCAGATCCGAGCCGTTGGTGACATCCACGGCGCCGTCGTGAACCTGGTAGTGGCGGCCGAAGTAGAGTGGCTGGTTGCTGTCCAGATTGGGTGCGTCAGTGAATTCGGAGTGGTCGATCCAGACGTTTGTGGCCCCGTTGATGACCTGGAGCATGTCGTATTCGCTGTTCCAGTTGCCCTCTGACCCGTCGGTCGGATCCCAGGACGGGAAGCAGTCGTGGGCGTCACGGACAGTGAGATTGCGGAAGATCACGTTGCTGGCGCCGTTGATGCGGAGCGCCGCGCCCGTGATGGTGCTGTCCGGGGCGGCTCCGACGATCGTGGTGTTGCTGGGAATGTCCAAACGGATGTTGCGGGCCTGCTTGGTGGCCGCTGTACGCCTGGCATCTTCCTGTGCGCCGGCTGGCTTCTGGTCCAGGCCATAGGTGGCCGGGTCATAGTCCGCGAGGTACTGCTGGAGGCTGTATCCCGTGCCGTCGGCGTAGTTGTCGCAGGTCAGCGGCGACCCGTCCGTGGCTGTGTTTGCGTCAATGGTGCCGTGGACGCGGACAATCTTGGGCTGGGTTCCGGCAGCGGCGAACGCAGCCATCAATTCAGCTTTGGTGGTGACGTCATAGACGTGGGCCTCCGCTGCGGCGGCACCACCGGTGGTGCCGTTCCCTGCAGAGGCCCAGCCGTTTCCGTTCGGGAGGACCTGGCGCTCCAGGGGTGTTTGGGCAGTCTGGGCCGCCGCATCGGCCAGTGGCGCGGGGGACGCTCCTGCCGGCGTCGAAATAATCAGCGCCCCGGCCACCGCCATGGCAGCCGACATGGACAAGTAAGTACTGCGTTTTCGCATGTTCTCTCTTCCGTCATTGGAATGAACCGCGCCCCGGTCCGGCAGCTGCTGTGATGCCAGTCACTGCGAAGGCGCTGAAAGGGACACTACTCAGAAAACGGTTTCTGGGCAAGGGCTTTCCGCCAAGGGAACATCTGCCGTTCACGGCAGCGAAACCGCACCGACCCCACCCGTTCGCCCGCCACCGGCAGACTTTTCACGCCCCCTTTTGCCCGGCAATCCCCAAAATGCCGGGCGGAGAATCCCCGAGGTACCAGGAGTACTCCGTGTTCGTGAAAAGCACTTTTGCAACCGTCGCCGTGTTGGCCTCCCTGGCAGGGACGGCCGTGTTGCCCGCCCAGGCCGAGGCACCAAAGCCGGCTCCCGCCGCCGTAGGCCAGCCCTTGGCCCAGGCCCACGCGCACAATGACTATGAGCATGACCGCCCGTTGTTCGATGCCCTGGAGCACGGGTTCACCAGCGTGGAAGCCGACGTGTGGCTGGTGGACGGCGAGCTCCTGGTGGCCCATGACCTGGAGGATGTCCAGCCCGGCGTGACGCTGGAAAGCCTTTATCTGGATCCGCTCCAGGACCTGGTCCGCAGCCAGCCCGGGCACAGCGTCTACCCGAAGTGGGACGGAAGCCTGCAGCTCCTGATTGACATCAAGAGCGAGGCGGAGGCCACCTATGCAGCCATAGAGCAGGAGCTGGCGGAACACCGCGACGTCATGAGCCGCTACAGCCATGGCGCCACCAAAACCGGTCCGGTAACCGCAGTCATCAGCGGGAACCGTCCGCTCGCCACCATGCAGGCCCAGGACAAAAGGTTCAGCTTTTACGACGGCCGCTCCTCAGACCTCACCTCCGGCAAGTCCGCAGGGCTGATGCCGCTGGTCAGCGACAACTGGACCAGGCTTTTCAGCTGGCAGGGCGCAGGGCCCATGCCTGAAGCCGAGCGCGCCAAGCTGCACGCCTACGTGGCTGAAGCCCAGGCAAACGGTTACCGTGTCCGCTTCTGGGCTACTCCGGACACGGCCGGGTCCGCACGCGAAGCTGTCTGGAATGAACTCTTCGACGCCGGTGTGGACCACATCAACACGGACGATCTCGCAGCTCTCCAGCAGTTCCTCGCCGCACGCACGGCCTGACCCCCACTCTGCAGAAACAGGAGTATCACCATGCCTTCAAAGATCATCAAAACCACGACGGCGGCAGCTGTCCTGGCGCTAGGCCTCCTGGCCTCCCAGCCCGCGTTCGCCGTCGAAAGCTCCCCGGACAGCGCGGCCTTCACTTTCGGTGTCATCGGCGACATCCCGTACGGCGAGGCGGAGATCGCAAAGTTCCCTTCACGGATCCAGGACATCAACGCCGATGCGGATCTGAAGTTCGTCGCCCACGTAGGTGATATCAAGAACGGCTCGTCAGTCTGTTCCGACGAGTATTTCGCGAACATCCGTACCCAGTTCGACACCTTCGAGCACCCACTGGTCTTCACCCCGGGCGACAACGAATGGGTGGACTGCCACCGCAGCAACAATGGTGCCTACAACCCGCTGGAACGGCTGGACAAGATCCGGGAGGTCTTCTTTGACCAGCCCGGCAAGACGCTGGGCGCCACCATGCCGGTCAAGTCCCAGGAAAGCCTGGGGCTGCCGGAAAACGTCCGTTTCACGCAGAACCGGCTGGCCTTCTCCGTACTGAACATCCAAGGCAGCAACAACTCGCTGCAGCCATGGAGCGGTTTGGGCCACACCTCAGCGACGCCTGAGCAACTGGCTGAAGTTGACCACCGGACAGGTGCTGCGCTGGACCAGATCCAGGAGACATTCGCGGACGCGGAGCGACGCAATGCCCGCGCCGTGGTGCTGATGACCCAGGCTGACATGTTCGATCCGTCCCAGCTTTCGGCCGCCACCGCTGATCCGGCAAAGGTTTCAGGGTTCCGGGAGATTGTGCAGGCCATCATCGAAGAAACCAACAGCTTCGACCGTCCCGTCTACCTCATCAACGGCGACAGCCATGTCTTTGCCGAGGACCAGCCATTGGCCGCAGGCTCACCATGGCTGGAGGTCTACGGGCTCTCCGCCGCGGACGACCTGCAGCGGGTAACCGTGGACGGATCCGCCAACGCCACCAACTACGTGCGGTTCTCGGTTGCCGGCAACAGCTCCGACGTCGGACCCGTCCTCAGTTGGGAGAAGGTCCCCTTCGCGCCGTAAGACTTCCGCGAGGTGGCGGATTAGCAGTAGAGTCCCGAAGATAGCCAGCGAACCGGACGTTCACCTTCACCTGAAAGCGAGTCCCCCTATGAACCGGCCAGGAACCTGCGGCGTTTACTGCGTCACGGCACAACGTCACGCCACGCTTTGGAGTGCGGCGGCATGAGCGGCGCGTCATTGGGCAAGGCCTCCGCGCCGGTGAAACGGGAGACGTTTTCTTCGCGCCGGCTCTTCATCCTGTCCGCCATCGGGTCCGCCGTCGGCCTCGGCAACATCTGGCGCTTCCCGTACATCGCCTATGACAACGGCGGCGGGGCGTTCCTGATCCCTTACCTGGTGGCGCTGCTGACGGCCGGCATTCCGCTGCTGTTCCTGGACTACGCCGTCGGCCATAAGTTCCGCGGCTCCGCGCCCCTGGCCTACCGCAGGCTTCACCGGGCCGCGGAGCCGCTGGGCTGGTGGCAGGTGCTGGTCTGCTTCGTCATCGCCGCCTACTACGCGGTGATTATTGCGTGGTCCCTGATGTACACCATTTTTTCCTTCACAGAGGCATGGGGTGACGACGCCGAGGGCTACTTCTTCGGGGAGTTCCTCCAGGTTGCCGAAGCTCCGGGCCTGGGATTCAGCTACGTCCCGTCTGTCTTCTTCCCGCTCCTGCTGATCTGGGTGGCGGTCATCATCATCATGGTGGCCGGTATCCGCAAGGGCATCTCCCGCGCCAACGCCGTCCTGCTGCCGCTTCTGGTGGTCATGTTCCTGCTGCTCGTGGTCCAGTCGCTCTTCCTGCCGGGCGCTGCAGAAGGACTGAACGCCTTCTTCACCCCGGACTGGTCAGCCCTCGGTGACCCGGGGGTCTGGGCCGCGGCCTACGGGCATATCTTCTTCTCCCTCTCGGTGGGCTACGGCATCATGGTGACCTACTCCTCCTACCTGAAGCGCCGGACGGACCTGACCGGTTCCGGCATGGTGGTGGCCTTTTCCAACTCCGGTTTCGAGATCCTCGCGGGCATCGGTGTTTTCGCCGCTCTTGGTTTTATGGCCCAGGCTGCGGGCACCGGGGTGAACGATGTGGTGACGCAGGGAATCGGGCTGGCGTTCGTCGCGTTCCCCACCATCGTTTCGCAGGCTCCGTTCGGGGCGCTTATGGGTGTCCTGTTCTTCGGATCCTTGGTGTTCGCGGGCGTGACCTCGCTGATCTCCGTGCTGGAAGTCATCGTTTCGGCTGTGCAGGACAAGCTCGGGTGGGGCCGGATCCAGACTTCCGTTGTAGTCAGCGGTTTGGTGGCGGCTGTGTCCCTGGCACTCTTCCCGACGGCGACTGGCCTGTACCTGCTGGACACCTCCGATGCGTTCGTCAACAGCTTCGGGATCACGCTTGGGGCGCTGGTGACCATCGTGATCCTCGCGTGGTTCCTGCGCAAGCTTCCGCTGCTGTCCGCCCATCTGAACCGGGTTTCCACGGTTAAGATGCGCCGGGGCTGGATGATCCTTGTGGCCGGCGTTGTGCCGCTGGCCCTGATCTACATGGTGGCCAACGAGTTCATCAGCAAGATCTCCACCACTTATGAGGACTATCCCGCCTGGTTTGTGGGCGTGTTTGGCTGGGGCATGGCCGGCGGACTTGTGGTCCTTGCCGTGGTGTTGACCCTCATCCCTTGGAGCCGGAAGTCCAAGGCCCATAACGACCCGGAATACGATTCCGTGGTGGCAGCAGAAGCAAAGGAGACGGCACCGTGACACCCATTGCGATCATCATGATGATCATCGCCATACTGACTGTGTGGGGCGGCCTGGCGCTGGCGCTGCTCAACCTCAAGCGCCACCCTGAGGACGAAGGAGCGCTGCCGGAGGAGCAGGCCCCGGAACTCTAACCACCTATCGGTGGTTGAGCCTGTCGAAACCGGCCTTGTCGAAACCGCTCATCCACTCCCTCACGCTCAGCGCGCCCGGCAGGATCTCCCGGGTCGCTTGCGTGCTCATGTCGAATTGGTGGTTGCGGAGCCACCGCCACATAGTGGTGAGGTCCGTTCCGACAAATCGTTCAAACAGCGACACCGGCATGGGGAAGGCGCGTGGCCGCCGACCCGTCCGCTCTTCCCAGAGGGTGCGGCACTGCTCCATGGATTGAATGTCCGACGCCAGGCTAAGGGTTTTGCCAACCCATTTTCCGGGATCGGCAAATGCTCTGGCCGCGATCGCTCCCAGATCGTCGAGGCACAGCCAGCCAACGGGCCTTTCCGGACCCATGAGTTTTGGCATGATGTGCCACGTGGAAAGCTGCGGATAATAGCTTTTGTCCGTCATGAGCTCCATGAATGCCATTGGCCTAAGCACGGTAAGAGGCAGGCCCAGTTCGCGGAAGCGCTGCGCCACAACCAGCTTGGAATCCCACGAACCGACGCCGGTCTCATAGTCGCCTACTCCGGCCGCACCGTAGACCACATGCTTCACGCCCGCCCGGGCCGCTGCTTCCGCTACGTTGTGGCCCTGCCGAATTTCGGCGTCTGTACTGCTGGTCATCGGGTTCTGCGCGTTGAACACCCCGTAGGCACCATCGAACGCCGACAGAAGAGAGCGCATATCCTCGGTGTCGGCACGCTGGACCCCCGCGTCCTGGGCATGGAGTTCAAGTGCTGCGGCACTTGACGGATTCCTTGTGAGGGCGCGGACATGCCAGCCGTCCTGGAGCAGATGGCGCACCACAGCCGTGCCCTGCCTGCCGGTCGCGCCCACCACCGCAACTACGCCACGGTTTCCCCGGTCTGAGGAAGCATTCATGGCTAAAGTATGGCACCAGAACGCTCCTTTTGGACGGGGAAAAAGCGGGAGCACGACGCCGGGAGGCAATGGAGCATTTACGACTGGACATACAGGGTTTATGGTTTCGCGGATGCGCTTTTTCTTCGGACTGGCTTAAAAAATAAAAGTCGGTATGGTAGCGGGTAACGCAAAGCAAAGAAAGGCATGATTCCGATGTCAGGAAAATCTCCGCGAAGCGGCGCCGTCAAAAAGACCGGCAAGTCAATTCTTGAAAAACGGGCCGACAAAAAGACCAAGAACGAGAACAATGAACTTAGTTTCGTAAAGCCGCGCAAAAACCAGCGCTAATGGACGCCTCGCACTATGCGCTGGTGGTTCCGGCCAACCTCAATCAAACTGTGCACGTTAGGCATGTGGAGCTCGGCGGCGGTATCGAGCGCATTGTCGGTGATGATTGGTTCGCCCGTCTGAGCGGCAGCGGCAGTAGGTCTGCTCCGAACGTTCGCGCGGAGGTGTTCATCCGCGAAGCAGGAATCGACATTGAAGACGCCATCTACGGAACAGTGATATTCCTGGGACATGAAAATGCGGGCGTGGAGACAGATGTTCCGCGGCACCTCATCAGGCTGGCTGAGCAGTTGTTTGACATGCCGTTGGCCGCATAACTGCCGTGGGTATTCATTTTCTATTGGAATTCACGACAATGCCAATGAATTCTGCGTCTCGCCACGCAGTCAGCGCTTGGCTTAGCATTTAATATGCAAAAGCGTGGGCCGGAAACGGCAGGCAACAACCTGGATTAGTGCGCTGGCCGTGTTGGGCGCATGGCTCGTAGAGAGTCATACCGGTGATCCAGGTGGCCCACGCTTTTGCCCCTGCGCTGCAAGCTTGATGGCCGCGTTCGGCTATTCGTGTCCTTCGGCCCCCCGGAATTCTTCGGGAACATCTTCCGGGTCACCGTTAGGGGCGAGGAAGACGTGGACGTGCCCTTCGCCGGATTCTATGACGAGGGTATCCAGTTGGGCTGCGCCGGCCTGCCATAGACGCACGGCGGTATCCCGCCGCTCGGCCACGGTTGTAGCGTGGGCTTGTTGCTTGTCTGGATCAGCTAGAAGTCTTTCGTAGGCAACGGCCGCGGAGTGCAGCAGCTGGGCAGCGCCTATGAAAGCTTCCCGTGTGACGGCTTGCTCACTGGTGCCTTCCTCAACCGCCTCCAAAGCGGAGGTCGCGTCCGCCAGGTTCTGTTTCCACTGGTCCACATCGCCTTGGGTAGCAGGAAACGGCTGGGCAGTTTCATGCAGCGGTACGGCGGAGGCTAAACCTTGCAGGGTATGCCCCAGATGCTCATGCGCCACTTCGGCAGCCGCTGCAAGGTCCACGTTGATCCTGGCCCTGTCGAGGGCCTGTGCCTGTGCGAGCTTTGCCGCAACTGCGTCTATCGAATTAGGCTCAGGAGCGCTTTTCCGGGACTCGGCCTGCCCGCCGATGAGTGCGCCGGTCACGGCGATCAGGACGGCCAATACTGCCGCTATTGACAGGACCTGGAACTTGCGGGAGGTGCGTGGAGATGGGTTCAAATGAATCGGCTACCTTTTGCGATCAGAAGGATTTGTATCTGCCGCGCTGGCGGACGGACCCGCCAGTGCGGCAGATACTCTGTGGTTAGCTCAGCTCGCTCTGCCAGGTTTGCAGGTCGCGCACTTTGCCAAGCAACAGGTCATGAGCCTCGGAGTCACGGGCAACATGCGCACGGACCTGGGCTGCAACGGCGTTAAGCTTGTCCGCCGCCTCAGCGTGCAGGCCTGCATCCGCGAGCGTCTGGGACTCGTCCAGCTGCTTCGACACCTGGGTGGCTGCTTTCGACGTAAGGTCACCGTTGGCCAGCAGGGTCCCAGTGAGGGTGTTAACCTCGTGCCAGGTAACACAGTCGCCGCCGCCGTTTACCGCGCCCGCCGTCCATGCGATTCCGCCCAGGAGGTGCTGGAGGAAGGCCGGATCGACGTATGAAGCTTCCGTGTGTCCTCCACCGGTGTACCAGGAACGTGCAGACTCAAAATTCTGGCACCAGGACAGCGGGTGGTCTGCGCCCATGGCATTGCCACGTGCACTGTAGGTCGTTTCGTCAAGGTTGGTGAGAACCCGTACCGATTCGCGCGGGCTCTGGTTGAAGTTGTACCACTCGTCAAAGCGCGGCCACGTTGCTGAGAGGTGCTCCGTCGAAGGGTGGGTGCCGTCCTCGACCACCTGGACAGCATTCTGCTGCTCTGGGTGGCTGACGAACCTGGCTCCACCTCCGGTCAGTTGGCTGTACCACGGAACGGTGTGCATCGTGTCCGTTGCTGCGTGGACACCTGCAAACCCGCCTCCGGAACGGATGTAGCCCTGGAAAGCCTCGAGCTCGCTCGCGTCGAGCAGGGTTGGTTTAGCCGGATCAAGGTTGTTGGTGCCATCCACGGTTGAAACGAAGACAACGGTCTCGTACTTGGCGAGGTCCAAGGCGCTGGTGAATGGGGTGGTGGGGAGCGAGCGGGTGGGCTGCCCGGGGTTCCTTGCTGAGGTTGGGGGATCCCAAACGTCAACGCTGAACCCGTTTGCTTCGCCCAAGGCCATGATCGCTGACGTCGCTTCATCGATGCTGCTGTGCCGGAAGCCGATTGTTTTACCCACGACGAGGACGTCGTAGTTTTCAACCACCGATGCTCTCGGTGAAACGGGGTCGGCCTGGGCTGTCGTTGCCGCCAAGGCCGGAACGATGAGTGCCGCTCCAAGTACACCGATGGCTGCCTTACTGATGTATCGCTTCATTGCGCTCCTTCAATGTGGACTGTGGCCAAGGCCGGGCTTCGCTGAGCCGACCGCCACAGGGGCTGGAGAGATCGAGGCTGCACCCAGGAACCATGTTCTGCCTTCGGGGGTTCGATCGCTCTCCCTTAGTAAACCGCTTTCACAACCTCTATTCCAGCGATTGTCAAACATTTCCTGCGCTATTTTCGTCGAAACGTTTTCGAAGTGCATGGCCTCTTTCGTTGCTTTGAGTTCTACTTATGTCGAATCATGATTTCCCTGCGCGTTGCCATCGGCAGGGCAATCCTCATCGTCACCGCCGTGCCCATGGCAGACCGCGATTCGCGAGCACCCTAGGTGGGTCGCGTCGGCCCATTGACCGGCTCCTGCCCAACGGTCACCATGAGACTATGAGTGACTCTGGAGCCGATACTGCAGGTACCCCGTTGGAAGACGGGGAGGGCGACGCCGTCGAGGTTGATCCAGCGGAGACCGTTGAAGACATTGCCGAAGATGTCCGCGAAGACATCAAGCTTGGCCACATCGAGGATGACGTCAGCCACGTCCTTGAGGAACGCTTCGATGAGGCCGGAGTGGAGATGCGGCCCGAAGAGATCGACGATCTGGCGGAAGAGATCGAAAGAGACGCGTCGACGTAAGTTGAGCCCGCAGGTGCGCTGCCTGAGACGTGACGCAGCCGGTGGAATCCAACATGCTCGAAGCTTGAATTTCATTAGTCCGTAGCGAGGAGGCCGGCGATGCTTGAAGGAGAAGACCTCCTCAAGGCTCTGCGGCTGCACTGGGAGTACTCCGGTAAGGACGAGGACGTCTCCCACAAGATCTACCATCACGACGCGGTGCTTGAATTCCCTCAGTCCGGTGAACGGTTTGAAGGTGTGGAGAACTTCCGGGAATGGCGACGGCGGTATCCAGCGAGGGCCACGTTCCACACCCGGCGAATCACACATCGTGAAGACTTGGTCGTAGTGGAGAATCTGATCAGCTATGACGGCGGCCCGTGGATGTTCAGCCTCAACCTCTTGGAGTTTCGTGGTGACCTCGTTGCCCACGAGCGGATCTACATCATGGACGGCTGGGATGCGGCCGAATGGCGCGCGCCTTGGCGCGCTAGTGGGCCTGCGGACCCGTCCCCGCCACCTCCTGGCCTCGTCGGACCATAAGCCACTCGAAGGACGCTTTCATTCCGGCGTCCTATGATGGTTCCGGTCCTGGCTCGGGGCCGGAACGGGAGACCAAGTGACCACTGAATCAGGTAACGCCACCGCATATTTCCGGGCGAAGCTGCAGTTTGAGATCGACGTGATGGACGTCGCTGACCGGCTGCCCTCAGGCGAGTTCGTGCTGATCGATACCCGCCGGCGGGCGTCCTGGGACCACGGCCATATTCCGGGCGCCGTGCATCTGCCCACTGCGGAGATCGAGTCCCGTGCCACTGTCCTTATTCCTGCTGGCACTCCCGTGGTCGTTTATTCGTGGGGACCGGGCTGTAACGGCAGCACGTTTGCCGCCTTGGCTTTTGCGGCGCTGGGCTACCCGGTGCGGGAGATGATCGGCGGCGTCGAATACTGGGCTCGCAATGGCCTGCCGCTCAAGACGATTTCCGGCGAGGCGCCGGGCCGGTCTGATCCGTTGGTAACTGCCCACAAGTCCTAACCCACTCACTGAACCGCGTTAAACGCCCGACGGCGGCACTCAGTTGAGTGCCGCCGTCGGGCGTTGCCCGTTTCGGGGGTTCCGTGCGTCCACGACGTTCATGAACGTCGAGCGCGGCAGGGAACCGTCGAAATGGCGGGTGAGGGAGAAGCGACGGACCTAGCCCGTGACGGCCAGTGCGTCGATCTCTACCAGCATCACTTCGTGGGGCAGGTCAACGAAGACGGTGGTGCGGCTGGGCAGCTGGCCGCTGGGGACGTTCTCGTTGATGAACTCGCCGTAGACCTCGTTCATGGCGGGGAAGTCATCGCGGGTGGTCAGGTAGACCCGGAACATGATGACGTCTTCAACCGAGGATCCGCCGGCTTCCAGGATGGCCTTGACGTTTTCCAGGGTGCGGCGGGTCTGGACGCGGACGTCGCCGTCGCCGATGTACTGGTTGGTGGCCGGATCCATGGGGCCCTGGCCGGACACCTGGAACATGCCGCCCTTCTTCACTCCCTGGGAGAAGGTGTGGGCCGGTGCCGGGGCGTTGTCGGTACGGACGATGGTCTTGGCGCTCATACTGAGTTCCTTTCGGTTGGGGTCCAGCCAAGATCTTCTGAAATGGCTGCGGTGGTTGCTTTGAGTCCGGGGAGCAGGCCCATAAGGCCTTCGTAATCGAGCATCACAATGGGCACGGAGCAGGACGCCGCGGCCACCACTGCACCGCTGGCATCCCGGATGGGGGCCGCGATGCAGTGCACAAACGCTTCGTGCTCGGCGTTGTCGTGCGCCCAGCCTTGCTGCCGCACCAGGTCCAGCTCGGCCAGCAGGGCCTCCGGCGAAGTCAGGGTGTTGTCGGTGACTTTGACGTAGTCCAGGCCGGCGGCGATTTTTTCCTGCCGGGCCCGGGGCATGTCAGCCAGAAGGATCTTCGCGACGGCGGCCGAGTGCAGGGACGCGGTCAGGCCGATGCGCGAGTACATCCGCACCGGATGGTGGGATTCGAACTTGTCGATGTAGACGACGGAGCCGCCTTCGAACGCTGCCAGGTGCACGGTGTGCCCGGTGCGGGCGTTGAAGTCTGCCAGGCGTGGCCGCGCCACTTCGCGGATGTCCCGCTGTTCCAGGGCCAGGGAGGAAAGCTCGAACAGCTTGGAGCCGAGCCGGAAACGCTGGTCGTCGTCCCGGACCACCATCCGTTTCTCTTCAAGGGCATGGAGCAGGCGCATGACGGTGGTCTTGTGCACTGCGGCGCTCTTGGCAAGGTCGTCGAGCGTGGCCGGTTTGGCGGCGAGCTCGCCGAGCAGGTCGATGGCGCGCATCAGGCTCTGGCTCATGGCGTGGTGCTCTTTTCGGGTACATCGAAGCGGCCGGTGGACACGCGGATTCCCGTCCACTGCTCATCGCTGCAGGCCAGGATCCCGGTGAGTTCGGCAGTTTCGGGCAGCGGCCCTCGATCGCCGTGGACAGTCAGCGTACACGCGGCGGCCACGTGGCCGCGACGCAGGCTGGCTTTCTGGTCCAGTCCGAAGAGCACGCCGCTGAGGTATCCGGCGGCAAAGGAGTCCCCGGCGCCCACCGGTTCCACCACGTCCACTGACAATGCGGGGACCTCGTCCCGCGTCCCGTCCCGGTGCAGCGCGATGGCGCTGATGGCCTCGTTCTTGATGACGACGACGGCGGGGTCCGGCATCAGCGCGCGGAGTTCAGCCTCGTCGGTAGTGCCAAAAGCATGCTCAGCTTCATCTTTGCCAACCAGCACGATATCAGCGAGGTTGGCCAGGCGCTGCAGGATTGAAGGGTCTTGACCCTCCCAGAGTGCGTGGCGCCAGTTGACGTCGAAAGTGATGAGCCTGCCGCTGCGAGGGGCTTTGAGCAGGATTTCGAGGAGGGTGCGGCAATCCTCTGACAGCGCGGCGGTGATTCCGCTGAGATGGATGAGGCCCGCTTTGCCGATAAGTTCCGCAACTGCAGGAGCAGCAAGTGTGGCCGGACCCATGGCGGAAGCGGCGGATCCTTGCCGGTAATACAAAACCGAACTGCCGGCGTCGGGGTCCGGTTCCTGGGCCGGGACCTTGATGTAGAGGCCGGTGGGGAGTGCCGGATCCACCTCAACTCCGGTGACGCCCACCCCATGGCCCCGGAGGTCATCGATGATCCGGCTGCCGAAGCCGTCGCGTCCCACACGGCCAACCCAATGCGCGTCCAGGCCCATCGCGGCCAGGCCCATGGCGACGTTCGATTCGGCGCCACCGATGCTGCAGTGCAGCTCTTCGGCCCGGTGCAAGGGCACCCCGTTGACCGGCGTGAGCATGGCCATGGTCTCGCCGATGCAGACAGCTGTTGGCATGAACGTTCCCTTACTCCTGCGCTTCTCCGGGCCTTGACGCCCGATCCTGCACCATGTTAGACATATCACTAACAGATTTGCAACATGCGTTGCAAAATACGCAACGCAGCGAATTGCGCCACGAAGGGAACGAACTGGTGAACACCTCAACGCCCGACGCCGGAGCGGCAGCTCCTGCCATTGCGGCAGAACGCGTCGCCCGCCTCGCAGACGTCCGCCTCGACTGGCGGCACAAAGCCGTGCCCGCCACCGCCAACGGAACCACCCACCGGGACTTCCTGGCTGACGGCCCCACACTGGGTGATTTCCAGACGCCGCTCCTCACCCTCGACTCCGCAGCCATGCGTTCCAATGCCGACCACCTGGCTGGCTGGTGCGCAGAACACAACGTCCTGCTGGCCCCGCACGGCAAGACCACCATGGCCCCGCAGCTCTGGGCCGAGCAGCTGGACAGGGGAGCCTGGGGCATCACCGTGGCCAACTTCGCACAACTGCGGGTGGCCCGGGAGTTCGGGGTGCGCAGGCTCCAGCTCGCCAATAGCCTCACGGACCCGCACGCCATCGACTGGGTAGCCTCGGTGATCGGCCCGGAGCAGACCATCCTGTCCTGGGTGGATTCCACCGGCACCGTCGAAGTCCTCAACCGGACCCTGGAGGCTTCCGGCAGCGGCGCCGTCCTGGACGTCCTGGTGGAGCTGGGCGGATTGGGTGGCCGCACCGGCGCCCGCGGCGTTGATGCCGCCCTTGAGGTGGCCCGCGCCGTCGCCGTTTCGCCGCACCTGCGGCTGGCAGGTGTCAGCGGCTATGAAGGCTCTCTTGCGCACACGGCCGACGTCGAGGCACTCGGAGCCGTCCGCGGCTACCTGGGCCAGATGCGCCAGCTCCACGAACAGCTCCTCGCCGACGGACTCTACGGTGCGGACCAGATCATCCTGACCGCGGGCGGCAGCGCCTACTTTGACGACGTGGTGGATGTGCTCTCGCCCTGCATCAGCAGCGCCGTCCAGCTGATGATCCGCAGCGGCGCCTACATCATCCACGACGACGGCTTCTACCGCGGCATCTCGCCGTTTTCCCGGCACGGGAGCCAACCGTTCAGGGCCGGAATGCACGGTTGGGCACGCGTCGTTTCGCAGCCGGAACCGGGCCTGGCCATCCTCGATGCCGGCAAGCGGGACCTCCCTGTGGACGAGGGCCTGCCGCGTCCACAGCTGATCGGCCCTGCCCTGGGCGGCGCCATGGTTCCCCTCGAAGGGGCAGAGATCACGGCCGTGAACGACCAGCACTGCTTTATGACCTTCGACGCCGGAACCAGCACGGTGCGCCCCGGCGATGTGGTGCGCCTGGGCCTTTCCCACCCCTGCACGGCCTTCGACAAATGGACCCTGATCCCGGTGCTGGCCGATGCTGACGGCAACCAGGCCGTCGTCGACCTGGTCCACACTTTTTTCTAGGAGCACCAGGATGAAAACCCTTATCAGCAATGCCACCCTGGTGGATGGCACGGGCGGTCCCCGCCGCACCGCCGATGTCCTGGTGGATTGCACTGCGGTCACGAAGATCGCCGACGCGGGCAGCCTGACCGCCGCGGACACCCGCGCGGATCGCGTTATCGACGCCACCGGACTGGTCCTCAGCCCGGGCTTCATCGACATGCACGCCCATTCGGACCTGCAGCTGCTGGTCAACCCGGACCACTACGCCAAGCTCAGCCAGGGCGTCACCACCGAGCTCCTCGGCCAGGACGGGCTCTCCTACGCGCCCGTGGACGACGCCACACTGGCCGGCATCCGGCAGAAGATCGCCGGCTGGAATGACAACCCGGACGACTTTGACTGGAACTGGCGCACCGTGGGGGAGTACCTGGACCGCCTCGATTCCGAGGATGAAAACGGAGCCAGGATCGCCACCAACGCTGCCTACCTGGTGCCCCAGGGCACGGTGCGCGCACTGGTGATGGGTTTTGGCGAAGGTGCAGCCAGCCCGGACCAGCTGGAGCAGATGCAGCAGGTGATCCGGGCAGGGATGGCGGAGGGCGCCATCGGAATGTCCTCCGGCCTGACCTACACGCCCGGCATGTACGCCACCACCGAGGAACTCGGCGCGCTGTGCAGTGCGGTGGGCGAGCTGGGCGGCTTTTACGCCCCACACCACCGCTCCTACGGCAAGGGCGCACTGGGCGCATATGCCGAGATGATCGGCTTGAGCAGGGATACCGGCTGCGCACTTCACCTCTCCCACGCCACCATGAACTTCGCTGAAAACAAGGGCCGCGCCGGCGAACTCCTTGACCTCATCGATGAGGCGCTGGACGCGGGCGTGGACATCACCCTGGACACCTACCCCTACCTGCCGGGCGCCACAACGCTTTCGGCAATCCTGCCGAGCTGGGCCTCCGCCGGCGGCACTGATGCCACCCTGGAACGGCTCCGCGACCCGGAGGCCAAGGCCAGGATCCGCGAAAACGTGGAGATCTACGGCTCGGACGGCTGCCATGGCGTGGTGGCCGAATGGGACACGCTGGAAATCAGCGGTGTGCAGAACCAAGAGCTCGCCGGCTACGTGGGAAAGACGATCGCGCAGATCGCCCTGGACGAGGGCCTTGAACCCTTTGAGGTCTTCACGCAGATCCTGCTGGATGACCGCTGCGGCACGGGCATTCTCCAGCACGTCGGCCATGAGGAAAACGTCCAGGCCATCATGGTGCACCGGACCCATACCGGCGGCAGTGACGGCCTGCTGGTGGGCGGCAAACCGCACCCCCGCGCCTGGGGCACCTTCCCCCGCTACCTCGGGCACTACTGCCGCGAACTGGGACTGATGAGCCTCGAGGAAACGGTCCACCACCTCACCGGACGCCCGGCGGAACGGCTCAAGCTGGACCAGCGTGGCCTGGTCCGCGAAGGCTACGCGGCGGACCTGGTCCTCTTTGATCCGGCCACGGTCAGCGATACCGCCACCTTCGAAAATCCCCGCCAGGCAGCAGCCGGCATCCACTACGTGTTCGTCAACGGCACGGCAGCGATCGACGGCGGGCAGCCCACCGGGGCCCGCACCGGCCGCGCCCTCCGCCGCCAGGCAGACGGCCTCACCAGAACAGGAACCAGCGCATGACCCCCGAAGAATTCATTACGCAGCTCGAGGCGGACCGCACCCTCGCGGTGGTCCGGGCACCCTCCATTCCCGATGCCGCGGAACTCTGCCAGGCGCTGGCCGACGGCGGCATCCGCAGTGTGGAACTGACCTTCACCACGCCGGATGCGCTGACCCACGTCAAGCGTGCGGCCGAGACAGCTGCGCAACACGGTGCCGCCGTCGGAATCGGAACAGTGCTGACCGGAGACCAGGCGAGGGCGGCAATCGACGCCGGCGCGCAGTTCCTGGTCACCCCCGGACTGCGTCCCGAAGTTGCCGCCGTGGCAGTAGCTGCCGGCGTTCCGTTCAGCCTTGGCGCCATGACCCCCACCGAGGTGGCGCAGGCGCTGGACCTGGGTTCTGCCGTCGTCAAGATCTTCCCGGCCCGCCAGCTTGGCCCCGCGTACCTGAAAGACCTTCAGGGACCGTACCCGGGCATCCGGCTCCTGCCGTCCGGAGGCATCGACGCCTCCAACGCCAGGAGCTACCTCGACGCCGGTGCCGCAGCTGTGTGCTGCGGTACCAGCGTTGTTCCACCAGCCGCTGTCGCCGCCGGCGACTGGGCGGACATTTCAGCCAGGGCCGCCGCCTTCACCGGCGCCCTCAAGTAGAAAAGCAAGCACATGAACGAATTCCTGGACTGGCTGCGGAACGACACCGCCGGCCTGCTTCTCCTCGCCGGCACAGGCATAGCCCTGCTGCTGTTCCTGATCATCAAGGTCAAGATCGAGCCCTTTATTGCACTGGTGGGAACCAGCGTGGTGGTGGCCCTGGTGGGAGGCGTCACCATCGAAGAGCTGGTGGGGTCGCCAACCAAGAGCAGCGACGCCCTGATTGAAAAGGGCTTCGCCGGCATCCTGGGCCACATCACCCTGATCATCGGCCTCGGTACCGTGCTGGGCGCAATCCTGGAGCGGTCCGGCGGTGCGGAAGTGCTGCTGGGGAAGCTGGTTAAGACCTTCGGCGAGAAGGGCACGCCGCTGGCCATGGGCATCACCGGCTTTGTCCTGGGTATCCCGGTCTTCTTCGACATCGGCATCTTCGTCCTGGCGCCGCTGGTTTATGTGGCCGCGATCCGTGGCGGAAAGTCCCTGGCGCTGTACGCACTGCCCCTCCTGGCCGGACTGTCCGTGACGCACGCCTTCCTGCCGCCGCACCCGGGTCCCGTGGCCGCGGCCGGTTTGTTCGGCGTCGAACTCGGCTGGATCATCCTGATGGGCCTGGCCTGCGGTATTCCCGCTTGGTTCGCTTCCGGTATTCTCTGGGGAACCTGGATCGGCAAGCGGGTCATGATTGAGGTCCCCGAGGACCGCGTCATTCCGGAAGCGGAAGAAGCCAGGGGCCACGAGCCGTCCATCGGCACCGTCGCCCTGGCCATTGGCCTGCCCATGGTGCTGATCCTCGGCGCCACTTTCGGCAACGTGTTCCTGCCGGCCGGCACCCTGCGCGACGTCCTGGTGTTCTTCGGTAACCCGGCGATTGCACTGACCGTTGCCGTGGCGCTGTCCATGTACCTGCTGGGCACCCGCCGCGGCATGAGCGCAAAGGACCTGTCGGATCTCAGCTCGGCTTCGCTGAAGCCTGTGGGCATGATCCTGCTGGTGGTTGGTGCCGGTGCCTTCTTCGGTGCCGTCCTTTCCGCCACCGGCGTCGGCAAGGCTGTGGCAGATTCGCTGGCTACCGCCGGACTCCCGCTGATCCTGTCCGCCTACGTGATTGCGTGCGGCATGCGCATCGCCCAGGGCTCGGCCACGGTTGCGATCGTCACCACGGGCGGCATCCTCGCTCCCACGCTGACCAGCGGCGACTTCTCGCAGCCGCAGCTTGCACTGATCGCCATCGCCATCTCCTCAGGCTCGATCATCGCCAGCCACGTCAACGACGGTGGCTTCTGGATCATCGCCAAGTACTTCAACATGTCTGTAAAGGACACACTGAAGACCTGGACGGTCCTGGAGACCGTGCTGTCCGTGGTCGGGTTCGGCATGGCGGCGCTGCTGTACCAGTTCGTGCAGTAGCCAGACGCAAGGGAAGGGCACGACGGCGGGAGGTTCCCGCCGTCGTGCCCTTCGCCGTTTCGACGAACTGTTACGCCGTGGCCAAGGAAGCCAGGATGGGCGCCATGCTTTCCTGCATGTACTCGGCCACTTCGCTTTGGGTGATGGCGACGTCCAGCACGAACAATCCCTCGGCACCGGCCGCCAGCCACTCTTTCAGTACCTGGAGGTCCGCGAGGGATCTCATCTTTACACCCTGGGCGCCCATGGCCTGCCCGATGGCGCTGAAATCCACCTCGGGGATCTGCATTGCTGTGTCATCCAGGCCCCGGGCAGCGTACTGGTGGATCTCGGCACCATAAGCGGCATCGTTGAAGACCACCATGACTCCGCTGGAGATGGTGCGGACCGCGGAATCCAGATCGGCAAGCGCCATCAGGGCGCCGCCGTCCCCGGCAACCAGGACGGTAAGCCTCTCCGGCCGTGCCACCGCAGCTCCGGCCGCCGCCGGAATGCCCAGGCCGATCGACTGGAACGCTGTGCCCACCATCATGAGGCCCTGCGGATCGGGTACCTGGCAGTACATGGGGATCCAGCCGCAGAAGTGGCCGCCGTCCTGGACAATGGTGCGCTCCGCAGGCAGGAGCGAGTCGAGTTGCTGGGCGACAGCGCGTGGATTCAAGCGCCCGTCCGCAGCAAACTCCTCCGCAGGCTGTTCTTCCCGGAAGGAAGGAAGCGCCGCCTCCGGGTGCCTGCTGCGCCAACCCCCGGCCACAGGGGCGACTGCTGCAACCAGCGACTGTGCCATGGCTGCGGCATCGGACTGGACAAAGCAGGTGACACTGGGGTTGGTTGCCGCGGCCAGCTCGTCGATCTGAACCACCTCGGCGCCTTCTGCGAAGAGCGACCCGTAGCGGGTCTGGAAAGCATTGAGGCTGGCCCCGGCAACAATAACGACGTCGGCAGTGCGCATAAGCTGCAACGGTGCGGTCCGGGCGAACCCGCCTGCAATGCCAAGGTCCCAAGGGGTGTCGAGGCTGTTGCGTGCCATCACGGAGGTGGCAAAGAGCGCGCCGATCTTGTCGCCCAGTTCCACCAGAGGGGCACCGGCACCCGAGATGACGGCACCGTTGCCGGCCAGGATGAGCGGCCGCTTGGCCCGGTTCAGCAGCCTCGCAACGTGCTCAACCAGCGCGGGATCCGGCGTCATATGCGGGGCCAGTGACGTTGCTGCTGCCGGTTCCTGGGGTCCCGCCGGTTCGCTGGAGAGATCATAGGGGATGGAGAGAATAACGGGGCAGCGTTCGGTGCGGGCGGTTGTCCACGCTTGCGCGGTGACGCGGGCGGCGTTTCCTGCAGAGACTGTCAGAGTCTGCACACCCAGGCCCTGGGCGACCATCAACTGGTCGATGTCCCAGGGCCGTGGGCCGGTTGTAGGCGCTTCGCCCACTAGCACCACCATGGGCGTCCGGGCCTTCGCGGCCTCTGTCAGCGCGGTCAAAGCATTGGTGAAACCTGCCCCGTAGGTCACCGTCGCGACGGCGATCCTGCCGGATGCCCGGTAGTAGGCATCGGCCATGGCCACAGTTCCGGCTTCGTGCCGGGCACTGACGTAGGGCAGGCCGCGGCTGGTGAGGTTGCTGGTGAAGAACGCGTTGCCGTTGCCCATCAGGCCAAATACGGCCTCGGTATGCTGTGCGCAGACTTCGGCAACGACGTCGGATACGTTAAGGAGCTCAGTCAAGGTCAATCCTTCGGTTAGGGCAGCGGGGCCAGCAGGCCGGCAGCCTGGCGGGCCACGTCCAGGACTCGGTTGTTGGCCTCCGGGGTGCCGACTGTTATCCGGATTCCTTCGTCGGCAAAGGCGCGGACGGAGAGGGCGTTTTCCTCGAAGAGGGCCGCCAGGGCAGCGGTGTGTTCTCCGGTGTTGAGCCAAAGGAAGTTGGCCTCGGACGGCAGGACGGGGAGGCCGGCAGCCAGCAACGCGGCATATAGACGACGGCGTTCGGCAACCAGGAGGTCGATCCGCGCTTGGAGTTCGTCCTCGGCTTCCAGGGAGGCCAGCCCGGCTTGTTGTGCCAACGCGGTGACGCCGAACGGGACGGCGACCTTGCGCAGGTTGGTGACCAGCCCGGGTGCGCCAATGGCGTAGCCCAAGCGCAGCCCGGCCAGCCCGTAGGCCTTGGAAAAGGTATGCAGGACAACCACATTGGGGTATTTGCGGAACATCTCAATTCCGACGGCGGTGCCCGGGTCGCGGTTGAAGTGGACGTACGCCTCGTCCAGCACCACCACCACATCTGTTGGAACTGCCCGGAGGAAGGTTTCCACTTCCGCCGCCCCGACGACGGTTCCGGTGGGATTGTTCGGGTTGCAGATGAAAATGGCCCTTGTCCGCGGTGTTACAGCCGCGGCCATCGCGGCCAGATCATGGCCGCCGTCGGCTGCCAGTGGGATGGGCTGCGGTGTGGCACCTGCTGCTGTTGCCAGGAGCGGATAGGCCTCAAAGGAACGCCAGGCGAACATAACGCAGTCACCCGGGTTGGTTACCGCGTGGATGATCTGGGCGGCGACCTCAACTGAACCGGCCCCGAAGGCTACGTTGTCCGGCGAGACTCCCCAGCGTCCTGCGACTGCCAGAGTGAGATCCTCCGCGGCCATCTCCGGGTAGAAGTTGATGCTGGAGACGGCAGCCGTGACAGCGGCGAGCACCGCGGGCAGAGGCGGGTAGGGGTTCTCGTTCGCGGAGAGCTTGAAGGCCTGGAGGCCGTCGATGCCTTTGGGGGCTTTACCTTGGCGATAGGGCGGAAAGTTCGCTAGTCCGGCGCGCTGCGGGATGTTCATGGTTCTCCTGGTGAGCGGAGTAGATGGGAGAATGGAGCGCAGGAGCGCTTGTTTTTCCCGACAGTAAGTAGCAGTCGTCGCATAAACAAGCTGCCTGACCCGCACCGGACAAACTGCTAAGAGTGACGTGGCTCACGCGGTTTCGAGTGCGCAACTTGCTCAGGTTTTTCCCGATACGTTGCTCATGCCCATTTGAGTGACTAGCGTCACTCAAGGCGCTCGCTGGTGAGTCACCTGCCGGGCATCCCATATTCCTTTCGAGGTGGATCACGTCCGCCTCCTGACTCTGATGAGGCTTCTGCATGGAGACTGCTGTTGTAACCACCGCTGCGCCCCCTGAGGGGCGGCCCGGGCTGGGCCGGTCCATGAATTCACGCCAGCTGACCATGATGGGGCTGGGCAGCGCCATCGGCGCCGGCCTGTTCCTGGGTTCCGGGGTCGGGGTCCAGGCGGCAGGGCCCGCCGTGCTGCTCTCGTATCTCGTGGCCGGCACCTTGGTCATCATCGTGATGCAGGCCCTGGGCGAACTGGCTGCAGCGAATCCCAGCTCCGGGGCGTTCTCCGTCTACACGCAGAAGGCGCTCGGGAAGACCGCCGGATCAACCGTCGGATGGCTTTGGTGGTTCCAGCTGGTTGTGGTTATTGCCGCCGAGGCCCTGGGCGCTGCGGCCCTTCTGGCATCAGTGTTCCCGGAACTGCCGGTGTGGCTGCTGTCCCTGCTTTTTGTTGGCGTCTTCTCGGTCATCAACGTCGCAGGCGTGAAGAATTACGGTGAGTTCGAGTTCTGGTTCGCCATCCTCAAGGTCGCCGCCATCATCATCTTCCTATTGATCGGAACGGCCCTGATCTTTGGCTGGCTCCCCAATACAAATTCCCCCGGGCTGAGCAACATTTTGGATAACGGGGGCTTTGCGCCCGCAGGCTTGGCCGGAATCGCCTCCGCCCTTCTTGTGGTGGTTTTTGCCTTTGGTGGAACGGAGATCGTGAGCGTTGCCGCGGCGGAGACCGCTGATCCCGTCAGAAGCGTAGGCAAAGCGATCCGCACAGTCGTTTGGCGCATCATGGTTTTCTACATCGGTTCGCTGGCCATCATCGTGACCGTTGTGCCCTGGGACTCCGAAGAGCTCAGCTCCCCGTTCGCCGCAGTGCTGGCCGTAGCCCGGATTCCGGGTGCCGAGACGGCGATCATCCTGGTGGCCGTGGTGGCGTTGCTTTCCGCGCTGAACGCCAACCTCTATGGTGCCTCGAGAATGATCTACTCCCTGGCCGAACGCGGGGACGCGCCTTCGGTGCTGCTCCGGCTCAACAAGGCGAAGGCGCCCGTTGTCGCCGTCTTGGTGTCGGTGGCGGTAGGGATCGTCTCCACCGTGCTGGAACTTTTCTTCCCGGACCGGGTACTGCCGGCACTGCTGAACCTGGTGGGGTCAACTGTCCTGCTGGTGTGGGGTTCGGTGCTGGTGTCCCAGCTCATCCTTCGCCGCCGGGCAGACCGGGCCGGCCAGCCGCTCACCTTGAGGATGCGGGCCTTCCCCTACCTGACCATCGCCGGCATGGTGATCCTCGCGGCCATCCTTATCCTGACCTGCTTCGACTCCGGCGCCAGGACGCAGTTGCTGTCCACCATCGCGCTCACTGCAGGCATCGCCGTCGCCTGCAAGGTGGCAGCGCGTTCCCGTGGCACGTCGGAACAGGACCTGGTGGCTAAGTAGCCGCAGCTTCAAGCAGGGGCAGCGTCCTGCCCTGGAAGTGGGTATTCAGGACGATCACCGAGGACGAGCGCACGATGGTTTTGGTCGCGATCATGGCATCGAGGACGCGCTGCAGATCCGAATTGGACCGGGCCACAATCCGTACCATCAGGTCAAAGCTCCCGGACACGGTGTGGATCTCCATCAGCTCCGGAATCCCGCCCAGGACCGCGACGACGGTGTCGTGCCCCATGTCCTGATTGATGGTCAGCGAGCAGAAGGACACCACCGGGAAGCCAAAATTGGCGGGGTCCGGCTGCGGCGCCCACGATTCGATGACGCCGTTCTCCATCATCTTGTCCAACCTGGACTGGACGGTGGCGCGGGAGATATTGAGGATCCTGGAGGCCTCCAGCACCGAGGACCTCGGCGATTCCGTAAAGAACCTGACAATCCTGGCATCCACGCTGTCGACTGACACCACAGGTCTTGCCTCCATTAGCTAGTTCTGCCGCAGAATGCGAGCCTTCCTCATGAAAGGGCTGCAATCTGCCAACTGTGTTTCGAGTGTAGTACGGGATGTACGACGGCGGGAGGTGCCGCCGTTGTGCATCCTGCCTTTGGTGACGTCCCGCGTCAGCCCTTGCCACTACCTGCGGACGGTTCCGGCAGTTCCGCCTCGTCCAGCGCCCCGTCATGATCCAGCTCGAGGACCATGTCCAGTCCCAGCCGGGCCAGGAAGCCGTCATCGTGGCTCACCACCAGAACGGCCCCGCGGTAACCGCGCAGGGCTTCAACGAGTTGGTCGACGCTGCCCAGATCCAGGTTGTTGGTGGGCTCATCAAGCACCAGGAGCTGAGCCGGGGGATCGGCGAACAGCAACCTGGCCAGGGCTACCCGGAAGCGCTCGCCCCCGGAAAGTGTCCGGACGGGGCGGTGGACGGAGCCGCCACGGAGCAGGAGCCGCGCCAGGTTGTTGCGGACCGTGCCGGGAGAGAGCGCTGGCGCTGCGGCGCCGACGACCTCCAGGGCGCTCTCGGAATCGGAGAACGGGTCCAGGCGCTGTGGCAGATAGCCGACCCGGTCCGTGAAGAGCCGGCCGGATGTCTGCCCTGGTTCCGTGGGGCGTCCGTGCAGAAGATTCTCCAGCAGGGTGGTCTTACCTGAGCCGTTCGGCCCGGCCAGGGCGATGCGCTCGGGCCCCTGGATGACAAACGTCCTGTTCGAGCCGCTCAGTTCGGCAATCCGCCGGCTCCTCGCCACCTGCGGATCGGGAAGGTCCAGGTGAATGTGTTCGTCGTCGCGGATGCGTGCCGCGGCAGTGTCGAGGGCCGCCTGGGCTGCCCGGACATCGCCCTCGGCGTCCATGCGGAGTTTCGCGGCGGAGACCTCTGCATTGGACGCCCACTGGTTCATCGCAATCCTGGGTGCCCGCTTGTTGTCGTAGTTGGTCTGGGCTGTTCGGGCGCGCCGGGCGAGCTTGGTCTCCGCTTCGATGCGCTGGCGTTTCTCCGTTTTGACTGCCTGCGCAGCCGTGCGTTCGGCCTGGATGGCAGCGGCCTGCTCTGAATCCAGATGGCGGCGCCACGCACTGTAGGGGCCACCGAAAACACTTAGGCGGCCGGCATGCAGCTCCGCTGTGTGCTCCATCAGTTCCAGCAAGGCAGTGTCATGGCTGACCACCACCAGTGTTCCAGTCCAGGACGCCACCAGGTCATACAGCGTGGACCGCGCCTGCCGGTCCAGGTTGTTGGTGGGCTCATCCAGGAGTGTTATGGGATTCCGCTGGAGCCTCAGGCCGGCAATGGCCACCAGCATCACCTCCCCGCCGGAGAGGTGCGCCACCGGACGCACCAGGTCCTCAGCGGTCAGGCCGATGTGGCGCAAGGACTCCTCAGCCTGCGCCTCAATATCCCAGTCGTCTCCCAGCACCTCGAAGTGACGTTCGGCCACGTCGCCGGACTCGATGGCGCGGAGGGCGTTCAGCTTGTGGTCGATGCCCAGCAGTCCGGCCACCGTGGCGTCCACGTCCAGGGTGAGGTTCTGGGGCAGATAGCCTACGTCGCCCGAGGTGGAGATCTGGCCGGCGGCAGGCGGGAGGTGGCCGGCAATCAGCCGGAGCAGGGTGGATTTCCCTGAGCCGTTCCGGCCTACCAGCCCGGTGCGGCCGGGATTAAATGTGCCGGTGATGGCGGCGAGTGCGGGAGTGCCGTCCGGCCAGGAGAAACTGGCGTTGGCAACGGTAATGGGGGAGTTCTTGGGGGAATGCATGCGGGCTCCAGGAGTTTCAACGGGTGCGCTGAAACTGGAGCCGGCCGTGGGCAGGCAGAGTTCAGCGCGCTAGCAGCGGCGTGAAACTACTGAATCCACAACAATGGCCTGACACTCGGGAATGGAACGTGACCAGTCTGTCAGGGGACGCCGCAATCTCGCAAGCCCCCGGTGCGGGAGGGGAGCGGCACCCAAACAGGACGGACGACGGCGGGAGGTTCCGCCGTCGTCCGCTCTATGGTTTTGATCAGTACCCCAGGTCCTCGCGGAGGGTGGTGAGCTGGTGCGATGTTTCCACGGCGAGTTCCCGGTCCACGGAAGCGAGGGCCTGAACCAGGACGTCGCCAACAACAATCGCCGTCAGCGTTTCGCTGGTCATGCCGGTGGGGGTGTGGGGAGCCAACAGGAGCACGCTGGTATTGAGCCCTAGTGACGTGGCTGGTTTGTCCGTCACCAGGATGGTGGAAGCGCCTACCGTTGCGGCCCGCTGGATGAGGATATCAACCTCCCGGGTGATGCGTCCCGGGGCGAAAATGACGGCCACATCGTTCTGCCGCAGAGGCAGTAGGTCGTCGGCCAGACGGAAGCCGTCGCTTCCGATGTACCTGGCAGCCCGGCCGATCCTGTTGAGGCGCAGCACAAGGTTGGAGGCGGCCAGGCCGGAAGCGCCGACGCCGTAGCTCACAACCAGCCCTCCCCGGGCCAACAGTTCCACGGCCGCGGTGATGGCCTCGAACTGGGTGGCATCTGCACCCAGCTTCACGCGCTCCTGGGCCTCATCCCAAACGTGGTTCCAGATCTCCTCAATGCCCGCACCCATGTGGTCAATGCGCTGCTGGAGCCGGACTTCGGGTGCCACGCTGGACGTGAAGACCATGGCCACGTCGCGCTTCAGTTCCTGGAGCCCGGAGTAGCCAAGTGACTGGACGGTGCGCACGATGGTGGCGCTGCTGGTCCCGCTTTCCACGCCAAGTTCCTGTGCGCTGCCGTAAAGAAGCCGCCCCGGCGGGCAGTTGCTCAGGAAGCTGCTGACCGTTCGCTCCGCTTTGGAGAGGTTGGGCCACTCATTGCGGACGCGGGAACGAAGCTCGGCAAGTGCAGAATTTTTCGTATCATCTGTTACGTCAATCACATTCTGTGTATCATTCATTACCAGAGCCGCCTTCGTGTAATGGGTGCTCCCATATCTTTCAGTTTTGTAACACATGGTAACGGCCAGGAGTGGCGTTCGAAAGGCAGGCATCACAATGGATGGTTCTACATTGCGGGTCATCGAGATTACGGGTGACCCGTCAGAAAGAGGCCGGCAGTACGGCCGCGCCGCTGCGGACCTGATCGCTGACTCAATCAGCTTCTACGCGGAGGCGCTGCCGGAGCAGACGGGCTTCACCTGGGATCAGCTGCGGGCCAACGCCCTGCAGTGGCTGGACCTGAGTGCCGCCGTGGCTCCGGAGCTTGTCATCGAACTTGAGGGAGTTGCCGAGGGGAGCGGCCAGGATCCGCTGGACATTATGATCCTGAACGTCCGCGGCGAACTCATCTATGACGCCGGGAGCAAGCCCGCAACGCCCGTTACGGAAGACGACGAGCGCGACGCGGTGGATGGCTGCACTTCCTTCGTGTTGACGGACAACGCGGCCGGCGATGGTCACATGTACGTCGGGCAGAACTGGGACTGGAGGTTTGGCACCCAAAAGACTGCCGTAATCCTGCGCGTGGTCCAGGATCCGCTTCCTACCATCATCATGCAGGTGGAGGCCGGCCAGATTGGCCGCCAGGGTGCAAATTCAGCCGGGATTGCCCTCAACGCCAACGGGCTGGGCGGACGGTTCGACGCCGAAATCGGATTACCGCAGACGTTCATCCGGCGGATGGTGCTTAACCAGGCTGAGCTCCATGACGCACTCAACGTCCTGTTCCGGAACCGGCCGCACATTGCCAGCAACGCTGTGCTCTCACACAGGTCCGGATTCTCCATCAATGTGGAAACAACCCCGGGTCGGAACGCCTGGATGTATCCCACTGACGGGTTGCTGGTGCACGGGAATCACTACGAGGCGTTTATACCGCCGCAGCTGGCGAACACTTACCGCCCGGTCTCTGTTGATTCCCTGTTCCGGGTTCCGCAGGCCCGGCATGGCCTCGATAAGGTACGGGCTGCAGGATCAACGGCTGAAGCCCGGGCATCGATCAGGCAGGCAATGGCGGACCACCTCGGCTACCCGGAATCCGTTTGCACCCATCCCGATACCCGCCGTCCCGCAATCCGGCAGTGGTCCACCATCCTGTCCAGTTGCGTGGACCTCACCACGGGGGACTATCTGGTCAGCAATGGCACCCCCTGCAACCACGAGTACGAGCTCATGCCGTGGAACCTGTTCGACGGTCCCGGATCGGCCCACACCACCATCGACACACCACTGCTGGAGGCAAAACTATGAAAACCCAAAAGTCCCTTGGTGCCACCGGCCGCGCCGCTTTGAGCGGAGCAGTGCTCCTGGCGCTCAGCCTCACAGCATGCGGAGGCGAAGCACCGAACGCTGCTGCCCCGGCAGTCAAAGTGCCCTTCGGCCCAACCACGGCGGAGCCGGCAGGAACCGTCGATTCCTTGACCTGGATGCTGCCACAGGAGCCGGCTACCTTTGACCTCGATGTGGATGGCGGAACAGCTGAAAACACCATCCTCTCCAACGTCTGCGAGCGCTTGATGCAGGTGCAGCCGGACCTGGGCACCAAACCGCACCTGGCCGAAAAAGCCGAATGGACCAGCGACACCACAGTTGTATTCACGCTCCGCGAGGACGTGACCTTCCATGACGGCACCGCAATGACCGCCGATGACGTGCTCTGGAGCATGCAGCGGCACTCAGCCAAGGGGGCCGACGAAGCAGACGAATACGGAAACGTCACAGGCATCGCGGTCACCGGGGACAGGGAAGTCACCGTGACGTTGAAGCAGCGAGATGCGATCTTCCTCCAGGCCATGGCCGGCAACGGCGGCATTGTCCTTAACCGGAAAGCGGTGGAAGCCCAGGGCGCCACCTACGGCTCACCCTCCAGCCCCGATGCCTGCTCGGGTCCGCTCACCCTGGACAAATGGACTTCCGGAACCAGCGTTACCCTCGTCAAGGCCGCTGGCTATTGGGACGCCGCCAACCAGTCCAAGGCCGGCAAAGTGACCTTCCGCTGGGCGGATGAGAACGCAATCGTCAATTCCCTGACCAGTGGTGAAGCCCAGGGCGCTTACCTGGACAGCCCGGCCGCGGCTGTTCCGCTGCAGGGCAGCGGCAACATCTCGGTTGCGCAGGGGCCGGCCACCAACGTGTGGTCGCTGCTGGCTACGGAACGCGGCCCGCTCAAGGACGTGCGACTGCGCCAGGCCCTGTCCCTGGCTCTTGACCGTCAAGGGATTGCCCAGGCCGCCTTCGGAGGGCTGGCCCAACCTTGGAAGACTCCCGTTGGTTCGGGAGCGTGGGGTTATGAAAAGGATGCTTTCCAGGCCGCATATGACAGCCTTGAAGGGGCGCCTGCACAGCCATCCGAAGACGACCTTGCCAAGGCAAAGGAGCTGGTGGCCGACGCTGGAACCCCAACCGAACCCATCATCATTGCCAACAGCGGCGACTCCATCCGCAGCGTGATCTCCAGCGCCGTGGCGTCAGCAGCGCAGAAAATCGGCCTGACAACGCAGATCGTGACCATACCGCGGCAGCAGTATGGGGACTTTTATTCCGATCCCGCAGTCCGTGGCCAGGCCGACGTCTTCTCCGATGAGTACTACATTTCGAAGAACGATCCCGTGGGCTTTTACAAAAACGGCAGCTCAACCGCCCGGGTGAACTTCGTCAAGTTCAGCGGAGAGGGATACGACGAAGCAGTTAAGGAAGCCCAAGCGGCAACCGATGATGCCGAGCGCGCCCGGCTGGCCATCGGGCTGCAGAAGCAATGGGTGGAAGCGGCAGTCTGGGTCCCCGTTGTCCAGACACCAGCCACATTGGCTATGTCCAAGGACATCACCGGCGCCCCTTCCTCGGCGTCGTTCCTTTACTACCCGTGGGCCGCTGATATCGGCAGCGCCAAGAAGTAAGCCATGAAACGGGTAATCTACCGTCTGCTCGGGATGGTCCTGACCCTGGTGGTGAGCTCCTTCATCATCTTTGCTGCGATGTATGCGGCCCCCGGGGACCCGGTGACCTTCCTGATCGGAAACCCGGAGAACATCACACCGGAACGCATTGCTGAGGTCAGGGCCCAGTACAACCTGGACCAGCCGCTGCTGGTGCAGTACTGGCTCTGGGCCAGCAGCGCATTCACCGGGGACCTCGGCGTTTCCTTCCAGTACCACCAGGGGGTGGGTGACTTGATGGCGACACGGCTGCCCGCCACGCTTGCGCTCGTGGCACTGTCTTCGGTGTTCTTCATCGTGGCGGGGATCGGCCTCGGTATCCTGGCAGCGCTCCGGCAGGGCCGTAGGACGGACTCAACGGTGACGGCGTTTACCACTCTGGCTTCGTCCGTACCGTCCTTCGTCATCGGCCTGCTGCTCGTCTCTGTGTTCGCCGTCGGCCTCAGATGGTTCCCCGTCTCCGGCGCCGGAGACGGGTTCCTTGACCGGATCCATCATCTGATCCTTCCCGCCCTCGCCCTGGCGGTAGGCGCAGTCGCCATCATCAGCCGGGTAACTCGCCAGTCAATGGTGGAACAACTGGCAACGGACCATGTGGAGGCGGCACGCAGTTTTGGCTTGTCCGCATCGAAAGTGGTCCGCAGGCACGTCCTCCGGAACTCTTGGGGGCCCATCCTCACTATGGTCGCCCTGGTGGTGGCCAGCATGCTGGCGGGAACCGTCGTCGTCGAGAGCGTCTTCGGCATCAGCGGAGTGGGCAAGCTCCTGGTGGACGCCATCAACACCCACGACTTTCCGGTGGTCCAGGCCGTGCTCCTCTACATGGTGGTCACTTACATGGTGGTGACCACCATGGTGGACCTGGTCCATCCGTTGCTGGACCCCCGGATCAAGGCAAGGAACAAGAATTCATGACCGCTTTACAAACGCCCGTCCCGCTGCCCATTGCCTCGCGAAAGCGCAAGGACCTGGCATATATGGCCTCCCTCTGGTTCCTGGCTCTATTGATCCTGGTGGCCGCAGTGGCGCCCTGGATCGCACCCTATCCACCGGGAGCCGTCGACTTCTCCGCGATCTGGCAGTCTCCGGGAGCCGCGCACCTGCTGGGCACGGACCAGGTGGGCCAGGACCTGCTGTCACGGTTGATCCTCGGTACTCGGGAATCACTGCTGGGACCGTTGGCGCTCCTGGCCCTTGCAACCGTCGTCGGGGTAACCATCGGCACGGTCGCTGCATGGAACGGAGGATGGGTAGACCTCCTGCTGGCCAGGATCACGGACGTGATGTTCGCCTTCCCCGGCCTGCTGTTTGTGGTCCTGGTGATCGCCGTCTTCGGCAAAGGCCCCGGCACCACCGTTGTGGCGCTGGCACTGGCCTATGCTCCGGTGATCGCCAAGTTCACCCGTTCCCTGGCGCTCGCCGAGATGGCCAAATCGTATGTGGATGCCTACCGCGTGCAAGGGGTGGGCGGCCTGATGCTTTGCCTCCGCTACATAGTTCCCAATCTGGCTCCGGCCCTGCTGGGGTACCTTGTGGTGCTCTTCGGTGAGGGCCTGATGAGCCTTGCCACGCTGAGCTTCCTTGGTTTTGGTGCGCAGCCGCCCAGCTCCGAATGGGGGCTGATGGTCCAGGAGGGACAGGCCGGAATCATCCAGGGACATATCTGGCCCACGCTGATACCAGGTGCGGTCATCGCCGCAGTAGTGGTGGCCGTCAACGTTGTTGGCGTGCGCATTTCAGATCGGCTCAACGCAAGGTTTGAGGAGTAGCCATGTTGCTCGACATAGAAAACCTCAGCCTGTCCATCCAGGCCAAGGGGCACACCAACAAGATACTGGATAGCGTAAGCCTCGCGGTTGCAGCCGGTGAAGTAGTAGGCCTGGTGGGCGAGTCCGGGTCCGGCAAGTCAACCACCGCCCGCGCAGTGCTGCGCCTCCATCCGGAGGGTGCGCAGGTCACCGGCCGGATCCAGGTGGCGGGCATCAGCGTGCTGCCGGGAACGGACCGGGACCTCAAGCGGGTCCGCTCCTCTGAAGCCGCCATGATCCACCAGGATCCCAGGGCTGCCTTCAACCCCGTGCGGCGTATTGGTGATTCCCTGACCGAACGCCTTGTCCAGGTCCTGCGGGCTGATCGTGGCGAAGCACATGCAAAGGGGCTGGCCCTGCTGGAAGCGGTGGGCATCCGCCAGCCGGACAGGCGGATGCGGCAGTATCCGCACGAACTCTCAGGCGGAATGCTGCAGCGGGTCATGATCGCGGCAGCGCTGACCTCCGATCCCAAGCTCCTCCTGGCTGATGAGGCCACAAGTGCGCTGGATGTCACCACACAGGCCGAGGTGCTGGCCATCCTCCGTGATCTTCAACAGGAGCGTGACCTGGGAGTCTTGTTCATTACCCACGACCTGCACCTCGCCGCCGCCTATTGCGACAGGGTCTACGTGATGTACCGGGGGTGCCTGGTAGAGGAACTGGCAGGCACGGACCTCTTCATCGCCGCACGCCATGAATACACAAAGAAGCTGCTCTCAGCCGTGCCCACCATCACCGCCCGGCCCAGTACCACGGAGGCAACAGCATGAAAAAGCCGGGACTTGAAGTGGCCGGACTCGGCAAGACCTATGGCATGGGCCGCGGCAGGCCGGCCGTTGTGGCAGCCCATGATGTTTCCTTCAACCTGGCTCCGGGCCGGTCGCTCGGCCTGGTGGGGGAATCGGGCTCAGGGAAAACGACCGTGGCCAGGATGCTGGTGGGATTGGAAACCCCGGATGCCGGATCAATGAAGGTCAACGGGGAGGATCTTGGGCAGCGCCAGGGCGGCCGGAAAGCCAGACTGCGGCGGGCCAAAGCCATCCAGATGGTGTTCCAGGACCCGTACGGTTCACTGGACCGCAGGCTGACGGTGACCCAGGCGCTCAAACAGACCATGCAGTTTCACGCGACGGGTGCCGGAAATTACACTTCCCGCATCGGTGAACTGATGGACCAGGTGGGACTGGCCAGCGCACATGCTGATGCCAAGCCACACCAGCTCAGCGGCGGCCAGCGCCAGAGGGTGGCCATAGCCCGGGCGCTGGCAGTGAAGCCTGACGTACTGGTCCTGGATGAGGCGGTATCAGCGCTGGACGTTTCCGTTCAGGCGCAGATCCTCGCGTTGCTGAACAGGATCCGCGCCGAGTCCGGTATCTCGCTGCTGTTCGTCAGCCATGATCTCGCCGTAGTCAGCGAAGTCACGGACGACGTCCTGGTGATGTATCGCGGATCGGTACTGGAACAGGGCGAAACCGGCAGGATCCTGAATGATCCGCAACACGCTTATACGGAGCTGTTGCTGTCCTCGGTTCCGGGGCCGGGCTGGGACCCCCATAAGGTCATTCAGCGGCGGCTTGCCTTTGAGAAGGCCAACAGAGGGTAGGACGGACGACGGCGGTACGTCCGGCCGTCGTCCGCTCTTCTTCGCTTTGGGCTGATTGCGCCAGGGTTACTTGTCCTTCGCCTTCACCGGGTACCGCAGCACCGTCCGCAGCTTCTCCGGGGAAACCCGCCGGAAATCGGTGAGATAAATTTCGTGGTGCAGGCCGTTGTATTCGAGGCCCTGCTCAGCCATGAACTGCTCCATGATCCGTACAGTTTCCGGCTCGGTATCGAACGGTCCGTGGTGCATCATCTGAACGCACTGGCCTTCGTCCAGTTCTTTGTAGTGGACCTGCGCGATCGCCGCGTTGTTTGGCTTCTTGGCTGCCGCTGTGGCCTTTGCAGCCTCCAGCTCCGCTTCGCCAACGAACTCCGGGAGCCGGATCAGGAGTGTCCAGCTCCATTCCTCCCGGGGCACCTCCACAGCCGGCAGGTGGACGTCGAACCACCACAGCCCCTCCTGCTTGGCCACCGTGAAGTCCTGCCCCGCGGCCTTGGCCGCGAACTTTGCGGCGTAGGCCACCGGGTACAGTGCTTCCATGGCGGCAGTGTGTTCAGGCCCGCCCGGTGCGCCACGCCCGCTGACGGACACGTAGGGGATGGCGCCGAAAGCGGCAAGGACTGGCCGCGCCGGCGGGTTGTAGTACTCCGGGTGCTGCAGGCGGAGATCCGTTTTCACGGGTGATCCCTTCGTTTTGCGGCTGAAGTGCTGGCACCCAGAGCTTAACGCGCCGGGACCCTCACCTGCGGAAAATGGGCGTCGTTTGCTGTGAGAAGCGTCACCGGCTGTGCCCATTCTCCGCTGCATCAGGGCCTTGTGGCGCGCCCGAATTGCCACCCAGTACGATTGCTCCGCGGTCAGGGGTTGGGAATATTCGCAAGATGCTGTACGTTGCAGACGCGACAAGGCAATAACTAGAGAAAAGAGTTGCACGAATTGGCAGCCGATTACGACGAACTCCGGTCAGACGTTAAGGAGTCGCAGGACAAGTCCCTGGAGGCCCTGCGCTCTGCGAATACGCCCGATGCCCGCAGCGTGGTCCTGGAACTGGACGAAGCGGACAATGTTGACGGGGTGAACCTTCCGGGCGACTTCATCGCCGAGGAACTGGTTGTCCAGGTCATCCCGCAGGCGAGCGATGAGTTCACCTGCTACTCCTGCTTCCTGGTCCGTCACCGGTCCCAGCTTGCACGTGAAAAAAACGGCCACGCTTACTGCGTGGAATGTGAAGGCTAAGACCTGATACAAAATGGTCCCTCCCACCAACGGTGGAAGGGACCATTTTTATTTAAGGATCATTTGCCAACAGGTCCAGAAGCCCGGATCAGTCAACAAAAAACCCCGCACCGCCGCGGTTTCAGCGACGATACGGGGCCTTTCTCTGAGCTTCCTATCAGAATCGAACTGATGACCTTTTCATTACGAGTGAAACGCTCTACCGACTGAGCTAAGGAAGCACCGCATGCTCGAACCGGACGGGCCGATCGGATCACGCAAGAGTCAACTGTAATGGAGTCCCCGCGTCCGGGTCAAAATGAGAGCCGGGGCGGCCCCTGGCATCCCTTTTGACGTTGGCCTGAAGTTCACCTGACGGTCGTGGCAGATTCAGCGGCTGATCCTGCCCGGCGCTGAAGCTGGGGAGATATAACAGCCGGATGGGGGATACAAAGGTGGGGATTTCACTGGATTACGAAACAGCAGGGCAGCCTGACGTGAAGCTGGCGGTGCTGGCCATGGTGGGGACGACAGTGTCCGACGGCGGCCTGCTGGACAGTGCGCTGGCGCGGGTTCTCGCGGAGCAGGGAGTCCTGGAGGACTCTGCTGAGCACATAGCCATGCTGGAATACGCCCGGCAGGCTTCGGGAACGTCGAAGCTGGAGGTTTTTGACAGGTTCTTTGGCGCAAACGGCAGGGCAGAGGAAGCGAACCGCAGTTTTGAGCGCCACTGCGACGAACTGATCGGCTCCGGCTCAATCACCCCGATTCCGGGAGCGGAAGAGGCCATCGCGAAGCTGCGGGGGGCCGGGATCCAGGTCTGCCTGGCGACCGGGTTCGGGAGGCACACGCAAAATACGCTTCTTGAAAAACTCGGCTGGATGGGCCTGGCGGACCTGAGCCTGTGCCCTGCCGACGCCGGCCGCGGCAGGCCATACCCGGACATCATTCTGACCGCGGTCCTGGCCCTTGACCTGGACGATGTGCGTTCTGTTGCTGTGGTGGGAGATTCGACGGCGGATGTCCGCTCTGGCCTGACAGCGGGAGCCGGAATTGTGGCCGGTGTCCTCACGGGCGCCCATGATGAGGAAGCGCTCCGGGAGGCGGGGGCTACCGCCGTCGTTCCTTCTGTTGCCGATATTCCGCAGCTGCTCACCGGACGCTGATCCCGGGAGGGGACCAGCCTCGATCAGCAGATGGTGTTATCCGCGGGGGTGGTGCCATGCAGGAAATACTGGTCCACGGCGTCCGTGACGCAGCGGTTTGACCGGCCGTAGGCCGTGTGGCCTTCGCCCTGCCAGGTGACCAGGGCGGCATTTCCCAGCTGTTTGTCCAGCGACGCGGCCCACTCCACCGGAGTGGCAGGATCGCCGGTGGTTCCAATGACCACAATGGGAGACGCGCCGGAGTACTCAACGGGAGCGGGCGTACGGACGTTCTTGTGGGGCCAGTCCATGCAGGTGGTTCCGCCGTAGGCGAGGAAACTGCCGAAAGTGGGCGACGCCGCACGAAGCCGCTGTTCCTCCGCCCGCATGGCGGCCGTGTCTGTCTCCATCGGGTAATCCAGGCAGTTGATGGCCGTGAACGCCAGCGCCGAGTTGGAACCATACGTCCCGTTGCGTTCGCGGTCCGCTCCGAGGTCGGAGAGGTCCAGCATGGGCGTCACGTTGCCCTTGATTGCTTCGGCGAACGCCGCGCTCAGCATGGGCCAGTTGGCATTGCTGTAGAGCGGGGTGATGATGCCGTTGACGAACATGGTGGCGTTGACCTTTCGGCCGTCAGCCGCGCCGCGGGGCTGCTCGTTGACGCTGTTGATCAGGGCCTGGATCTGAGCGATGGCGTCGTCCGCGCTTCCCTTGAAGGGGCAGTCCGGGCCGCCCATGCAGGATTCCACATAGGTGCGCAGGGTCTTCTCGAACGCCACTGCCTGCCCGTACGTCACTTCCTCGTTGCTCAGCGCAGGGTCCAATGCACCATCCAGGACCATCCGGCCGACGTTGTCCGGGAACTGTTCGGCGTAGATGGAACCCAGGAACGTGCCGTAGGAGTAGCCCAGGTAGTTGAGCTTGGCGTCATTGGAAACAGCACGGAGGATGTCCATATCCTTGGCCGCCGAGTTGGTGTCGATGTGCCCCAGCACGGAGCCGGTCTTTTCAACACATTTGGCGGCGTTGGCCTGGTTGTCTGCCCGGGCCGAAGCGAGGCCTTCATCGGTGTCCAGCTCGTAAGTCTTGGCCCTGGCCTCGTCCCGTTCCTTGTCCGTCATGCAGGTCACCGGAGCGGAGCGTTTGACGCCGCGGGGATCGAAGCCCAGGATGTCGAACTTGGACCGCATTTCGTCGGAGAAGTAATAGCCTCCCGCATCCACCACGAAGTCGTAGCCGGAAGCGCCCGGGCCGCCGGGGTTGACCAGCAGCGTGCCCTGTTTCTCCCCGGCTGCAGGAATCCGCAGGGCAGAGATGGCGATGGAGCCGGCGCCGGGGTCGGCATAGTCCATCGGCACCTTGATGTCAGCGCAGAGGTAGTCCGTTTCGCATGGTTTCCAGGAGACTTCCTGCGCGTAGAACTCAGTCAGGCCCTCCGGGGCTGACGCCACGATGGACGGGTCAGCTGTGGCCACCGCGGGGTCGGGGGCGGGCTGTTCCTGGCCGGGCAGGAGGGTGCACGAGGCCAGCACCATGGCTGCGGCCATGGCCCCCGCCGTCCCGGCAAGCGATCCCCATAGCCGGCGCGATCCTGTTGATCGCCGGCGGGAAGGACGTGCGGGTGGGAAGGTCATGAGTCTCCTGGTGACGGTCTAGATCAGGCTGGAAGCCATTGATTCAATGGCAAGCAGCGGTGCAACGTTGGTGGTGGTAATGCGCTGCCGGGCCTTGTTGATGGCGTCCATCCTGGCCAGCGTGACCTCGGCGGTGGACTGGGCCGCGAATCCTTCGATCTCACTTCGGAGTTCAACGTTCACCAGCTCTACGGCGTTCCCCATCTGGACGATCAGCACGTCGCGGTAGAAGGAGAGCAGGTCCGTGAGGGTCCGGTCCAGCGAATCGGTGATTGACCTCTTCGCCCGCCGTTTCTGGTCGTCTTCAAGCTGCTTCAGCTGGCCCCGCAGGGCCGGCGGAAGAACCCCGCTCTCCGGTGCGCCCAGCGTGGCCAGCAGTGCAGCCTTCTCGGCGGCGTCGCGCTCCTCGTTGGAGCTCCCGGCTTCGGCCGTGGCGATCTTGACCAGTTTGTCCGCCATCATCACCGCCGCGGTGATGCCGCGCAGCCCCAGCGGAAAGCGCACCGTCTCCAATCGGCGTTCACGGGCGTCAGCATCCCGTGCCAGCCGCCGTGCAATCCCGACGTGGCTTTGCGCCGCGCGGGCCGCGCGTTCGGCAAGAACGGGATCGACGCCGTCGCGCCTCACCAGGAGGCGGGCGACGTCGGCTGCCGGAGGAATGCGCAGGGCCACAGGGCGGCAACGGGAACGGATGGTGACCAGGACGTCCGCGGGGGACGGTGCGCACAGCATCCAGATGGTCCGGGGAGTCGGTTCCTCAATCGCCTTGAGCAGCACGTTGGTGGTGCGCTCGGCCATCCGGTCCGCATCCTCGACGACGATGATCCGCCAGCGCCCATTGGAGGGCCGGTTGCCTGCAGAGGACACCAGGTCGCGTGCCTCGTCGATGGTGATGGTGACCTTCTCGGTCCGCACGAACGTCACATCCGGATGGGTCTCCGCCAAGATGGTGTGGCAGGAGGCGCATGTCCCGCAGCCCCGGTCCGCCAGCTGGTCCTGGTCGCAATTGAGCGCCGCGGCAAAGGCCTTTGCGGCATTCGAGCGGCCGGAACCGGGCGGGCCGGTGAACAGCCAGGCGTGCGTCAGGGAATCGCCCTGCGACGCCAGCCTGAGCTGAGTGACCACCGCCTCCTGGCCCTGGAGATCGTCCCAGACGGTCATGGCACCAGGGTGTCCCGCGCGGCCCTCAGGGCAAGCACCCGCGCCAGGATCTGTTCTGCCAGGGTGTCTATGGGAAGCCCGGCCGGGAGCACCAGGTACTGGTCAGGCCGGGAGGCGGCCAGCTCCAGGAATGCCTCCCGGATGCGGGTATGGAACTCGTCAGCCTCTGATTCGAGCCGGTCTTCCAGCCCGTCGTTGGCGGTGCGGCGCCTGCGGCCGTCGGAAGGGTCGACGTCGAGCAGCACTGTGAGGTCAGGCGCCAGCATGCCGGTGGCCCACTCGTTCAACGAACGGACAGCCTCGGTGCCAAGGTCCCGTCCGGCGCCTTGGTAGGCAACAGAAGAATCGATGTAGCGGTCCGTCAGGACCGTTTCGCCGCGCAACAGTGCCGGCCGGATGACCTGCTCGGCGTGCGCGGCCCGGGAAGCGGCGAAAATCAGGGCCTCGGTACGGGCATCGATGTGGCCGTGGCCGTGGTCCAGGACCAGCGAACGCAGTTTCTCCCCGATGGGAGTACCGCCGGGCTCCCGCGTACGGAGGACAGTCAGGCCACGGTCTGCCAGGGCTTCAGCCAGCCGGGCTGCCTGCGTTGATTTGCCGGCGCCGTCGCCGCCTTCAAACGCGATAAACAGTCCGGGCTTTTGCGTAGTCACCCATCAAGCCTACCGACAATCCCTGACAGTTCCCGGCCGGGCCCGCGTAACCGCTTTTCCTGTGGACAACAGGCGGGCATACCCTATGGCCATGAGTCTTTCCGAGGAGCAAGCACAGGCACTGTCGGCAGAAACCCTGGTGGTGGCGGCGGGCCGACCGCCCAGGGAACGGGACCAGCCGGTGAACCCGCCCATCGTGCTGTCTTCCACCTACTTCGGCACCGGTCCGCTGGCCGACGGCGAACGCGGTTACGGACGCTACGCGAATCCCAGCTGGGAACCGTTTGAAGAGGCTCTGGGCCAGCTGGAAGGCGCAACACTGCCGGGGCTGCTCTATGCATCCGGGCTCGCGGCCGCCAGTTCGGCGCTGTCCCTGATCCCGGCCGGGGCAGTGCTGGTGATGCCTTCGCACAGCTATGCCGGCTCCCTGGTCATGGCCACCGAAATGGCAGAGAAGGGCTTCATCGAGTTGCGGACCGTGGACATCACGGACTCCGATGCCGTGCGCGAGCAGCTGGCGCCCGCCGCCGGGCGGCCCGCCAGTATGCTCTGGCTGGAAAGCCCCACCAATCCCATGCTGGGCATCGCGGACATTTCGGCGCTCACCGAGGCAGCGCACGACGTCGGCGCGATAGTGGTCACGGACAACACCTTTTCCACGCCTCTGGTGCAGCAGCCCCTGCAGTTGGGTTCCGACGTCGTGCTCCACTCGGTGACCAAGTACCTGGCCGGGCACTCCGACGTTGTCCTGGGCGCCCTGGTCACGTCCAACCCGGACATCCGCAAGGCCCTGCTGCATCACCGGATCATCCACGGCGCTGTTGCGGGGCCGTTTGAGGCCTGGCTGGCCCTGCGCGGCCTGCGTACGCTGGCGTTGCGGATCGAGAGGTCGCAGGCATCAGCCGTGGTTCTTGCCGAACGCCTCAGCAGCCACCCCCTGGTGGAGGCGATCCGCTTCCCGGGGCTGCCCTCCGATCCCGGGCATCAGCGCGCCAGCACTCAGATGAAGGGCTTTGGCTCCATCCTCTGCATCCAGGTGGCTCCTGTGGCCGGCCTGGACGGCGCCGCCGCTGCCGACCGCCTGGTGCAGGGCCTGAAGCTGTGGCTGCCGGCCACCTCGCTGGGCGGGGTGGAATCGTTGATCGAACGCCGACGCCGGCACCTGGCCGAGCCGCTCAGCGTTCCGGAGAACCTGGTCCGGCTCAGCGTGGGGATTGAGAATGTCGAGGACCTCTGGGCGGACCTGGAACAGGCGTTTGCCTTGCTTGAGGGCTAGGCTGGAGTGGTGGACGGAACTGTGATGATTTTTTATGTTGAGCGGGCTATCTTCTTTGTGCTCGCCATCGTGGCGCTGGGCCTTGAGATCTGGGCTTTCGCCGACTGCATCCGGCATAAAGCATCAACCTTTGAAGCCATGGGTAAAAAGACCAAGGGCTTCTGGCTGGCACTCACCGGCGGCGCCACCGTCATCGGCCTGATTTCCTTCTCGGCCAGCGGCGGCCTGTTCGGAACCCTCGGCCTCTTTGGCCTCGCGGCTGTTGTGGCGGCGTCCGTCTACCTCGCAGATGTCCGCCCCGCGGTCCGTGATGCCGGCCGGGGTGGGAACCGCAACGCCGGACCTTACGGCGGCTGGTAGGAGCCTGGGGCGCTGCGCCTGGGGCACATTGCCTAGGGCACAGTGTCCGGCAGGGGAGCAACAGCCTCCCACCCCACCGTCAGTTCGCCAAGACGCCAGCGGGAGACGCCGTCGTGCACTGGCCATCCGGCCTCCCGCAGCGCCCTGCACATTGCGGTCCAGCGCTGCCGGTTCCCGAACCCGGCCAGCGGCGCAGCTTCAAGCCACGCCCTGTCCATCGCCTGCAGCAGGCGGTGGACCGGCTCGCCCGGCACATTGCGGTGGATGAGGGCCTTGGGCAGCCGTTCTGCCACCTCGGACGGCAGCGCAAAACTCCCGAACCGCATGGACATCCCCAGGCTTAGCGGCCGTTGGCGGTCCAGGGCAATCCAGCTTGCCCGGCGCCCGATCTCATCGCAGGTCCCGTCGATGAAGATGCCGTTCTCCCCGAGCCGGTCCTGCACAATCCGCCAGACCGCCGGGACGTCCTTCTCCTCGTACTGGCGAAGAACATTAAACGCGCGCACCACCACGGGATTGCCCGGCACCGGCAGCTCAAAACCGCCCGGATGAAAGCTCAGCCCGGGTTGTTCAAGGGGGAGAGCCGCACGGACCCGCTCCGGCTCAATCTCGATACCGCACAGCCTCACATCCGGGCGGACAGTGCGCAGGCGCAGGAAAAGCTCGACGGCGGTGGCCGGGGTTGCGCCGTAACCCAGGTCGACTACCAGCGGGTCCGCTGCGCGGCGCAGGCGCCATGCCTGGGTCCCGGTGAGCCAGCGGTCAACCCTGCGCATCCGGTTGGGGTTGGTGGTGCCGCGGGTGATGTTCCCGATGGGTTTGCCGGGAGCCCCGTTCCGGCCCGGCTTGCGCGCGGGCGCCACCCGTTCAGCTTTCTGCACCACCCGCCAAGACTAGCGGGCGGGAGGATGGGGAATGTAACGCGCGGTGTTACGCAGCCCGTAACGCCCGGCAGCGGCGGTGGCCCCTCCGCTAGGATAAAAAACATGACTTACAAGCTGATTCTGCTGCGCCACGGCCACAGCGAATGGAACGCCAAGAACCTGTTCACCGGCTGGGTGGACGTTGACCTGAATGACCAGGGACGCACTGAGGCCGTCCGCGGTGGCGAGTTGCTTGTTGAGCACGATGTGCTCCCAGACATCCTCTACACATCCCGTCTGAAGCGTGCCATCAACACGGCCAACCTGGCCTTGGAAAAGGCTGACCGCGGCTGGATCGACGTCAAGCGCGACTGGCGCCTCAACGAGCGCCACTACGGAGCGCTGCAGGGCAAGGACAAGGCCCAGACGCTCGCTGAGTACGGCGAGGCGCAGTTTATGGAATGGCGCCGCTCCTATGACACCCCGCCGCCGCCCCTGGCCGATGACTCCGAGTTCTCGCAGGTGGGCGACCCCCGCTACCAGGACATCGGCGACGCAGCCGTTCCCCGCACGGAGTGCCTCAAGGACGTCCTGGTCCGGCTGCTGCCCTACTGGGAATCAGACATCAAGGAAGACCTCAAGGCCGGCAAGACCGTTCTGGTCACGGCTCACGGCAACTCGCTGCGGGCACTGGTGAAGCACCTCGACGGCATCAGCGATGACGCCATCGCTGCCCTGAACATCCCCACCGGCATCCCGCTGGTGTACGACCTCGACGAGGACTTCGCGCCCATCAAGCCCGGCGGAACCTACCTGGACCCGGAGGCCGCAGCCGCAGCCATCCAGGCCGTGGCAAACCAAGGCAAAAAATAAGCTAAACGACGCCGGCCGGTCACCCTTCCCAAGGTGACCGGCCGGCGTCGTACTGCTTTAAGCGGAAACTAGACGACTTCGCCGTTCGGGTGCCAATCGCCGGTGACGAGGTAGCTAACCTTCTGGGCGACGGAGACGCCGTGGTCGGCGAAGCGCTCGAAGTAGCGGCTGGCCAGGGCGACGTCCACGGTGGTGGCCGGAGTTTCCTTCCAGTCGCTGCTGGCGATCGCCTTGAACACGCTGGCGTGGAGGTCGTTGACCTGGGCGTTGGCCTTGAGGATCTCGCGGGCCACATCCAGGTTGCGGGTTTCCAGCAGCTCGGTCAGCTTGGCCGCGATCAGGCTGTCCTGTTCAGCAAAGCTCTTGAACGTGGCCGTCATGGACTCCGGAATGACGGCAGCCGGGAAGCGCAGCCGGGCCAACTGTGCAATGTGCCGGGCGAGGTCGCCCATTCGCTCCAGCGACGCGCTCATACGAAGTGAACCAACGATCATGCGCAGGTCGCTGGCTACCGGGCCCTGCAGGGCCAGGATGTCGATGGCGCGTTCGTCGAGGCTGTTCTGCAGGAAGTCGATACGGGCGTCAGCTGCAATAACGTCCTGGGCGAGATCAACGTCCGCTGTTTCAAAGGATGTTGTCGCGTTCTCGATTGCTGCACTGACGAGTTTTGAAATTTCGATCAGGTCCTCGCCCACCTGGGCGAGCTCTTTCTGAAAAACCTTACGCACGTAGGCGTCCTTTCCTTGGAACCCGCGGCGGGCGCCGGATTTCATCTTGCCGGTCGGCAGTCCAACTCCTGACTCTTCCATTCCAGGGTGAACTGTTCGGCTCTGCAAGATGAACGTTAGCTGAACCGGAACGGCATTGGCGAAGAATCGGCAGTTTAGGGGAAACGGAGCGCATAAGCTGGTGCCGTGGATCCCATGCTCATTGCTGTCATCGCTGGCCTCATCGGCCTGTCGTTGGGGGTGTTTGGCGTGCTTGCGTTCAGGGCCAGCGAGCGCCAGCGCCAGCTGGTGGACATCGACTTCGAAGAGCCCATCCTGCCCACTGGCTCCGCGGAGGTGCTGGCAGTTGTTGGCCGGGCCTTCGTTGTGGTGGATGCCATCGACGGCGTGGTCCGTGCAAGCCCGGCAGCCTACGCCTATGGCCTGGTCCGTGGGCACACGGTGGTGCACCGCGAGCTCCTGGATATGACGGCGGGTGTGCGCCGTGACGGCGTGATCCTGGAAAAAGAACTGGAACTGCCCCGCGGTCCCCTGGGGCAGGGCACCATCATCGTCCAGGTCCGGGCCGCCATGCTCGGTGAGGAATACATTGTCCTGCTTGCGGATGACCGCACGGAGATCACCCGGACGGAGCAGATCCGCAACGACTTCGTGGCCAACGTTTCGCATGAGCTCAAAACCCCTGTGGGCGCAATTTCGCTGCTGGCCGAGGCCCTGGAGTCCTCCGCGGACGACGAGGAAGCCGTCCGGCGCTTCACCAAACGCATGCACAAGGAATCCGCCCGGCTGGCGGCCCTGGTCCAGGACATCATCGAGCTCTCCAGGTTGCAGGGCGCTGGGTTGGCGCAACAGGGCCAGCCGGTGGAGATGAATGCCGTTATCAGCGAAGCGGTGGACCGTTCGCAGCTTCCTGCCGAAAGCAAGAACATCGAAATTGTCATTGGCGGAAAAGTCGATGCCAAGGTCTACGGTGACCCTGACCTCCTGGTCACCGCGCTGCGCAACCTGATCGACAATGCCATTCGTTACTCTCCGGAAAACACCACAGTCGGAATCGGAGCGCGGGCCAAGGACGGCCTGATATCCGTCTCCGTGACGGACCAGGGTGAAGGCCTCAAAGCGGAGGACCAGGAACGGGTGTTCGAACGGTTTTACCGGGTTGATGCCGCCAGGTCCCGCCAAACCGGTGGAACCGGGCTGGGGCTCAGCATCGTCAAGCACGTTGCCTCCAACCACGGTGGTGAGGTCACTGTGTGGTCGCAGCCCGGCAAAGGATCAACCTTCACGCTTCGACTTCCGGAGATGGAGGGGCAAGAGCAGCAGAAGCCCGCTCTCCGGCCAGGGCACACCGGTGCCGATCAACGAACCGACGCCCAAGGCGTCCACGAACAAGGAGCTAGCGCTTGAGCAGGATTCTTATAGTCGAGGACGAGGAATCGTTCAGCGATCCATTGTCCTATCTGCTGGGCAAGGAAGGCTTCGAGGTTGAGGTGGTGGACAACGGCCTTGATGCCATCACCGAGTTTGATCGCAACGGCGCCGACCTTGTGCTCCTGGATCTCCAGCTCCCAGGCCAGTCCGGCACGGAGGTTTGCCGGCAGTTGCGGCAGCGCTCCACCGTTCCCGTGATCATGCTGACCGCCAAGGATTCCGAAATAGACAAGGTGGTAGGCCTGGAACTCGGCGCGGACGACTACGTCACCAAGCCCTACTCTTCCCGGGAGTTGGTAGCCCGTGTCCGTGCAGTGCTGCGCCGCCAGGGTGAACCTGAGGAACTGGTCTCCTCCACGGTGCAGGCCGGGCCCGTCAGGATGGATATTGAACGGCACGTGGTCAGCGTGGGCGGGGAGCACGTTTCGTTGCCGCTGAAGGAATTCGAGCTGCTGGAAATGCTGCTGCGGAACTCCGGCCGGGTCCTGACCCGCGGGCAGCTGATCGACAGGGTGTGGGGATCGGACTACGTTGGCGATACCAAAACCCTGGACGTTCACGTCAAGCGCCTCCGCAGCAAGATCGAACCGGATCCGTCATTGCCCCGCTACCTGGTGACGGTGCGCGGACTGGGTTACAAGTTTGAGCCCTAAGCAGCCGGTGCGGCTTCCCCTCACGGGTGCTTGAGGCGCAACAACAAAATCTGGAACAAAAGGAGGAGGAATTCCCGGCTGGGAATTCCTCCTCCTTTTATTGTCTGCTGCCCCTCAAGGGCGCGGGCCGCTTAGTGGCCGGCGCCTGCGCTTTCGGTTCCGTGCGGCTCGGCCGATTCGGTGCTGGAACCGGTGGGCGAGGCGGTCTGGGTGGGGGTGCTGCCTTCCGGCAGGAACGCTGCGTATTCCGGCAGCGTGCCGTCAACAACCGGAACCTTGACGATTTCCTTCAAGTTGGTGGCGCTTTCCACGATGGTGACCTCCAGAAGCGATCCGGGGATGTCGCCTGTGGTGCTGAGAATCGCCTCGTCTGAGGTTTCGTTCAACAGAGTGTGGGACATTGCCTTCACGGGAATCTGGGTCTCTGAACCCTTGGCGCCGCTGATGGTAAGTTTCACGTCCTCGGAGGAGGAGTTGAAAACAGCACCCAGCACACGGCCCGGCTCGTCTTCTCCATTGGAGACGATCAGGATGTTGCGCAGTTCCAGGGGTCCGAGGTCGGTGACAATGCCATCCGATGCGGAGTACTGGTGATTGGTCTGCTGCGGGTTGATATAACCACAGCCGGCAACAGACAGGAGGCTGATGCCAAGAGCGGCTGTTGCCATGGCAACCTTGCCGTGCCGGGCCCGGGTCATCGCAGTGAAACGCACGTCACGTACTCCTTGAGATTCTTGGAACATTATTCAGCCATAGCCTATCCGCAAACAGCCTTAAACGAGGATTCGGCGAGGTCATACAGCCCTTGGCACAGGGTGGCGTATGCACTATTATCTGCATTCGTCAAGGGGTCTAAGGGGGTCGATTCGCCCCTCTTTCCGCGTATTTCCGGGGATCTAGGGCCCATCCGGGGCCAGTCGTATGCCTGAATCGTGATAAACTGGTCTGCGGGAAAGGGGATATGTCCACATGGTATTTGAGGTCGGCGAGACAGTAGTTTACCCTCACCACGGTGCTGCGAAAATTGAAGAAATCAAGATGCGCACCATCAAGGGCGAAGAGAAAATGTATCTCAAGCTCAAAGTGGCCCAGGGTGATCTGACCATTGAAGTTCCAGCAGAGAACGTTGACCTTGTTGGGGTCCGTGACGTAGTGGGCAAGGAAGGCCTGGAGCACGTGTTTGACGTTCTCCGAGCCGAGTTCACTGAAGAACCCACCAACTGGTCGCGTCGGTACAAGGCAAACCTTGAAAAGCTTGCTTCCGGCGATGTCATCAAGGTAGCGGAAGTTGTCCGTGACCTGTGGCGGCGTGATCATGATCGTGGCCTCTCCGCAGGTGAGAAGCGGATGCTGGCCAAGGCCCGGCAGATTCTGATTTCGGAATTGGCTTTGGCTGAGAAGACGGATGAGGAAGCCGCTGCAAACGTCCTCGACGAGGTTTTGGCCTCCTAAGAATTGAACCCCGGCTGCGCGTAGGTGCAGCCGGGTTTCTTTTTGCCCAAGTAAGTAGCAGTAGTTGCCAATTAGGGCGCTGTAAACGGCAACAATTGCGACCCAGTTGGGTGGGGCCGAGGGTTCCTGGCGTCGTAGGCTTGGGCGCATGAGTACTGACAACCCCCGGAGCGCTGAGACCGGGCAGGCCGCCAACATCCCGAACATCGCCAGGCCGCACGGGCAGGCTGAAAACCCACGTCCAGTGATGGCCGCCATTGTGGTGGCCGCCGGGTCCGGAGAGCGCCTGGGGTATGGCATCCCGAAAGCCCGCGTTCCGCTTGGCGAAGCCAGCATCCTTACACACGCATTGCGTGGTGTGGCGGCCGCCGGCATTGTGCGGCAGATCTGCGTTGCAGTTCCCGCAGATGACCAGGCGCTTGCTACGATTTGCGCCGATTTCGCGGACGAACTGCGCAAGGAATCGGACCACCCTGAAGGTACTGTTGCCAACCCCCTGATAACAGTGGTCGACGGCGGCGCCACCCGCCCCGATTCGGTGCGGTCTGCGCTGGCTGCCGTTCTCGAAGGCACCGAGGCGGTGTTGGTCCACGATGCCGCACGCGCGCTGACCCCCGAGAACGTTTTTATCCGGGTGGCCGATGCCCTCGCCGCCGGTGCTGCCGCCGTAATTCCGGCGGTTCCTGTAGTGGACACGATCAAAACGGTGACTGCTGCCTCAAACAGCGGAGATGCCGCTGTCGCCCCCGAGCTTGTTACCGGAACCGCAGCGCGGGAACAGCTGCGGGCTGTCCAGACTCCCCAAGGGTTCGCGCTCAAGACACTTCTGCGGGCACATGAATCGGCAGCCCTGCTTGATGAGGCCCAGGCCGCGGCCATCACGGATGACTCAATGCTGGTGGAATCCATGGGCGAGCCGGTTTACGTGGTCCGGGGCTCCACGCAATCCCTGAAAATCACCACTCCGTTGGACCTCATCATCGCCGAGGGCCTGTTGGAAGGTCCACTCGGCGCCCGTTGGGTGGAGGGCTAGGAATGAAAGGCACTCCCATGATCCTGCCGCGCACCGGCATCGGCGTCGACGTCCATGCATTTGCCCCCGAAGACCAGCCCCGTCCTCTCTGGCTGGGCGGTTTGCTGTGGGAGGGGGAACGCGGCCTCTCGGGGCATTCAGACGGCGACCCTGTAGCGCATGCTGCAGCGGATGCCCTTTTTTCGGCCTGTGGAATCGGAGACCTTGGCACCCATTTCGGCACCGACCGTCCTGAATTCGCCGGGGCCTCCGGTGTCACGCTGCTGACAGAAGCGGCGCGGATTGTGCGGGCAGCCGGCTTCGAAATCGGCAACATCGCTGTGCAGTTTGTAGGCAACCGGCCGAAGTTCGGCCCGCGGCGGGAGGAATCCCAGCGGGTGTTGAGTGCCGCCGCCGGCGCACAGGTCAGCGTCACGGCAACCACCAGCGACGGGCTGGGGTTCACCGGCCGTGGCGAAGGCATCAGCGCTGTCGCAACCGCCCTTGTCTATCCGGCAGGCCAGGCGTAGCCAAACCCCGGCTGCCGGCGGTGGTATCGGCTAATCTGGAGCGGTGACCCTGCGCTTCTATGACACAGCATCCGCCGAAGTCCGCGACTTCGTTCCCCTTGTTCCCGGCAAGGCGAGCCTTTACTACTGCGGCGCCACGGTGCAGGGTATGCCGCACGTCGGCCATATCCGCTCGGCGGTGGCTTTCGACCAACTGACGCGCTGGCTGACGTACCGGGGCCACCGAGTGACGGTGGTCCGGAACGTCACGGACATTGACGACAAAATCCTTGCCAAGTCGGCCGCATCCTTTGCCCAAGACTTCAGCAGCGGGCCCGGCGAAATTGCCGACGAGGAATGGTGGGCTTTGGCCTACCGATATGAGCAGGAATTCCTGAAGGCCTACGACATGCTCGGGGTGCAGCGCCCCACCTACGAGCCACGCGCCACCGGCCACATCCCGGAAATGCACACGCTCATCCAGCAGTTGATCGACCGCGGGCATGCGTACCCGGCGCTGGACGACTCCGGCGATGTTTATTTCGACGTCCGCTCCTGGGAAAAGTACGGGTCCCTGACGCGGCAGAACATTGACGACATGCAGGCAGCTCCGGATGTTGAGCCCCAGTTCAGCAACAGGAAAAAGGACCCGCGGGACTTTGCCTTGTGGAAGGGCTACAAAGAGGGAGAGCCGACGACGGCGCGCTGGGAGTCGCCGTGGGGCGCCGGCCGTCCGGGCTGGCACCTGGAATGCTCCGCCATGGTCACCAAATACCTGGGCACCGAGTTCGACATCCACGGCGGCGGCCTGGACCTGCGCTTCCCGCACCATGAAAACGAGATGGCCCAGTCCCAAGCGGCCGGCCACGGCTTCGCCAATTTCTGGATGCACAACGGCATGGTCACCTACCAGGGCGAAAAAATGTCCAAGTCCATCGGCAACACCATCAGCCCCGGGGAAATGCTGGAGCTGGCCACGCCCCGGGTGGTGCGCTACTACCTTGGCCAAGCGCATTACCGCTCCATCCTGGACTATCAGCCCACGTCGCTCCCGGAGGCGAGTGCCGCCGTCGAACGCATTGATGGGTTTATCAGCCGTGCCGTCCGGGCGTTGGGCTCTTCCGGCAGCTACTCATATGCCAGCTATGGGCTCCTTCCCGACGCCTTCGCTGCCGCCATGGATGATGACCTCAACGTGCCGCAAGCACTGGCCGTCCTTCACGACACTGTTCGTGCAGGAAACACGGCACTCACCGGGGGCAACCTGGAGGACGCAAAGCAGGCGCTGCTGAGCGTCACGGACATGCTCCGCGTCCTGGGCATTAACGACGCCGCCACGCCACAACGCGACAACCAGGCCAATGCCGCACTCGAGGTCCTCGTGGAGGCGCAGTTGGAAGCCAGGGCGAAGGCACGGGCCGGCAAGGACTGGGCGGCATCGGACGCCATCCGGGACACCCTTAAGGCTGCCGGAGTCGTCGTAGAGGACGGCCCCGATGGCGCCACGTGGAGCCTGCAGCGGGACTGACCACAAGGCTGGATCCGGCGATTTCACTTGAGTCAGTAGACTGGTATGCAGACTCAGTAAAACAATCAAGGGTGGAATTCTCATGGCCAACAATGGTCGCCGATCGATTAAAGCAAAGAAGGGCCCCTCGGTCGGAACCGGTGGCCACGGCCGCAAGGCACTGGAAGGCAAGGGCCCCACGCCCAAGGCCGAGGACCGGCCGTACCACAAGGCCCACAAGAACAAGCAGCTGGCCGAGCGCTCTGCTGCCAAGCGGTCTCCGGGCGCCCGCAGCGCCGGCGCCGGCCGGTCCGGCCCCAAGGGGCGTGCCACGGAGGAAGTTGTCACCGGACGCAACTCGGTAGTGGAAGCACTCCGCGCCGGCATCCCGGCCAAGGCGCTGCACATAGCCATCCGCATCGAAATGGATGACCGGGTTAAGGAATCCCTCAAGATTGCCGCCGAACGCGGTATTCCGCTGTTGGAGACCGGCAAGCCTGAACTGGACCGGATGACAGATGACGCCGTCCACCAGGGCCTGGTCCTGCAGATCCCGCCGTACGAGTATGAAGATGCCTACGAGCTGGCGGAACAGACAGTTGAGAAGTGGAAGAAGGGCTACATCGGCAATGCGCCGATCTTCGTGGCACTTGATGGCATCACTGATCCGCGCAACCTCGGCGCGATCATCCGCTCGGTGTCCGCGTTCAGCGGCCACGGCGTCATCGTCCCCGAACGCCGCTCCGTGGGCGTCACCGCCTCTGCCTGGAAGACCAGCGCCGGTGCCGCAGTGCGCGTCCCCGTGGCCCGTGCCTCCAACCTGAACAACGCCCTCAAGCAGTTCAAGCAGATGGGCATCTACGTCCTGGGCCTGGATGGCGACGGCGACGTCTCGCTGCCCGACCTCGCTCTGGCCACCGAACCCGTCTGCATTGTGGTCGGCTCCGAAGGCAAGGGCCTCAGCCGGCTGGTCCGCGAGAACTGCGACCAGATCGTCTCCATCCCGATCGACTCCGCCATGGAATCGCTCAACGCCTCCATGGCCGTGGGGATCTCGCTCTACGAAGTCTCCCGGCAGCGCGCAGCCAAGTAGCCGCCGGAAACGCTCCTCCACCCCTCGGGTGGGGGAGCGTTTCTGTCAGTGGAGCGGTTGCGGTGCCGCATGTCATATAGCCGGAAAAACGGGAGATTTCCATAGGGCGACTAATATTTGACTAATGGTTATGCCGCTATTAGAAACAGCTTCCACCGTGGACGCTTCAAAAGCAGTCCCTCTCGGTGTCAGCGTCCCGCGCACGGGGAACCCCTCGCTGGACGATCCCGGGCATGCCTGCGTGAATGTAGCTGTGTTTGCTCCCCGGGTTGACCGGCTGGAGATTGTGTACAAGGCACCCGGCGGGGAATGGCAGGGCAAGAAGCTGCCCAACGTCACCAACGGCGTCCACCACGGCGTTGCGGAGGGTTTCCCCGTGGGCACGCGCTATGGATTCCGGTCCACGTCCAAGGAGGAGACTCTGCCGCTGTCCTTCCCAGCTGTGGACGTAGACGATGATGCCGGCCAGCCGCTTCTGCTGGACCCCTACGGCCGGGCCGTGGATGAGCACGAGGGCTTCCTCACCAGCGTCCGGATGGCCAGCGACTTTGACTGGGGAAACGATGAACGCCCCCGGTTGCACTGGCGGAACACCATCATTTACGAGGCCCACGTCCGTGGCCAGAGCATGCTGCACCCGGACGTGCCGGAGGACCTCCGCGGCACCTACGCCGGCATGGCCCATCCGGCCATCATCGAACACCTCAAGGGCCTGGGCATCACCACGGTCCAGCTGCTGCCCGTGCACTTCCACCTTGACGAACCGCACCTGCAGAACCTGGGCCTGACCAACTACTGGGGCTATAACACTGCCGCCTTTTTCGCTCCGCACGGCGCGTACGCCAGCAAGGCGGCCCAGGAAGCCGGGCCACAGGCCGTACAGGACGAGTTCAAGGGCATGGTCAAGCTGCTCCACGCCGCCGGGCTCGAGGTTGTCCTGGACGTGGTCTACAACCACACGGCAGAAGGCGGGCCCGACGGCGGGACGTTGAGTTTCCGGGGCCTCGGCGAGGATAAGTACTACCGCACCGACGGCAACGGCAAGTACTTGGACACCACCGGGTGCGGCAACAGCATGAACTTCGGGGAGCCCCGCGTGGTGCAGTTGGTCCTGGACTCGTTGCGCTACTGGGTGGACGAGTTCCACATTGACGGGTTCCGTTTTGACCTTGCCGTCACGCTGTGCCGAAACGCAGCCAACGAATTCGATCCCCGGCACCCCTTCCTGGTGGCCATAGCGGCCGATCCCGTGCTGTCCGACGTCAAGCTCATTGCAGAGCCCTGGGACGTCGGCTACGGCGGCTGGCAGACGGGACAGTTCCCGCCGGGATGGGTCGATTGGAACGATCACTTCCGCGATGCCCTGCGTACCTTCTGGGTAGCTGACCGCGGCGCCATCGAGGGCGGCGGCGAGGGTTCGTCAGTGGCCCGGCTGGCAGATGCCTTGTCCGGTTCCGCCGGTCTTTTTGAAGGCTCGGGGCGGTCCCGGCTTGCTTCGGTAAACCTGATTACCGCCCACGACGGTTTCACCCTGGCGGACCTGACTGCCTATGACCGCAAGCACAACGAGGCCAACGGCGAGCAGAACCGGGATGGCCACGGGGACAACCGCAGCTACAACCACGGTTTTGAGGGCCGCAGCGAAGACGAAGTCATCCTGGCCAAGCGTGCGCGGACCCGACGTAACGTGATGGCTTCCCTGATGGTTTCCCTTGGTGTTCCCATGATTACTGCCGGTGATGAACTGGCCCGGAGCCAGCAGGGCAACAACAACGCCTACTGCCAGGACAATGCCATCACCTGGCTGGACTGGACCCCCACCTCCGAGTCGCAGGCCATGCTGCGCAGCACCAAGCGGTTCATCAAGCTGCGCAAGGAGTTCCTGGCCGGCCAGCCGCATGACTACCCGTTGCGTGACGAACAGTCGTACATGTACTGGTACGGCGCTGACGGCAAACCGATGTCCCCGGAGCAATGGAATGACCCGCGGCATCGCCTGGTCCAGCTGCTTCTTGGCGCGGAGAACGGCATGGTGGGAGGCCTGGTGGTGATCAACGGCGGCGCCGAAGACATCAAAATTACGCTGCCGGAGGTACTGAACGACGCCGGCGACGCCAGCCGGACCTTCGAACTCCGCCTCACCACAGCCGATTCCCACGAGCAGCGGCAAGGCACCACGGTCCAGGCCGGCGGCATGGACTTGGCGGAGGGCTACTCCATCAACATCTACCGCACCTGAGCCCGGAAACCGGAGAGCTGCCCACGTGCGTAAATTGATAGTTGCTGTCCTCCTGCTGGTGGCAGCGGTGGCCTTTTTGTTGGTGGCCACCCAGGGAACCAACGACGCCGGCACTCCGGTGACGGAGCCGACGTCGCAGTCTTCGCTGACACCGGGCAACAGCGCCGGCGGTGCCGCCAGGATCGCGAATCCCTCAGACCTTCCCGAAATCAATGAGTCGGCGCTGCCCGCAGAAGCCCGGGAAACATTGGCCCTCATCAGGTCAGGCGGGCCGTACCCGTACCACCAGGACGACGGAAATTTCGGCAACTTTGAACGGATCCTGCCCCGCCAGGGCTCCGGCTACTACCGCGAGTACACAGTGGAAACGCCAGGCAGTGACAGCCGTGGAGCGAGGCGGATCGTCGCCGGGCGGGACGGCGAAAAATACTACACATCAGACCACTACGAGTCATTCCGGTTCATAGCAGAAGGCAGCTGAAACACCCATGAAGATCTACTCCGCGGACACCTGGACTGAAGACGAACTCCTCGCACAAATCAACGACGCCGGCCGCCGCGGCTTAGTGATTCCGCCGGCGGATACCAGGAAGTCCCTGCTGGAGACCTTCGGCGAGGTGCTGGACTTCCCCGAGCATTACGGTGTGAACCTGGACGCGCTCAACGATTCCCTGCATGATTTCGCGGACGCCATTACCGACGGCGGCCGGCAGCCGGTTACCATCCTGTGGCAGGTGCCGGCGCCTCTGCGCGCGGACAGGTCCTTCGGCATCTTCTGCGAAGTGCTGCAGGACGCCGAAAACTATGCCGGCGGAGACCTGCTTGTTGTGGCCGTCTGCCTGTAGGCCCCACTGTCTACGGGCCCACAGCCTGCTGCGACCGAAGCACGCAGCCCCCGAAGGACGTAACCTGCGGGGGCATTGTTCCGAAGGAATCAGGCGTTGACGATCAGTCCCAGCTCGGCCTTTGAGGCCAGCGCCGCATGGCGGGGCAGGACCCGGACGGTGTAGCCGAAGGACCCAGACCGATCGATCAGCAGTGAGCCGGTGAACAGGTGCCGGCCATTGCCCAGGTCCTCGAGGGGCTTGAGTTCCAGCAGCGTGACGTCGCTGAGCTCGTCGCTGTCTCCAGCCCTGCCAAAGGCCACTTCGACGCAGACATCGTCAGTGTCAAGCGACTGCAGGGCAACGTAGGCATTGACGTGCAGGGTATCCCCGATCTGTGGGTCCTCGGAGACGCCCAGGGAGTCGACATGCTCCACATGGATGTGTGGCCATGCCTCCCGGACCTTTGCTGTCCAGGACGCCAGGTTGCGGGCCTGCTCAAAGTTGTTGGCCACTGCCATGCGGCCGGCTCCGGCAGCGGGCCGGTACAAGGTGTTGACGTAGTCCTGGAGCATCCTGTCCGCTGACACTGCCGGGCCAAGGTGGGCCAGCGTGTGCTTGATCATTGACACCCAGTGCGTCGGCACCGTCTCTGCTCCGCCCTGCGAGGGGCCTGCTGCACCGGCGCCCTCGGTGACCGTGGTGCCGTAGAACCGGGGAGCCACCTGGGTCTCCAGGAGTTCGTACAGGGCCGCGGCCTCGATGTCGTCCCGTTCTTCAGGGGACGCGTCGTTGTTGGCCGTGGGGATCGCCCAGCCGTTCTCGCCGTCGTACATTTCGTCCCACCAGCCGTCCAGGACAGAAAGGTTGAGGGAACCGTTCAACGCTGCCTTCATGCCTGACGTGCCGCAGGCTTCCAGGGGACGCAGCGGGTTGTTAAGCCAGACGTCGCAACCAGGGAACAGGGTCCGGGCCATGGCGATGTCGTAGTTGGGCAGGAACGCAATCCGGTGGCGCACTTCGGGATCGTCGGTAAAGCGGACCAGTTCCTGGATCATCTTCTTGCCAGCGTCATCGGCAGGGTGGGACTTGCCGGCGATGACCAGCTGGATGGGGTGGGTGGGGTGCAGCAGCAACGCCCGCAACCGCTCCGGCTCACGGAGCATCAAGGTGAGCCGCTTGTAGGTGGGCACGCGCCTGGCAAAGCCGATGGTGAGCACGTTCGGGTCCAGGACATTGTCCGTCCAGGCCAATTCGGCGTCCGCGGCGCCGCGTTTCTTCCAGGCCGCCCTGAGCCGACGTCGGACATCGTCAACCAGGGCGGTACGCATCTCCTTGCGGACCTGCCACAGGTCTTCGTCGCTGACGTTGTAGGCAAGGTCCCAGCGTCCGTTCGCCTCAGCATCAGCACCAAACTGCTTGCGGGCAAGGTCGGAGATCCGGTTGTCCACCCACGTGGGAACGTGGACGCCGTTGGTCACCGAGGTGATCGGTACCTCCGACTGGTCAAAGCCCGGCCAGAGGGCGGAGAACATACCCCGGGACACCACGCCATGGAGCTTGGCCACACCGTTGGCGCGCTGGGCAAGGCGCAGCCCCATCACTGCCATGTTAAAGACCGAGGGGTTGCCGCCGTCGAAGTTTTCGCGGCCCAGGCCAAGGACCCGGTCAACCGGTACGGCAGGGGCCAGACCGGCCTGGAAGAAATGCTGGATCTGGGCGATTTCGAAGCGGTCGATGCCGGCGGGAACGGGCGTGTGCGTGGTGAAGACGGTGGAGGCGCGGCCGACAGCCAGGGCTTCGTCGAACGTGAGTGCCTGGTCCCCGGCCATCAGTTCCTGGATGCGTTCAATGCCCAGGAACCCGGCATGGCCTTCATTGGTGTGGAAAACCTCGGGTGCGGCGCAGCCGGTGAGTCGCTGATGCACGCGGAGTGCCTTGACCCCGCCCATGCCGAGTAGGAGCTCCTGCTGCAGGCGGTGGTCTCCGCCGCCGCCGTACAGCCGGTCCGTGATGTTGCGGGCGGCGTCGTCGTTGCCCGGCACGTTGGAGTCCAGCAGGAGCAACGGAACGCGCCCGACGTCGGCACGCCAGATGTGCGCCAGCAGCCGGCGGCCGTTGGGCAACGGCAGCGAGATCTGGATGGCGGGCCCATTGCCATCATCGGAAGGCTCGCGGAGCAGCGTGAGGGGCAGGCCGTCCGGATCCAGTACCGGGTAGGTCTCCTGCTGCCAGGCATCGCGGGACAGCGACTGCTTGAAGTAACCGGCCTGGTACAGCAAACCCACTCCAACCAAGGGCACACCCAGGTCCGATGCGGCCTTGAGGTGGTCACCGGCCAGGATTCCCAGGCCGCCGGAGTACTGCGGCAGTACTTCGGTGATGCCGAACTCGGGGGAGAAGTAAGCAATCGACGCCGGGGCGTCGCCGCCCAGGCTTTGGTACCAGCGCGGTTCTTCGAGGTACCTGTCCAGGTCCTGGGCGGCTGCCTGGACCTTGGCCACCACCTCGGGATCACCGGCCAGTTGATGGAGGTCTTCGCGGCTGACCAGGCCAAGGAACGTGACGGGGTCGTGCTGTGACTCAGCCCAGATTCTGGGATTGAGCCCCGCGAAGAGTTCACGGGTGGGCCGGTGCCATGACCAGCGCAGGTTGGTGGCCAACCTGGCGAGCGGCCGGATGGGCTCGGGGAGGACAGTGCGGACAGTAAACCTGCGGATAGCCTTCACCTGCGCCACAATAACGGACAAGATCGACGGCTGGAACAGCATTTGGTTTCTTTTAGGTAAATGACGGGTACAGCACTCTTAACGGCACATTGCGGCCTTGTTCAGGGACCCGAACGACTTCAAATGAAAAAAATGGAAGAGCTTAGGAATCTCCCGTTTTTGTCGCTAACGTCGAGATGTGACGACTAACGGAGTTCAGGTAAGCCCGGGAAACCCGCAGCCGGGAAAACGTACGTCTGTGAAGCCCGTGAGCGGGGGTGTGAGGTCGGGGCTGCGCTTTGGCCGGTTCCCTATCACCGCCGTCCAGCCCGTCGTTGAAGACGGAAGATTCCCTGCCAAGGCCCTCCCCGGCGAGGCCATCACGGTCGGCGCTACGGCATTCCGTGAAGGCCACGACCAACTTGGTGTCAGCGCGGTTCTTTTTGATCCGCAGGGCACGGAACACCAACGGGCCCGTCTTAGCCCGCCACGCGGCGAACGCGGAATGGGAACCGACAGGTGGGAGGGCCTCCTGGTCCCCGGCGGACCGGGGGACTGGTCCTTCGCCATCGAGGCCTGGCACGACCGCTACGGAACGTGGCACCACAACGCCGAGGTCAAGGTTGCCGCCGGGATCGATGTTGAGCTGATGCTCGCCGAGGGTGCCGCGCTCCTCGCGGAAGCCGCCGCCGACGCCGACCGCAACGCTGCGGACCAACTCACCTTGCTCCGGGCTGCTGAGGCAATGGCTGACGGCAGCCGGCTGGGTGGGGAACGCCTGGCCGCAGGCTTCGCACCTGAGGTGGCTGCCGCCGTCGAACGCCTTCCCATCCGCGAACTGGTGACTACTTCAGAGCGCTATCCGCTGCTGGTGGAACGGGACCGTGCCGGACGAGGTGCCTGGTACGAGTTCTTCCCGCGCTCCGAGGGCGCGGTGTTTGACCCGCAGGGCGGCACCTGGACTTCCGGCAATTTCGGTACCGCAGCCAAACGGCTGGATGCCGTGGCGGAAATGGGTTTTGACGTCATTTACCTGCCTCCCATCCATCCCATCGGGGTGCAGCACCGCAAGGGCCCCAACAACACACTGGTGGCCGGTCCGGGCGATCCCGGTTCGCCGTGGGCCATTGGTGCCAAGGAAGGCGGGCATGACGCCATCCACCCCGACCTCGGTACCTTCGAGGACTTCGACGCGTTTGTGGGCAGGGCCAACGAGCTCGGCCTGGAGGTGGCGCTGGACCTCGCGCTGCAGGCGGCCCCTGACCACCCGTGGGTGGAAACGCATCCGGAATGGTTCACCACGCGGATCGACGGCAGCATTGCCTATGCGGAGAACCCGCCCAAAAAGTACCAGGACATCTACCCACTGAATTTTGACAACGATCCCGACGGCCTCTCACGGGAGATCCTGCGCGTGGTTGAGCTCTGGGTCAGCCACGGGGTACGCGTCTTCCGCGTAGACAACCCCCATACCAAACCGGTGTGGTTCTGGGAGTGGCTGATCAAGACCGTCAATGCGAAGACGCCCGGTGTTGTGTTCCTCGCAGAGGCCTTCACCCGCCCGGCCATGATGCACGTACTGGGCAGGGCGGGATTCCAGCAGTCCTACACCTACTTCACGTGGCGGAACACCAAGGAGGAGCTGGAAAGCTACTTCAATGAGGTCAGCCATGAGAGCGCGGCTTTCTTCCGGCCCAACTTCTTCGTCAACACCCCGGACATCCTGACCCCGTACCTCCAGTACGGCGGACCCGCCGCCTTCAAGATCAGGGCGGCACTCGCGGCCACGGCCAGCCCGCTGTGGGGGGTCTACGCCGGCTTTGAACTGTACGAACATGTGGCCCGTCCCGGGGCCGAGGAGTACATCGACAACGAGAAATTCGAGTACAAGGCCCGCGACTGGGAAGGCGCTGCACGCTCAGGACGCACACTGGCGCCGTACCTCACCCGGCTCAACGAGATCAGGCGGGCGCACCCGTCGCTGCTGGATCTGCAGAATCTCACCGTCCATGCCAGCACGGACAACTCCACGGTGGTCTACTCCAAGCACAAAACACTGCCGGACGGCACCAAGGACACCATCATCGTGGTGGTCAACGTTGATCCCCATGGCACCCGGGAAAGCACGGTCATCCTCGACCTGGCCGCGCTGGAACTGGACCAGGAGGACCTGACTCCCGGCGGACGATTCCGTGTTGATGACCTCATCTCCGGCCAAAGCTGGGAATGGGGCAGCGACAACTACGTCCGCCTGGACCCGCATGCCGAGCCCGCACACATCCTGAGCGTGAGGAGAACGCGTCCGTGAGCTTCAGCCCGCAAGGTTCCAGCCAGCACTACACTCCTAAAAACACTTTTGAGCTAAACGCTCCAGGGCTCCAGCATGACCCGCTCTGGTACCGGAAGGCCGTGTTTTATGAGGTGCTGGTCAGAGCCTTCGCGGACGGCAACGGGGATGGTTCCGGGGATTTCATCGGACTGATCAACCAGCTGGACTACCTGCAGTGGCTGGGCGTGGACTGTCTCTGGCTGCCGCCGTTTTTCCAGTCACCGCTCCGCGACGGCGGTTATGACATCTCCGACTACAACTCCGTGCTTGACGAATTCGGCACCATCAACGATTTCAAGCGCCTTGTTGCCGAAGCCCATGCGCGCGGAGTCAGGGTCATCATCGATCTGCCGCTCAACCACACCTCGGACCAGCACCCCTGGTTCCTTGAATCCCGCCGGGACCCCGAGGGTCCGTACGGCGATTTCTACGTCTGGAGCGACACCGACGAGAAGTACCAGGACGCCCGCATCATTTTCGTGGACACTGAGGAATCCAACTGGACCTTTGACCCCATCCGGAGGCAGTTCTTCTGGCACCGGTTCTTCGGCCACCAGCCGGACCTCAACTTCGAAAACCCCAAGGTCATTGACGCGTTGTTCGACGTCGTCCGGTTCTGGCTGGACCAGGGCATTGACGGTTTCCGGGCAGATGCCATCCCGTACCTCTTCGAAGAAGAGGGCACCAACTGTGAGAACCTGCCTGCAACGCACCACTTCCTGCAGGACCTGCGGAAGATGGTTGACGAGAATTACCCGGGACGGGTGATCATTGCGGAGGCCAACCAGCCGCCCAACGAGGTGGTGGAGTATTTCGGAACCGAAGAGGAACCGGAATGCCACATGGCCTTCCATTTCCCCATCATGCCCAGGCTCTATTACGCACTGCGGGACCAAAAAGCGGCGCCCATCATCGAGACCATGGCGGAGACCCCGGCCATTCCGGAGGGCGCCCAGTGGGGTACGTTCCTGCGCAACCATGACGAGCTCACCCTGGAAATGGTCACCGCGGACGAACGCGCGGCGATGCTGGGGTGGTACGCACCGGATCCGCGGATGCGGGCCAACATCGGCATCCGACGCCGGCTGGCACCGTTGCTGGACAACTCGCGGGCAGAGATCGAGCTGATCAACGCGCTCCTCCTCTCGCTCCCCGGCAGCCCGTTCCTGTACTACGGGGACGAGATCGGCATGGGGGACAACATCTGGCTTGAGGACCGGGACGCAGTGCGCACGCCCATGCAATGGAATCCGGACCGCAACGCCGGCTTCTCGGAGGCCGATCCCGGCAAGCTGTACCTGCCGGTGATCCAGTCCCTGGTCTACAACTACGGCATGGCCAATGTGGAGGCCGAGTCCGCCCATTCCGGTTCGCTGCTGCGGTGGACGCGCCAGATCCTCAGCGTCCGCAGGAACCACCCCGCATTTGGGCTCGGCGAATACCGGCATATCGATGCCGATCACGACGCCGTGCTCGCGTATCTACGCGATCTCCCGGAAGGCAACAGCGCCGGTGAACCAGCAGAAACAGTCCTCTGCGTGTTTAATCTTTCCCAGCATCCCGTAGCTGCCACCTTGCAGGTCCCGGACTTCGGTGGACGGGGACTGCGGGATGTCTTCGGCGGCCAGCCCTTCCCCGGCATAAGGGAGGACGGCTCCTTGACGCTGACGCTGGGCAGCCACGACTTCTTCTGGCTGCGGATCCGCTCGGCAACGTCCAACCCCTCCTCGCCGTATACGCAGGCCATGCCTGTGCTCTCGATCGAGGGGTGAACATGTCACGCCAACTGGACCCCGCCCTTGAAGATCTCCTGCGCACCTGGTTGCCGCGGCAGCGCTGGTTTCCCGTCAAGTCACCGCAGTTCGGACTGACTGCGGCCGGCGGGTTCAGCTTGCCCGTTTCGGGTGGGACCGAACTGGAAGTCCTGCTGCTTGCTGTTGAATCAGCGGGCCCCGGCGCCAGCATCCGGCGTGACATTGTGCAGGTCCTGCTAAGCAGGCACCTTTCCATCTCGGATTCGCTGTCCAAGGCGCTGGTCGGCGAGATGCCGGCTCCCGACGGCGGGCCGTTGTGGATCTACGATGCCGTCCACGATCCCGCGTTCGTCTCTATGTGGCTGGACCTGATGCGTCCCGGCACGGTGGCTGACGCCGTCGCCCCATCGGCCGGTGCCCCCTCTGCCGCGCCCCCGGCGGGCGTCTCCGGGCATCGCAGTTTTTCCGGGCCTCCACTGCCTGCGTCGGCCGCCCACATCCGGGTCCTCTCGGGTGAGCAGTCCAACAGTTCAGTGATTGTCGACGACGGCGCTTCCGCCACCATCGTAAAATTCTTCCGGGTGCTGTCCGAAGGCGAGAACCCCGAGGTCGGAGTGGGTGCAGCACTCACGGCGGCCGGTTGCAGCGAAGTACCCGCCACCATGGGCTGGGTGCGCGGCCAATGGCAGGCAATGGACGGCGAAGGACGGCAGCACGCGGCCGAAGGAGAGCTGGCGGTGGCGCACGAATTCCTCGCCGGCGGGCAGGATGCCTGGCGGCTCGCAGTGGAGGCCGCCAGGTCAGGGCGTGGTTTCGGTTCCGAGGCACGTGAACTGGGAAGCGCAACAGCAACGGTCCACGTGCGGCTGGCCGAGGCATTGGGCCAATCCAGCGAATCTGTCCCCGGCCGCGATATCTCAACAGCAGTAGCCCAGCGGGTGCGGCAGTCCTGGCGTGAGGCGGGTGCCGCCGTCGGGCCTTATGACGAAGCCCTTGGCGGCCTGCTTAAACGGATTGACGGCAGCCCCGCAGGCCCGCTCCAACGGATCCACGGCGACCTCCACCTCGGACAGATCCTGAAGGTCGCCGGACAAGACGGGAAACCCGCCCGCTGGGCCATCCTCGACTTCGAAGGCGAGCCGCTGCGGCCGGTTGCCGAACGGACAGCACCCGATGTCCCACTGCGTGATGTGGTGGGGATGCTTCGTTCGTTTGACTACGCCGCGGGGGCAGCTGAGCGGGAGGGCGACGGCGTCCGGGTCCCGCAGTCATGGGTGAACGAATGCGCCGAGGCATTCATCTCCGGTTACACCGCCGTCACACCCGGAACCATTGACCGGACGTCGCCCTTGTTTATGGCATTGTGGCTGGACAAGGCACTTTATGAGGTCGTCTATGAATTGCGTAACAGGCCCGGCTGGCTGGCCATTCCAGTGAATGCGTCCAGGCGGCTCCTTGGCGGTAACAGCTCCGGCGACCAGCCGGACGCAGCAGCGGAAGGTAAAACTATGACCAACTCAGCGCCGGCGGAAAAACCGCGGGAGCCGATTAGCGTTGACCCGGACACGCTGGGACGGATCGCGAACGGTGAACACCATGCCCCGCACTCGGTGCTTGGTGCCCATCTGGACGATCGCGGCCATGTCACCATCCGGACCGTCAAGCACTTGGCTGCCGCTGTCTCCGTGGTGACTGCTGACGCTGTAGTTCCCATGGTCCATGAAGCCCATGGCGTCTGGGTCGCGGTGTTGGATGCCCCGCAACCCGGCCACGTCCCGGACTACCGTCTGGAAGTGACGTATCAGGGCGTTCCCGCCGAGACGTTCGATGACCCCTACCGCTACCTGCCCACCGTGGGCGAGGTGGACATGCACCTGATCGGTGAGGGCCGGCACGAGAAATTGTGGGAGGTGCTGGGCTCACACGTCCGGCACTACAAATCCTCCATGGGTGATGTCGACGGAGTCTCCTTCGCGGTGTGGGCTCCAAACGCCCAGGCTGTGCGAGTCAAGGGCGATTTCAATGCCTGGGACGGCCGCGAACATTCCATGCGGTCGCTGGGGTCCTCCGGTATCTGGGAAGTCTTCCTGCCAGGCGTTTTAGCAGGGGCGTGCTACAAATTCGAAATCAAAACGCGGCACGGGAACTGGGTTGAAAAGGCCGATCCGCTGGCCTTCGGCACCGAGGTGCCGCCGTTGACCGGTTCCAAGGTGGTGGAACCGCAATATGTGTTCCAGGACCATGAGTGGATGGCTGCCAGGGCGGCCCGGGATCCTCACAATTCACCCATGAGTGTCTATGAAGTACACCTTGGTTCCTGGCGCTTGGGGCTCGGCTACCGGGAACTTGCCAAGGAACTTGTGGAGTACGTCCAGTGGCTGGGCTTCACGCATGTGGAATTCATGCCGGTGGCGGAGCACCCGTTCGGCGGCTCCTGGGGCTACCAGGTCACCTCCTACTTCGCACCGACGTCGAGGTTCGGCCACCCTGACGAATTCCGCTACCTGGTGGACTGCCTGCACCAGGCCGGGATCGGAGTCCTGCTCGACTGGGTGCCGGCGCACTTCCCCAAGGACGCTTGGGCACTGGCCCAGTTCGACGGCGAACCCCTGTACGAACACGCGGACCCGCAACTAGGCGAACACCCCGACTGGGGAACGCTGATCTTTGACTTCGGCCGCACCGAAGTGCGGAACTTCCTGGTAGCTAATGCTTTGTATTGGCTTGACGAGTTCCACATCGACGGCCTGCGGGTCGATGCAGTGGCTTCGATGCTTTACCTGGACTACTCGCGCGAAGAGGGCCAATGGCGTCCCAACAAGTACGGCGGACGCGAGAACCTTGAGGCCATCTCCTTCCTGCAGGAAGCGAATGCCACGGTGTACAAGACCCATCCCGGCGCCGTAATGATCGCTGAGGAATCCACTGCGTTCCCTGGTGTCACCGCGCCCACCAGCCATGGCGGGCTTGGCTTCGGGCTCAAGTGGAACATGGGCTGGATGCACGACTCCCTCAAGTACGTGTCCGAGGACCCGGTAAACCGCAAGTGGCATCACGGAACCATGACCTTCTCCCTGGTGTACGCATTCACGGAGAACTTCCTGCTGCCCATCAGCCATGACGAGGTAGTCCACGGCAAGGGATCCATGCTGCGGAAGATGCCCGGTGACCGCTGGCAGCAGCTTGCCAACCTGCGCGCATTCCTGGCGTTCCAATGGGCGCACCCGGGCAAGCAGCTGATCTTCATGGGAACCGAGTTCGGGCAGGAAGCCGAATGGTCCGAACAGTATGGCCTGGACTGGTTCCTTGCTGACATCCCTGCCCACCGCGGTGTGCAGCTGCTGACCAAGGACCTCAACGAGGTCTACAGCTCAACGCCGGCGCTTTACCGCAAAGACAACGAACCTGCCGGCTTCCAGTGGGTCAACGGCGGGGATGCTGACCGCAACGTACTGACCTTCATCCGCTGGGATGGCGAAGGCAACCCGCTGGTGTGCGCAGTGAACTTCTCCGGCGCCCCCCATCACGATTTTGACCTCGGAGTCCCTTTGGCGGGGGAGTGGGTGGAAGTACTCAACACTGACAACACTGTTTATGGTGGCTCGGGCGTGTTAAACGTAGGGGCTCAGCTTGCATCCACTCCGGGCGCCGACGGGCAGCCCGCTTTGCTGACTGTCAGCCTGCCGCCGCTGGGAGCCGCGTACTTCAAGCCGGTGGACGTTTCGGAAGACGTCATCCCGCCCGCTGTCTGATCGGACGGCGTTTCAACGCACTACCCTCCGGGAGCGGATTGGCGCTCCCGGAGGAGTGGTGGTAGAGTTTATTTCCGCGCTGCTCCCCGGAGTCAGCCGGTAACACCATCCGCTCAACGGGTCGGAAAACACCGGTTTGACAGGGATGCGGACAGCGCCTAAGATAGTAAAGTTGCTCCGGAGCGATCCACGGCTGAGAAGTTGTTGTGGTGGTGCCGGGTGTGTCTGTTGTTTGAGAACTCAATAGTGTGCCAAGTTTATTGATACCGATTTATTTATATGAATTGGTTGTTTT
>JAPSJV010000036.1 GCA_031178005.1 Pseudarthrobacter sp.
ACGGCGAGGTGGGCAACAAGAAGATTTACGATCCCCGCGTCTGGGGCGCCGCCGCCGAGGCCGGACTGGCCGCACGTGTTGTAGAAGCCACCCGCCAGCTGGGCTCCGCCGGAAAGACCTTCTAGGAATGGGTGACGAGTTCCGCAGGAACCTGATGGGTCCGGAGCCTACCCTGCTGCCCGCCGAGACCGAGATCTACGAGCAGCTTGAAGCCGGCCAGGAAGCGCTTGACCTGGTGGAGAAGCACCCTACGTCCTCGCTGCTTTGGGCCGTCCTGGCCGAGGAAGCCTGGGCTGAGGGCCGCACCATTGATTCCTACGCCTACTCCCGGGTGGGTTACCACCGTGGACTGGACTCGCTGCGCCGCAACGGCTGGCGCGGAGTTGGCCCCATCCCGTGGGAGCACGAACCCAACCGCGGCTTCCTGCGCGCGCTGTACTCGTTGGGACGCGCTTCGGCCGCCATCAATGAGGCGGAAGAGCCGGAGCGGATCGAGAAGTTCCTCAACGACTCCGATCCCGCCGCCAAGGCAGCGATCGAAGGCAAATAGCCCCAAACTAAGATGCTTCTGACAAAAACGGCTCGATCATCTGATCGAGCCGTTTTTGGTGATCGAGCCGTTTCCGGTGATCGAGCTTGTCGAGATCCGACAGGCTCAACCACCGCGGGCTATGCGGGAGTCAGTCCCGTGCGGGCCATGGCGTCGGCGTATGCCACGCGCATGTCCTCGAGGTACTGTTCCTGCCGAACCGGGCTACCTGCGAAGGCACGGCCGCTGAGGGACCGGACCTTGTAGGTTTTGAGGCCGCGGCGCCACAGCAGCGGGACCTCGGTTTTGAGCAGCAGGTTGGCCAGGCGGTTTGCCTCGGTGCCGTGTGCCACGATCACTGAAGCGCGGGGAACCAACGCCAGGAACTTCAGCAGCGGTTTCAGGCCGGCGGAGATCTGGTCCGGCGTGAACTTTCCGTTGGCCTCGCCCGGTGTGTACCAGGGGTGGACGTTCCACGGCATCACGTATTCCGGACGCAGGCCCAGCTTCCATTGGATGCCCAGCATGCGCCCGGCGGCGTCGTCGTCGCCCGGCGTGATGAAGCCGGAAGGGTCAACCGCTCCAATGTTGGAGTAGAGGCTGATGATCCGGCACTCGTCGACGTCGTGAACAGGGCCAACGTACGGGACCACGGTGTCCGGCTTGGTGCCCTGGAGGGAATCGCAGAGCTCGTTGATAGCTGCGACGTTGGGTTCGTAGCGGCGGTTCATGAGCTGCTCTCGTAAAGATTCGGGTGCCAGGGCTGTCATATAGGGCTGGGTCTCCTGCGGGTTTGGCGTAGCTGCCACGGGGAAAGCTGCGCCGTGCTACAGGCACGGCAGATCCGAGTGGATTGAAAGGTGGTGTGGACTGATTCCTGGTCAGTCCCTATCAGTTTAGCAAGCCCCTGTACACCTGCCGTCCCCGGAGTCCCGCCACTCTCCCGATCCCAGCTTTTGTCAAGGCCATTGACAGGTCGTGGTCAGCTTGCTTGGCTGGTGTGACAGCCGGCAGATGGGGGAGCACGGCTGCCGCATTCAAGGAATTCGAAAGAGGCAAGCACTGTGAGAAAACCACTGGCAACCTTCAGGACCCTGGCCGCTGCGGGAGCATTGGCGCTCGCGGTAGTGGCGGCGCCGCTTCCCGCGGCGTATGCCGTAGGCGAGGGCCCCAACTACGACGGCAACGGGCAAATCACCACCTCCCATCTGGCCACCTATGACCAGATGGTGTCCTTCCTCAAGGACCACGATGCCCGCCAGTCCGCCATGGAACTGGAGGTCATTGGCCAGACGGTAAAGGGCCGGGACATCCACCTGGTCAAGTACATGACGGATCCGGCCAAGCCCACCATCCTGTACCTGACCCAGCAGCACGGCAACGAACAGCTCACCACCGAAGGCGCCATGGAATTCATCCGGCACCTGGGAACCGGCAAGTCCGGCAGCATTCTTGACGGCGTCAACGTGCTGGTGGTGCCCATGCTTAATGCCGATGGTGCCATGGGGGACGTGAACTTCCCATTGGATGACTACCTGGCCAAGGGCGACCGCCACCTTACGCGCTACAACGCAGAAGAAGTGGACCTGAACCGGGACCACGTGGACAAGATCCAGCCGGAAACGCAGGCGCTGCACAACAACGTGATGCAGAAGTACCGGATCGACTACATGATTGACCTGCACCATCAGGGAACCCGCAGCGAACGCGACGGAAAGCTGGTCTCCGGTTCCATCCTGTACCCCACCACCCCCAACGCCGATCCCGCCGTCGTCGAAAAGTCCAAGCAGCTGGGCGCCGTCGTCTTCGATAACGTCGACTCCACCGGGTGGGGCCACCTCGGTAAATATGCCGGCGGCAGCGCAGAGACCATCAGCCGTAACGGCATCGCCGTCGAATACGGAATTGCCACCCTGCTGTTCGAGATGCGCGGCATGTCGGACCACTTCGCGGACGGCGTCGCTTTGGGCGCGCGCAGCAACGGCTACCTGATCAAGCAGACGGTCACCACGCTGACCTCCACGGCTGCGGCCATTGCCGACGGATCAATCGCCGACGCCGATACCTCCTTCTGGGACACCCTCGCCACCCAGACCTCCCGCCCGGGTGAGGAGGCCGACGGCGAGTAGCAGCACCTGCTGTTCGACGGTTCACCGCGGCAGTTCCCTGACGCGTACAGGGAGCTGCCGCGTGCCAACGACTGGGGAAAGTCTGTGATCGGCTAAACTTGGGTGGTAAGAGCCCCGGAACTCTTGCATTCGTTGCGCTCCTCGCGGGCCCAGCGGCAGCCAGTCAAGCCGGGGCATTCTCATGTACGGCGCCGCCCCATCGTGGTGCGGCCCGAAACGAATGGGGGAGGATCCCATGCCAGCAATCGTGATCGTCGGGGCCCAATGGGGCGACGAAGGAAAAGGCAAGGCCACTGACCTGCTCGGGCACCGTGTGGACTACGTGGTCAAGCCCAACGGTGGCAACAATGCCGGGCACACCGTCGTCGTAGGCGGTGAGAAGTATGAGCTGAAGCTCCTTCCGGCCGGCATCCTCAGCCCCAATGCCATCCCGATTATTGGCAACGGCTGCGTGGTGAACCTGGAGGCACTCTTCCAGGAGATTGACGGCCTCGAGGCCCGCGGAGCGGATACCTCCAAGCTGCGTATCTCCGCCAACGCCCATCTGGTGGCCCCTTACCACCAGGTCCTGGACAAGGTCACCGAACGGTTCCTTGGCAGCCGTGCCATCGGCACCACCGGCCGCGGCATCGGTCCCGCCTACATGGACAAGGTCGCCCGTCTGGGCATCCGCGTCCAGGACGTCTTTGACGAGTCGATCCTCCGCCAGAAGGTGGAAGGTTCGCTGCGCCAGAAGAACGAACTCCTGGTCAAGGTGTACAACCGTCGCGACATCGAAGTTGAAGAGATTGTCAGCTACTTCCTCTCCTTCGCTGACCGCCTCCGTCCCCTGGTCATCGACAGCACGTTTGTGCTCAACGAAGCCTTGGACCAGGGCAAGGTTGTATTGATGGAAGGCGGCCAGGCCACGTTCCTGGATGTTGACCACGGCACCTACCCGTTCGTGACGTCGTCGAATCCTACTGCTGGCGGCGCCTCAGTGGGCTCGGGCATCGGCCCCACGCGCATCTCACGCTCCATCGGCATCATCAAGGCCTACACCACGCGTGTTGGCGCCGGCCCGTTCCCCACGGAACTCTTCGACGAGATGGGCCTGTACCTGCAGAAGACCGGCGGCGAGTTCGGCGTGAACACCGGCCGTCCGCGCCGCTGCGGCTGGTACGACGCCGTCCTGGCCCGGCACGCCTCCCGCGTCAACGGCTTTACGGACTACTTCGTGACCAAGCTGGATGTGCTCACCGGCATCGAGCAGATCCCGGTTTGCGTGGCTTACGACGTCGACGGCGTGCGGCATGACGAAATGCCCATGACGCAGACTGACTTCCACCACGCCAAGCCCATTTTCGAGTACTTCGCCGGCTGGACCGAGGACATCACGGGTGCGCGGACCCTGGCGGACCTGCCGGAAAACGCGCGCAACTACGTGCTGGCCCTGGAAAAGCTCTCCGGCACCCGGTTCTCGGCCATCGGCGTCGGCCCTGACCGCGACCAGACGATCGTGATCAACGACCTCATCAACGACTAAGGTTTGTCAGTAGTTTTGAAGCACCTCCGACGACGGCGGGCCACCCTTTCGGGGCAGCCCGCCGTCGTCGTTGGTGCAGTTCCGGCAGGCAATTGCCGCCTGGAGATACGCGCCTATGGGACGAAGGCCTGCGCTACCGTGCCGCTGCCCTCAACGGTAATCCTGCCGTCGGGCTGGAACGTAGACGGATTCACCGCGTTCACCGCGCTTCAGTACCTGTGCCTCCGCGGCAGCCGCGCACACCGCAACCCGGACGGGAGACGGATAAAGCAAATTCCGGAACCGGCGGCGAGGAGATGTGGGTGGGGGCATCTGCGGACGCAGACTCGAGTTCAAATCCGGCCGAGTCGAAATCCACCGCATCAAACATTGCGTCCGCGTCGATGTGTTTGCTGGTCAACCCAGGCGGAGGACGTTGTCCGGATTTGCCATCAGTTCAAGGCCGAAACCGTTCAGATACGCAAGATGACAGGGTTTCCTTAACTCTGTTAAGTACATTACGGGACGGGGCACTTGCAGTCCCGTAAGTCCGGGAACTGCCGCCTCCCGGTAGCATGAAGCCAAGTGCGCAGGGGATCGTCAGAGGAGTCAGAGTGGAGTGTCGGCCGTATAGGAACGCGGAGCCAGTGCCCCTCTCTCGCATTTACGCGCCGTCCCAAAAAGTTTTAGAGAAAGTTTTGAATTCGCGTAACCCCCGGCACGTCCCTGACGATTACGTGTATGAAAGGCCGGGCTGGAATCTGTCCCCCATCACATTCCAGCCTGGCCTTTTCCCTTTTGCCTCGCGCTCTTCGCTCCGACATCCGGCGGTCAGTCCGTGACAGAAGAATTGACCGACCGCGTCCTGCTGGAGTTGGACGCCCGGGACCCCGAACTTTTTAATCTGGTTTATCGCAGCTATGCATCCCAGGTGCTGGGTTACCTCACCGCCAGGGGAGTGGAAGATCCCGAGGCGGCCATGCAGGAAGTCTTTCTTACCGTGATCCCGCGGATCGAAGGAATCACCGGTGGAGTGAACGGGCTGCGTACCTTCATCTTCTCCGTTGCCCATGCGCGTATGGTGGACGACCGCCGAAGGCAGCAGAGATCGCCGCTGAAGGTGCCTTTCGATGCCGAACCGGATGTCCGCCGCGAGCCTTCGGCCGAGGCAGCCGCCATGGCCGCCCTCGTGCCCACTGAGGTGGCTCAATTGCTGGAGGTCCTGTTGGATGACCAGCGCGAGGTCCTGACGCTTCGGATAATTGCAGGCCTGTCCGTGGAACAGACCGCGGAAATTATGGGCAAATCGCAGGGGGCCATCAAGCAGTTGCAGAGGCGTGCACTCGAGAAACTTCGCGAGAGCGCTGCAGTAAAGGAATACGTAGCACCATGAGCCTGGACAAGAAGGAACCCACACAGGGCCTTGATGCGTTTATGGCCGAAGAAGGCCTGGGCGGCGATGAAACGCTGCGGAACCTGCTGAGCCCGCTGGCCAAACTCTCGGCGATCCCTGCGCCGCCTCCCGGCAAAGAGCTGGCCGCCTTGATGGCACTGCGGCACACGCCCAGCAGCTGGCAGCGGTGGCTGCATAAACACCGTCCCATTGTCGTGGGCATTGCGGTGTTGGTTGGCATGGGCGCGGGAGCTACCGGTGTGGCCGCAAGCAACCCGGATACCGCCTCCTCCATCTACCGGTCGATTATGGGTGAAAACGCATCCGGCTGGAGCTGGTGGTGGGAGGAACCTGTGGCAGTCATCGGGGATGAAGATCCGGAAGCAGCCAGCACACGGGATTCCGGGGTTTCGACAGGCTCAACTTCCGAGGTTTCGGAATCGCCCACTGAGATTCCTGTTGTCGAGCGGGCCAAGGCGCGGCCGCCCGTCGGGCAACGGACTGATACCGTCCCCCGCGCCCAGGCCGGCCAGCGGAACAATGCACCCGGCCGCGCCGTGGCCCCACCAGCGGGTGCCGCACAGGCCGCTCCCGGACGGCCGCTGCCCGCGGGTCAGGTGCCTCCCGCGGCTGCCGTGGGAAACGTCCCTGATCCTTACCTCAGCCAGCCCCACATACCACAGCGGGTTCAGTTCCAGTTGCTGGGGCTTGGTCCCGTCCTGGTCACGACCATTCCGCAGCTGCCGGGCGACCTCCGGGATCTGGCGTTTACGTTCGAGCCGCCAGCCGTGGATGCACGGTCCTCCGTTGAACAGCCCAAAGACCAGTTGGCCACTGCCAGACAGGAAGCCCTCCCGGCAGCTGACGCTGCGGCGTTGGACGCGTTCGGGCTTGGCCAGTCTGGTCCGTTACGTCCAGGGCTTGGCGGCGGCCCCTTGAAGGAAGGCAGCACGGACGCTGCACGGCTGGACCCTGCCCCGGACGGATCAGCCCACGGGGCAAACCATCGGGCAAACCCGGACGGTGACGAACAAACCAAGGACCGAAAGCGCGAAGCTGTGTCCGATCACGCCGGCATTCCCAGGAACTCGTTCCTGCCCGCAGGCCTTGTCGGCGCCAAACCATGGCCCCAGCCAGCTCTGTTGGACCCGGAGCAGGACTATGCAAGTAACCCTGCCAAGACCCCGTCCGGACAGACGGATTTCGGAAGCGTTCCGCATGATGCTCCCGGCGACGCCCCCGTTTCCGACGGCTCTGCCGTGGACGCCGGCACCAGTGAACCTCCGAACGAAGACGGCGGAGGAACGGGCGACGGCAGAGACAACGTTCCTGCCAACCAGGGGCGCGCAACTCGACTTTTGGAACCTGTTATTGAAGCCGTCCAGCCACCCGCCGAGCGGGCCACCAACGGCAATCGTCCGGGCATCGTGCGGGACACCCGCGACCTCTCGAAGGGTGTTCTCGGGTCGAAGCGCTGACTGCACCCAGGCCTGTATCAGTGCAGGCTTGGGCCTCGGCGGCCTGTCCCTGGGCTTAGGCTTTATTTATGGCTCACGTAAACGATCCGGCAGTTATCGACAGACTGATGCGTACCAAAGGCCGCTGGGCGATCGTCGGATTGACCACCAATGAGTGGCGGTCCGCATACGATGTCTCCCTGCTGATCCGCGACAGGCTTGGCATGGAAATCATCCCCGTGAATCCCTCCGGCGATACCGTCCACGGCGAACCCGGCTACCGCACCTTGGCGGAGATTCCGACGGAAAAGCAACCGATCGACGTCGTTGATTGCTTCGTGAATTCGTCAAGGGTGGGGGACGTGGTTGACCAGGCGATTGCCGTCGGCGCAAAAGCCGTGTGGCTCCAACTGGGCGTTATTGACCAGGCTGCGGCGGAACGCGCCGAAGCCGCGGGCCTCGACGTCGTCATGAACACCTGCCCGGCGCAGCACGCGTGGAAGCTGGGGCTCTAGGGCAGGCTTCAGGTCCTCAGCATTTCCGGATAGTGGCGTTCGGTGACGTCCGGGTGGGCGCGCATCCGGCCCTTCAGCATGTTCATGCCGAATGAGGACAGCAGGGGATTGTTGGGGTCATCGGAAATACCACGGGCTTCGCGCTTCAGGTCCTCCGGCAGCGGTACCGGATCGATGACGGCATCCAGTCGCGGCGACCAGAAGAACGGCACCGAGTACCGGTCCACACCTGGTGGCGGAGCCTGGACGCGGTGGATGGTTGCCGCCAGATATCCCTCTGTTGCCACTTCCAGCATCTCGCCAAGGTTCACCACCAGCGCACCCTCAATGGGCTGGACCGGAATCCACTCCTCAGTCCCGGGCGGCAGGACTTCCAGGCCGCCCACATTGTCCTGGAGCAGGAGCGTGACAAACCCGTAGTCGGCGTGACTGCCCACACCCTGGTTGCCGGCCGCTTCCACCACTCCGCCAACATAATGCACCAGCTTGCCCATCCAGGCGGGTGTTCCTTCGAAAGCGGGATCGAAGTGATCCGGTTCCAGGTGCAGGGAAACAGCGATCGCGGACAGCAGCCCTGCTCCGACCCTGGACATCAGGCTGCCCCATTCCATGGCTGCGGTGCGCAGTTCAGGCAGGGCGTCATCAGGCCACATGTTGGGGCCCTGGAGCAGCCAGAACGGCTGGTCCGCGGGATAGTTCAGCACAGGCGGGCGATCGGGGGAATAGTCAATCTGTTCACGGGCGTCCGCCCGTCCCTGCGTCATCTCGGTGCCCATCCGGGTGTAGCCCCGAAAATGTGGCGACAGGCGGTTGTCCAGCTTCATCCGCTCTTCGAGGGGTAGCGCAAAGAACTGCCTGACGACGTCGAACAGCTGCTCCGGCTGCCCCGGCGCGGCTCCATAGCCGGTCAGCTGGAAGAACCCCACGCGGTGGGTGGCGTCCCTTAACTGCTCAATAAACTCCGGGTTGAATGATCCATCCGGCAGCTTGGCGGTGCTGAAATCCAGAACTGGAATAGTGTCCATTCCCGCAGGCTAGCACCGGGCGCGTGGGCTTTGTAGGCTCGCTGTATGGATGCTGCACAACTTCGGAATACCTGCCTCACATTCCCGGGAGCTTACGAGGATTTTCCGTTCGGACCCGAGATGTCCGTCTTCAAAGTGCGGGCGGCCGTGAGCGGTGGCGCGCGGCAGGAAGCAAAGATCTTTGCGATCTCCGGACTGGAGCCGGCAGCGCTTTCCGTCAGCCTCAAATGTGATCCGGTCCTGGCGGTGCAGCTCCGCGCAGCCCACCCGGAAATCGTCGGGGCGTACCATCTGAACAAGAGGCACTGGAATGGTGTCCGGCTGGACGGCGGGCTTCCGGACGATATGGTCCGGGACATGATCGAGGATTCCTACGATCTGGTGGTCGCATCCCTGAGCCGCAAGCAGCAGGAACAACTGGGATGGGCGCGCGTGGTCCAGGAAGGGTGACCGGGATGTGGATTGGCTGGATTGAATGCGACGTCCTGTTGGGCGATGTGCACAGCCTGAAGGAAAAGCGCTCGGTGGTGCGGCCTATCCTGGCCGAAATCCGGCGTCGGTACGACGTCTCCGCCATCGAGGCCGGCCTCCACGACCAGCACCGCCGGACCCTCTTGGGAATCGGCCTAGTCGCAGCGGACCGCAGCCACCTCGTGGAGGTGCTTGACGCCGTCGAACGTTTGGTGGCCTCCCGGCCGGAAATCGAGCTGCTCAGCGTGCGACGCCGGGACCTGCACAGCGAGGACCACTAGGACCATCGATTGCTCCACAGACGTCGTTTTGGGCCCTCTAAACGACACCTGCTCAGCAATCGATGAAAGGTGTGGATAACTTCTGCGGGCATGCGCGGAAATCTGTTCTGATGTGCGCATGAAAACTGCGCGCAAACTCCCAGCCGAATTTCAGGCCGGGCCCTTTACCGTTGCCGAGGCACTGCAGCACGGCGTTAGTGTCCGGCGGCTTCGCCACAGATCGTTGGTGGCGCTGGGCCGGGGCATCCGCTCTGGAATTCCGACCGCGGATGTCCCACTCGAGATTCGCGCGCGGCCATTCGTGGAGGTCAACCAGGGATGCGCCGCGTCCCACCTCACTGCGGCTGAACTCCTGGACCTGCCGCGCAGACACCAGAAGGAGCCCACGCACTTGTTCCACATCATCAGGCCGGAAGGCGCAGCCCACCTGAACAGGCCGCACGTGATTGTGCACCGGATGAAGCTCTACGACGACGAGATCACGACGCTCAACGGCATCCGGCTGACCACTCCGGAACGGACCTGGCTGGACCTGGCCGAGACCCTGTCTGTGGATGAACTCATTGTGGCCGGCGACAGTTGCGTGCGGATGCCGCGGCCGGAATTCGAGGGGCGGGACGAGCCTTTATGCAGCATCGCCGACCTGCAGCGGATGATCGACCGGCACAAGGGAAAACGGGGGCTGAGGAAGGCCAAGGAAGCGATCGGCTGGATCCGGGTTGGATCGGATTCGCCACAGGAATCCCTGCTTCGGCTGGCCATTGTGCGGGCTGACCTGCCCGAACCGGAGATCAATCTGCCGGTTGCCGCCAGCGAAGGTGGCAGGCTGGTTCAGCCGGATCTCTCCTACCCGGAATACAAGGTTGGCATTGAATACGAGGGTGAGAGCCACAGCGAGGAAGCTCAAATAGTGCGGGATATCGCACGGTCAGAGCGGTATGCGGAACTGGGCTGGACCGAGGTGCGGATTTCCAAGCGGCACATGGTCAACGACGCGCGGTCTGCCGTGGCCAAGGTCCGGACAGCCCTTACCCAGGCCGGCTGGCGGCCGGAGAAGCGGCGTTAAAAACGAGTGCTCCGTAGTTGTCGTTCTGAGGCTTCAAAACGACAACTACGGAGCACTCGATGGCTAGCCGAAGTACTTGGGCAACGTGCCTTCGTGCGCTTCGCGGAGCGCATCCAGCGACAGGGTGTCCACGCCGTTGATGGCGAGTTCGCCGCTCTGGGAATCGACCACGCCGATCCGGGTGTGGGCGAAGCCGCGGGCGGTGCACATGTCGTTGAAGCGGACTTCCTCCGAACGCGGAACGCCCACAATGGCGCGTCCCTGGGTCTCGGAGAAGAGGGCCGTGAACAGGTCCACGCCGTCGCGGTCCATAACGTCCTGCAGGGCGATCCGGGCACCCACGCCGTAGCGCAGCGCGGATTCCACGAGGGCAGCCGCGAGGCCGCCTTCGGAGAGGTCGTGCGCGGAATCGATCATGCCGTCACGTGAAGCGTTGATCAGGATCTCACCGAGGGAACGTTCGACGCCGAGGTCAACCTTGGGAGGCAAACCGCCCAGGTGCCCGCGCATGTTCGCCCACTCGGAGCCGTCCAGCTCGTTGGCCGTGGTGCCCAGGAGGTAGATGGCCTGGCCGTCTTCCTTCCAGCCCGACGGCGTGCGGCGGGCGACGTCGTCGAGCTTGCCCAGCACTGCCACCACGGGAGAGGGGTGGATAGGCGTGGTGCCCGTCTGGTTGTACAGCGAAACATTGCCGCCGGTGACCGGAATGCCCAGTTCCATGCAGGCGTCCGACAGGCCGCGGATGGCCTCTGCGAGCTGCCACATAACGTCCGGGTCCTCCGGGGAGCCGAAGTTCAGGCAGTCGCTGACGGCCATCGGCACAGCGCCGGAGGTGGCCACGTTGCGGTAGGCCTCGGCCAGGGCAAGCTGCGCACCGTAGTACGGATCCAGGTAGGTATAGCGGCCGTTGGCGTCAGTAGCCAGGGCAACACCCAGGCTGGTTTCCTCGTCAACGCGGACCACACCGGCGTCGTCGGGGAAGGCCATGGAGGTGTTGCCGCCAACGTAGCGGTCGTACTGGTCCGTGATCCAGGACTTGCTGCACATGTTCGGCGAAGCAACCAGCTCGGTCACTGCCTTGGCGAGCTCAGCGGGAGCCGCGGGCCGGCCGGCATCCTGCACGGAACCCGTGAAGGAATCGGCCTGGACGGAGTCCTGCCATTCCGGACGTGCGAACGGGCGGTCGTAAACCGGGCCGTCGTGTGCAACGGTGCGCGGGTCGACGTCGACAATGACTTCGCCTTCCCACGTGATGATGAGGCGGCCGGTATCGGTGACCTCACCCAGCCACGAGTACTCCACGGCCCACTTGTCCATGACGGACTCGAACGCGGCGATGTTCTCCGGAGTGACCACGGCCATCATGCGTTCCTGCGACTCGGACATCAGGATCTCGCCCGGAGTCAGCGTGGGGTCGCGGAGCAGGACCGAGGTCAGCTCAACTTCCATGCCGCCGTCGCCGTTTGATGCGAGCTCCGAGGTGGCGCAGGAGATGCCTGCAGCACCGAGGTCCTGGATGCCTTCAACCAGCGAACCCTTGAACAGTTCCAGGCAGCACTCGATGAGAACCTTCTCGGCGAAGGGGTCACCCACCTGGACGGCGGGGCGCTTGGACGGCTTGGTGTCGTCGAAGGATTCGGAAGCCAGCACCGAGGCACCGCCGATTCCGTCGCCACCCGTACGTGCACCGAACAGGACAACCTTGTTGCCCTTGCCGGAGGCGTTGGCCAGGCGGATGTCCTCGTGGCGCATAACGCCCACAGCCAGGGCGTTGACCAGCGGGTTGCCCTGGTAAACGGAGTCGAACACCATTTCGCCGCCGATGTTGGGCAGGCCCAGCGAGTTGCCGTAGCCGCCGATGCCGGCAACGGCACCGTGCATAACACGCGCGGTATCGGGGTGGTCGATGGCGCCGAAACGCAGCGGGTCCATCACGGCAACCGGACGGGCACCCATGGAGATGATGTCGCGGACAATGCCGCCGATGCCGGTGGCCGCGCCCTGGTAGGGCTCAACGAACGACGGCGAGTTGTGCGATTCGATCTTGAAGGTCACGGCCCAGCCGTCCCCAAGGTTGGTCACGCCGGCGTTTTCGCCGATGCCCACCAGCATGTCCTTCTTCATTTCCTCGGTCACCTTGTCGCCGAACTGGCGGAGGTGGTTCTTCGAGGACTTGTAGGAGCAGTGCTCGCTCCACATCACGGAGTACATGGCGAGTTCCGCTGCGGTGGGGCGGCGGCCCAGGACCTTAACGACCTCGTCGAACTCGTTCTGCTTCAGGCCAAGCTCGGCCCAGGGCAGATCGGTGTCAGGGGTGTTGGCGGCGTTCTCGACGGTGTCGATGTTGAACTTTTTGGTCTCGACAGGCTCGACCACCGAACCTACAGGCTCGACCACCGAATTGATCTCGGTCATTTGTTGCCTCCCACAATCTTGGTCAATACGGAGGTGAAGAAGCCGAGGCCATCGACGTCGGAGCCGCCGACTCCATCGAGAGATTCAGGGCCGAATCCAGTCTCCGTTGCGTGCTCCGGGTGCGGCATGAGACCCACCACGTTGCCCGCCGCGTTGGAGATTCCGGCGATGTCCCGGCGCGAGCCGTTGGGGTTGAAACCCATGTAGCGGAACACCACGCGGCCTTCCGCCTCAAGGGCGTCCAGGGTCTTCTCGTCAGCGATGTACTGGCCATCCTGGTTCTTCAGCGGGATGGTGATTTCCTGGCCCGCCGCGTAGTCCAGGGTCCAGTCGGTGGTGTTGTTCTCCACCCGCAGGACTTGGTCCCGGCACAGGAACTTCAGGTGGTCGTTCTTGATCATTGAGCCGGGCAGCAGATGCGACTCGGTCAGGATCTGGAAGCCGTTGCAGATACCTAGAACCGGAAGCTTCGCGTCCGAGTTGGCTGCGTCGATGATCTTGCCCATCAGCGGCGCAAACCGGGCAATGGCGCCTGCGCGCAGATAGTCACCGTAGGAGAAACCGCCGGGGATGATGACAGCGTCAACATCGCCGAGCTCGGTATCCGCGTGCCACAGCGGAACCGCGGTGCCGCCGGCGAGGCGGACAGCACGCATGGCGTCGCGGTCATCGAGGGTGCCGGGGAAGGTGACGACGCCGATCCTGGCACCTGCCAGCGCGCCGCCGTCGAACATCTCAGCGGCAGCCGGAGCCCCGCCGATCAGGGGAAGTTCAGTCATGTCAGGCTCCAACGACCTCGACGTTCACAACGTCCTCGATCACCGGGTTGGACAGCAGGGTCTCGGCGGCGTTGCGGGCCTGGGCCAGGATCTCCTCCGTCACCTCGCCGTCCACCGTGAGTTCAAAGCGCTTGCCCTGGCGGACAGAGCTAAACGCGGTGAAGCCCAGACGGGGGAGTGCACCCACGATGGCCTTCCCCTGAGGGTCCAGAATCTCGGGCTTGGGCATGACGTCAACAACGATCCGGGGCATCCGGCAACTCCTGTGCATGAGCATTGGGTAAGGGCGCAGTGCAGGCGCAACGGAGTGGTGCCGTCTCACGCCGTGGCCTAGTGGTCCGATGGGAGATCAGGAACAGAATGGACGGGCGCTCCGCGAGCTTGCCCCCTTATTCTACCGGGCCGGAAGGGTTCGCATGCCCAGCTGCTTTTCCACCACCTCAGCCCTGCAACAATGCGGCTCAAAGTTCGCTGCGGAAGTACAGCCCAGGAAGTTCTGCGGCAATTCAGGGCCCGGGCAAACCAGCCTGTTCGGCAGGCAGCCGCTCATCTAGGATTGCCGCATGGCTGAGAATCCGAAGTCCTTCCTTTTGCCGGTCGTTGCGGCTGCCGTTTTTGCCGGCCTGGGACGGATGGTGTGGCAGAAAATCCAGGCGGACCGGGCCGCCAGGGACACCAGGGTCACCGGCCCTATCGACGAAAAGACGCGGCAGTGGATCAGTGAGGTCGTACGCACACCACGGCAATAGGGCGACAGTAAAACCTGGGACGCTGAATGCGGGCAATTTAGGTACAAACAAATGCGCTATTCGCGCGGTTCTTTTTCGGTTCAGCCGGAGTAGCGTGGCTGCATCAGCCAATCTGGATCTACATTCAGGAGGAACCATGACCGCTCACGTTGCCGAAGTTTCAGCATGCAGTGTCGGAGCCTGCTCGTTTAACCACGATGGCTGCACGGCCTACGCCATTACCGTCAGTGGAAGCCCGGAGCACGCATCCTGCGCTACCTTCATCGATACCAGCTCCCTGGGCGGGCTGCCCAAGGTCCTTGCCCATGTGGGTGCCTGCCAGCGGGCGGAGTGCAAGTTCAACGACCACCTTATGTGCGATGCGCATGACGTAAAGATCGGCCCCGGTGCCGAGCAGGCGGACTGCCTGACGTACCAGCCGACGGCGGTCTGACGCGGCACTGCCCCACCAGCTCGAGGCCTGCGCGGCTCCTCACGGAGACCGTGCAGGCCTTTGGTTTACAACCGACTCCGCAGCGCCCGCCCGTAGCTGTCCGGATCATTCCGGGTCTCTGCAGAAACCGCCAGGTGGCGGCTGGTGAAGCGCTTGGCAAAATATCCGGCGTAAGGAAGAACCAGGATGGTGTCCAGGCCGCTTTCCCACGCGGGAATCAGGTCCGCCAGGCTGTGGCGTTCGATGTCCGGGGGCGGGATGGGGGCAAGACGGACCGACCACGCGTTGAAGGCCTCGTGATCCATGCCGGCCATAAAGGACTCGTTGGTCCACCGGAAAGGGACGGCCGGGTTGAGGGGTTGGTCCCGCTTTGTGTCCTGGCGCAGGGTCTTCCGGGAGGCATGCTTCTGCCGCTCAGGGTCTGCCAAGTGGTAAAGGTCCCAGGCCATATACCAGGCTTCCCGCCACCTGGTTTCCCATTCTTCAACGGTCGCAGTGTCCGGCATCTGTGATGCCCCGGGGTCGGGCGCCGGGGTGAGGTCCGGGATGTCGGCGCCTGGGACGATCGACCAGGCATGGCGTACATACAGGAGCGTGGTCAGCGTAAGCGGCCGCTCCTCTACGGTGATGGCCATGTCGGGGGGGCCAGGGGTTGCCGGGTACCGGGTCCCACCATCGCATGTTGCCTCCAGTTGCCGTTGAAGCACGTTCCAGGTTTCCACCGTCTGCCCTCGCTGTGCAAAGCGCAAGTAAATCCCCATGACAGCATGAACAACTTTGTTGTGTTCTATGTCATATTCAGCTCTCAATCTGTACTGTGGGAACGGCTGGGCGAGCCGGTTGTCAAAACCTGTCAACCTCCGTAAATCCAGCCACATGCCCCCGGCCACGATGCCGGGACGGTTCCATTGGAAAGGTACACATCACTCGTGAAACCAGCAGGAAAGAGCTTCTTAGGAAGCCAGGGGGTCCGTCGGGCAGCCGCTTTGTCAGTCGGCTTGCCTTTACTTTTTACATCCGTAGCCGTTATGCCCGCCACCGCGGCGCCGTTGGCAGGACAGCCGTCCGTTGTGCAGCAGAAAAACACCGATCCGGGCGCGTACCCGGACGGCCGGTACATTGTGGTGCTGGCCGAGAAACCTGCGGCAACATACGACGGCGGAACGCCCGGCCTGGGCGCCACCAAGCCGGAGCACGGCCGCAAGCTCGACGCCGACCGGCCTGAAGTGCAGCGCTACCAGGCGCACCTCGAGGCAAAGCAGCAGCAGGTTGCCGCTGCCGAAGATGTCCAGATCAAGAACACCTTCACCGCCGCACTGAATGGCTTCTCGGCGGATCTCACCGCCCAGCAGGCCGTGCAGCTGGCAAAGGATCCGTCCGTACTGGTGGTGGCCCCGGACACTGAAAACACCCAGGATTACTCCACCACCGATTTCCTTAAGCTCAGCGGCCCTGAGGGGTCCTGGAACACCGTCTTTGGCGGCACGGAGAACGCCGGCAAGGGCGTGGTTGTAGGCGTTATCGACTCGGGTTATGCCCCGGCCAACCCGTTCTTCGCGGGCGACGACGTCCAGCCGCTCACCGGTGACCCGCAGGTGGGAGTTCCCTACCGGACTGAAGATGGCAAGATCGCCATGCTGAAGGCCGACGGCGACACATTCGTTGGCGAATGCCAGCCGGGAGTGGGCACGGGAGCAAGCTTTGACGGCAGCGCCTGTAACTCCAAGGTCCTGAGCGCGCGCTACTTCGCCGATGACTTTATGCGCTTTGTGCCCCCTGCCGAACGTGCGCCGGAAGAAGTGATTTCCCCCGTTGATGTGGGAAGCCACGGAACGCACACCGCCAGCACCGCTGCGGGCAACGCCGACGTCCACGCCACTCTGGGCGGCCGCGACATGGGCATCACCGGTGGCGTGGCCCCGGCTGCCAAGCTCTCTGTCTATAAGGTCTGCTGGGAGGACACCAACCCGGACACCGGTGGCTGCTACAGCTCCGCCTCCGTTGCCGCCATCAACCAGGCAATCCTGGACGGTGTTGACGTCCTGAACTACTCCATCTCGGGCAGCACCACGTCCACTACGGATCCGGTAGCACTCGCCTTCCTGTCGGCAGCATCCGCCGGCGTCTTTGTATCTGCTTCCGCCGGAAACTCAGGTCCCACTGCCAGCACCGTCAACCACGGTGCGCCGTGGCTGACGACTGTTGGGGCGTCGTCGTTCTCCAGCGAACTCCAGGGGACTGTCGAATTCGAGGACGGGTCCAAATACCGCGGCGCCAGCCTGATGGCTGAGCAGCTCCCGGCCACCAATGTGGTACTCGCGACGGCGGCTGCCGCGGCAGGTGCCACCAACCCGGCCCTGTGTGTACCGGACTCCCTGGACCCCGCCAAAGTCACCGGCAAGATCGTGGTCTGTGACCGTGGCGTGATTGACCGCGTTGCCAAGAGCGCCGAGGTCAAGCGTGCAGGCGGCGTTGGCATGATCCTGGTGAACGTCACCCAGTCCTCTGAGGATGTTGACCTGCACGCTGTGCCTACCGTCCACGTCAACCCTCCGGCCACGGATGAGATCAAGGCCAAGGTGACCGCAAACCCGGACATCAAGGC
>JAPSJV010000037.1 GCA_031178005.1 Pseudarthrobacter sp.
CCCACGGGACCAAGAAACGCGTTAGGGTGGGACACGAAGACCTCCGTTTGTGGAATTGGACTCTAGACAAGCCCCACTCCACTCGGAGGTCTTTTCCGTGTCACCCCGCCACGCCGAACGTCACCAACCTCAATGGGTAATACAACTAGGTAGCAGTAGTTGCCCTTCTGAACCCTCTAAACGGCAACTACTGCTACCTAGTTGGGGACCGATGCAGTTAGTTGGGCTAACCGATGTACGGCGCCAGCAGTTCCTTTTGATCCGGCGTGAGCCGTTGGACCCGGCCCGTTGCCTCATCCACGAACGCCAAATGCGTAGTGGCCTTAACGCAATCTTCCCCTGTCACGGGATCCTGCACCAGATAGTGCACGTCGAAGCTGGCACCCTTCACGGCACCCGCCCAGACAAACACTCGGGCCGGAATGTTCCGGTATTCCAGCGTCCTGACGTACCGGACCCGATGCTCGACCACCAGGGTCAAGGTGCCCTCGGGGACAGTGTCGAAAAGGGAGACCGGCGGCGGGGTGCCGGGCAGCCCGGCACCCCTGGGCGGACCGAAGGCCGCGATGCGGGCTTCCTCCAGCATCCTGACGATCTGGACGTTGTTGATGTGCCCGTAGGCGTCCATATCGCCCCAGCGCATCGGCAGCTGCACCTCGATGCGCTGGGGCTCCACTTCCGAACCGCCCGCCGCGGCGTCTTTCACGCGTGTCAGCTGTGCACCGCCGTCGAATCATCCACCACGGCGTCCTCGACGTCGGCCCCGGCAAACTGCGACATGTACAGCCGGTAGTAGGCTCCCTTGGCTGCCAGCAGCACCTTGTGGTTGCCCTGCTCCACGATCCTGCCGTTTTCCATCACCAGGATGGTGTCGGCGTCGCGGATGGTGGAGAGCCGGTGAGCAATCACGAAGCTGGTCCGGTCCGTCCGCAGCGCAGCCATGGCCTTCTGGACCAGGACCTCGGTGCGCGTGTCCACCGAGCTGGTGGCCTCGTCCAGGATCAGCAGCGACGGGTTGGCCACGAACGCCCGGGCGATGGTGATGAGCTGCTTTTCACCGGCGCTGACGTTGTTGCCTTCCTCGTCGATCACGGTGTTGTAGCCATCCGGCAGTGCGCGGACAAACCTGTCCACGAACGTTGCCTTGGCCGCCGCCATCACTTGTTCCTCGGTGGCGTCCAGGTTGCCGTAACGGATGTTGTCGTAAATGGATCCGCCAAACAGCCAGGCATCCTGCAGCACCATGCCCACCTTGGAGCGGAGCTCGGCGCGGCTCAGTTCCGTGATGTCCACGCCGTCCAGCGTTATGGAGCCGCCATTCAGCTCGTAGAACCTCATCACCAGGTTCACCAGGGTGGTCTTGCCCGCGCCCGTGGGCCCGACGATGGCCACGGTGTTGCCGGGCTCGGCCGTGAAGGAAAGGTTCTCGATCAGCGGTTTGTCCGCCGTGTAGCTGAACGTGACATCGCGGAATTCCACGTGGCCGTCAGTCTTGGCCGGCAGATGCTCGGTGGCGGTCTCCGCATCCTGCTCGTCTGCGTCGAGGAATTCAAAGACCCGCTCGGAGGAAGCCACACCCGACTGCAGCATGTTGGCCATGCCGGCCATCTGCCCCAGGGGCTGGGTGAACTCGCGCGAGTACTGGATGAATGCCGTGGCATCACCAAGCGACATGGAGCCGGAGGCAACGCGCAGGCCACCGACGACGGCGATCCCGACGTAGCTGAGATAGGAGACAAACTGCATCACCGGGAAGATGATGCCCGAGACAAACTGCGCTCCGAAGCTGGCCTTGTACAGTTCCTCGTTGCGCTCCTCGAAACGCTCCAGGGCATCGGCGTCGCGGCCGAAGACGCGCACCAGGTCGTGGCCGGAGAACGATTCCTCGATCTGGCCGTTCAGGGCGCCGGTGTTCTTCCACTGTGCGGCAAAGAGCTTCTGGCTCCTGGATCCGATGATGCCTGCGGCCACGCCGGACAACGGCAGGGCGATCAGGGCGATCAACGCCAGCTGCCAGGACACGATGAACATCATGACGACAATGCCGATGACTGTCAGCAGCGAGCTGATCAGCTGGGCAAAGGCCTGCTGCAACGCCTGCTGGATATTGTCGACGTCGTTGGTCACCCGGGAGAGGACGTCGCCGCGCTGGCGGGTATCGAAGTAATTCAGCGGGAGCCGGTTGAGCTTCGCTTCGGTGTTGTCGCGCAGGTTGCGGATCACCTTCATGACGATCCGGTTCAGCACGTAGCCCTGGAGCCACATAAAGATGTTGGCCACGAAGTACATCAGCAGCACAAAGGAAATCAGGACGGTCAGCTTCTGGAAGTCGATCCCCGTACCGGGGATCAGTTCCATCCTGGCGATCATGTCCGCCATCTGGGTCTCGCCCTGCTGCCGGAGCCCCTCCACCACCTGTTCCTTGCTGGCACCCGCGGGCAGCGACTTGCCGATCACGCCGCCGAAGATCACGTCCATGGCCTGGCCCAGCACCTTGGGCGCGATGACGTTGAGCACCACCGAGACCACCACCAAGGCAACCACGGCATAAATGCCGGCGGCCTCGGGCTTCAGCAATCCCAGCAGGCGCTTGGCCGACGGCCAGAAGTGCTCGGCCTTCTTGGCCGGAACCCCGCCGAACATGTCGCCGTCGGCCTCCGAGGGCTTGTACTCCTCCTCAACGAAGTCGTCGTCGTCCTCCGGAACGGCCGTTGAGACATCTGTGGTCGAGCCTGTCGAGCCTGACGAGGCTCCGCTATCCGGGCCGCTCATGCCATTTCCTCCACACTCAGCTGGGATTCAACAATTTCCTGGTAGGTGGGCGAGGTTTCCAGGAGTTCCTCGTGCGTGCCGCGGTCCACGATCCGGCCGTTGTCCAGCACCAGGATCTGGTCCGCCTCGGTGATGGTGGAGATGCGCTGGGCCACGATGATCACGGTGGCGTCCGCGGTGGTCTCCTTCAAGGCCGACCGCAGCCGGGCGTCGGTGGCGACGTCCAGGGCCGAGAACGAGTCGTCGAAAAGGTAGACCTTGGGCTTGGTGACCAAGGCCCTGGCAATGCAGAGACGCTGGCGCTGACCACCGGAGACGTTGGTGCCGCCCTGCGAGATCCGCGAGTCCAGGCCTTTCTTCTTTTCCCTGACGAAATCTTCACCCTGGGCGACACGGAGTGCTTCCCAGAGTTCGTCGTCGGTGGCTTCTGTTTTGCCGAAGCGCAGGTTGTACTCGATGGTCCCGGAGAACAGGTAGGGACGCTGCGGAACCATGGCAACGCGCTTGGTGATCTCGGAGCGGTCCAGCTGGTTGACGGACACGCCATCAAGCAGCACGTCCCCGTCCGCGATGTCATACAAGCGCGGCAGGAGCGACAGCAGCGAGGTCTTACCGGAACCGGTGGACCCGATGATCGCGGTGGTCTGGCCTGGCCGCGCCGTGAAGCTGATGTTGCTGAGGACAGGCTCCTCGGCTCCCGGATAGGCAAAGCTCACGTTGCGGTACTCCACCACCCCTTCGAGCCGCTCCGGGGTGATGGGCTGTTTGGGATCGTGGATGGACGGTTCGACATCCAGCACTTCGCCGATTCGGTCCGCGCAAACAGAAGCGCGGGGAATCATCATGGCCATAAACGTGCCCATCATGACGGCGATCAGGATCTGCAGCAGGTACTGCAGGAACGCCGTCAGCGCGCCAACCTGCATTTCCCCCGAATCCACCCGCTGGCCGCCAAACCACAGGACGGCGGCGGTGGACAGGTGCAGGATCATGCCAATGGCCGGGAACATCAGGACAAACAATGCACCGATCTTGAGGGAGACCTGGGTCAGGTCCTCGTTGGCCGCACCGAAGCGCTTGGTCTCGTACGGTTCCCGGACAAATGCGCGGACCACACGGATGCCGATGATCTGCTCGCGGAGGACGGCGTTGATGCGGTCGATCTTGTCCTGCATGCTGCGGAACAGCGGCATCAGGCGGACCACAAGGTAGCCCACCACCGCGACAAGGACCGGCACGGAAACCCAGACGAGCCAGGACAGGCTGAGGTCCTCGCGGAGGGCCATGATGATGCCGCCAACACACATGATCGGTGTGGAGACCATGAAGTTCAGGCCCATCAGGACCAGCATCTGCACCTGCTGGACGTCGTTGGTGCCGCGGGTGATCAGCGTTGGTGCGCCGAAAACGTTGACATCCTTCGCTGAAAAGCTGGTGACCTTGCGGAACACGCCGCGGCGGATATCACGGCCAACGGCCATGGCCGTCTTGGAACCGAAGTAGACACCGGCAATTGCGGTTGCTACCTGGACGAAGGCAACCAGCAGCATCACGCCACCGGTCCGCCAGATGAAGTCGGTGTCCCCCCGGGAGACGCCTTCGTCAATAATCTGGGCGTTCAGGCTTGGCAGGTACAGCGCGGCGATGGTGGACGCGAGCTGGAGGACTATGACGGCAATGATGTATGGCAAATACGGACGGGAGTACCGCCGTATGAGGGTGAGGAGCATGCCCACTGATCCTTAGGAAGTAAGTTCGAGTTAGTGGTTTAAGAGGTACCAGCGGGGTATGACACCCGTAGCTTTCCAACTCTACGAAATCCGTTGCCTGTGCGAAACATCTGCCGGCAAAGATCATCCCTTGGACTGATCTTGACGGGCCGGCTACCCCTCCTGGCGGATGTCCACCGTCTTGCGCAGCGGCTTTTCCTTGATGAACAGCACCGCAACCAGTGCCACCACGGCGACGACTGCGGAGATCAGGAAGACCTGGGCTGTGGCGTCGCCATAAGCGCCCCGCACGATGTCCGCGATGGGCCCAGGCATGCTGGTCAGGTCCATTTTGGCGCCTTGCCCGCCGCCGTCGCTGGGGATTCCTGCAGCGGTGAGCCCCTCCGCTGTCAGATCCTTGACGTGGTTGGACATCAGTGCGCCCAGGACTGCAACGCCGACGGCGCCACCCACCGAGCGGAAGAACGCTACGGAAGCGCTGGCGGTACCAATGTCCGAGGCACGGACCGTGTTCTGCACGGCCAGGACCAGGTTCTGCATCAGCATGCCGAGGCCGAGGCCGAGAATGAACGTGTAGATGGAGGTCAGGCGGAAGTCGCTGGTGTGGTCCAGCGTGCCGGCAAGGGCCAAGCTGCCGATCAGGAGGATCGCACCGCCGATCAGGTAGCCCTTCCACTTGCCCGTGCGGGAGATCAGCAGGCCTGTGGCCACCGAGCCGATCAGGTTCCCCGCAATCATGGGCAGGGTCAGCAAGCCGGCCTCAGTCGGAGTCGCGCCACGCGCCACCTGGAAGTACTGGCCCAGGAAGGTGGACGAGCCGAAGATCGCAACGCCCACTGCCATGGAGGCCACGATGGCGAGCGCGGTGGTGCGCTCCGAGATGATCTTCAGCGAAATGATGGGCTGGGCCACCTTGGATTCCACCAGGACCAGCAGTGCCAGAAGGACGATGCTGCCGCCCACCATGGCGGCTGACTGCCAGGACACCCAGTCGTAGTAGTCGGGGTTGCCGGCGAAGGAGACCCAGATCAGCAGCAGGCTGACGCCCGAGGTGAGGAGGATGGAGCCGAGCCAATCGATCTTGGCGGGCCGGCGGACGTGCTTGATCTTCAGAGTGAACTGCAGAATCACCATGGCCACGATCGCCAGCGGCACGCAGACGAAGAACGTCCAGCGCCAGCCGAGCGGGCTGTCCACGATGAATCCGCCCAGGAGCGGCCCGCCGGCGGTGGCAACGGCCATCACGGCGCCCATGTAGCCCGAGTACTTTCCACGGTCGCGGGGTGCAATCATCGTTCCGATGATGGCCTGCGCCAGCGCCGTCAACCCGCCCATGGCCACGCCCTGGATAACCCGTGCAGTCAGCAGCAGGGTCATGTCGTGCGAGAAACCTGCCATGACGGAGCCGGCAACGAAGATGACGATGCTGAGCTGGACCAGGAGTTTCTTGTCGAACAGGTCGGCCAGTTTGCCCCAGATCGGGGTGCTGGCGGCGTTGGCCAGGAGGGCAGCGGTGATCACCCAGGCGAAGTCCACCTGGGTTCCGTGCAGGTCCGACATGATGGTGGGCAGTGCGTTGGCCACAATGGTGCTGCTCAGAATTGCGGTGAAGAACGCCGCCAGCAGGCCGGTGAGGGCCTCCATGATCTGGCGGTGTGACATTTCCGGGGCGGGTTCCCGCAGGGCCTGCTCTATGGGGGCGGCAGTCTGACTTGCCATGGATGTGCTCCTAAGAGGTGGTGATGATTGTTCCGGCCGCCTTTGCCCGGGCTGAATTTTTGAGTGACTCGGTGAGTTTGCGCAGGGTTTGTGCCGTTGCGTCGGCGTCTTCCTCGCTCCATCCGTGGAGCAGTTCCTGGAGGGCGGCAACACGCTGTTCTTCGATCCTGTGAAGTCTCTCCGCTCCTGCAGGACTGAGCGCAACCACCTGGGCCCGGCCGTCGTCGGGGTCCGGCCGTCGGACCACGAAACCTTGCTCCTCCAGGTCCGCGATGGGCCGGCTCAGGACAGGAGCGCTGACGCCCAGCCTCTCGGCCAGCCGGGTGGCGCGGGTCTCCCCCTCGCCAACAAAGCGCAGCACGCCCTGCAGTGCGACGCCGGTCTCCTGCCCTTTGAAGCTCGCACTGGCTATGCAGCGCACGGCCCGCTGGAGATCGAAGATCTGATAGACCAGATCCACCGCCGTGTCCGACTTAACCGTCATCGACGACACCTCTCACTTGTTTGCCTAAAGCAACTATATTCACAATTGGTTGCCTAGGGCAAGTAATGAGTTCGACGTCACTCCAGCGGAACAAGGCGTACAGACGCAAGCAGGCCCCGGTTCCATCAGGAACCGGGGCCTGCTTGCAGGACATCAGGTCAACTGTCCAGGTGCGTCGGCGCAAACATCTTCAGGAGGGTTTCAACCACGACGACGTTGGGCCCATCCGCCTCGAAGCCCGCCTTCAGCGCGTCCCCCACGTCCTCCGGGGATACCCGCCGGGCGGGAACACCGAAGGCTTCCGCCAGTTTCACAAAGTCCGGCCGCGCAAGTTCGGTGGCCGTGGCCTTGCCGAACGCTCCCACCATGTACTCGCGCAGGATCCCGTACCCGCCGTCGTCGACGATCAGCCAGGTGACCGGCACGTTGTGCTGTTTGGCTGTGGCCAGTTCGGAAATCGAATACATCGACGAGCCGTCACCGGAAACCGCCAGCACCCGCGACGGTGCGTCAACCGTTTCGAGACCCACAGCTCCACCGATTGCCGCCGGGAAGCCGTAGCCCAGCCCGCCGGCGCCTTGGGCGGAGTGGAACTGACCCTCCCGGGCGTCCCAGCAGCTCCAGCCCCAGTACGCGGAGATGGTCATGTCCCAGAACGTCTGCATGTCCGCCGGGACAGCCTCGCGGATGTCCGACATGAACTTCAGTTCCTTGGCCAGGTCCTGGGATTCCAGGCGGTGGCGGACCTTGCCCAGCGATTCCTTGACCAGGTCCTCAGGCGAAGTGCCGCGCCAATCCGGAGTGACAGCGGCGCCCTGTTGACGGGCCTCCGCAAGGGCTCCGGCGAGGGCCTCATCCAGCGCCGACAAGGCCTGGCCGGCATCGGCGCGGATGCCAAGGCCGGGCCTGTTGGACTCCAGGACGCGCGGTTCGGCGTCGATCTGGATGATCCTGCCGCGCGGCTCGAAGGTGAAGTAGTTGGACGTGACCTCGCCCAGGGAAGAACCGATGACGATCAGGACGTCGGCATCCTCCAGGAGGTCCGTCATGTAACGGTCCTCGATCCAGGACTGCAGGGAGAGCTCGTGGTTCCACGGGAACGCACCATTGCCGCCCGGCGTGCAGATGACAGGAGCGCGCAGCTGCTCCGCGATGGAAAGCAGGGACTTCTCCCCCTTGCCCCGGCGCGTACCGCCGCCCGCGATGATGGCCGGACGTTCCGCCGTCGTGAGCCATTTAACGGCTTCGCGCACCAGCTCCACACGCGGCGGATTGTCAGCGGCAACCGCCAGCGCGTCCTCCACCGGCGGGACCATGATCGGGTCCAGCAGCACGTTCTGCGGAATTTCTATCCAGACGGGGCCCTGCGGCGAAGAGATGGCTTCCGTCCAGGCGTCCTGGATGGCGGACGGGATGCCGGAAGCGTGCTGGATGAGGCGCTGGCTCTTGGTGACATTCGCCGCCGAGGCCTTCTGGTCATCGAGCTGGTGCAACATGCCTTTACGCCTGGCACCGAGTCCGTCCAGCGGAATCTGGCTGGCCACAACCACCATGGGAACACCGGTTGCGTAGGCTTCCTGCAGCCCTGCCAGGGACGTCAGCGCGCCCGGGCCTGTGGACAGGAACAGCACCCCCACCTCCCCCGTGGCGCGGGAGTAGCCGTCCGCGGCAAACGCGCTGTTGTTCTCCACGCGGGAAGAAACGAAGTGCAGATTGCCGCGGCCCATCGCATCAAAGAGGCCAAGCGCATGCTGGCCGGGAATGCCGAAAACAGTCTTGGCGCCCAGCGCCTCAAGCGTTTCGACGACGAGGTCCCCGCCGTTGCGCACGTCGGTTCCCTTAGTGGCCGCAGGAGCGCCTGGATCGAAATCGATCATGGCCTGCTACTTCGCGAGCCCGGCGGGGGCGCCCGCGAAGCCAGCCGGCCTGCGGTTTTCCTGGCCCAGGGCCTGCGCGGCGTAACCGTTGGCAGCACCGAAGCGGTCGCCCTCAACAGCGTTGTCCGCCATCAGGGTGATGAGCTCGTAAGCCACGTGGCTGGCTGCAACGCCGGTAATCTCAGCGTGGTCGTAGGCCGGGGCCACTTCGACGACGTCGGCGCCCACCAGGTTCATGCCGCGGAAGCCACGGATGATCTCGAGGAGTTCGCGGCTGGTGATGCCGCCGGCCTCGGGAGTGCCCGTGCCCGGAGCATGCGCGGGATCCAGGACGTCGATGTCCACGGAGATGTAGAGCGGACGGTTGCCGATCCGGTCGCGGACCTTGGCCACAGTCTCCAGGACGCCCTGGTAGTAAACGTCTGCCGAGGTGACAATGCCGAAGCCGAAGCGGTGGTCGTCGTCGAGGTCCTTCTTGCCGTAGAGCGGGCCGCGGGTGCCGATGTGGCTGATCGCCTCGGTGTCCAGGATGCCTTCTTCGACCGCGCGGCGGAAGGGCGTGCCGTGCGTGTACTCGGCGCCGAAGTAGGTGTCCCACGTGTCCAGGTGCGCATCGAAGTGCAGCATGGCGATGGGGCCGCCGGCACGTTCTGCGGCGGCGCGAAGCAGCGGCAGGGCGATGGTGTGGTCTCCGCCCAGGGTAACCAGCTTGCTGCCGTTGGCCGTCAGGTCAAGGGCGTTCTGCTGGACGGTCTCGATGGCCTCGTTGATGTTGAAGGGGTTGACCGCCATGTCGCCGGCATCGGCAACCTGGATGTTCTCGAACGGGCTGACGTCCCATGCCGGGTTGTACGGGCGCAGCAGACGGCTGGCTTCACGGACGTGGTTGGCTCCGAACCGGGCGCCGGGGCGGTAGGAAACTCCGGAATCGAAGGGGACGCCGACTACCGTAACGTCCGCTTTGGCTACCTGGTCCAAGCGCGGCAGTCGGGCGTAGGTGGCTGCTCCGGCGTAGCGGGGAATACGGGACGAATCAATGGGCCCAAGGTTACCGTTGGCTTCAATGCGCAACTCTTCCAAGATGTACCTTCCTTCAGGGACGATCGGTGGATGTGACTGCCATCATACACCTGAAGTTTCCTTATATGCATCACCTGTTTACTGGGTTCGACAGGCTCGACCACCGGAGGCTCGACGGTCTCGACCACCCGCAGGAAGGCTTACCGGCTGGCGGCCGGCACCAAGACCCACAAAACCTCGACGGGTTCATCGGTGGGATTGACCCAGGTGTGGGGTTCGCGGCCAGGGAACGTGACGGTATCCCCCGTTTCCAGCTCGTATTTCTCATTGGAGAGAATCAGCTCAATGGAACCCTTGATGACGTGGAGCACATCAACGTCGCAATCCACGGCATAGAGTTCGGATTCGCCCCGGCCCCGCGGCTCGATCACTGCCTGGATGATCTGCAGCCGGCGCTCGGACCGGGCCGTCAGCAGCCGCTCGGTAATCCCCTGGCCGCCCAGGGAAATGCGCGGCCCGGAATCGCGCTTGGTCAGATGGGTTTCCGGTGCCGCAAACAGTTCACCGATCGAAATCGACAGAACTTGGCACAACGTCACCAGCGAAGCGACCGACGGCGAGGTGAGGTCCCGCTCCACACGGCTGAGGAAGCCTTTGGTGAGTCCGGTGGCGTCGGCAACCTGCTCTATGGTGAGCCGCTGCGACTGCCGGGCCGCGCGAATCCTGGAGCCGATGGCCACGGGGGCGTTGGATGGCTCAACGGGTAGTGCCTTCATCAAAAAACCTTTCGCGGCCAGTTGCCTGGGGCCCAGTACTGGAGCAATCTTAGTGGGCAGTCACGCCTTGACTGTTACACCAGTCACAATCTAACGTATATGCAACAAGTGTTGCGTATTTGAAATCACAAATGCAGGAGCAACGCGAACTGCCATCCCGGCACAGCATCAAACCCCCAGGCACTGCGGCTTCCCCGGCCGGTCAGCCTCCCGGATCCAGGAGCTCCAACCATGGACGCAAAATTCGTCAACATCGCCATTGTGGTGGTGTACCTGATTGCCATGCTGGCCTTTGGCTGGTGGGGCAAGTCCCGCACCAAGAACAACAGTGACTTCCTGGTGGCCGGCCGCCGCCTGGGCCCCTTCCTCTACACCGGCACCATGGCCGCCGTCGTCCTCGGTGGCGCTTCCACCGTTGGTGGCGTCGGCCTGGGCTACCAGTACGGCATCTCCGGCATGTGGCTGGTGGTGGCCATTGGCGCCGGCGTCCTGCTCCTGAGCCTCCTGTTCGCGGGCACCATCCAGAAGCTGAAGATCTACACAGTCTCCCAAATGCTGACCCTGCGGTACGGCAGCAAAGCCACGCAGACCTCCGGCATTGTCATGCTGGCCTACACCCTGATGCTTTGCGCCACCTCAACGGGCGCCTACGCCACCATTTTTGTGGTGCTGTTCGGCTGGGACCGGGCGCTGGCCATCGGCATCGGCGGCGCCATTGTGCTGGTCTACTCAACCATTGGCGGCATGTGGTCCATCACGCTGGCAGACCAGGTGCAGTTCGTCATCAAGACCGTTGGCATCTTCTTCCTGATGCTGCCCTTCACGTTGAATGCCGCCGGTGGCCTGGACGGCATCCGCAGCCGCGTCGATGAGAGCTTCTTCCAGATTGACGGCATCGGCGTCCAGACCATCATCACGTACTTCGTTGTCTACACCCTGGGCCTGCTGATCGGGCAGGACATCTGGCAGCGCGTCTTCACCGCCAAGACCCCCACCGTCGCACGCTGGGGCGGCGCAACGGCCGGTATCTACTGCATTCTCTACGGCGCCGCCGGCGCCATGATCGGCATGGCAGCCAACGTTGCCCTGGCCGACGTCGAGATCGAGTTCAAGGACGATGTCTACGCCGAGGTGGCACAGAACCTTCTTCCCCTGGGTGTGGGCGGCCTGGTCCTGGCAGCTGCAGTGGCGGCCATGATGTCCACCGCATCCGGCGCCCTGATCGCCGCGGCAACCGTTGCCCGCGCCGACGTCCTGCCCTTCGTCGCCGGCTGGTTCGGCAAGACCATCAACACTGACGACACCGATAATCCTGAGCACGACGTCAAGGCCAACCGCATGTGGGTCCTCGGCCTGGGCATCGTGGCAATCGTCATCGCCATCATCACCAAAGACGTTGTGGCCGCCCTGACCATTGCCTACGACATCCTGGTAGGCGGCCTGCTGGTTGCCATCCTGGGCGGCCTGGTCTGGAAGCGCGGCACCGGAGTGGCCGCGGCAGCGTCCATGGCGGTTGGCTCGGTAATCACCCTCGGCACCATGATCGTGCTGGAGATCAACGCCAAGGCACCCCTGGACGGCGTCTACGCCAACGAACCGATTTACTTCGGCCTGATTGCCTCCACTGTTGTGTATGTGGTTGTCTCACTACTGACCAAGCCCACGGATCCGCAGGTCATGCGGAACTGGCGGCGCCGGGTTGCCGGACAGGACAGCGAAGTGCCCTTGACGGTCACGTCCCCCTGATCCTCCCCACCGGACCCTAACCTCGCAAGCTCGGCCAGGGAACCCTTCCGGCGTGGGCGCACGTCGATTGCTCCGTAAATGTCGTTATGAGGGCCCAAAACGACACCTACGGAGCAATCGATGCGTGGGGGTTATTCAGTGCCGCGGAACTCGTCCGGATCCACGGGAACGGGCCGGTCCTCGTCCGGCAGGACGGGCGGGGTGTGGATCACCACGTTGTCTTCGGCGTCGATAGCGTCGTCTTCCTCATCCCAGTCCTCGTCCACGGCAGTGTCCTCTGCATAGTCGTATGCGGGATCGTATTCGAGGGTGTCCGGAACCGGAAGATCGTTTGGTTCTTCTGTTGTGGCCATCTGCGCAAAACCTCCCATTGCACTGCATGGATCTGGTTCCTTCATGACAGCACCGGAGCTTCCACCGGTCAAGGAATACCGCATGGAACGGCCGCAAAGTTGAGGTATGCCGAAACGGGCAAGTGAGGAATACCAGCCGAAAATCCGCGCAGATCCGGCGTAGGCTGGACCGGTCAATGGGGCCGCACCATGCCCCGTTCCAGACCAGGAGTTTCTGTGTCACACCACAACCAGCACGCCGATCCCCAGCCAAACACGCCGAACAACAAGCCCGAACCCAGCGCCGCGGACTACCGCCGCTGGCGCCAGTACCTCGCGGACGAACGGGCGGAAGCAGCCGTTTACCGGGACCTGGCACAGAACCGGACCGGTGAGGAACGCGAGATCCTGCTGGCCCTGGCCGAGGCTGAAGGCCGGCATGAGGCACACTGGCTGCAACTGCTGGGTGATCACGCCGGCAAACCCCGCGCCGCATCCCTGCGCAGCCAGTTCCTTGGCTTCCTGGCCCGGCACTTTGGGTCGGTGTTCGTCCTGGCCCTGGCGCAGCGTGCCGAAGGCCGCTCCCCCTATACCAAAGACCCCAACGCCACACCCGCGATGGCCGCTGACGAACAAATCCACGAAGAAGTAGTACGCGGCCTGGCCACCCGCGGCCGGAACCGGCTCGCCGGTACCTTCCGTGCTGCAGTCTTCGGCGCAAACGACGGCCTGGTAAGCAACCTGGCCCTGGTAATGGGCATGGCCGCGTCCGGCGTCGCCAGCAGCGTGGTGCTGCTGAGCGGTATTGCCGGGCTGCTGGCCGGGGCCCTGTCCATGGGCGCCGGCGAGTTTGTTTCCGTCCGGTCCCAGCGGGAGCTCCTGGCGGCAACCCGCCCCACACAGATCACGCTGGCCGCGGCGCCCCAACTGGACCTGGAGCATAACGAACTGCTGCTGGTCTACCTGGCCCGCGGAATGTCCCATGAAGCAGCCAAGCACCGGGTTGCCGAGCGCATGGGCCTGCTGCCTTGCGACTGCGATCCCAGCCTGTCCCTACAGCCGGAACTGCCGGATGCCGGGGACCAGCATGAAGCAGTGGGCACCGCGTGGGGCGCGGCCTTCTCCAGCTTCGGATTCTTCGCGTCCGGCGCCATCATTCCCATCCTGCCGTTCCTGTTCGGCCTGACCGGCATGACCGCTTTGGTTGTGGCCGGCGTACTGGTGGGCCTCGCTCTGCTGCTCACCGGCGCCGTCGTTGGCCTGCTCTCCGGAACCTCACCCCTGACCCGCGGCCTGCGCCAGCTGGCCATCGGGCTGGGCGCGGCGATGGTCAGCTACCTCCTGGGCCTGGTCTTCGGCACCGTCGTAGGCTGACGGATCAGCTGAGGATCTCCACGGCTTCGTCCACGTTGTCCACCAGGAAGACCTGGCGCTCCATGGGACGGCCGGCGGCGAGCCTTTCCAGCAGCGGCCAGGCAGGATACTCACGGGTCCAGTAGTCGCGGCCCACCAGGACCATGGGCGTAACGGTCTGGACCGCGCCGTAGTAGTTCTCGCAGGCGTCCTGGAAGATTTCCTGCACCGTGCCGGCCGCTCCGGGGAGAAACACAATGCCGGCGTCGCACAGTTCCAGCAGCACCGCCTCGCGCACGGCATTCGCGAAGTATTTGGCAATGTGCGTGGCGAAGTAGTTGGGCGGCTCATGCCCATAGAACCACGTGGGAATCCCCAGCGATTCCGCGCCTTCCGGATGGCGTTCGACGACGGCGGCGGCCTTCCGTGCCCACGCGGACACCGAGGGCCTGAAGCCGGGGACGGCAGCGAGGGTACCCAGCGCCTCCTCCAGGTCTTCCGGCGTCGTCCGGCTCAGGTAGGCACCCAGGTTTGCGGCCTCCATGGCACCCGGTCCACCGCCTGTGGCAACCGTCCGTCCGGCGAGCGCCAACTTCCGGCCCAGCATGGCCGCCGCGGCGTATTCCGCACTTCCGCGCTGCGCTGCGTGGCCGCCCATCACGCCGACGAAGCTCCCGCCGTTTTGCCGTCCGCCGTCGAGCAGTTCGTCCAGGGCGTCGCCAATCGCATGGTCATGCAAGGCCGCAGCCAACGTGGCGTCGAGCCGGTGCCGCTGGTCCGGAAGAATGCTCCACTGATACACCAGGGCGTCCGGAAGTTCCTCGTACGGATGCGCCTCCAGCCCTGCATAAAGTTCCTGTGGGGTGTAGAGCCGGCCACGGTAGGCGTCGAACGGAACCCCTTCCAAACGGGGGAACAGCAACGCGCCGTTGCTCCGCAGCCGGTCCTCGACGCCGGGATCGAAGGTGCAGCCGAGGAAAACCGCGCCGCGGACATCCACTTGGCCCAGCGCTTCAGAACGTCCCCGGAGGTCCAGCGACTGGACATGCCACCCGTGGGCGCTGCCGGGGCGTTCGGCCAGCAGACCGTCAAAATGAGCCAGACTCTGCACATCAAGGGTCCGCGGGCTGGGCGTCAGGCTCCCGGAAGGATTCATGTCCCAAGCCTAATCACCACACTGCAGGTCCCTTGATCCCAGACGGACTGCTGCTACCATCGATGATGGGACTATGTCCTATCAAGAGAACATAGTCGACGTTTGTCCGGGCACTGTGATGGCCGGGCAAACATGGAATCTGAGGGAACTTCAGTGGCGAATCAACTTGGACTAATCATCGACCGCTCTTCGCCCGTGCCCCTGTACCACCAGGTGGTCCAGGGAATAGAGGCAGCGATCCACAGCGGAGTCCTGGAGCCCGGCAGCCGGCTGGACAACGAAATTGACCTGGCTGCGCAGCTCAACCTATCCAGGCCAACCATGCGCAAAGCCATGGACGAGCTGGTCCGTTCCGGGCTTCTGGTGCGCAAGCGCGGAGTGGGGACCCAGGTGGTTTCGAGCCAGGTCCGCCGGCACCTGGAGCTGTCCAGCCTGTTCGATGACCTCACCACCAACGGCAAGAAGCCCACCACGGAGGTGCTGAGCTTTTCCCACGGCGAGGCCGACGCCGCCACCCTGGCAACCCTGGAGCTCCCGGCCGGTTCCTCCGTGTACCACTTCACCCGGCTCCGTAAAGTGGGCGGAAAGCCGCTGGCGCTGATGGAAAACTGGGTCCGCGACGACGTTGTTTCCATCGATGAAGCCACGCTGGCGGCGGAGGGCCTGTATGCCATCCTGCGCAGGGGCGGCGTCAATTTCCGGCTCGCTACGCAGCGCATCGGGGCAGCAATCGCGAACGAATACCAGGCCGGCCTGCTGGACGCGGAAGCCAACTCGGCGCTGGTCACCATGGAGCGCACCGCCACCGACGACACCGGGCGCCGGGTGGAAACGGGCAACCACGTGTACCGCGCCGATTCCTACAGCTTTGAAATGACACTCGTACAGCGCTAACGCAAGGACATCACTGATGACCAACTGGGTCTACCCCCTGGGCACCGCCGCCGATGGCAAATGGGACATCTCCCTGGGCACGTCCGATTCATCGATCACCGTGGACGGCTGGTCCCACACGGGCCTGAAGGTTGCCACCCTGGCCGCGGGCGCCGCCGTCGAACTTCCTGCCACGAATGAGGAACGCATCGTGGTGCCGCTGAACGGCTCCTTCACCGTCACCGTGGATGGCCAGGACTATCCGTTGCAGGGCCGGGAATCTGTTTTCCATGGCCCCAGCGACGTCCTCTATTCAGGAATCAGCCGTGCCGTCACCATCAGCACTTCCGACGGCGGCAGGGTGGCAGTTGCCACCGCGCCGGCGGCTGCGGAGTACCCCACCAGGCTGGTGACCGCGGCCGAAGCGCCCGTGGAACTCCGGGGTGCGGGCAACTGTTCGCGCCAGGTCCACAACTTTGGAACGCCCGCCGCGCTGGAAGCGGACCGTTTTATTGTCTGTGAGGTTATTACCCCCGCCGGCAACTGGTCCTCCTACCCTCCGCACAAGCACGATGAGGAGAAGGACGGCGAGACCCAGCTGGAGGAGATCTACTACTTCGAGACCCGGGTTGCCGCAGGGTCCGGTGCACCCGCCGACGCCGACGCCATTGGCTACCAGCGCGTCTATGCCTCGGATGACCGTCCGATCGATGTCTCCGCCGAGGTGCGGACCGGCGACGTTGTCCTGGTGCCTTACGGCTGGCACGGCCCGGCCATGGCTGCTCCGGGCTACGACCTGTACTACCTGAACGTGATGGCCGGCCCCGGTCCCGTCCGCGAATGGCTGATCAGCGACGACCCCCACCATGGCTGGGTCCGCCAAACCTGGGACGGACAGGACATCGACCCACGCCTGCCCTTCGGCGCCTGATCCTTTCGGCACACAAATACTTTCAGCACACAACAAAGCCCCCTTCGGAGAATTTTCAGGGCGGGTTCTAGCGGTCGTTGCAACACCCAGAATTTTTGGGAGTTGCAACGACCGTGTCGCCTTTAACGAAGGAAGCTGCCAGCCGGAGGAAATACACGCCGGAGCAGAAGGCTAAGTTCTTTT
>JAPSJV010000065.1:0-1388 GCA_031178005.1 Pseudarthrobacter sp.
ACCTCGTGCGTGCCCTCGTAGGAGTAGATGGCCTCTGCATCGGCGAAGATCTTGGCCATCTCAAAGTCGGTCACTACGCCGTTTCCGCCCAGCAGGCTCCTGCCGATGGCCACGCTCTCGCGCATGCGGGCGGTGGTGAAGGCCTTGGCCAGGGCAGACTGCTCATCCCTGGCCTGCCCGGCATCCTGAAGCTGGGAAAGGCGCACCATCATCCCCAGGGAACTGACGGCATTGCCCAGGATCTGCACCAGCTGGCTCTGCACCAGCTGGAAGGAGGCAAGCGGGCGGCCGAACTGGCGGCGCTTGTGGACGTAGCGGCGGGCCACATCGAACGCGGCCAGCTGCTGGCCCACAGCTTGCCAGCCCACGGCGAGCCGCGTGACTTTGAGCACTTTGTTGGCGTCCCGGAAGCTGTTGGCATGTGCCAGCTTGGAAAAGTGCGGAACGGACACATCCTGGAGGGTGATGTCCGCGTTCTGGACCGTGCGCAGCGAAATCTTGTTCTCGATTTTGGTGGCGGTGAATCCGGGCAGGGCGGTGTCCACGAGGAATCCCTTGACCTGGTTGTCGGACACATCCCGGGCATAAACCACCACCCAGTCCGAAAACGTGGCATTGCCGATCCAACGCTTGGCGCCGTTGAGGATCCACTGGTCGCCATCGCGCCGGGCCGTCGTGCGCGTGCCACCGGCGACGTCGGAGCCGCCCAGCGGTTCCGTCAGGGCGAAGGCCCCGATCTTCCTGAGGGAGTAAATATCCGGCAGCCAGGCGTCCTGCTGCTCGCTCGAAGCCAGCGCCTCGATGGAGCCGGTGAACAGTCCGTCGTGCACTCCCAAGAAGGTGGCAATTGAGGTGTCGGCGCGGGTGACTTCGGCATGAACGATGCCCGCGAAGAGGTTCGAGTGGCCCTGCCGGCGCACGGGGCTCACAAAATCGATCTCAGCCAGCTTGGGAATCAGTTCCATGGGGAACTCGCCGCGGTTCCAGCAGTCCACGGCGATGGGCTTCACCTCGCGGGCGAGAAAGTGCCGGATCTCCGCCAGCCGGTCCTGCTCCTTGCTGCCGAGCAGCTGCTCAAAGGCGAAGAAGTCACCGTCGGCGCAGGGAAGGCTGTTGATGTCGAAATTGGCTATGGACATGGGGTTTCCTTCATGGTGGGCAGCGGTCACCTGAAAGTTCCGGTCTTCATGCCGGGGGCATCCAGAGGTGATGTTACTGAGCAGTAACATACCCTGGCTGGTGGAAGAAACCCAAGTGGTTTGAGAAAGGCCGGTTATCTCCGAAAACAGAGAGAACCGCGGGCGCCCGGTGGAGGGGGGCCCCGACGGTACCCACCCACAAAAAATGGCATAAACGGCGGCGCCGAGCACGCGGAGCCGCACCCCGCG
>JAPSJV010000065.1:1398-4091 GCA_031178005.1 Pseudarthrobacter sp.
CGGGGGCCGCGGTTGGCCGGCGCCCGCGGCTCTTTGCAGAACAGGTAGGGCTACTCGGACTTGAACCGAGGACCTTAGGATTATGAGTCCCGCGCTCTAACCAGCTGAGCTATAGCCCCTTGTATCTGAGGTGCCGTCCCAGAGTTCCGGCGCCCGGGTGACCGGGCCCGTCATCTGGGGGGCAAAAACACTCTAGCAAACTGGCGAACGGGTTTAGGCCAGCCGGACCTAGACGACCTTGTCGTCGTAGGTCGCGCCACGGTAGAGGTCCTCGAATGTCTGCAGGGTGCCCTGGATGCTATGCGGCTCCACCATGCAGCGGCTTGCTTGGCCCATCGCCTTGCGCTCCTCCGCCGGCAGCCGCAGAATCCGCGTGATCTTCCCCGCCAGATCCTTGCTGTCATTCGGCGTGAAGAGGTAGCCATTTTCGCCGTCGCGCACGAGATGCGGCAGGGCCATCGCATTGGCCAGCAGAACCGGAGTGGACGCGGACATCGCTTCAAGGGTCACCAGGGACTGCAGTTCGGCCGTTCCCGGCATGCAGAAGATGTCTGCCCTGATATACGCCCGGCGAAGATCCTCATCGCTGGCAAGGCCCAGGAACTTCACCCTGTCCTGCAGGCCGAGCCGCTCGACAAGCGCTTCCAGGGCCGGACGCACTTCGCCTCCCCCGACGATCTCCAGGCGGACGTTCAGGTCTGCCGGGACGGCAGCCACTGCCTTGATCAGCACGTCCACGTGCTTTTCCTCGGCCAGGCGTCCGGCAAAGAGGACGGTCGGGTTGGCGTGGGGCTCGATGACCTCGCCCGGTTTGAGTTCGTAGGCAGTGGAGTCGATGCCGTTGGAAAGCGGCAGGACCTTCCGCAGGAAGGCGTGCTGGTGCATGGCCTTGGCCGCAAGCGGTGTAGGAGTCGTCACGACGTCGGCCTTGCCCATTACCTTGCCCATGTCCCGCCACGAGATTTTCCCGATGATGTCCTTGAACCACTGCGGGAAGGGCAGGAAGGGATTGAGGTTCTCGGGCATGAAGTGGTTTGTGGCGACCACGCGGATGCCGCGCTTCACGGCTTCGTACAGCACGTGCTCACCGATCATGTAATGGCTCTGGATGTGGACCACGTCCGGCTGCACCTTCTCAAAAAGCAGGCTGATCTCCTTCTTGATCTCCCAGGGAAAGCAGATCCGGAAATACTCGTGCGTGAAGACGCCGTGGGAGCGCAGGCGGTGGACTGTGGCTTCCTCGCGGAACTCCGTGAAGCTCTTGCCCTTGTCCTGGCGGCAGGCGAGGACATGGACATTATGTCCCCGGCCCGTCATGCCTTTGGCCAGCCGGTAGCCGAACTGGGCTGCTCCGTTGACGTGGGGCGGGTAGGTGTCGGCCGCAATCAGGACGGTCAGTGGGCGCTGGGCATCGGGTCTTGTCACGTGGAAAGCTCCTGGTGGTCACGGCGGGGTCAGCTGCGGCTGACCGCTCCGGCTGGCACTGGCACATAAAGCGCTGGCACGTTCGCGCCTGGCCCGCTGTCGAAAAATCGGCTAGTGGGGCGCCCTGCCCGCGGCCTTCCGAGCGTCCTTCTTCCGCTTGGTGACCTCGGGATGATGCCGGGAGAGGGCGATTACCCCCACGATAGCAAGGGATGCAGCAGTACCCATGGCAATGGCCATGACGGCGTGGACGTCAGGCCGCAATTCCCCCAGGATGATGATGCCGATGGCGATTCCCACAATGGGGTCGATAACGGTCAGCCCAGCAATGACGAGGTCCGGCGGTCCGGTGGAGTAAGCACTCTGCACAAACCAGGAGCCCAACCCACCCGCCGCCAGGATAGCGACCAGCGAATACCAGGGCACGTTCAGGAAGGTCTGCCCGTTCGGATCGAGCAGGTGCTTTCCGATGATCCTGGTCAGCACCGCCACAAAACCGAACAAGATGCCCGCGCCAAGGATGTAGATAAAGGCGCTCATGCGGTTCTTGAACATGGCCGCCAGCGTGCCAAAGAGGCCCACCGCCAAAGCGAGCAGCAGCACGATGGTAAGTTCGTCGTCGGAATTAACGTGGTGGTTTTCCTGCGTGACGAAGACGGCGAGCAGGACGAACAGGGCTGAACCGGTCACGCAGGCGGAGATGGCCACCACTGTGGCCCGGTTGATGCTCAGCCCCTGGTCCCTGGCGTTGACCACCGTGGTGATGACAAGTGCAATCGCGCCGATCGGTTGCACCACGGTCAGCGGGGCGGAGACCAGCGCAACGGCATTCATGCCCATGCCGATACAGAGCAGCAGGAGCCCGAGAACCCACCGGGGGTTCCGCAGCAGACGGAGGAAACCGTTGGAGCTGAGGGCCAGCCCGCCGGTGTCGGCCTTCACGGCACTGCCTTGGCGTTGTGCACCAAAGGCCAGGAAAAACGCGCCCAGTACGGCCAGGAAAACCGCAAGCCACACCATCAGCTGCCACCGCCGTTGTCGGCCCGCATCTTGCCTTTGCGGCGGATAGCCCAGAAGTAGTTGTAGGCGGCCACCCAGTGGCCCACCAGCCCAAGGCCGAGCACGATCCACGCCGCAACGAGCCAGGCACCGGCGGAAGGGGTATCCAGCTGTGAAAGCAACAGCAGTGGCGTGCCCAGCAGCAGCAGGGCGGTGCGCGTCTTGCCGATCAGGCTGACCGGAAGATCCGGGTGGCCGTGGAAGTAAAA
>JAPSJV010000066.1 GCA_031178005.1 Pseudarthrobacter sp.
GAGTTAGACGCGCTGGCCGAACACATGCCGGCGCACCCAGGCGTGCATCGCAATCGCCGCCGCGGAGCCCGCGTTGATGGAGCGGGTGGAGCCGAACTGTTCGATCGACAGCGTCGCTTCCGCGGCCTCGTGCACCTCCGGCGTCAGGCCCGGCCCCTCCTGGCCGAAGACCAGCACGCATCTGCGCGGCAGCTCGTACGTTTCCAGCGGCACCGAATCGGGAAAGATGTCGATACCGATGATCGTCAGCCCCTCCCCCTGCGCCCACGCCACGAAATCCTCGACTGTGGGGTGGTGGCGGACGTGCTGGTAGCGGTCGGTGACCATCGCCCCGCGGCGGTTCCACCGCCGTCGTCCGATGATGTGCACCTCCTTGGCGAGGAACGCGTTGGCGGTCCGCACCACGGTTCCGATGTTGAGGTCGTGCTGCCAGTTTTCGATGGCGATGTGGAAGTCGTGCCGCTTGGAGTCCAAGTCCGCGACGATCGCCTCGTGCTTCCAGTAGCGGTACCTGTCCACCACGTTGCGCCGGTCACCGTCGGCGAGGAGGTCAGGGTCCCAGTGGCCACCTTCGGGCCACTCGCCTTCCCAGGGCCCGACGCCGACCTCCGCCTTCGGGTCCGGAGTTTCCTCGGTGGGCGGTTGCGGTTCGGGCGGGGTACCGGGCGTTTCAGTCACCCCTCAACACTAGACTGGGCTCCGGAACATCCATCAGCGGCGGAGGAAGACATGGCAGAAGCGGACCAGGTAAAGGAATCGGCAGCGGTATACCGAAGCGGGCAGGACATCGAGTGCTGGCTGACCGACATGGACGGCGTCCTGGTGCACGAAAACCACGCGGTCCCCGGCGCCGCGGAACTGATCCAGCGCTGGGTGGACACGTCCAAGCGCTTCCTGGTGCTGACCAACAACTCCATCTTCACTCCCCGGGACCTTGCCGCCCGGCTCCGTGCCTCCGGCCTTGAGATCCCGGAAGAAAACATCTGGACCTCCGCCCTCGCCACGGCGCAGTTCCTCAAGGACCAGGTGCACGGCTCCGATTCCGGCAATCGCGCCTACACCATTGGTGAAGCGGGATTGACGACGGCGCTGCACGAGGCCGGCTTCATCCTTACCGACCAGAACCCTGACTTCGTAGTGCTCGGCGAGACCCGCACCTACTCGTTCGAGGCGATTACCATGGCGATCCGCCTGATCCTCGCCGGAGCCCGCTTCATCGCCACGAACCCGGATGCCACCGGCCCCTCCAAGGATGGCCCCATGCCGGCCACCGGAGCCATCGCGGCGCTGATCACGAAGGCCACCGGCCGCGAACCGTACATCGTGGGCAAGCCGAACCCCATGATGTTCCGCTCCGCCATGAACCAGATCGATGCCCACTCCGAAACCACTGCCATGATCGGCGATCGGATGGACACGGACATCGTGGCAGGCATGGAAGCAGGCCTGCACACGGTGCTGGTGCTCAGCGGCATCACTCAACGAGAGGAAATCGCCGGCTACCCCTTCCGGCCCAACCAGGTTCTGGACTCCGTGGCGGACCTCAAGAGCCAGATCTGACAGCCTGCCGGAAGGGCGCCGCTAGAACGGCGTCATTTTCCCTCCGCCTGCCGGCTGGGGGAGGACTTCGTCCTGCAGGCTGGCCAGGATGGGCCTGTAGACGAACGGGTTCCAGCCCGGGCTGGCGTGGGCGGGAAGCGCCCCCTCGGTGCGGAGTTCCGCAGAGGCCATGTTCGCCGAAAACGTGCGCGCCCAGGACTGGTGTGCCGTCTGGTAGTTGACGGTCTGGTCCCGGGGATTTCCGATGTAGGCCATCCGGGCATTTCCGATACCGCCGGCGAACCGGGTGGCATCGAAGTGGTAGATATACGCGGATTCTGACTGGATCAGCACGCTGGAGGGTGCGATCGGAGACAGCTGCTCGAGGGTCTGGTCAAGGATCTGACGCCACGTGCGCTCGTTCTTGTGCACCACCCGCTCTCCCAGCTCGTAGCCGCCCCGCAGCACCGACGGCACCCGGAACCCGCGCTCGTACAGGAAGACCACACCGTCGAACCAGCTTTGGTCCAGCACGTCGTACTTGCTGTACGGACTGGAGTCCAGGACGATGAGGGCCACTTCCACGCCGTGCAGTTCGAGCAGGCGGGCCGCCACCTGCGTGGCCACCATCCCGCCGAAGCTGTGGCCATAAAAGTAGAGCGTGGTCAGGTTACGGGCCCGGACGTGCTCGATCACAGCGATGACGATCTGGTCGATGTCCAGACCGAGGTTTGAATAGCCGACGGCGGCCAGCTGGCCTCGCTGGTTCAGCGTTCCCCGCAGCGAGTTCAGGATCCACTGCGCCTCTTCCCAGCTGGTCTTGTAGCCGGGGAACAGAAACCAGCTGGCATTCGGGAAATAACGGGCCGCGAAATCGTCCTCCACCACGAGGATCTTGTGCACCTGGCGCTGCGCCTGGACCTGCTGGGTCAGCAGCATGTCCGCGGCCAGAACCGATGCCGCCCCCGCACTGGTGAGGAAGGCCCTGCGGGAAAACTGTTTCAGGTCAGAGGCGTGGCGGATCAGCCGGGTCGTGTCAGAACCCGGCTGCAGCTCCGGACCTGGGGATCCTTCATACGGCACTCATCTACCCTAGGCACACTTTAAGGGCGGGCACACGTCGATGGGGCAGGCGCAACAAAGGCGCCGGCAACATGGACCCAGCTGTTGCTCCGCTGCGGCAGGTCAGCTTCCGGCTGCCTGCTTCCCCGCCGCCTCAAAGAGCTCACGCCGGCTGAGTTCCTCGCAGATGGCTTCGTACTGTGCGAGGAGTTCATTCCCGCAGCGCCCTGCGGGATCGTCCAGCAGCCCAAAAACGGCATCGCTGGCTGCGAGCAGTTCCGGAGAGGAGTAACTGGTGAGCGGGGAAAACGCCGTGGAGACCGGAGCAATGGCCTGCTGGGAGGAATCCGGCAAGACGGCCAGGTTTGTCCCGCTTTCCGCCATGTCCTGGCCGCTGCCGGCCATGACCACCAGGGAGACGCCTGGCCCGGCCGCAGATGACGGTCCCTGCAGGCAGCAGTCCTGGGCGTTCAGGTCTATGCGCAGGCCAGCGAGCGCGGATGATTCCACGAAGGCGGCGCGGGAAAGGTCCACCGTGATGGGATACGTTATGCCCAGGCCGCGGATCCGCTGGATTTCCTGCAGAAGGTCCGGCCGGGATGCCCGGGCGAGACTGCCGCGGACGGCGATCCGGACGGTCTTGGCCGAGGGGTCGACGTTAACGTGGGAATCAAGATGGTTGTCCATAGGTACTCCAAAAGAGGCTTCTATGGCCGACGGCTCAACCTTGGTCAGCGTATCCCGGCGTGCCCGTAGGCACAAGCAGCTAGCCTGCCTGCACCTGTCCCGGCTCCTGGAAGTGAGTCCGCGCGTCGGCGCCGCCCACCGAGTTCACCAGGGACGCGGCAATGTCCCGGAGCTTGACGTTGCTGTTGCTCGAGGCGTCAGTGAGGATGCGCACCGCTGTTTCCTGGCTGCACCTGTTTTGGGCCATGACGATGCCGATGGCGATGTCGATCACGGTCCGCGACTCGAGCGTTGCGCGCAGGTTTGCGGCCCTGTCCGAGTGCAGTGAAAACCTGACCGCAAGCCGAAGGGCCTCCGAGATTTCACGGGTGTAGCCGCGGGCGTGGGCGATGGCAGCGTCGTCGAACTTGCGCGGGGCCTCGGAGTACAGGTTCAGTGCCGCCTTGGCTTCACCCTGGAGGCTGAAGGGCAGCGAGAGTACGGAGCGCAGCCCGTGGGATGCCACGGCATTGGCATAGTCGGGGCCCCACCGGTTCTCCTTGAGAAGGTCCGGGACGTGGACCTCCCGTTCTTCCTCCGCCGCTGTGAGGCACGGGCCCTGGGACAGCGAGTACTGAATTTCGTCCACTTCCCGGGCAGAGTCGCTGCTCCAGCCGATGGTGGCAGCCTTGCGGTCGCGCAGCAGGGTGATGCCGCACAGGGCGTCGTCGCCTTCGCCGGCCATCTGGTG
>JAPSJV010000017.1 GCA_031178005.1 Pseudarthrobacter sp.
GAGCGAAACCCAGGACCCGAGCTCTACAGCACCGGCCTCAGCCCAGACGAAGGCCTCTGGCACCGCAAAGGATGGGCAGGACGCACATGACACACCCGGGACTTACACACGTTTTGTCCTATAACCCGCGGTCCCCACGGAAGCGTGCCGGGACGGAAGCCGGGATGCCGCCAGCGGCGTATCCGGGCAAAGAAAAAACCCCGCCGCTCCCGTTGCTGGGAACTGCGGGGTTCTAGCTGCGAGCGTTGAGCTTGCCGAAAGTGGCTCCGACCGGCGTCGATCCGGTGACCTTTCGATTTTCAGTCGAACGCTCTACCAACTGAGCTACAGAGCCTAGGTGACATGTCACCATGAAGGCCGGAATCTCTTCCGGCAATCAAAGCGACCCTGACGGGACTTGAACCCGCGACCTCCGCCGTGACAGGGCGGCGCGCTAACCAACTGCGCTACAGGGCCTTGCGTTTACTGCATTTTCACTACACGCGGCATCGCTACCGCTTTTTTTCAAGGGCTCCAGCCTACCAGACTTTTTCAGCCTGCCGGACCAGTTCCTTGTGTACCCCCAACGGGATTCGAACCCGTGCCGCCGCCGTGAAAGGGCGGTGTCCTAGGCCGCTAGACGATGGGGGCCTGAACTCAATTCGAAGGGCAAAAATAAAGGCTTCGAGCCGTGGCTCTCCGTCTTCGCTCATGCGTTTTCTCCGAACTGGACTCTAAAACTATAGGGCCTCGATGGGAATTATCCAAAATCGGCTGGTCTTCCAGGAGGAAGCGGCCCGGAGCGGTATCTCAGAATGCTTCTGACAGCGGACACGTCAGGGTGCAAAATGGTCAGATGGATGCCGTCGCCGCACTCAACGAAATCGCCTTCTGGCTTGAGCGGGGGCGTGCGGCCACTTTTAAGGTCCAGGCTTTCCGCAAGGCCGCCGCCACCATCGCATCTTTGGCCCCTGAGGAACTGGAAGCAAGGGCCCGCGACGGCCGGCTCAAGTCCATGAAAGGGATCGGCGACCGCACCTACACCGTGATCCGCCAGGCGGTGGACGGCGCGGTTCCGGACTATCTCGCCGAACTTCGCTCCCGGGCTACAGAGCCCCTCGCAACGGGCGGCGCTGCCATCAGCGGAGCCCTTCGCGGCGACCTCCACAGCCACAGCAATTGGTCCGACGGCGGTTCGCCCATCCCACTGATGGTGGACGCCGCCCGGGTCCTGGGGCGTGAATACCTCGCGCTCACGGACCATTCCCCCAACCTCACCATCGCCAATGGCCTCACCGCCGAGCGCCTGACCGCCCAACTGCAGGAAGTGGCGGCCATCAACGCGGCCGTCGCCAATGAAGTGAAGCACGACGGCGGCACGGACTTCCGCCTGCTCGCCGGCATCGAGGTGGACATCCTGGAGAACGGCGAACTGGACCAGTCACCGGACATGCTGGATCAGCTGGATGTGGTGGTGGCCAGCGTGCATTCGAAGCTGCGGGCAGACCGGAACACCATGACCAAGAGAATGCTGGGCGGAATCACCCACCCGCGGACCAACGTGCTGGGACACTGCACGGGACGGCTGGTGGAGGGCTCGCGGGGCACCAGGCCGCAGTCCGAGTTCGACGCCGCCCGTGTGTTTGCAGCCTGCGTGGAAAACAACGTGGCGGTAGAGATCAACTCCCGCCCGGAACGGCAGGACCCTCCGGACAACCTCCTTCAGCAGGCGGTGGAGGCGGGCTGCCTGTTCAGCATCGACAGCGATGCCCATGCCCCGGGCCAGCTCGACTTCCTGCAGTACGGCGCCGAACGGGCCGAACTCAACGGTGTTCCCGTGGAACGGATCATCAATACCTGGCCGCTGGACCGCCTGCTGGAGTGGACCGGAGCAGGGAAACAACGGGACAAAACCCAGGCCGTTCAGCCGCGAATGAACCGGCAGGATCAGGATGGCAGGAATTTGCGCTGAACTGTCCGATTTCCGCCGGACCGGCACGGCCGTCGGGAACTACATTGGATTCATGAGCAGCACCACCGGGCGGAACACCAGCGCCTCCCCCGCAGACCAACCGGCACCCGATCCTGTGACTACAGCCGCAGCCGGTGCCGGAGAAGCCCCCTTAAAAACACCCGACCGGGTTCCACCGCTCGCGATTGCCGCGATGATCACCACGGTTGTCCTGTGGGCGTCAGCCTTCGTCGGCATCCGGGCGGTAGGACCAACCTTCTCCCCCGGGTCCTTGACACTGGGCCGGTTGGCTGTTGCCGCCGTCGTCCTCGGTTTGGTGGTTCTGCCTACCTTGCGTGTCCTTCCCAAGGGACGCGAGTGGTGGCCCATCCTGGCGTATGGGGTGATGTGGTTCGGCGGCTATAACGTTGCGCTCAATGCGGCTGAGCACTCGCTCGACGCGGGCACCAGCGCACTCCTGATCAATGTCAGCCCCATCATGGTGGCCGTCCTGGCCGGACTCGTCCTGAAGGAAGGCTTCCCGCGCTGGCTCCTGATTGGCAGCGTGGTGGCGTTCAGTGGTGTGGCGATTATTGCGCTCGGTTCCGGGCAGCGTTCGACGGCGGACGTGGCCGGTGTGCTGCTCTGCCTCCTGGCCGCGGTGCTCGCCGCTGTCAGCGTCATCATCCAGAAGCCGGTGCTGAAGAAGTTCCCCGCAGGCCAGGCAACGTGGTTCGGGATCATGGTGGGTGCCGTCTGCTGCCTGCCGTTTTCGGGGCAGCTGGTCAGCGAGCTGCAGCACGCTGAGCTTTCCGCCACCCTGGGCCTGCTCTACCTGGGCGTTTTCCCCACCGCTATTGCCTTCACTACCTGGGCCTACACGCTGTCCTTGATCGACGCCGGGAAGCTGGCTGCCACCACGTACTTGGTGCCCGGAACCACCATCCTGATTTCCTGGCTGGTGCTGGGTGAGGTACCCACCATCTGGGGCCTGGCCGGTGGCATCCTGTGCCTGATCGGCGTGGGCCTGACCCGGCGCCGCTCCCACCCGCGTGGCCAGGGTAAGCCTGCAGTGGGGGTCGCGGACTAGAGTCATCCATATGCCCAGCCACCTTCCACCCGGCCTGCCTATTGTTCCCGGCCCCGCACAGCCTTTCGAGCTGAGCCCTGACGAGTTTGAGGCCGCTGTAGCCGAAGCGCTGGAGATGATCCCGGTAGAACTGGCCAGGGCCATGGACAACGTTGCCGTGTTTGTCGAGGATGACTACGAGCCCGGCCCCGGCGAGGACCCGGATACCGTGCTGCTGGGGCTGTACGAGGGCACACCGTTGACGGACCGTGATTCGTTTTGGGACGCCGGCTCAATGCCGGACCGGATTACCATTTTCCGCAGGCCCATCCTGGATATTTGCAGCTCCCGTGAACAGGTAATCGAGGAAATAGGGGTCACCGTAGTTCACGAGGTCGCCCATCATTTTGGTATCGACGATGCCCGGCTGCATGAGCTGGGTTGGGATTAACCGGCGGGCAGCAGCACTTCTGCACCACTTTGCCGGCGGGGAGCCACAGCCCGGCCCGCGTTTCCGGGGCTGCCCTCCTGGCCAACAGAGCAAAGTGGTGCAAAACTGCCACCCAGCCACCAGCGATACCCTAGGCACATGGGACACGATCACAGCCACACCCACGGAATGACCGGTACCGGCAAGCACCGGAAACGCCTGGTCATTGTTCTGGCGATCACGCTGGCCGTTGTTGTGATCCAGATCATCGGTGCAGCACTTTCTGGATCATTGGCCCTCCTTGCAGACGCCGGCCACATGTTGTCCGACGCCGCCGGCGTTTTTATCGCCCTGCTGGCCTCCTGGATTGCTACCCGCCCCGCCAGTGAGCTGCGGACCTATGGCTACCAGCGGGCCGAAGTCCTGGCTGCCATGGCCAACGCCCTGATCTTGATCGTGATTGCCGTGGTGATCGTGATCGAAGCGATCCGCAGGTTCGGCGAAGCGCCCGAAGTACGGACGGACATTATGCTCTGGGCGGCAGTGCTTGGCGCGATGGCCAACCTGGTATCGCTGCTGATCCTGCGTGGCGGCCAGAAAGAAAGCCTCAATGTGCGCGGCGCCTACCTTGAGGTGCTGGGCGACCTGCTGGGATCCATGGCAGTAATCGCCGCCGCGATCGTGATCATGACCACCGGGTTCCAGGCGGCGGACACCATTGCCTCGCTGGTGATCGCCGTGATGATCCTTCCCCGGGCCTGGAGCCTGCTCAGGGATGTAGTGGATGTTTTGTTGGAGGCCACTCCCAAGGGCGTGGAAGTGCAAATGATCCGCGAACACATCCTCAGCATTCCCGGAGTGGTGGACGTCCACGACATCCACATCTGGACCATCACCTCCGGTGTCCCGGTGTTCTCGGCCCACATCGTGGTGGAAGATGCCAAGCTCAGCGCGCACGGCGCGGACCAGATCCTGGACCACCTGGGGACCTGCCTGGGATCGCACTTCGATACCGACCACTGCACCTTCCAGCTCGAGCCGGCCAGCCATTCCGCACACGAGTCACACCAACACGCCTAGCCGGGACACGCCGTCGTAAATTCCGGCAGAATGACACTCTTGTTGTTTATGTTATTGATGTGACCAATGTTGCCAAAGTGGCATTTGGGCACGTAGCCTCTTGTCTGCCGGGATGATCCGCCGAGGGGCAACACCAATGTGCCGACCAAACCTCACTGCTTCCGGCCCGATCCAGCGAGGTTCAGCGTATGGCTTTGGCCAAAGGTGCAGGCACGGCGAGATCCAGCCGCTCCGCTTTCAGCACGGCAGCAAAAGGCATGGCAAGGAAAACCGCCGTGCTGTGCAGCGTCGCCGCGCTGCTTGGATCATTTGCCGTTCCTGCCCATGCAGCTCCCGCTCCCGGTGTCAGCATGCGACCGGTCCTGCTGCCGGCCGCACCTGCCATCCCTTCCGCCGAGGAAATCGCCGCCGCCAAGTCCAATGAAGAAGCCAGTGCCCGGCAAGTGGCAAAGATTGAACAGATCCTCGAAGCTGCCGTAGCCGCACAGCAGGCCACGTTCACCCTCTCCATGCAGGCCAACAATGCCTACGGTGACGCCTTGGTGGAATTCCAGGGACGCCAGGCCGCAGCGGAGCTCGCAACGTCCCGTGCCGAAGCAGCACAGGCAAAGCAGGCCACCACCCGCAAAGAGGTTGGCCAGCTGGCCGGTGACCTCTACCGCAACGGCGGGCTGAACCCGTCCCTCGGAACTTTTATGTCCGGAAACGGTGACGCCCTGCACCAGGCCGCCACCCTCGAAGCAATCTCTGCCAACCGCAGCCGCGCTTTCGAATCGGCGGAAACCGCTGCATCGGCGGCTGTTGCGCTTACGGCCACGGCAGCCGAAACCCGCCGGGCCGCCGATGAAGCAGCAGCCACAGCCGAAATCCGTAAAATCCAGGCCGAGGAAGCCAACGCAGCACAGGCCAAGGCAGTTGCCGACGCCCAGGCCCAACGCACGGTGTTGATCGATCAGCTGGCAACGCTGAGAAACACGACGGCGGAACTTGAGTCGGAGCGCATCTCCGGGCTGGAGAAGCAGCGCGAAGAGGCTCGGATGGCCAAACTGTTGGCCGACGCTGAGAAGGCTGCCGCCGACCAGGCCGCACGTGATGCCGCCCAGAACGGCAAGGCGGACAACAAGCCCGCACCTGCACCGGTTCCTGCACGTCCTGCTCCCGCACCGGCTGTCCCTGCGCCGAATCCGCCGGCCCCGCCCGCGCCACCGGCTCCTGCACCACCAGCACCTGCACCTCCGGCACCAGCGCCGGAACCTGCACCCGCCCCCGCGCCTCCTCCCCCTCCTCCGGCCCCCGCTCCACCGGCACCGCCGCCCCCTCCAGCTCCAGCCCCGGACGGCTCCAACCAGGCTGCTGTCTCCGTGGCCCTGAGCAAGGTCGGCGCACCGCATTACTACCAGTGGGGCGGCACGGGCCCCTATGGCTTTGACTGCTCGGGCCTGGTATTCACCTCGTTTGCCGCCGCCGGAAAATCGCTCCCAAGGACGGCCACCCCGCAGTACACCTACGCTCCCACGAAGGTGCCGCTGTCCCAGGCACAGCCCGGCGATCTCCTGTTCTGGGGCTCGGAAGGCAACTTCTACCACGTCGCGATCTACCTTGGCGGCGGCCGTGTGGTCCAGGCACTAAACCCCTCTGAGGGCATCGATGTCACCGAATTGCGCTGGATGATGGGCGCGCCGTACCACTACGCTGCGCGCTACTAGGCAACAGGCACTGCCAGGGAGCAACCCACAGCACACCCAACAAGGCGGGTAGGCTTAAAGGACCGCCGCCCGGCCGCCGGGCACGCTCAATAGCTGGGGGAAACCGTGTCCTACAACAGCCCGTACAACAACCCAGGACCTTACGTGCCTCCGTCCGGGCAGCCGGTCTACGGGCAGGCACCACCGCGGGGTCTCAGCATCGCCAGTATGGTGCTGGGGATTGCGTCGGTCCTCTTCGGTTGGACCGTAGTGGTTCCCCTGACCGGAGTGGTGCTGGGCATCGTGGGCATCCGCAAGGAGCCTGCCGGCAAGGCCATGGCCATCACCGGCCTGGTGCTGAACGGACTGGCGCTTTCGGTGTGGGTCATCCTCCTGCTGATCCTTGTGGCAGTTGGCGCAATTTTCGCCACGACAGTCGCCACAACAGCTGCCTGAACAAGGGTCTCCAAGCGCGCCCTGACACGCCTAACTGCGTCTAGACCGCCGGAACAGGTCCGAAGTTTGCCCGGTCTGCCAGCCGCGGGTCCTCCCGGTCCGGCACCACCATCACGGGGCAGTTGGCATGGTGCAGCACACCATCCGACGTTGAGCCGAGCAGCATTCCGGCGAACCCACCCCGGCCCCTGGTACCCAACACCACCAGCTCCACATGGCGGCTCTGGTCAACCAATACATCTACGGGAGAGCCATCCAGGAGCTCGTACTCCATGGGCAGGTCCGGATAGTGGGACTTGAGCCACTGGCTGCCGGCGTCCAGTTGGGTCCGAATGTCCGCGAACAACGCTGTCCGGTCCATCGGCGCAGGAACCCAGGCCAGTGAACCGGTGTACTGCGGAACCGCGCAGATCACCCGTAGTTTGGCGCTAAGCCGTTCGGCTTGGCTGGCTGCTTCCAGAACGGCAACGCGGGCCTGTTCAGAACCGTCCACGCCTACCACTACAACGTTTTCTACCGGCTGGACACCTTCTTTCGCCACGTCCGCTTTGGCGCGCTTGTCAGTCACTTCTTCGCCTAGGCGCGGAGCGCAGATGAGCGGCACGGTGACAGTGGGGCATTTTGCGTGGGCGGGCAGCGCACTACTTACCGATCCAAGGAGCCGGCCTACGAATCCGCCGCGGCCGCGGGTGCCAACCACCAGAAGTTCCGCTGATTCGGAAATGTCCAGCAGGACGCCGGCCGCATCGCCGTTTTCGACGGTGGCATCAACGTCGATGTTGTAGCCGGAAACTTTGTCCACGGCGTGGCGAAGAACGGCTTCAGCGCCCTCACGGATTACCGAATCGTCCACGGTTGCATAACCGCCGTCGAGCCCTGAGGCCGCAAAGATAGGCACAGAGTAGGCAGTCACGATATGGAGCGGCCTGCGGCGGCGTTCAGCCTCGCGGGCAGCCCAGACCAAGGCACACTGGCCGTGCTCCGAGCCGTCAACGCCCACCACGATGCCTGTGGGTGCCGGGGAATCAGCATGATCGTCCCTGGCCGGGTCCGGATGAATCTCCTGTGGTCCCATGGGGGCCGCCTCCTTGCGATACTGCCTGATGTTGCCGCTATTCTGCCAGACGCCGGCCGTTCCGAAGCCAACCGTCCCTACTGCCCACTATTCCCGCTCTTCAAGGCCGCTGCAAGGCGGCCGTCCGAAGGATCACTATGGCTGCGGCGGATACTCGGGCATGCGTTTTCCAGTCACGAAGAAGAGGGCTACCCAGACCCGGCTTTGTTCTGTATTGTTCGATGCACTGTTGTTCCGGAACATCAAAAGATGCCGGGCCAGGCACTGCAGCTGGAACTTTGGGGGTACCGCGGCGCGTGCAGGGTAAAGATGCCTGTACTTCCGATTCTCTCGAGAGGAACTGTGTGGTGGCGAGCATGCCTGTGAGCGGGACCGAACGGACTACTACCGTGATCATCGGCGCCGGATTTTCCGGCCTTGCCGTGGCCTCAGAGCTCAGCAGGCGTGGCGTGGAGACAATCGTGGTGGACGGTCTCGATACTCCCGGAGGCCAATCCCTCCCTATAACAGGATCGCTCCCACGCTGTGATTCCGCAGCCTCGGCAGGCCTCATTGAACGTTCCGAGATCCTCCGGCACCTGCGGAACTATGCCGCCAGCCACCATCTGGATATCCGCAACGCAACCCGGGCGTCGCAACTGAACCTGGTGGACGCCATGCCCGGCAACTCGACTCCGCCGCAGTGGGAGGTCCACACCGCAACGGGAATCCTGCTGGCGGACACCATTGTGCTCACGCGTTGTGCGCAGGCCCAACTGCGCCGCATGCTGGCTGAGCTGGGTATGGCGTTGGGGCAAAACATGGCGGCTGCCCTGCGGGCAATCGGTATCTACCTGGTGGGTGTGGGCGAACTGATCGCTCCCTCGCCCAAGGAAGTGTTGCGCCAGGCCAAGACTGTCAGCAAGGCAATTTCCGCAACACTGCGCCAGCAACCGGGCAACTCTGCCGCCGGGCTTACGGCCCTTCCTGCACGAGCCTAGCGGACAGCTTGCACCGGTCTAGCTAACAGCCGGCGCGGCAGGCCAATGGCCGGCACCCGGCGCAATGAATGCCAGGAGAGTTACTCCGAGTCCTGCTCTCCGGATTTCAGCCGGCGCCGCGCCGTGACTCCCAGAGCCACTAACAGTCCCAGCGCCACCACTGCGAACCCCACAATGCTCCACGGGAACGGCTCCGAAGATGCAGTCACAGGTTCAGAAGTGCCCGGTGACCCCGGACCCGCGGTCCCGAGCGTGGGCACTGTGCCCTCCGTGGGAACAGCGCCCGACGCCGGACCGGTAGCCGACGGCGCAGCGGAACCTGCCGGCGTCGTACTTCCATTACTTCCGGCACTGGCAGTGAAGCTGAACGTCCCCTCGATGGGGTGCGAATCGGAGCTGACCACGCGCCAGTTCACCGTGTAGGCGCCTGCGGGGGCTCCGGCGCGGAGAGGCTGCGACGCCACGTTGTCAACAATCTGCACGGCACCGTCCGCCCACTCCGTACCGGACGCGTCCTTGACCGAGAAGCTCGCGCCGAGGCCCAGCGGATTATTGTTGAACGCGACAGAGACCTTAGCGGGTACCGCTGCAACTACGTCACCATCCGCGGGTGAGCTTCCCTCCGGTGCGTCGTGCGCGGAGGCCGGCGCGGCCAGGCCCAGCAAGGCGGCGGCGAAGAGGAGAATCCCCAGCAATAGATTCAACGGACGGCGGGTGGAACGCATGAGGCTATAGCTCCCTTTGTGTTGGCTTCCTTACAGACTAGGCGAATTTGCCGTTCGGCCCGGCCCGCGAGCCATAGGATTCAAGTAATCCCAATCACTCACCCGGAGGACTAATGCTCAAGCAGGGCTCTGCACTGGACCGGTATTTCAAGATTTCCGAGAGGGGGTCCAATTTCTCCCGCGAGGTCCGCGGTGGTTTTGCGACCTTCTTTGCCATGAGCTACATCGTGGTCCTCAACCCGCTGATCCTTTCCGGGGCTGACTCCAACGGCAACACCCTGGGCTTCACTGCCGTTGCCGCAGTCACTGCCCTGGTGGCAGGCGTCCTGACCATCCTCATGGGCGCGTGGGCCAAGCACCCGTTCGCGCTGGCCACCGGCCTGGGCGTCAACGCTTTTGTTGCCGTCACCGTTGCCACCAACCCGGGGCTGACGTGGCCGGACACCATGGGCCTGGTGGTCCTGGCCGGCGTCACCATGCTGATCCTGGTCCTCACGGGATTCCGGACGGCAGTTTTCAAGGCGGTTCCGGACGGCCTGAAAACGGCGATTGTGGTGGGTATTGGCCTCTTCATCGCGCTGATCGGCCTGGTCAACGCAGGGTTTGTGCGCCGACTCCCGGATGCCGCCGGAACCACCGTACCGGTGGGCCTCGGCTTTGACGGCAAACTGCTGGGATGGCCGACGGCGGTCTTCGTCTTCGGCCTGCTCCTCACCATTGTGCTGCTGGTCAGGAAGGTGAAAGGCGCCATCCTGATCGGCATCGTCACCTCCACGATCATCTCCGTGATCCTTGAGGCGACGCTGCACATCGGCCCCAGCGGCGGCGGCGATACCTACAACCCGCAGGGCTGGTCACTGGTGGCGCCAAGTTTCACGGGCTGGGCGGCACCGGACCTCTCACTGATCGGCAAGGCCAACCCCTTCGGCGCGTTCGAGCACCTTGGCGTCATCGGGGCCTCGCTGCTGGCCTTTGTGATCCTGCTCAGCATCTTCTTCGACGCCATGGGCACCATGGTGGGCCTGGCCCACGAAGCCGGAACCGTGGACGAGCACGGCAACATCCCTGACGTGGACCGCGTCCTGCAGGTTGATGCCCTCGGCGCGATCATTGGTGGCGGCGCATCCGTTTCGTCCAACCAGATCTACGTGGAAGCAGGCGCCGGCATTGGTGAAGGCGCCCGCACCGGCCTGGCGTCGATCGTCACCGGCCTGCTGTTCCTGGTGGCCATGTTCTTCACCCCGCTGATCAACCTGGTGCCGTTCGAAGCCGTCGCTCCGGCCCTGGTGGTGGTGGGCTTCATGATGGTGTCCCAGGTAGGAAAGATCGACTGGCAGGACTGGGGCATTGCCATTCCGGCTTTCCTGACCTTCTCCCTGATGCCGTTCACATACTCCATCGCCATTGGCCTGGGCGCCGGGTTCATCTCCTACGTTGTGATCCGGGCGGCGCAGGGCCGGGTCCGCGACATCCACCCGCTCATGTGGGCCGTCGCAGGAGCGTTTGTGCTGTTCTTCGCGATCGGCCCCATCGAGGCCGCGCTGGGAATGTAGTCCCTTCCCGCCTGGCTTCTGGCTCTCAACGCTCCTGCTCACACGGGCGTGTTGGGGGCCAGTCCTTCATCTCCATACTCCGTCCTGGCCTTGCGGCTGCGCAGGCTGTCAAGCCGGTTCATCAGCGGTGTGGCCGTTACCCCATGGATGATGATGGACAGCGTGACCACCAGGCCGACGAAAGACCACAGCCAACCAGCCTGATCCTCGAAGTTGCCTTTGCCCAGGGCGTAGGACAGGTAGTACAGCGAGCCGATGCCGCGGATCCCGAAGAAGGACAGTGCTATCCGTTCCCGGGGCCCGGTTTTGCCGCCCAGCAGCCCCAGCCATCCTGCCAACGGCCGGACCAGCAGAAGGAAGGCCAGTGCGACGGCGAGTTCCCACCATCCGGTCCCGGCCAACAGCCCTCGGGCAACGGCGCCGCCCAGCAGAACCAGGATCACCACGGTGAGGAGCCGCTCCAATTGTTCGATATAGGAGTGCAGAACCCGGTGATATTCGTGTGTGCGTTCGGCGGAACGGATGGTTACCGCACAAACAAACACCGCAATAAACCCGTAGCCCTCCACCATTTCGGTAAGACCATAAGCCAGGAACGTCGCCGCCAGCGCTACAAATCCGTCGGCGGACTCCGATAGCCGCAGGCTTCTGTTGCCAAAGAGCAACCAGGCCAGGGCTTTTCCAATGAGCCAGCCCAGCACCAATCCAATGGACATCCGCCACAGCACGTCGACGCCGAACCACTCCGGGAACCAGGCCGACGGCGCCGAACCCACCAGACTGATGGCAATGGCCAGGTACACAAACGGGAAAGCCAGGCCGTCATTGAGCCCTGCCTCGGACGTCAGCCCGAACCTCACCTCGTCCTCCCGTTCGGGCCCTTCGTCCTGGTCCGCAGGCTCGCCTACCTGCACCTCGCTGGCCAGCACCGGGTCAGTCGGTGCAAGAGCCGCAGCCGCCAGGAGGGCGACTCCCACGCTGACTCCCAACAGCCACATACCCAGGAGCGTCAGCGCGACAATGCACACGGGCATGGCGATGCCCAGCAGCCGCCACGTTGTTGCCCAGCTTCCGCGGCCCACCGGCCGGTCCAGCGCCAGGCCCGCACCCATCAGCGAGATAATCACGCAGATCTCCGCCAGGTGGGTTGTGAAGTCCGGGTACTGCAGCGGATCCGGATTTGGCAACGTGGGGATGAGGGCAAACGCTGCCATTCCCGCTCCGAGGAACACCATAGGCATGGAGATGGGCGCGTCGCGCAGCAGCCTTGGCAGGATGCTGGCCACCAGTACTGCCATCCCGGCTGCTGCGAAAACAAGGCTGGGCACTTCAAGCATGGTCCTGCACTCCGATCGGTAAGGATCGCCGTCAAGCAGTTTCTTCACAGTATCCCGCTTGGGGCGTTGCGGCACCGGGATAATCCCTGCCTAATCGATCCGCCTGCCCCGAATCCGGTATTCCGGACACTGCGCCAGCGGGGCCCCTCGCTTCTGCGCCTCCGTTTTGGTGTGCTGGGAGTATGTCTTCCGTGCCTGCCGAATCCCCCTCCGTTTCAGCTGCTCCGACCTTGCCGCCGGCCGTCGATCTGGCCCCGCAGCCGTGGACCGGCCGCTTTGATGGCGACGGCGCCGAGCACCGCCGCTGGTGGCAGGCCATCCGACCTGCCGAAGCCGGCGCACTGGCTGACGCTCTCACCCGCAATGGGGCTGCCGGCACCCGCCCCGCCGTCCTGCTCGGCTTTGCCAGCGACGAAGGCGTCCGCCGCAACCAGGGGCGCCTGGGCGCCGCGAAGGCACCTGCAGCGCTCCGCACCGCCTTGGGCCCGCTGGCCTTCCACCTCGAGAGGGAGGTGTTCGACGCCGGCGACGTCGCCGTGGCGGACGGCAATCTCGAGGCCGGCCAGGCGCGCGCAGGCCAGGCCATCACCGCCCTGATCGACGCCGGAACCCAGCCGGTAGTGCTGGGCGGCGGCCACGAAACCGCCTTCGCCAGCTACCTTGGGGCAGTCAACTCGAAGGCCGTCCGCGGGGGGAAGCGCCTGGGCGTGCTCAACCTCGACGCGCACTTCGACCTCCGCGACGAACCACTCCCCTCTTCCGGCACTCCGTTCCTCCAGATGGCCCGCGGGGAGGCCGACGCCGGGCGCGAACTCCGGTACGCCGTCGTCGGGATTTCCGAACCGAACAACACCCAAACGCTGTTTGCGACGGCGGAGCGGCTGGGGGTGCAGTTCCTCACCGATGAGGAGTGCTCGCCGGAGCGGGTGCGCGATTTTGTGGGCGGATTCCTCGACGGTATCGACGTGCTTTACCTGACGATTGACCTGGACGTTCTGCCCGCGGCCACGGCACCCGGGGTGAGCGCTCCGGCGTCGTATGGCGTCCCGCTGCCGGTGATCGCGGAGGTCTGCCGGCAGGTGGCAGCCAGCGGCAAGCTCCTCCACCTGGACGTGGCTGAGCTGAACCCGGAGTTCGACGTCGACTCCCGGACAGCGAAGGTGGCCGCACGACTGATCAATACCCTGCTGCGCTAGCCGCCTCCGTGAGGGCGGCGTGCCGGTTCAGGCGCTCTTGAGGATATAGCGCCGCTCCGGCCGGCCAACACCGTACTTGAGCTTTACCTCCAACAGTCCTTCATCGTGCAGGTATTCAAGGTACCGCCGGGCGCTCACCCGTGAGGTACCCAGCTGGATGGCCACTTCTGCGGCGGAGAGGTCGCCGTTGGCCGTTTTCAACGCCGTTTCCACCAGCTTCAGCGTCTCCACGCTGCAGCCCTTGGGCAACGGCCGGTCCGTGCGTTCAAGGCCAAACACCCGGTTGACGTCCGACTGTTCGGCAACTTCCTTGGACGAAGCCAGGCTCTGGTAGGCACTGCGGTAGTGCTCCAGCCGTTCCTGCAGGTCCGCCTGTGAAAAGGGCTTGATGAGGTAGTGCACAATCCCGCCACGCAGGGCCTTCCGCACGGTCTCAACCTCGCGGGCCGCACTGATCACCAGCACGTCCAGTTCCGGCGCTACCGTGCGCAGTTTCTGCATAAGGTCCAGGCCGTTGATGTCCGGCAAGTGGATGTCCAGCAACACCAGGTCCGGCTGCAGGCGCGCGGTTTCCAGTTCCGCCTGCGCCCCGCTGTGGGCCACACCCACAACAGCGAACCCCGGGGTGCGCTGAATAAAACCGGCGTGGACCTTGGCCACCATAAAATCGTCGTCAATAATCAGGACCTTAATCACGGCCTGGTCCTTTCGCTGTGCTGATGAGGTGCCTGGGCGCCATTTATGCGGGTTTCATGCGTTCCACCGGTTTTCAGGTGCGCCGTGAAGACCGCACCCTGGTCTTTGGCCACCTGGAGGTCTCCGCCGCTCCTGCGGCAGACCACCCGCGAGAGTGCCAGGCCAAAGCCCCTGCCACCATCGGGTCCCGGTTGCTTGGTGGTGAAACCCTGCCGGAAGATCTCCTCCTGGTCCCCCGCAGCGACACCCGGGCCGTTGTCCCTGACCGTGACTTTCACGCCTTGATCTTCCCGTTCCACCAGGACCCGGACGGCGGCCCCCGGAAGCCCCGTGACGGCGTCGAACGCGTTGTCCACCAGGTTCCCCACCACCGTGGCCAGATCGCGGGAAAGTTCCTCATCCACCCTGTCCAGCGCCGAATCGGGATCAAGCTGCAGGGCTACCCCCCGTTCCGTGGCAAGGCTTGATTTGGCGATCAGCAGGGCCGCGAGCGCGGGGTCGTGGATGCGGCTGGTGACCTCATCGTTGAGCCGCGTCCGGTCCACCGTGGCGCCATTAACGAACTGCACGACGGAATCGTATTCACCAATCTGGATGAGCCCGGAGATGACGTGCAATTGGTTGGCGAACTCGTGGGCCTGCGCCCGGAGCGTGTCCGTGGCTGTGCGGGTGGCTCCCAGCTCCCGCTCCAGCGAGGAGAGCTCGGTGCGGTCGCGCAGCGTTGTCACGGAGCCGATGTCCTTGCCACGGGACCGGATAGGGACCCGGTTCAGCACCACCAGCCGCTCGCCCACCAGCACCAGCTGATCCGCGGCTGGCTGGTCGCGGGTGAGGACCTTCTTGAGCGCCGGCTCAACCGGGAGGCTGGCCAGGACCTTGCCCACGCAGTCTGCCGGCAGGCCCAGGAGCTCCCGTGCGCTGTCGTTGGCCACCGTGATCCGGCCGTGCGGATCGAGCGCCACCACGCCTTCCTTCAGGCCGTGCAGCATGGCCTCCCGGTTTTCCACCAGGCCGGTGATCTCGCTGGGTTCCATGCCTAGCGTCTGCCGTTTTACCCGCCTGGACAGCAGCAGGGAACCTGCAACACCGAGGATACTGGCCACCCCCAGGTAGGTCAGGAGGTTGGGCACGGCTTCGCCCAGGCGTTCCAAGGTGGACGGGTAGGTCCTGCTGATGGACGCAATCCCGATCATGTTTCCGGTGTCGTCCAATACCGGGACGTGGGCAGAAAGCAGGGGCCGGCCGGCACCGCCCACGGAACCTGACCAGGCCCGCCCTTCCATCACCCTGCTGGGGCCGAGTTCCAGCGGCTGGCCCAGCATGCCCGGATCGCTGGAGGCCACTACCGTCCTGTCCAGCCTGGCCAATGCCACCCGATCCGATCCGGACACCAACCGGACCGATTCGGCAACTGCGGTGAGCGCAGCACCCACCCGGGGTTCGGCGTCGGGAAGCAACGCCCGAACGGTGGGGCTCCCGCCCAGGCCTTCCGCCGCGGACAGTGCCCTGCGCCCCTCGATCCGCTCGAAGGCTGCCGTGGACTGCGCCAGTGAAATCGCCACCACGGCCACCAATACGGCCAGGACAATCAGCAGCTGCAGGACCAGGTACTGCCCGGCAAGGGACATTCCTCTTCGTCGAGTCACGGTGTGGGTATTCCTCTGTGGTTCTGCAGGGTCGGTGCGCATCCGGTGCACCCCCGCGCCGGGTACCGGAACTATACCGCAGGGCCGGGCCGGCATGCGTACGTGCGCCTGCGGAAACGTGAACGCAATGAACTTAACTTTCTCTGCGTACACAAGAGTGATGGCGGTCACGTCCGGGCCTAGCATCAGATCACCAGTCAGTTTTTGACGAGATTTTTTAGCGAGAAGAGGAACACCATGCGCCAGAACCGCGCATTGCGAATTGCCGCCGTCGCCGCCGGCATCGCCCTGATGGCCACCGGCTGTGGTGCCACGGGAAATGCACCCCAGAACTCCGGTGGTGCCGCCGGGCCGATCACCGGGCTGCAGATCATGGTCCCCAACACTCCCGGCGGCGGCTATGACACCACAGCCCGCGTAGCCGCAAAGGTCCTGGACGACGAGAAGATCAGCACCAACACCGAGGTCTTCAACCTTGCCGGCGCAGGTGGCACCGTGGGCCTTGCCCGCGTTGTCAACGAAAAAGCCAACGGCGACCTCACCATGTTGATGGGACTTGGTGTGGTGGGCGCCAGCTACACCAACAAGTCCGAGGCGAAGCTGACTGATACCACCCCGCTGGCCCGCCTCATCGAAGAGCCCGGTGCCATCATGGTCAGCAAGGATTCGCCCTACAAGACCATCGACGAGCTGGTCACCGCTTGGAAAGCCGATCCGGGCTCCATCGCCGTAGGCGGCGGATCCTCCCCCGGCGGCCCGGACCACCTGCTGCCCATGCAGTTGGCCGGAGCCGTGGGCATTGACGCCACCAAGGTGAACTTCGTGTCCTACGACGGCGGTGGAGACCTCCTGCCCGCAATCCTCGGCAACAAGCTGGGCTTCGCTGCATCCGGTGCAGGCGAGTACCTCCAGCAGATTGAGTCCGGCGAGGTCCGGGTCCTGGCCACCAGCGGCGAGGAACGGCTCGAAGGCGTGGATGCTCCGACCCTGAAGGAGTCGGGCATTGACCTGGTGTTCAGCAACTGGCGCGGCATTGTGGCTCCTCCAGGCATCAGCGATGAGGACAAGGCCAAGCTGATCGGTGCCCTCGAGGACATGCACGCCAGCGACGCCTGGAAGGAAGCGCTGAAGAAGAACAGCTGGACCGACGCGTTCATCACCGGCGATGAGTTCTCCACCTTCCTGACTGAGCAGGACAAGCGGGTGGCGGACGTCCTCACAAAGCTTGGCTTGGCGTGAGCTCCATAGCCTCAGGCTTGAAAGGCCGCGCCGAGCTGGGGGTAGCCCTCCTGCTCGGCGTGGCCGGCGTCGTCGTCTTCGTGGACGCCAGCCGCCTGAACATCACGTACTCCCAAACCGACCCGGTAGGGCCCAAGACGCTGCCTTACATCGTTGCCGGCCTGCTGATTGTCTGCGCAGTATTCCTGGCGATCGACGTGCTGCGAGGCGGCAAGGGCGAGGCCGAGGCCGGCGAAGACATTGACCTGGCGCACCCGGCCGACTGGAAGACCGTCCTGCCGCTGGTAGGAGCCTTCGTGGCCAACATCCTGCTGATCGACTGGGCCGGCTGGGTTATCTCCGGAACCATCCTGTTCTGGGGCAGCGCCTGGGCCCTGGGCAGCCGGCATTACGTCCGAGACGCGCTGATTTCCATCGGCATGTCCGTTGCCACCTTCTACGGCTTTTACCTGGGCCTCGGCATCCCCCTGCCCGCCGGCCTCCTGAAAGGGATTCTGTAATGGACGTCTGGTCCTCACTCATGGACGGGTTTGCCACTGCGCTGACCCCCATGAACTTCCTTTACGCGGTGATCGGCGTCATCCTGGGTACCGCCGTCGGCGTGCTTCCCGGTTTGGGCCCGGCCATGACGGTAGCGCTGTTGCTGCCCGTGACGTATGCCTTGGAACCCACCAGCGCGTTCATTATGTTCGCCGGCATTTACTACGGCGGCATGTATGGCGGTTCCACCACGTCCATCCTTCTGAACACACCAGGGGAATCGTCGTCGGTAATCACCGCCATCGAAGGCAACAAGATGGCGAAGGCCGGCAGGGCCGCCCAAGCCCTGGCGACGGCGGCAATCGGCTCATTCGTGGCCGGCACCATCGGCACCGCACTGCTGGCGCTGTTCGCGCCGATCGTGGTCGAGTTTGCGGTCAGCCTGGGTGCCCCGAGCTACTTCGCGATCATGGTGCTGGCCCTGCTCGCCGTTACAGCAGTGCTTGGCTCTTCCAGGCTGCGTGGCTTTTCCGCCCTTGGCCTTGGCCTTGCCATCGGCCTTGTAGGCATGGGTTCCGGCCAGGCCCGCCTCACCTTCGGTCAGCCGTTGCTGGCCGACGGTCTGGACATTGTGGTGATAGCCGTCGCTGTCTTCGCCGTTGGTGAAGCGCTTTGGGTTGCGGCCCACCTGCGCCGCACGCCACTCCACGCCATCCCCGTGGGCCGTCCCTGGATGGGTAAATCCGACTGGAAGCGGTCCTGGAAGCCATGGCTCCGCGGAACGGCTTTCGGATTCCCCTTCGGCGCACTCCCTGCCGGCGGCGCCGAGATTCCCACGTTCCTCTCCTACGTCACCGAGAAGCGGCTCAGTAAGCACCCCGAAGAATTCGGCAAGGGTGCCATCGAAGGCGTGGCCGGACCGGAAGCGGCCAACAATGCAGCCGCCGCCGGCACTCTGACTCCCATGCTTGCCCTGGGCCTGCCGACCAACGCCACCGCCGCCGTGATGCTGGCCGCATTTACTTCCTACGGCATCCAGCCCGGCCCGCAGCTATTCGCCAGCCAGGGACCCCTGGTGTGGGCGCTGATTGCCAGCCTCTTCATCGGCAACTTCCTCTTGCTCCTCATCAACCTGCCGCTGGCACCGATGTGGGCAAAACTGCTGCAACTGCCTCGCCCGTATCTGTACGCGGGAATTCTGTTCTTCGCCACCCTGGGCGCCTACTCAGTGAACCTGCAGGCCTTTGACCTGCTGCTCCTGCTGATTTTTGGCGCCATGGGTTTCATGATGCGGCGATTCGGGCTCCCCGTCCTGCCGCTGATCCTGGGTGTCATCCTGGGTCCACGGTTGGAAGACCAGCTCCGCAAGGCACTGCAGCTTTCCAGCGGTGACCCCGCCGGCCTGCTCAGCGAGCCGATCGCCGTCGTGGTGTACATCATTGTGGTGATCATCCTGGCGTTCCCGCTGCTGCTCAAGCTGATCCGCCCCAACCGTCCGGCAACCAGCCTCCTGGCACCCAACGCCACCCGTGGAAACGAACCTACAGACGTGGGCTAGGGCACCACCTTCCGACAACCAGCAGAACCAAGGAGCAATCATGACGATCGTGGTGGGATACGTCCCCACACCGGAGGGCGAAGCAGCACTTAGCCAAGCCATCGCCGAAGCCCGGCACCGCAACACCCGGCTGCTAGTCATCAATTCTGCCAAGGGCGATGCCCTTGTGGACAACAGATATGCACAGGAGCAGGAGATACAGAGCGTCGAGGACCGCCTGGCAAGCCAGGGAATAGACCACGTGATCAAGCAGCCGGTCCGTGGACATGATGCGGCAGTGGAAGTCCTCGATGCCGCAGAGGAGCACAACGCCGAGCTGATCGTGATCGGCCTGCGCCGCCGGAGTCCGGTGGGCAAACTGATCATGGGCAGTACATCCCAGCGCATTTTGCTGGAAGCCGATTGCCCTGTGCTGGCAGTCAAGGCCGGCTAGCAGGGTGCTCCGAAGGGTCCGGGGCCTGTCCCTGATTCACCACCACGTTTAGGGTGTGGGATCTGCGGGAGGGTCCCGGGCTTTTCATTTATGGGACAAATTGTTGCCTCTTGTGCCGTTTCTATCCAGCTGCGATCATGTCTGAGGGAAACTGATGGATATGTCTCGGTTTCCGGCCTGAGCGTCTAAACTAGTTCGGGCTCTCCGGCCCGCATCAGAGAAAGACGACACATGACTGCAACTACTTTGGACCGTCCTTTGCCGTCCGGCGAAGAAACTGCACAGTCCATCCAGCTTGAATTTTCCTCGGCCGCCGAGGTGCACGAAGGCCTCGACCGCGCGGTCAACTCCCTGATTGGACCGGCCCGCGAAGCCAACTGCGGAATACGGGTGACCCGCTCCCGGCCCGGCCGGTACACCGTCGCAGTCGACCAGTCGGTACCCTTCGGTGAAACCTACGAAAATGCCACCGTATGACGGCAGGTTGAAAAGCCGCCGAAGCATCGCCAAAAGTCCCCGTCACCACCGCACGAGAAAGCGGCTGGTAACGGGGACTTTTCTGTCCCAGCAGCTTCAGGAACCCACCGGACGCAAGCGCAGTTCCTGCAGCTCGTTTATGCGTTGATGCCGGCAGTCGACGGCGTCCGGGTGCCACCGGCGGCCTGCCCGGACCGGTAAAATTCCTGGCGCTGGCGGCCCAGTCCATCAATCTCCAGCTCCAGGACGTCCCCCGGCTGGAGGTACGGGAACCTGCCGCTGAGTGCGACGCCGGCAGGGGTACCGGTGATGACCACATCGCCCGGTTCCAGCACCATGTACTGGCTGAGGTGGTGGACCACAGTGGCGGGATCGAAAATCAGGTCTGCGGTGTTGGAATCCTGCCGTGGCTCGCCGTTGACCCAGCTGCGGAGCCGAAGGTTGCCGGCGTCGATGTCCCCGGCGGGAACCAGCCACGGGCCCAGCGGCGTGGAACCGGGCAGGGACTTGCCCTTTGTCCACTGGCCGGCAGCACCAGGCAGCTGGTATTCACGTTCGGACAGGTCGTTGGCGCTGACGTAGCCGGCGATGGCACCCCGGGCGGCATCCGGCGAGTCCAGGTAACTTGCCGTTTTGCCGATCACAATGCCCAGTTCCACTTCCCAGTCATACTTCGCGGCAAGCGGTGGGATCGGAGCCGCATCGTAAGGGCCAGCCAGTGTGTTGGTGGGCTTGAGGAACACGACTGGGACCTCGGGCGGGGCCGATCCGGACTCTGCTGCATGGGCGGCGTAGTTCATGCCGATGCCCACCAGCGCTCCGGGCCGCGCAACGGGCGGGCCCACACGCAGCTGCTCCGCACCGTCGAGCACGGGGAGTGCACCCGCAGCGAGCGCCTCCCGGACTGCGTCGAGTCCGCCATTGGCCAGGAACGCGCCGTCCACATCGACAGTCAACGGCAGCAGGCTGAAGTAGGTTTCCGAGCCGTCTTCCCCAGCCGCCACAACTGCCGGCTGTTCTTTGCCGGCTTCACCCAATCGCACTAGTTTCATACTGGATCTCCTATGATCTGAGGTATTTTGCGCTGTCTAAAGTTATGGCGGTCAGCCGTGATCCGCGGCGGTAGCTGCCATGTCGGCGTTGTAATAGTGCCTACCTACTCAAAATAGGAAAACAGCAGGTTGTCCATCCGGTAAATCGAGTAGTTTGTGACCGAGGTTCGTGACAACCGTTCCAGCGCTGAGCCAGGGCAGCACCATCGGCGTTATCTTCCCGCTGGCGCTTTCCGCTGCAGGCACCATGGGGGCCATCCCGGTGTTCTGGACCCGGTACATGTCGGGAACGTCGTGGCGGCCGGGCTTGCCGTGATCGGCTCCACCGCCGACCTGGCGGGCTACTTCGCGCCCCAGGTCCTTGGCGGCGTCACGGCCTCCACCGGCGACTACACGGGCGGCCTGTCATCCCCGAGGCACCCAAGGATGAGGAGCTGGCCGGGCACCGATAGCCCGCACCAGACTGGACAAACAAAAAGTCCCCGCCACCCGGCCTTCCCTAAGGGGAACCGCCGGACGGCGGGGACTTTCCGGTGTGAACCACTTCAGGGTTTTACGCCTTCCGCACCTGGACACCATCAGACTTCAGGAATACCTGCTTCTCCGTGGGAGTGGAGGGAACGAGCCACAGGACGTTTCCGCTCTGTGACACTTCCTCCACAACGCCGTCCGCAATAACGTGGGCGTGCTGCAGGATTTCCACCCGCGTTCCGGCTGGGAGAGTGCCCCAATCCGCAACGATGGTTGAGTGTGCATGGCGCCTGGAGAGGACTGCCCCGCGTGCTTTCATCTGAACTTCTACCCCTTTGTATTCATTCAACTGCATATATTCATGCGGCCACTTCAAGGTCACAGCATCTTTGATGTGACCGGCACTACACTTCAGTTCTACTACACTTCGCGGGCCTGAAATGTTCGTGTCGCCACATATTTCAAAAGACCCGCGAAGCGCGGCAGCCTACCGAAGAATATTCCGTATCAGGCAAGTGCCCCGATGGCGGATTCGACGGCGGTCCGTACCTTGCCTGCACCAACCAAACGGTCGGCTGCTTCCAGCTCCGGCGACAGGAACCGGTCCGTCCCCGGACCGGCGACGACCGGACGCAGTACCTCAAGCACTGCAGCGCCAGCGGGGCCGGGGGTCAGTTCGCCGTCGGACAGCTTGGTGCGGATGTCGATGGCCCGCGCGCCGGCGACCAGTTCGATAGCCAAGACACGGCGGAGGTTCTCCACGGCCTTGCGCAGCTTACGGGCCGCGTGCCAGCCCATGGAGACGTGGTCCTCCTGCATGGCGGAGCTCGGGATCGAGTCCACCGATGCCGGAACGGCCAACCGCTTGTTGTCCGACACCAGGCCGGCCTGGGTGTACTGGGCGATCATCAGGCCGGAGTCCACTCCGGGATCGTCGGCCAGGAAGGCCGGCAGCCCGTGCGAGCGGGCGGGATCCAGCATGCGGTCCGTGCGGCGCTCGGCGATGGAGGACAGGTCCGCCACCGCAATGGCCAGGAAGTCCAGCACGTAAGCCACGGGCGCGCCGTGGAAGTTGCCGTTGGAGGATACGCGGCCGTCCGGGAGGACAACCGGGTTGTCGATCGCGGCAGCCAGTTCTCGGCTGGCCACAAGCTCAGCGTGGGTGACGGTGTCGCGGACAGCGCCGGCCACCTGCGGGGCGCAGCGCAGCGAGTACGCATCCTGGACCCGGGAATCGCCCACGCGGTGCGAGGCAACAATCGGCGAGTTGGCAAGCACGCGCAGCATGTTGTCCGCGCTGGCAGCCTGGCCCGGGTGCGGACGCAGGGCTGCGTGCAGCTCCGGCAGGAACGCCTGGTCAGTACCCAGGAGTGCCTCGACGCTCAGCGCGGCGGTGATGTCCGCCGTCGTCAGCAGCATCCGAAGGTCAGCAATGGCCATGAGCAGCATGCCCAGCATGCCCTCCGTGCCGTTGACCAGCGCAAGGCCTTCCTTCTCGGCCAGCGTGACCGGGACGATGCCGTGCTCGGCCAGGAGCTCGGCAACGGGCGGGCGGCCTTCGACGCCGTAGAGCTCGCCGTCGGGGCCCGCGGCTTCGCCTTCGCCCATGACCACCAGGGCGCAGTGGGACAGCGGTGCGAGGTCGCCGGAGCAGCCCAGCGAGCCGAACTCGCGGACCAGCGGGGTGATGCCGGCATTGAGGACCTTGACGAACGTCTCCAGGACCTCGGCGCGGACGCCCGTACGGCCGGAGGCCATGGTCTTGGCACGCAGGAACATGATGGCGCGGACGACTTCGCGCTCTACAGCCGGACCCATACCCGCAGCGTGGCTGCGGATCAGGGACTTCTGCAGCTGCGTGCGAAGCTCGTTGGGGATGTGGCGGTTGGCCAGGGCGCCGAAGCCGGTGGAGATGCCGTAGGCCGGGGTGTCGCTCACGGCCAGCTCGTCAATGTGGGCGCGGACCTTCGAGACGTTGTCCAGGGCTTCCTGCGAGATGGTGATCTGCGCGCCGTGCCGGGCTACGTTCAGAACATCTTCGGGGGTGATCCCGCTGGAGTTGAGGACGACTGTGGTCTCTGTGGTGGTGATGGTCATTTTCTTACTTGCCTTCGTTCATGGGGATGCGGACGCCGCGCTCGGCAGCAACCTCGACGGCGCGGTCATAGCCGGCGTCGACGTGGCGGATAACGCCCATCCCGGGGTCGTTGGTGAGGAGGCGCTCGAGCTTCTGGGCGGCGAGGTCGGTGCCATCGGCAACGGAAACCTGGCCGGCGTGGATGGAGCGGCCGATTCCGACGCCGCCGCCGTGGTGCAGGGACACCCAGGTGGCGCCGGAGGCGGTGTTCAGCAGGGCGTTGAGCATGGGCCAGTCGGCGATGGCGTCCGAACCGTCAGCCATTGCCTCGGTCTCGCGGTACGGGGAAGCCACGGAGCCGGAGTCCAGGTGGTCGCGGCCGATCACAATGGGGGCCTTGACCTTGCCTTCCTTCACCAGCTGGTTGAAGAGCAGGCCGGCCTTGGCGCGTTCGCCGTAGCCCAACCAGCAGATACGGGCCGGCAGGCCTTCGAACTCCACACGCTCCTGGGCTGCATCGATCCACTTGTGCAGGTGCTTGTTCTCGGGGAACAGTTCCTTGATGGCTTCGTCGGTGACGCGGATGTCTTCCGGATCGCCGGACAGGGCCACCCAGCGGAACGGGCCAAGGCCCTCGCAGAAGAGCGGGCGGATGTAGGCCGGAACGAAGCCAGGGAATTCGAAGGCGCGGGTGTAGCCGCCCTTGCGCGCTTCGTCGCGGATGGAGTTGCCGTAGTCGAAGACCTCGGCGCCGGCGTCCTGGAATTCCACCATGGCCTGGACGTGCTTGGCCATGGAGGCCTGGGACTTCTTGGTGAAGCCTTCCGGGTCGGCTGCAGATTCGGTGTGCCATTCCTCCACGGAGATGCCCTCGGGCAGGTAGGACAGCGGATCGTGTGCGGAGGTCTGGTCCGTGACGATGTCGATGTGCAGCTCGCCGGCCTTATGGCGGCGGAGCAGTTCGGGGAAGACCTCGGCAGCGTTGCCGACGTAGCCCACGGACCAGCCGCGGCGCTCTTCCTTGGCCTTGTTCACCTTGGCGATGGCGGCGTCGAGGTCCGTTTCCACCTCGTCCAGGTAGCGCTTGCCGGCGCGGCGGCGCAGGCGGGTCTCGTCGACGTCGACAATCAGGCAAGCGCCGTCGTTGAGCGTCACGGCGAGCGGCTGGGCGCCGCCCATGCCGCCGCAGCCACCGGTGAGCGTCAGGGTCCCGGCGAGCGGTCCTTCGGTTCCGGTGCTGGCGGCCATGCGGCCTTCACCCTGGAGCTTGTTGCCGACGGCGGCGAATGTTTCGTAGGTGCCCTGCAGGATGCCCTGGGTACCGATGTAGATCCAGGAACCGGCGGTCATCTGGCCGTACATCATGAGGCCTTCAGCCTCGAGGCGGCGGAACTCAGGCCAGTTGGCCCAGTCGCCAACCAGGTTGGAGTTGGCCAGCAGGACGCGGGGCGCCCATTCGTTGGTGCGGAAGACGCCAACCGGCTTGCCGGACTGGACCAGGAGGGTCTCGTCCTTTTCCATGGTTTCCAGGGTGCGGGTGATCGCGTCGAACGCGGCCCAGGAGCGGACGGCGCGGCCGGTGCCGCCGTAAACCACGAGGTCGTCCGGGCGCTCGGCGACCTCGGGGTCCAGGTTGTTCATCAGCATGCGCAAAGGCGCTTCGGTCTGCCACGACTTGGCGGTGAGCTCGGTGCCGCGGGCAGCTTTGACCGGGCGGGCTCCAGTGGTGAAATCGGCGGGTGCCATGGGGCGCTCCTTCGTAGGTTTCGGGGGTGCGGGAAGATCTATATCTACTAAAGCGGGAATGCCGGGCGGGCAACAGGCATTTGCGGGTGCCTCTGTCCGGTATTCCAGACTCACCGCCCAACTAGGTAGCAGTAGCTGCCCTTTACAGGCGCCTAAACGGCAACTACTGCTACTTAGTTGGGTGGGGGCGCAGGTCAGCGGGCCGGGCGCCCGTGGATCCGGACCGACAAGTCGTCCGCCACCTTCTGCACCCTCGCGGCAAGGGACGGCCACTGGTCAGCTGCCAACTTCTCCTCGAGGAAGGTCACGGCCACTGCCGCCGTCGGCCAGCCCAGGTGATCCGTCACCGCGGCGGCAATGGAACCGAAGCCCGGGGTCACCTCGCCGTGCTCTGTGGCATAGCCCCGCTGGCGCACCTGGTCCAGGTGCGAAGACAACGCCGAGTACTTCATGATGGCGCCCTCCACCTCATGCCGGGCAGAGAATGCCGCCGCGTTCGGATACAGGGCGCGGACCTGGGATTTTGGCAGCGCCGCCAGGATGGCCCTGCCGCTGGCCGTGAGGTGGCTGGGCAGCCGGACCCCGACGTCGGTCACCAGGGACGGCCGGTTCTTGGCGCGCTCCTCAACGATGTACAGCACATCGCGGCCATGTAGCACGGCCAGGTGCGCACTCTCGCCAATCACGTCCACCAGCGAAGCCAGCAAGGGGCGGCCCAGGCGCGAGAGGGGTTCCTGCCGCGAGTAGGCCGAGCTGAGTTCGAAGGCGCTGATGCCCAGCCCGTACCGCTGCTCCTCGTGCAGGTGCAGCACAAAGCCGTTTTCCTCCATGACGCCAAGGAGGTGGTACACGCTGGAGCGCGGCAGGCCCAGCGACGTGGCAATCTGCGACGCCGCCATCGGACCCCTGCGGGAAGCCAACAATTTGAGGATGCGGAGGGTGTTCTCGGCAGCGGGGACTTTGGAAGCCGCCTTAGCCGGCCTGGCGGCTGATTGCCCTGCCTCAGTATTTGCCACTTTGCTCTCCGTCATCGATCCAAGGTGTCCGGGATACCGTATTCAACCTTGCGCCGCTGAGTTCACCTTCTCCCGCCATGACACCACACCGGTGTCTGCAATACCAGACTATGCGGCCAATCAGGCGGGAGCCTCAGATGCTGAGCACCACTTTTCCGGCCACGCGGCCGGACCGCAGGTGGTCCATGGCGGCACGCGCCCGGGCCAGTGGATAGACGGAATCGACCACCGGCGCCACTTGTCCGGCGTCGATCATGGCTGCCAGAGCCTCCAGATCCGTTCCTTTCTCCACTGAAATCAGGGCCTTGAGGTTGTGCCTGACAAACGGGTTCAGCGCCGCCGCCCTTAGCGCGCGGTCAAAACCTCCACCAATCTGCCCGCCACCTTCGCCGCCGACAATCACCAGGGTCCCGCGCGGGGCGAGTATCCGCCGCAGCGCCCTGAGCGGACGGTTGCCTGCGGTATCCAGTACGACGTCGTATTGCCCGCCTGCCGCCGTCGGCTCTTCCCGCATGTAGTCAATAACCCGGTCCGCGCCCAGCGACAAGACCAGCTCCGCCTTGGCAGCACTGCACACCCCGGTCACGTCGGCGCCGGCCGCTTTGGCCAGTTGGACGGCAAATGAGCCAACCCCGCCGCCCGCTCCCAGAATCAGCACCCTCTGGCCCGCAGCCACCTGCCCCGCGTCCCGGACCGCCTGCAGCGCGGTAACCCCGGAGATGGCGGCAGCGGCCGCCTGTTCAAACGTGAGGCTGGCCGGCTTAAGCGCCAGCTTGCCCTCCTTCGCGCACACATATTCGGCGAACGAACCCTCGCACGTGCCGTACACCTCGTCGCCCGGCTGCCAGCGGCTGACCCCCTCCCCCACCGATTCCACGACGCCGGCAACCTCGCGGCCCCGCACCGACGTCGAAGGCTTCAGGAAACCAAAACCCAGCCTGGTAAGGTGCGGCAGCCCCGTCATGAGGTGCCAGGCTCCCTGGTCCACGCCCGCGGCCCGGACGCGAAGGAGCACCTGCCCGGGGCCGGGGGCCGGCTTCTCGATGTCACGCAGTTCCAGTACTTCCGAGGGCCCGTATTTGTCCTGCAGCACAGCCTTCACGATCCGTCTCCTTGCTCGTATTGGAAGACGTCGTCCAACGAAACGTGGAAGACGCCGGCGATCTGGAAGGCCATCTCCAGCGACGGCGAATACCGGCCCTGTTCGATGGCAATGATGGTCTGGCGGGTAACTCCGACTTTCTCGGCCAGCTCGGCCTGGGTCATGCTGCCGGCTTCAAAACGGAGTCGGCGGATGGAGTTGCTGACCCGCGTTGGCTTCACCACTGCTGGAACCCCTCGCGGTAGGCGGCAATCTTGGCCATCGATCCAAGGATGGCGGACAGGACAAAGGCCAGGTAGATGGTGTTGGCGATCCAGAAATGGTCCAGCTCGGCCATTGCCATCAGCAACGCAGCCACCGCCCCAATCACCAGGAAGGACTGGCCGATGTGTTCACCGACCCGGTAGATTTCCCGGTCCCGTTCATCCTTGGCGCGGTCTGCCTTGGCCGAAAACATGCCCATAACCGCGTGCAGCAGGATGGAGCCCACGATCGCCCCGCCAACACTCCACAGCAGCGGCGCTACGTAGGGAACGTCCTGCAGGGGCATGCTGGCGGCCCGGCCCAAAACCACTATCAGATAGACCGCGTAGGCCACCACCGCCGTAGCGCCGTACAACCAGGCGCTCTTTTCCTCGTAGGACATTTCCCCACCTCATGTAAAACAAAGCTGACATGAGTAAATGTAAAGAAATGCCGACATGGTGTCAAGAGTTTTTTACTTCAAGCCCGACGGCGGCACAACGCGCCGCGGGTTGCTCCAGCTAGTGCCGCCTCGCCGCGGCCCTGGCTAACGCGCGCCCGGACAGCACCACGGCGGCCGCTGCCCCAACCCACGGCCCGAACACGATCACGGGGTCCATCCAGACATGCGCCAGATCGGCCTTCCTGCCCTTCCGCGAAATGACCGGATGGTTCCGGAACTCGGCAAACACGCCGCTTTCGGTGACGGGGTTGTCCGGGCGACCGCTGGCAAGGGAGCGCACGTGGCTCTCCCAGGCGTCCACTCTGTCGCCCAGGATCAGCAGGAGCCAGTGGGCGGCGCGGCCCTCGCTGTAGGTGTACGCACGCCTCCGGATAACTCCGGACAGCCCCTTCGGCGGGCAGGTGGTCCCAAAAACGGGCGGCAACATTTGATGCTCCACGGAACGCTCCCGCGGCACCTTCTCTTCCTGGCGTTCAGGGAACTCCCAGTGCGCCCCGGTGATCAGGTCCCTTCGTTCACGGGGCACAGACGGCCGGTCAAGCGGGTTGAGGTCCACGCCCCAACCGGGAATCCGGGCCTTCAGTTCATCGGTGATCAGCACCTTGGGTGGCTGGTTTGCGGTGTACGGCACGGCACCCTCCTTAGGCTCCGTTGGGCGTCAGCAGCGATTTGATGCAGTTGTCCAGTTTGTTGGAGAAGAGATGGTAGCCCTCGGCAATGTGCTCCAGGGGAATCCTGTGCGTGATCAGGTCCGAGGGCTTGAGGTACCCGTTGCGCACGTGCTCAAACAGCCGGGGCCATTGCCGCTTTACGGGACACTGGTTCATCCTCAGCGTCAGGCCCTTCTGCATGGCGTCGCCGAACTTCACGGCACTGAAGATCGGCCCGTAGGCGCCCAGGACTGAGACCGTTCCGGCCTTGCGCGCCGAATCGATGGCCCAGTTCAGCGCCACGGGCGAGCCGCCCTGCAATTTCAGCTTCGCCGCAGCGACATGTTGCGTCAGGTTGCCTACAGCCTCGGCACCCACCGCTTCGATCACGACGTCGGCACCCAGCCCTTCCGTGATCTTCTTCAGGTGCACCACAATGTCGTCGTACTCCAAAAAGTTGTAGGTTTCCGCATGGGCGAAAGTGCGGGCCTTTTCGAGACGGTACTCGAGGTGGTCAATCACGATGACGCGGCCGGCGCCCATCAGCCAGGCTGATTTTGCGGCAACCAGGCCCACCGGGCCGGCGCCGAAGACCACCACGGTGTCGCCTTCGCCGATGTCCCCCAACTGGGCACCAAAGTAGCCGGTGGGCACCGCATCAGTGAGCATCACGGCGTCTTCCTCGCTCATCCACTCAGGTATGGGCGAGGGCCCCACGTCAGCAAACGGAACCCTGACGAATTCGGCCTGGCCGCCGTCGTACCCGCCGCAGGTGTGCGAATAGCCATAGATCCCGCCTACCGCGGTGGCGTTGGGGTTGACGTTGTGGCAATTGGAATAGAGGCCGCGGGAACAGAAGTAGCAGGTGCCGCAGAAAATGTTGAAGGGCACCATCACTCGGGCTCCGGGCATCAGGTGCTGCACTGACGGCCCCACTTCGTGCACCACGCCGACGAATTCGTGGCCAAAGGTGCTCCCCACCCGGGTGTCCGGAATCATGCCGTGGTACAGGTGCAGGTCCGAGCCGCAGATGGCCGCCCGGGTTACCCGCACAATGGCATCGTTCGGATGCTCGATCCGCGGAATATCCTTATCTTCGACGCGGATCTCGTAGGGCCCGCGGTACACCATGGCCTTCATCCCGGCCGCCTTCCGTTAGGGGTTGTTAAATAGTAACCATGCTTACTATTTAACAACAGGCGTGCCTGTCGGAGGGCCTTGGTAGAGTCCGGACATGGACCAGAAGGAAATACTCCACAAGTACCTGCGTACCCGCCGCGAAAGCCTCCTGGCGAAGCTGGATGGCCTCGATGAATACAGCATCCGCAGGCCCATGACGCCTACCGGCACCAGCCTGCTGGGCCTGGCGAAGCACGTGGCCAGCGTGGAACTGGGCTACTTTACGGATGTGTTCGGCCGGCCCACGGGGCGCACCCTGCCCTGGTTTGCCGACGACGCCGCGCCGGATGCGGACATGTGGGCCACCGCCGACGAGTCCCGGGAATCCATCATCGAGCTGCATCACTTTTCCGCCGCAGCCACAGACGCCACCATCAATGAACTGGAGCTCGATTCCCCGGGCCTGGTCCCCTGGTGGGCGGAAGAGCGCCGCAACGTCACCCTGCACCAGATCCTTATCCACATGTGCGTGGAGACCGCCCACCATCTGGGCCACGCGGACATCCTGCGGGAAATGATCGACGGCGGAGCCGGGCAAGGTGCCGCCGATTCCAACCTGACACCGCGTTCCGCCCAGGATTGGCTGGCCCACCGGGAGCAAATCGAGGCGGCGGCCAGGGAAGCCGCGGACACAGCAACGGCCTGAAACCACCCCCAGAGGGGCAGATTCAGGCCGCGCTGATATTTGGGCTGATATTGGATTGGGCAGCCGGCCCTTAGGCGGCCTGCAGTGACTCCACTGCTGCGCGGACCGCCTGGTCCATGGGGGTGGTGGGCCGGCCCAATAGTGCGCTGAGATCGTTCCCGTCCACCAGGAGGTCGCCGCGGGCTATCCCCAGATCGGAATCGGCCAGGATGTCCGCGAAGGGCGCAGGTACTCCGGCGCCCTTAAGGAGGTTGGCAAACCCGGCGGCGGGCAGGTCCTGGTAGCTGATCTCCTTGCCCGCCGCGGCACCAGCTTCGGCGGCCAGTCCGGCCAGGGTGAACGCCTGGTCGCTGCCCAGTTCATAAGTCTTTCCGGCCTGGCCTTCAGCAACCAGTACTGCTGCAGCTGCCTCGGCATAGTCCGCACGGGTGGCGGCGCTGACCCGGCCGCTGCCTGCACTGCCGCTGACAACTCCATACTCAAGATAGGTGGGGATCTGGGCGGTGTAGTTCTCGATGTACCAGCTGTTGCGGAGGATGGCCACCGGCAGCCCGGATTCCTCCAGCAGTTCTTCCGTGGCAATGTGCTCGGCGGCCAGCTTCATCTGCGTCGTCCCCGCGTTCGCGATGCTGGTGTAGGCCAGCAGCTCCACGCCCTCAGCCTTGACGGCGTCAATGACAACGCGGTGCTGCTCCAGGCGTTTGCCCACCTCGCTGCCGGAGATCAGCAGCACCTTGTCCGCGCCCTTAAGGGCCTCCGCAACCGATGCGGCGTCGTCGTAGTCCATTGGCTTGACCTGCACGCCGCGAGCGGCAAAGTCCGCCAGCTTTTCGATGGAACGGCCGACGGCGACGATCGACTCAGCCGGAACGTTGCGGTTCAGGAGGGCTTCCAGGACGAGGTTTCCGAGGTGTCCGGTTGCTCCGGTAATAACGATGCTCAAGTGATTCCCTTTCGGTGGTTTGCGCGGTCACTATGCCTAACCGGGCATCCTGGCAATTACTTCCCCTCGGAGAGTACGCACTTTGAAGTAAGGTACTGACATGGAAGTTAGTTATGACCCGTTGCGGGCAACAGCTGCGTTGGAGAACGGAATTTTTCCAGCAGGATGCCCCAGCCGGACCGTCCTGGACCACGTCACCAGCAAATGGGGCGTGCTGGTCCTGCTGGCATTGTCCGAGCGCGAGCACCGCTGGAGCGAGCTGCGCCGCCGGGCGGACGGCATCAGCGAGAAGATGCTGGCCCAGACCCTGAAGACACTTGAGCAGGACGGCCTGGTCCACCGCCAGTCGCAGCCTGTCATCCCGCCGCGGGTGGACTACAGCCTGACCGATTCCGGCCAGGAAGTGGCTGCCCTGCTGGTTCCACTGGCCACCTGGGCGTTCGAGAATGCGGAGAAAATCCTTGGCAACCGGAACTGAAACGCAGACGGCGCGGCGGTACTGGCTGATCCTGACCGGGTTGATGGCAGGCGCGGTGCTGATAGTTGGTCTTGTCCCGGCGCCGTGGGTGTATTGCGCAGGGCTGGGCATTTTTGGCGCCGTCTTGCTGGCCGGCTGGAAAATCGGCTGGCAGCCCCCGGACGCTGAAGCCACCGGCAGTAACCGGCCCATCGGATTCCCGGTTTACGCCACCTTCCTGGCCCTGATGCTGGCGCAGCTGCTGCGGGAGTCGATGGCCGCCGTCGTTCTTGTTCCGTTCCTTGCCCTTGCCGTGCCCGGCTCAACCTTCATGTGGCTGAGGCGCCGGAAAATCCGGCCCTGACCAGCCAAAACCGGCCCCCACACGCGGAATCTGAGATGTAAGACACCGGCATCCCGTGAGGCCGATCACGTCCGCGTCGGGGATGGTCTGCTGTTAAGCAGTCCCCTCCCCAAAGACGAGAAGGTATTTCGCATGCAACAAGCCCCAAGCCAGGTCAGGCCTGAGCAAGGACCGGCGCCGCTCCAGAAGGCGGGTGCCGTCGTCGAAACGGTGTTGAACCGCGGACTGAACGTCCGGCACATCCGCTTTATGGCCCTGGGCTCGGCCATCGGAACGGGGCTGTTCTACGGTTCAGCGTCCGCCATCCAGAAAGCAGGACCGGCCGTACTGCTGGCCTACATCATCGGCGGCGCCGCCGTATTCATGGTGATGCGGGCACTGGGCGAAATGGCTGTCCGGCACCCGGTCTCCGGATCATTCGGGCAGTACGCCAGCCGCTATCTTGGTCCGCTGGCAGGCTTCGTGACGGGCTGGACCTACGTCTTTGAGATGGCGATTGTGGCCATCGCCGATGTCACCGCCTTCAGCATCTATATGGGATTCTGGTTCCCGCACGTGGACCGCTGGATCTGGATCCTGGCGATTATTTTCTTCCTGGGCGCCATGAACCTGCTCAGCGTGAAGGTGTTCGGTGAACTGGAGTTCTGGTTCTCGCTGATCAAGGTGGTGGCCATCATCGGCATGATCGTTGGCGGCGCCGCGATCATCGTCTTCGGTTTCCAGGCAGCAGATTCCACGGTGGCACCGGGCCTGGGCAACCTCGTGCAGCACGGCGGCTTCTTCCCCAACGGGTTCGAAGGGCTCCTGGCCTCGTTCGCCGTCGTGATGTTTGCGTTCGGCGGGATTGAGACGCTGGGCATCACTGCCGGCGAAGCGGCCAACCCCAAAAAGGTCATCCCGCAGGCCGTGAACACGGTTCCCGTCCGGGTGCTGCTCTTTTACGTATTGACCCTGGGCGTCCTGATGAGCCTCTTCCCGTGGAACGAGATCGGTACCAACGGCAGCCCGTTCGTCCAGATCTTCAGCGGCCTGGGCATCCCCGCGGCGCCGCACATCCTCAATGCCGTGGTGATCACCGCCGCCCTCTCCGCCATCAACAGCGACATCTTTGGCGCCGGGCGCATCCTCTTCGGCTTGTCCCGGCAGGGCCACGCGCCCGCCGCGTTCGGCAAGATTTCCCGTCATGGCGTGCCCTGGATGACGGTGGTGATGATGGCAGGCATCCTCCTGGTGGGCGTGGTACTGAACGCCGTGATCCCGGAGAACGTGTTTGTACTGATCGCCTCGATCGCCACGTTCGCGACGGTGTGGGTCTGGGTCATGATCCTTGCCTCCCATGTGGCAATGAAGCGGGAGATCGCACGGAAGGGCATGCCGGCGTCGGAATTCCCCTCGCCATGGTGGCCGGCCGCATCCATCCTCACCATCGCATTCATGGCCATGGTGATCACCATCCTGGGCGTCTTCGAGGACACCCGCGTCGCCCTCTACGTGGGGGCCGTGTGGCTGGGCCTGCTGGTGATCGCCTACCGTCTGTGGGTCAAGGGGAACGGCCGACGCCGGGCCGAACTGGTGGACGAAACCTCGTCTTTGCCGGTGGTTGAGCCCTCTGGTGGTTGAGCCTGTCGAAACCGGGGATCTCGACAAGCTCAACCACCGGGGTTTCGACAAGCTCAACCACCAGGGTTACTCCGGGTCGTGGCGGACCGCTGCTCCCTTGGCGAAGGCGCGGACCTGCGCGTCGTTCCAGATGTGGGCGGGGACGGCACCGCCCAGGAGGCGGCGGGCCATGGCGGGATCGTCGTCGAACGGTTGGTCTGAGCCGGCCATGATCATGTTGCCGTAGCGCCTGCCCTTGAGCATGGCGGGATCGGCAATAAGCGCCGTGTATGCGAAGGCGGCTGCGATGGTGGCGGCGTCCTCCCGGGCATTTTTCAGGTCCGGGGCGTCGCCCGAGTTCACCACATAGATTCCGCCGGGCGCCAGGACGTTGCGGACGTGCCCGATGAACTCCAGGGTGGTGAGCGGCCTGGGTGTCAGGGAGCCGGCAAAGACATCCCGAATGATGAAGTCCCGGGTATCCGGCGTCAACGACTCGGTGACTTCCCGGGCCTCCCCCACCCGGAGCCGGAGCATGGGTGCCTTGGGCAGATCGAACCAGCCGCGGACGTATTCGGCCAGTTTGCCGTCCAGCTCCACCACTACCTGGCGCGAATCGGGGTAGGCCGAGTGGAAGTACCGGGCCATGGAGCAGGCGCCGCCGCCCAGATGCAGGCCGCGCAGTTTGGACGGGGCGCCGGTGGGCCAACGGGACTCGATCAGGGCCGCGATCCAGCGCATGTACTCAAAGTCCAGGAAGAGCGGATCGGCCACGTCGATGTGCGAGCTCATTACTCCGTTGATCCTGAGCAGCCAGCCAGTGGAGTTGTCCTGGTCCGCGATCAGCTCGCAGTCGCCGGTGTCGATGTAGTAGACACCCTCGACCGGTCCGTCAGCTTTGGTGCCCTTGGGCAGTTCGATGACTCCCGGCGTCGTGCTTCCCTGGTTCCTGCCGCCACTTTTGCCGCGCCGCGCCACTAGCCCTGCACCCGGTCCCGCACGGTTTTTCTCATGCTTCAACCCTAATCCAGGCTCAGGCTCCAACCTCCCGCGGGCCGCCATTGCGGATCCGCTCCACCACGGCGCTGGTTGACTGCTCCGGCACGTACTCCAGGATGGCCACCTCGCCGCCGCACTCCTCCACAGCGGCAGTCTCCGCCAACATGGATGCGGTGTAATCGCCGCCCTTGGCATAGATTTCCGGCTGGATCTGGCGGATCAACGGGATGGGCGTGGGAGTGTCGAACACGGTCACGTAGTCCACGCAACTGAGCGCCCCGATCACCGCAGCCCGGTCCCCGACCTTGTTGATGGGCCGTCCGGGCCCCTTGAGGTTGTGGACTGATTCGTCGCTGTTGAGCGCCACCACCAGCACATCCCCCAACTGTCTGGCCTGGTTCAGGTAGCGGGTGTGGCCGCGGTGCAGCACGTCGAAGCAGCCGTTGGTCAGCACAATCCGCCGCCCCTGTGCACGCTCGGCGTCGAGCCTTGCCATCAGCTCAGAGGGCTCCAGGGTGGTCTCGGCAAAGCTGCCCAGGTAATGGCTGAGCTGTTCCGTGCGGCAGATGGCGGTCCCGGCCTGCTGGACCACCACGTCCGCGGCCGCCTGTGCCAGGTCCAGGCTGGTGGTGAGCGGGAGGCCGCACGACCGGCCGATGGTCAGCGCGGCCACAAACGTATCGCCTGCGCCGGACGCCTGTTTCTCCGTGGTGGGCCGCGCCCAGGTGCGGTGCGTCGCCCCGTCGGCCAACAGCATGGTGCCGTCACGGTCAAGCGTGGCCACCACCGCCTTAGCCCCGGTGAGCTGCAGCAGTTTGTCCCGCTGTTCCGCCAGGAATCCTGCCCGCGCCGCCCCCTCGGGCATCTTGAGGCCCAGCATCCGGGAGACTTCCATCGCGTTGGGCGTCACCAGATCCGGCTCCAGCACGGACCAGTTCCGGGGATCGTGGGCATCCACCACCGTCAGCGGTCGCCCTTTCGCCAGCCCGACGGCGGTCCCCACCTTCCCGATCATGCCGTTCTCCAAGGTGCCGGTTCCGTAGTCGCAGATCACCACTGCGTCCCGACCAGCGACTGCCTCATGAAGAACTTCGGCCAACGTATCGGTAGCGGAGACCGGCACCGGAGCCGAACAATCATCCAGCCGGAACATAATCTGGCCCGCACTGCTCACCCGGATCTTGGTGGGGGTGACCACCCCTGGAAGCTGCAGCAAATAGCGGACGTCCACACCGCCGTCGTGCAGCAGCGCACGCAACCGCTCACCATTGGCATCCATTCCGACGACGCCGGCCAGTGTCACCTTTGCGCCCAAAGCGGCCAGGTTCATGGCAGTGTTGGCCGCTCCGCCGGGAGAGAACTCGCGCCGCAGCAGGTCCACTACCGGGGCCGGGGCCTCGCGGCACATCCGCTCGATGTTGCCCGTCCACCAGCCGTCCAGCATCACGTCGCCGATCACCGTCACAGCAGGCCTGCGTTCGGCAAGGGTGTGGGGGAGCGTGTCCGAGAGGGCGCGCTGCGTGGAAAGATCGGTCATGGCGCACCGCCCTCTGTTTGTAGCCGCCGGGCGGCTGGTGGCGCGGACACGTGGACCACTTTGACCCGGGTGAATTCGTCCAGGAGCTCGGGGCCGTAGCCGAAGCCCTGGCCGCTGATTCCGCGCGGTTGGGCTGATCCGCCGGGGGCACCGCCGAACACCGCATTAACTTTGACCGTGCCTACCGGTAGCGCGGCGATGGCCTGTTCCGCATGCTCAAGGCCCGTAGTCAAGACTGTGGCGGCCAGCCCGTATTCACCGGAGGCGGCAAGCCTCAGCCCCTCGTCGAACGATTCCACCACCCGGACCGGGGCCACCGGGCCGAAGGTTTCCTGCAGCATAATCTCCATGGTGTCCGTGCAGCCGGTGATGACGGTGGCCGGATAGAAGACGCCCGGGCCGTCGGGAACCCGGCCGCCCACCACCGCTTCGGCACCCCGTGCCAGTGCCTCCGAAACCTGGGCCTCGACGGAGTCGCGCATGCGCGTATCCACCAGGGGCGCCAGGCTCCCGTCCGAGTTCCGGCGTCGGGCTTCTTCGGCGAGCGCTTCCACAAACGGTCCGGCAATGTCGCGGTGGACGTAGATGCGTTCGACGGCGGTGCAGATCTGGCCGCTGTTGCTGAACGCGCCGATCGCTGCCTGTTCGGCGGCCCAGCGGGGATCGACGTCGGCGTCCACCAGGAGCGGATCGTTGCCGCCGTTTTCGCGGATGACGTGCGCTCCGGTGAGCATGCCGGCGCGGGCGATCCGGGCTCCCGCCTCGCTGGATCCGACATGCGCGATCACGGAAACGGCGAAGTCCTGGGTGAGCAGCATTCCGACGTCGGGCCCTCCGGTGAGCGTGCTGAAAACGCCGCCGGGGAAGACCGGTTCCAGCGCCTCACCCAGCTCACGGCCAAGCCTGGGGCAACGTTCGCTGGGCTTGTGCACCACGGTGTTGCCGGTGACCAGAGCCGCCCCGATCAGGCCGCAGGCCACCGCGACGGGATCATTCCAGGGCGTCAGGATGGCGGCGACCCCACGGGGTTCCGGCACGGTATAGTCGCTCGCCATGCTGCCGCCGCGCAGGCTGTGGCCGCGGTGCAACGGGCCCAGTTCGGCGTATTGCCTGAGCGTATTGATGCCGGCGTCGATCCCGGCCCGGGCCTCGGCCACCGGGCGGCCGGTTTCCTGGGCATTGGTTTCCGCGAGCTGGTCGGCGGCGGCTGCGAGCGCACTGGCCGCCTTGTGCAGCGCGGCTCCGCGGTCCGCCGCGGGAGTGCTTCTCCAGCCATCCCAGGCGGCGGCCGCGGCACCAACTGTGCGGCTCACTGCCTCTTCGGAGGCCACGGGCACTTCCGAGGCTACGTCCCCGGTGCGGGGGTTCAGGATGGTCAGGGTGTCCGGAGCGCGGGATTCGGTTTCGGCGCTGTTTTCCTGCTGGATATCAGCTTGCATGGCTACCTCCTGGGGACTACGTACCCAAGCCGACGGCAGTTCACACATGGCCCTTAGCGGCTCCGCTGCTCCCGGCCCACGCTGTCGTGGCGTGTTTCGGGAAGAACCACTATGGTGTTCTCACTGGATACTAAGGGGGCTTACTGTTTTGCTGAATGAGGAGACGGATGCGCCCGACGCAAGTTCCGGCGTCGGGCCCGTACTGGAAAAGTTCGACGGCGTCTCCCGGATTGCCGTGCTCCGCGGCGGCGGGCTGGGTGACGTGATGTTTGCGCTGCCCGCGGTGGCGGCGCTGAAGGCGGCCTATCCCGGCGCGACAGTGACCATGCTGGGCACCCCGCTGCACGCATCTCTTGCTGCAGAGGTCGGCACGCCCATGGATGAGGTCTGCGTGCTGCCGTTCGCGGAGGGTGTGCGGCCGCCAGGCCCCGGCGACGCTGAGGACCCGGAGTCGCTGGACCGATTCTTTACGGACATGCGGTCCAAGCGCTTTGACCTGGCCGTCCAAGTGCACGGCGGCGGGCGTTATTCCAATCCTTTCCTTCACAGACTGGGGGCGCGGCACACGATTGGCACCAGGACACCCGACGCTGTCCCACTGGAGCGCTCTCTTCCCTACGCCTACTACCAGCACGAGGTTCTACGGGCTTTGGAGACTGTGGGCCTGGCGGGCGCAGTTCCTGTCGGGGTGGAGTGCCGGCTGCACCCGCTCCCCCGGTTCACGGCTGAGGTCAGCGGGATCCTGGGTTCCGATCCTTCGGAAGGAGGCCCCGTCGTCGTCATCCATCCCGGCGCAACGGATCCGAGACGCCGGTGGTCCGCGGAGTCATTCGGTGAACTTGCCGCCAAAGCCGCCGACGACGGCTGCCGGGTCCTGGTGGTGGGCGGCGCCGAGGACGTGGACCTGGCCGCGAACGTGGTTGCCCTAGCCCAGCACCAGACGGCACCCGGACGGGCTGCCACGGTCGTGTCACTGGCCGGGCGGCTTGGGCTGGGGCAACTCGCCGCGCTGCTGGCCATGAGCGACGTGATGGTGGCCAATGACAGCGGCCCCCGGCACCTGGCCCAGTTCCTGGGCACCCCGACCGTCGGAATCTACTGGGCCGGGAACGTGATCAACGCCGGACCGCTGGGACGGGCGCTGCACAGGATCCACATCTCCTGGCAGACCACCTGCGGAGTGTGCGGCTCGGACCTCAGCCAGGTGGGCTGGACCGCGCCGCGCTGCCCGCACGACGAATCGGTGGTGGGCTCGGTGGCAGTGAAGGACGTTTACGCGGACGTGGCGGAGTTGGTAGCTTCAACCTATGCCCATCAAACTTGAAAACGTCGGCATCGCCGTCCGCGACCTCGAGGAGACGATCGCCTTCTTCACCGATCTCGGCCTGACCGTCGTGGGCCGGGACACGGTCAGCGGCGAGTGGACGGACACCGCCGTCGGGCTGGATGGCAACCATGCCAGGATTGCGATGCTCCAGACCCCCGACGGGCAGGGCCGCCTTGAGTTATTCGAGTACATCAATCCCCAGGCGATCGAGACCAGCCCAACCGTCCCCAACGAGATCGGAATGCATCGGGTGGCCTTCTCAGTGGACGATATCGACGAGGCCCTCGAGATCGCCGCCAAGCACGGGTGCCACCCGCTCCGGGGCGTGGCCACTTACGCCGACATCTACAAACTCACGTATCTCCGCGGCCCCAGCGGCATTCTGGTGATGCTTGCCCAGGAGCTCAAGAAGGGCTGATCCCGGCGGAGTCATGGGGATTGCTTTGGAGCCAGTGTCGTACGTGCTCCACATGCCCTTCGACCGGGTCAACCGGGAAGAAGACGCGCGCGATTACGGGGCCATCCAGGATCAGCGTCATCCTCTGGAGTAACTTGTAGCCGGACACTTCAAACATGGGTAGCTGCAGGGCATCCGCAAACCGGTGATCCTCGTCTGAGAGCAGCGGATATGGAAGATGCAGCCGCTCGGCCGCTTCCTGCTGGAACCCGGTGTTTTGGACCGAGAGCCCGGCGACCTTTTCCGCACCAGCCTGCTTCAGCTCTGCGATATGGTCACGGAAGCTGCACGCCTCGGCTGTGCAGCCTTTCGCCCCAGGAATGTTCTCCCAGCCTTCAAGACCCGCTTCCCCGGGAACGCTGGTTCTTGGATAAATGAACAGAACCCAGCGGCCAAGCGAGTGCTCCGGAAGAAAGACGCTGTCCCCGGATGTAGAGGGAAGGGTGATGTTGGGCAGCTGCATGCCCAACAAACAGCCTGCTACTTCATGCTCGAGGCTCTTGGCCGGCGGTTGCGTCATGCTTTGAACCTACCGGCCATCCCCAGCTGCAGGGTTCTGGCACGCCTGTAGTCTCGGACAATGATCGGACGCGTGGATGAAGTCGTAGTGGATTGCCAAAACCCAGCAGCGCTTGCCGCGTTCTGGGCCTCGATCCTCGGTGGCGAACCTGTGCACCGAAGTGATGACTGGTCCTTTATTGATCCGCCCGGATGGACCCGTCTGGCCTTCCAACGGGTACCCGAGCACAGGCAAGGGAAGAACCGCCTGCATATTGATGTCCATGTTGCCGATGTACCCGAGGCCACCGTTGCCGCCGAGGCCCTCGGAGCGGTACGGACGGGCGCAGTTCACAGTGACAGTGTGGGCACGTTCCAAGTCCTTCAGGATCCGGAAGGCAACGAGTGGTGTGTAGTGCGCTCGGCAGCAGGAGACTGATGGGCAACGATGGGAAGAGTCGGTCTAATTAAAGGCAACCATCTCACGCCAGGCGTGCAGCCCCTGCCATGGCCGAGCTGCCCAGGTCACTCTTTGCCAGAGCCTGCTGCGACTCAATGGCATCAACCCAGGCATCGGTGGTGCCAACGGCTGCCCAGTTGGAGTTCAGCAATGCCATCAGCGTGGTGTGGACGGTCTTGGCATCTGCAAAACCCGCGTCGTTGGCGAGGTTGATGGCGCCGGTGGCATCCGAGAGGACCTCGGTTGAAAATCCGAGAAACTCTGCCTCCACCGATGATGCCAGAATGCAGTTGTTGGTCATGTAGCCCACCAGGGTGACGGTATCGACGTCGTGCTCCCGCAGCCAACCGGCAAGGTCAGTGCCTGCGTAAACGGAACCGTACTGCTTCACGAGGCTCTTCCACTCGGCGGTTCTGCGGCGTTCGACGTCGGGGTGCAGCTCGAACTCCGGCGTGCCCGGGGCAAAGACCGGCGCGCCCTCTCCTGCGGTGTGCTGTACTGCCACAACTGGAAGGCCTGCGGCATTCGCGGCGTCGATGGCGCGGCCGATCATCGGCAGGGATTCCTTGTGGTGCGGGTACTGGATCTCAAGGGGACCCGCGAAATACTGCTGCTGGATATCAACCAGGACAAGGGCGCGGCGTGGGGTGCTCATTGGTTTTATTCTCCTGAATAGTTGGGGTTCTCTGCCTGACGGCTCCCTTCCATCATTCGCCGTTCACACACCTGCCCAACAGTGGCACAAATGCCTTGATACGATTGATTTGCGCCAAAAAGGAAAATGAGGCCTGGATGCGAATTGCTGTGTACGCGTTTGATGACGTAACGATGTTTCACCTGTCCGTTCCGCAGATGGTGTTCAGTGAGGTCACGCGCCAGGGCCTGGCGACGTGGGATACGGCTTTGTTCTCCGACCACGCAGGCAGCATCCGGACCAGCGAGGGCCATCAGCTGGGAGGAATCCAGGGCGTCGAAGCTGCGGCAGACGCTGATGTGGTGGTGGTGCCTTCGTGGTTTGATGATGGCCGGCAGCCCAGCGAAACCCTGCGCGGAGCACTTCAGCAGGCACACGAACGCGGAGCGGCGATCGTGGGGCTTTGCCTGGGTGCCATTCCCGTTGCCGACGCCGGCCTGCTCACCGGGCGCTCCGCCGTGACGCACTGGCAGGCCTTCAACACCCTCGCCTCCAGACACCCCGACGTATCCCTCGATCAGACGGTGCTCTATATTGACCACGGTGATGTGTTGACCTCCGCCGGAACGGCATCCGGGCTGGATGCCTGCCTGCATGTTGTCAGGTCCCGCCTGGGCGCGGATGCGGCGAACCAGGTGGCGCGCAGCCTGGTGATCGCCCCGCACCGGGAGGGCGGACAGGCGCAGTACATCGAGCACCCCGTTCCCCCGCGTTCCACCGACGATCCGATAGCCCGCCTGCTCGAATGGGCGCTGGCACGGCTGGATGAACCCCTGGATATTGACCGCCTAGCCGCTCAATCGCACATGAGCCGACGGACATTTATCCGCGCATTCCGGGCGTCAACGGGAACGACGCCGTCGGCCTGGATTCGAACCCGCAGGCTGGATGCTGCCAGGCGGCTTCTGGAAACAACAGACCTGTCCATCGACCAGGTTGCCTTTGACTGCGGGTTTGGAAGTGCTGTGACGCTCCGGCAAAACTTCGCGGCTGCGTTCTCCACCACGCCGACGGAGTACCGGCGCCGCTTCGACGTGCGGCTCGCGTCCGGTCCCGCCACATGACCCAGCCCTCACCGCGAGGTCAGAGGCCCGGCCTGTTGATGGGCATGTTCAACGCCAGGCTTATCGTTTGACCCGGCGCGACTTCTCCAGCTGAGAGATCCGTGAATTCATACCATGATCCGCCTGAACCGGTGGAGGGCCGGTTGGCTGCGCGCAAGTCCGTCACGCTGAAACGGAATGCGATCTGGCGTTCCGTGTCTCCCGGAGCCGTGGTGTAGGTCAACGGGATCCCATCGTCGTCGGCTGTAAAGCTGCCCTGGGCGCCGTCGATCTTTAGCTCACCTGGAATCAATCGCACTTCGGTTCCCGCAGGGATGGGCGCATTTGCCACGAGTGATGGACTGTAGAGCAGGATCTGCTCAGTGGTGGAACGGAATTTGTAGCCGAGGCTGTCGAAGGAATCGCCGTCGACGGTTGTGTAATAGATTGCCTGGCCGAAGGAGTTATTGATGGTTTTTCCAGCGCCTGACCTGCTGTCGACAGGCTTTTTCTGTAGTTGGATGAGGTGACCGGTCCTGACAAAGTACGTGTTGCCCTTCTCGTATACGTATGGGACCTTGTTGGCTTCTGCCAGCTGCTCGTCCGTGAGTCCGAATCGGTAAATGATCCCGTCGAGAGTATCCCCCGGCTCAATCACGTAGGTTGTCGGAATTCCCTTCGCATCAAAGGTAGCCACTCCCTGCGCACCGGTGGCAGGACCGGGGGCAGGGATCAGGCGAAGTTTTGTACCGGGCTTCAAAGGGGCAGCCGGTTCGATGTCGTTGAACTCGTTGAGTTTTGCCTCAGACACATCCAACGCAGCAGCCACTGCGGTGAATGTGTCACCGGCGCCTGTTGTGTAAAAGATGATGTTGCCAAACGAATCCGCCTCAGGTGTTCCGGTCAGTGAAGACCTTCCGACGGCGGCAACGGCCGCCTCGACAGTTGTTGCAGGTGTGGCAGAGGGCAGAGCTGAGGACCCAAACGTGCACCCTGCCAGAGCCGCAGGCAGCAGAGCGGCGAGCAGCGCGATTTTCCAGCCCGAAGGCCGCTTCCAGGTGCCCGTACTGCCGATTTCCACGTTTTAAACCCCCAATGAGCCCCTGCCTTCGAGGGGCAACTGTCCAATTAGACCAGACTGGCTATTCCTGCGGCCGACGTCCCAAATCCGAGCCAAAGTTCGACGGTGCCCGGGCGCGATAGTCAGCCCGCCTGCGAGCCAGCCTCCTGCTTGCGGGCATACGCACGGTTGGCCCGCTGCCTGGCACCGCACCGGCTGGAACACCACTGGCGCCTTCCATGGGTCCGGACCATGAACCTGTCACATGGCGCAGACGCGCATCTCGCGACCCGGTCAGCATCAGGACCAGTCAACAGCGCAGCAGCGTCCTCCGCGATCTGCGCCATCGCATGGTCGACTATCTGGGTCAGCGGATGATTGGCAACGCGGCTCAAGCCGCCGCCCGGCACGTATTGCAGTAACGCGGCGCTGGGCACGGCGGAAAGGGCGCGATTAAGCCCCTCCAGCGACCCCGGGTCCGGGGCCACACCCTCGGCATGCGCCGCCAGAACCGCCCGGAGCTTCCGCCTCAGATCGGCGAGCTGAAGCTGGCAGTATTCCAGCAGCCCAGTCCCCTCAGTCGCGAGGTGATGATTGACCAGCCACTCAGTGGCGTTGGCAGGGGTGTCGAGCTCATCCACCTGCCGCCCGCCTGGGAGCGTAACGACGCTGTTGGCAAGCGCCAGGCAAAGATGCCCGTCGGTACCCGGAGCGCTGGGAAGCGGAACCAATGTCATGCAATCACGGTATCAGTTGCAATTTAGCGTGATAAACATCTACGGTAGATATCACGCTAAAAGCGTCAAAATAACGTGATACATGAGGTAATTACATGATTCGTCCACGCCCTTCGGGCACAGCGCCGTTCGCGTTGTCAGTACTCGACAACGCACTCACAGGGGTTGGCTATTCGGCCCACGATGTCCTCGACGACGTCATCAGGCTCGCCCGCCTTGCCGACCAACGCGGCTACCAGCGGTTCTGGATGTCGGAGCATCACGCCATGCCCGGAGCCTCCATCCCCTCCCCACAGCTGATGGTGGCCCGGCTCATCGGCGAGACCCGGAATATCAGGCTCGGCGCGGGCGGAATCATGCTGCCCAATCACGTCCCGCTCGTCATTGCCGAGCAAATCGGCCTGCTAGGCGGATTGGCGCCAGGGCGAATCGATCTTGGTCTGGGCCGGGCTCCCGGGACTGACAGCGCAACCGCATCCGCCCTGCGACGCCACAGCGGGGCAAACGATGACTTCCCCGGACAAGTCGAGGAACTACTGGGCTTCCTGGGGAACGACTTCCCGGACAACCACCCCTACCGTGGCGTACCGGCCGTACCCGGCCCATGGCAGGCGGACCAGAACCGGGTGCCTCACACCGGCTCCCCCGCCGACATTTGGATCCTCGGATCCTCTACGTATTCAGCCCATCTCGCGGCAAGCCTGGGCCGGCCATACGCGTTCGCCCTGCAATTTGGCAGCGCCGATGTCCTGGGTGCCATGCGCATCTACCGCGAGAACTTCCAGCCCTCCCGGTTCCTGGATCAGCCCTACAGCCTGGTCAGTGTTGGGGTTGTCGCGGATGATGACGCGGCGGAGGCACGGCGCCAGTCCTCGTCCACGGCACTGGCAATGCTGAGGATGTTCCAGCGCAAGACGTTTTCAATCTTCCCGCCTGAAGATGTGGCGGCCTTCCAAGGCACACCCCAGGAGCGGCAGGTTATTGAGGAGTACACCGACCGGGTCATTCACGGCACGGCAGCTGAGGTGGCGCGGGGGCTGGAGGAACTTCAAAGCCAGACCCGGGTCGATGAGGTAATGCTGGTGGTGCAGGGTCACACCCGTACCGCGCAGGCGCGCACAGTTGAACTGATGGCTGACCACTACAACATGTCCGCCTAGCCCAGGGCAGCCGGTCCGGTCCTGTCGTCATAGGAATCCCGGGCCTGCAGGACCTCCTCGATGTACTGCTCGGCCCAGCGGCCCAGGGCCGTCAACGGCTCCCGCAGCGTTTGCCCAAGAGGGGTCAGCTCATAGTCAACGCGTGGCGGCATCTGATCGTAGGCGGTCCGGCTGACGATGCCGTCGCGCTCCAAATCCCGCAGAGTATCCGCGAGAACTTTTCCGCTGATGCCTGCAACGGCGTCGCGCAGTTCCCCGAACCTCAACGGGCCGTCGCTGAGGGCAATAACGATCATGGCGGTCCACTTGTTGGCGATCTTCGCCAGGGAAGTCCGCGACGGACAAGTGGCAACCATGACGTTCCAGGCAGGCACGTTCATGGAATCCAGCTCCTTAGTTACGTTGAAGTAACAGGTTACCGAATGTAACCATGATCTTGTACCCACCTAACAAGGAGATCACCATGACCGTCCAGACACCTGCCGCCGTAGCCACCTCATACTTCGACGCACTCGGCCGCGGCGACGTCTCCTCGGCTATGGCACTCTTCAGCCCCGACGTCGTATGGCACCAGCCGGGCGCGAACCAGTTCTCCGGTGACCATCAGGGCCTCGACGGCGTGGGTGCGCTGCTGGGCGGAATGATGGAAGCAAGCCAGAGCACTTTCCAGCTCGCAGTCGCCGGCCCGGCGATGGTGAACGGTGAACTGGTCGCCGTGCCGGTTCAGTTCTCCGGCAGCCGCACCGATGCTTCCATGGACATGCCCGGCATTGACCTCCTGACAGTCCGAGAAGGAAAAATCGTCGAGGTCCGGCTCTTCTCTGCTGACGGCCCGGCAGAGGATGCCTTCTGGGGACAGGCCTAGCCTGCCCGCAGGAGAAGACGAAGCAGCCCTACGACGCTTCCTCGAGCGGCTCGGCGCCCGGCCCCTGCAGCTGCGTCCACACGGAATCCAGGGACAGCCCCAGCTCAACGGCAAGGGCAGCGACAATCCCGAACGACGGCGTCGCGATCCGTCCGGTCTCGATCTTCCGCAGTGTCTCAGGGGAAACTCCGGCACTGAGGGCCACTTGGCCCAGCGTGCGCTCACCCCTGGCGTCCCGGAGCACTTCGCCCAGCAGCTTGCCGCGGTGGATCTCTTCGGGACTCAGGGGCACTCTAACCATTCCCCAATACTAATACCGTTATAGTAATACCGGTATACCTATAACGGAGGATGACAGTGATCGAAGTACTTACGCCCCGGGAAGTGGAAGCCGCACGGCCGTCAGGCCAGTTTGTGGCCCGGACCCTCGCCGAGCTCAAGAAAAAAGCGAAGCCCGGCGTGAACCTGCTGCAGCTCAACGACTGGGCCGCGAAGATGATCGACGACGCCGGCGCCCGCTCCTGCTATGTGGACTACGCGCCGTCGTTTGGCCGTGGCCCGTTCGGGAAAGTCATCTGCACAGCCGTGAACGACGCCGTCCTCCACGGCCTGCCCCACGACTACGTCCTGAAGGATGGGGATCTACTCACCCTCGATTTCGCGGTCAGCCTCAACGGCTGGGTGACGGACGCTGCCATCAGCTTCATTGTGGGCGACGGTGGCACCGACGAGGACCAGCGGATGATCGATACCACCAAAAAAGCCCTCCACGCCGGGATTAAAGCCGCACAGCCCGGCGCCCGCATCGGCGACATCTCCTACGCCGTCGGCTCGGTCCTGGAGTCGGCAGGCTTCGAGGTCAACACCGAGTTCGGCGGCCACGGGGTGGGCAGCACCATGCACCAGGATCCGCACATCTCCAACAAGGGCGCCCCCGGCCGGGGCTACAAACTGCGGCCCGGCCTCCTCCTGGCCATCGAGCCGTGGGTGATGGCCGGAACCAGCAACCTGGTGATGGACCCGGACGGCTGGACGCTGCGCAGCGCCAACGGCGGGCGGACGGCGCACTACGAACACACAGTGGCCATCACGGAATCCGGGCCCGTCATCCTCACCCAGCTGGACTGAGCCGGGCGGGGGCCAAGGACAAAGGGAACCAAAGAGAGCTACGGCCAGGAGCCCTCTTCCTCGTGGCAGACCAGCATCTCGCGCACTTCGCAGCCCTTCGGCTGGGACAGCGCAAACAGGATCGCCTGCGCCACATTCCCCGGGTCGTTGAGGCGGGAATCGTCCTGCGGCCTGTACTGCTCGGTACGGTCGTCGAAGAACCGCGTTTTCATACCGCCCGGGATCATGGTGGTCACGCCGATCGAGCCGCCGGTTTCGGCGGCGAGCGCGTGGCTGAAACCCACCACCCCGAACTTGGAAGCGCAGTACGCGGTGGCGTCCGCAACAGCCCGCTTGCCCAGCGTCGACGCAACAGTCACCACCCGGCCATGCGTTTCCATCAGGTAGGGCAGTGCGGCTCGGACCACGGACACGGTACCCATCAGGTTCACGCCGATCACCCGCTCCCACTCAGCGGCGTCCACGTCCGCGAGCTTTCCGCAGCGGTCAATCCCGGCAGCGGTGACGACGGCGTCCAAGCCGCCCAGCGTCTCTGCGGCTTCACGCACAGCTGCTTCAACGGCAGAGCGGTCGGACACGTCCACCTCATATGCCTTGGCCTCAGCCACCGAACTGATGTCCCGGTCCAGCACCACCGGCGTCCCGCCCGCCTGCAGAACTGAATGGACGACGGCGGCGCCAAGCCCGGACGCGCCGCCCGTTACCAGGACGCGGCCCGGGTTAGCCGTGACAGGAGCAGCAGAAACAGAAGTCATGGGTTTTCCTTTCGTCGGGTAAGAAATTTCAGCTCACTTTGGCCAGCGCGTCGGCCAGCCCGGTAGTGGACCGTGCCGGGTGGTAAGGCACCGTTTCGCAGCGGCCGCCCCAGCTCTCGACGAGGGCTGCCTCAGGCAACCGTGCGCCGTCGTAATCCCCGCCTTTAACCCAGATGTCCGGGCGGAACCTGGCCAGGCAGGCCTCCGGGGTGTCCTCGTCGAAGACCTCCACGGCGTCCACGCATTCAAGGGCCAGGAGCAGTTCCAGCCGGTCCTGCTGGTTCATGATGGGCCGCTGGTCACCCTTGAGCCGCCGCACGGAGGCGTCCGAGTTCAGGCACACCACCAGGCAATCGCCCATCTCCCGTGCCGCGGCGAGCGCCCGGACATGCCCGGCATGCAGGAGATCGAAGCAGCCTCCCGTGGCCACCACCACGCCACCGTCGGCCCGGACGGCGGCCGCGAGCGCTGCAGCTTCCGAAGGCCGAATGGCGGCGGCTGGCCGTTCCGGCAGCGTGTTGACCCCGCCGCGACCCAGGAACTCTGCGGCTTCATGGACTGCAAGAACCGCAGCATCCGGCACAGCGTGGCCCGCCACCAGGTGCGCGGCCAGGCTGGCTGCCAGCCTGTCGCCCGCTCCGCAGGGATCGCTGACAGCCGTCCGTGGCGCCGGCAGCAGCAGGGGTTCGGGGTTGCGGCGGCTCACCAGTGTGGCCCCCTGCGCTCCCATGGTCACCAGCACGGCCCGGCTGGACCAATGCCGCAGGAGACCGGCCGCCAGCTCGCCCGGGTGTGCGCCCCCGCCATTGGCGGCAACGGATCCCGCGAATTTCTGCGCCTCACCAAGGTTGGGGGTGACGACGGCGACTCCCGGCACCGGATCGGCGCCGGCCGGGTGCGGGTCCCACACAATCGGCACATCATCCGCCAGCTCTTCCAGCAGTTCCCGGAGCTCGGCGTTCTTCGCCAGCCCCCGGCCGTAATCGGCGACGACGATCGCTCCGGCCTGCCCGATGGCGGCCAGCATCGCCGGGGTTACGGCCGGGACGGGTGCAGGCTCACAGCCTTCGTCCACACGCACGACGGCCTGCTGCCCCGCCTGCACCCGCGTTTTCACCGGCGTCCTGGCACCGGAAGGTCCTGCCACCACCCGCACCCCTGCCAGGGCGCGTTCCAGCGGAAGCCGGGAGTCGTCGTCGGACATCACTGTCACGAGGGTGACGGCGTGACCGTCTTCCAGCAGCATCCTTGCTACCAGCCCCGCCCCGCCGGCTCGACGCCGGGTGCTGGACACATCCACCACCGGCACCGGCGCATCGGGGCAAAGGCGGGCGGCTTCGCCCTTGATGTCGACATCCAGCAGGACGTCGCCCACAACAACGATCCTCATGGCCGGCCTCCCTTCACCCCTGCCCGGAGCGGCCCCCGCGCGGCAGTCCGCCTCGGAACCTGCACCGGGATCTTCCGGGATCCGCGGCGCTTCACTTCGGCATCAAACGCCCGGCACATCGCGTGAATGGCGATCAGGTGCCCCTCCTGGGCGTTGGCCGCGATGGCGTCGACGCACACCGATTCATCGCAGGCTGCGGCCAGTGGGTTGGGTGCGGAGCCGGTCAGCGCCCAGGTGGTAACGCCCACCCTGCGGGCCGACTCGGCGGCCCGCAGCAGGTTGGGACTTTTACCGCTGGTGGACAGAAGCAGCAGAACGTCGCCTGAGCGTCCGTGGGCCCGGACCTGCCGGGCAAACACCTCGTCGTAGCCGTAATCGTTGCCGATCGCTGTCAGTGCCGAGCTCTCCGCGTGCAAGGAGATAGCGGAGAACGGGATGCGTTCGCCGTCAAACCTGCCTACCAGTTCGGCGGTCAGATGCTGGGCCTCGGCAGCCGACCCGCCGTTCCCCGCGGCCAGGAGCCGCTGGCCGGCCAACAGCCGCTGCGCCAGTTCGACGCCCCATGCGGCCAGCGTTCCGGATTGTTCCCGGAGCGACTCGAGTGCCGGGAGCACGTTGTCCAGGTGGGCGGTCACACGTTCGACGGCGTTTGGTTCACCGGCAGGACTTTCTGCCAGATCACCCTTGGGAACCACAGCTTGCGTACTCACAGTGCCACCCCTCCCACGGACGAGTATTCCGCCGCGGCCGATCCCCGCAGCGCCTTCCGGTAAGCCTTCTCCGTCTCCTGGGCCACCCTGTCCCAGGAGTAGCGCGCACGTACCCGCCGCTCACCCGCCTGGCCGTAGGCGGCCGCCATCTCCGGGTTATCCAGCAGGCGGGCTATGGCTGTTGCGGTTGCCTCCGGGTCCTTCGGCGGGACGTGCAGCCCGGTGCGGTGGTTCAGGACAGTATCGCCAAGTCCGCCTACGGCCGCTGCCACCACGGGAACACCGCAGGCCATCGCCTCGAGCGGAACAATCCCGAACGGCTCGTACCAGGGCGTGCACACCACGGCATTGGCACTGCGGAAAATGCCGGGCATGGCATCGCGGGAAACCTGCCCGCGGAACACCACCTGATCGGCAACGCCCACTTCCCGCGCCAGTTCCTGCAGCCGCCGGCCCTCGGGGTCCGCGGCCAGGTCATCGGCGGTGCCGCCGCCACCCACAATGACGAGTTCGACGTCGTCACGCCCCTGCTCCGCCAGCCGCGCCAAAGCGGAAATCACCAGGTCCACGCCCTTCCGCGGGACCAGCCGGCCGACGGACAGGATGCGGTGTTTGCGTCCGCGTTCCTCTGCAGGCCCTTGGTCGGAGAACAGGTCCAGGTCCACGCCGCAGGGCGCCACAGAAACCTTGGTGGCATCGATGCCCATCGCCTTGAGCTCGAACACCTCGTTCGGGCAGGTTGCAATGATCCTGTCCACGGACTGCCCCACGGACGGCTCCAGGAACTGACGGTCCGCGGGGCTGGTGTCCTGCGCCCCCTGGTGGCGGCGTTTCACCGTCCCCAAAGCGTGGAACGTCTGGAGCACCGGAATGCGGGATGCCTGGAGGGACTGCCGGTACCGCTGGTTGCTCCCGGCCGCGTACAGGCGCACGGCGTTCAGGGCGGCCAGGCCGGACATCCAGAAGTGGGCATGCACCACGTCGGGCGCACTGAACTCCCAGTCTGCAGCAACCCGGTCTCCGAGCAGCGGGATGTACGGAAGGAGTTCATCCTTGGGCACATGGGTGGGTGGTCCGGCGTCGATATGGACAACCTCCACCCCCTTGCCCACCTGTACCCGTGGCGGCAGGTCCGCTGAGTCCCTCCGGGTGTAGACACTGACGCTGTGGCCGCGCCGTGCCAATGCCGTCGCCAGTGCCGCTACATGGACATTCTGGCCACCGGCATCAACTCCGCCCAGCGCTGCCAGCGGGCTCGCGTGTTCGGAAATCATGGCAACTTTCATGGGATATTCCTTTCCGCAGGGAGCAACAGCGGGTTGGTGGACAGCACGGGTGTTTCCCGTAGGTTGCTGGCCCCACTGAAGCTGACTCGACCAGTGCTGGTGCGAGTGGCGAGGTCGGCCAGGATCGTGTCCCAGTCCGACAGGAACCTGGACAGGCCATACCTGGCCAGGGCAGCCTCGCGGGCCGCGAGGCCGCGGCGCCGGGCTTCCTCCGGATCCTTGATCAGGAGGGCGGCACAGCGTTGCAGTTCGGCGATGTTGTTGCTGATCGCGCCGGCTTCCGGAGGCACGGCCCTGGACGCCTCCGTGGTGTCCAGGGCCAGAACCGGCATGCCCAGGTGCATGGCTTCCAGCAGCGCCAGGCCTAGGGAGGTCCAGCGCAACGGGTGCAGGTAGGCGCGGCAGGCCGCCAGTTCGCGGTGCAAACTGGCAGTGGGCAGGTCACCCCGGACGGTGAGCCGGTCCTTGGAAAGTCCGACGGCGGCGGGCAGCCCTTCGCCGCCCATCCCGAAAACCCGGAGCGGGGCTGTGTCCGCGAAGCGCGGCAGCAGGTCCGTTCCCGTCACGCGGCCCCGCCGCACAGGTTCGTTGACCACCACGGCCAGGGATTCGTCGTCGCCGGCGTACAGGTAGCCGGGGTCCGCGATGCCGTGCTCCACCACCGTGGTCAGTGCCTCGCCGGAGTCCCAGAAAAGCTCGTTGAAGTGCGTGACGTGGACAACCGGAATCCTGCGCTGCCCGGCCAGCGGGTGGCGGGTAAACGGGACATCAGCCTTGGGCGTGTTGTGCTCAACATAAACGGCCGGAATGTCCACGCCCGGACGCTTGCCCAGCCCACGCTGCACCTCCTCCACTTCCTCGGGGCGCTGAAGGACCACTACGTCCACACTGTCCGGGTCGAGGTCCGCCATCACCACCTCCGTGGCCACCGGCCAGTCGCGGCCACCCCGCCCCAGGCCCCATGGTCCACGCGCCGGGAGCACAGGAAGCAGGTACTCATGCCGGCCCCTCACAAAGGCATCAGTCCACGATCCGTGGACGTGCCACAACAGAATGCGCATCACAACCTCCCTCTCCGCTGCCGTGCAGCCGCGCGCCGGTGCCCGGTGCTCAGCCGTGTACTCAATGAACTGACCCCGCTGATCAGCCGTTCAACGGCGTCGGCCACTTGCTCCGGTGACACCGAATCCAGGCATGGATGGCCGGGCACGGGGCAGTAACGGGCCCGCGTCAGCCGGCATTCGGCCGTTTGATCACCCAGCAGTTCCAGCGGCACTCCATAGGGCGCCCATTTGATGGCCGGCACTACGGGCGAAAACAGGCATGCCACCGGGGTCCCCACCGCCGCGGCCAGGTGAGCCGGTCCGGTGTTTCCCACGACGACGGCGTCAGCCCTGGCCAGCACCCCGGACAATGTGCGCAGGTCCGTCCGCCCACCCAGATCCAAGGCAGCCGGGCCGGCCACCGTAGCGGTCAGTGCCGTTTCACTCTTGCCCCCGGTCACCACCACGCGATGCCCTGCGCCTTCAAGAAGTTCGACGGCGGCGGCGTGGTGCAGCGGCGGCCATGCCCGGGCGGGTGCGCTGGCACCGGGATGGACCACAACATAGGGCCCCTCCCCCACCAGGTTCGTGACATCCGGCGGGTCGTTGACTTTCAGGAGGCCTTCGTCGCCGGGCGGCAGCTGGAAGCCGGCTGCCTCCGCAATCGTCAGCGCACGCACAGCCTCCGGCAGATCCTCGGGGAAGTCCTCCCCGGGCTTGAGCCGGACATCCAGCAGGCTGCCGGCGTAATCGGTGGACGCAGCGGTGATTCTGCTGACACCTGCCAACCGCAGCAGCAGGGCAAGAGGCAGCGGTGACTGGTGGAATGACGTCAGGATCACGGCCTCGGAAATCCTCGAATTGCGGACGTAGGCGGTGAGCGCTTCCACGGCTCCGGCCGTGATTTCCGGCGCGGGATTCATGATCCAAGGGCACGGCCACGTGTAAACGTCGGTCACCCCGGGGAGGAGCCGTGCTGCTGCCTCGCCTTGGGGGCCGCACAGCACCAGGACGTCGTTGGGGCCGGTTTCCGAGGAACTTGTTTTGGTGGGACTGGTCTTGGTGGGACGGGCCGGCTGGATTGATGGGGCGGGATGGTCTAAGTAGCCCGACTCACCGGCCATGCCGATCTGGGATGCGTGGCCGATTTGGCCCAGCTGGCCGTCTTCCGGCCTGCCGGCGGCCACGGCACGAATGGCCGGGCCCGCCAACAGCATGTCGCCCACACTATCCAGCCGGGCCACCAATACCCGGCTCACAATGCATCCCCGGACAATGGGAGGGAACCAGGACGTGAGCCGCCTGGTTTGTGGCCATCCGGCTTCTGCAGTTCAGGGGCCGGTAGTTCTGGTTTGGCTTGGTCTGATCCAGGGAGCGCAGGGTCAAGTATGAGGTCCACGGCCTCTTCGAGTGAGCCCGCCGTCTCCGGCGCCGCCGCAATTTCACCCGGCAGCGTAGCCTGCGTCGGCACCATGACTCCTCGCACGCCCGCCGCGCTAGCAGCCTCCATGTCCGAGCCGATATCTCCCACAAACACGGCCTCATCGGGGCGGATACCGAGGTAGCTGCAGGCTGAAACGAGCATTCCCGGCTGCGGCTTCCGGCATGCACAGGCATCCTCTGGTCCGTGGGGGCAATACTCCCAGACGTCGAACGGCCCCAGCAGCGACTCCACCCGAAGATTCACACTGTGCATCTGCTGCAGCGTCAGCAGGCCCTTGGCAATACCTGACTGGTTGGTAACCACGCCGGTAAACAGTCCGGCTCTCCGCAGCCGGGAAACAGCTGCCAGGGCCCCCGGAAAGGGGCGGACCAGGTCGGGTTCGTTGTTGTAGGGCACGTCGAGAACCAACGTCCCGTCACGGTCGAACAGGACAGCCTTGAGCTGGTGGCGCGCGATGATTGCCATACAAGCTAGGTTCCCCGCGCCCGGAGAAGCTAAACAGTAGACTTACTACTTCTTCTACTGATCCAGGTTTGTGGCTTCACGGAACACCCACTCCGCATCGCCACCACCTGCCGAAAACCGGAGGAAACCGCGTGCCCCTGCCAACGCCACCCTCATCTGCGCCCTCGCCGCTCCCCGACGACGAACGGCCCATGCTCCTTGCGCTGCGGGCCCTCAAGCTGGGCGACCTGCTGGTGGCCGTTCCGGCGCTGCACGCCTTGCGCCGGGCATTCCCCGGGCACCGCCTGCTGTATGGCGCCCAAGGGTGGCTCGCCGACGCCGTCGAACTGGTGGGCGGGTGGGAACTGTTGCCCACTCATGGCTTGGATGTTCCCGTACCGCTGCCGCCCGGCGTCGTGGATGTAGCCGTAAACCTGCACGGCAGCGGTCCCGAGAGCCAGCACCGGATTGCCGCGCTGGAAGCAAAGAAGGTGATCACCCACAGCGGCGCGGAGTTCGACGGGCCGCCCTGGCGGGATGATCTCGCTGAACGCGAGTGCTGGACCAACCTGCTGCAGTGGCACGGCATCGAAGCGGATCCGCTGGACTGCAGGCTCCTGCCTCCCGGCGTGGCCAGCCCGGCGCCCGGGGCGGCTGTGGTGCACGTGGGGGCAGCATATGGCAGCAGACTTTGGCCGGTGGACCGGTTCGCCGCGGTGGCCGCCGAATTGGCGAAGGCCGGACACGAAGTCGTCTTTACAGGAAGCCAGGCGGAGCGGGAACGCGCCCTCTCGGTAGCAACGCTGGCCGGATTGCCGGCCCGTGCGGTGCTTGCCGGAGAGTTGTCCCTGGCACAATTTGCCGCAGCTGTTGCGGCAGCCTCACTGGTGTTTTCCGCGGATACCGGCGCAGCCCACCTGGCCTCGGCCTATGGAACGCCGTCCGTGGTGCTGTTCGGCCCCGCGCCCGTGGAGGTCTGGGGCCCGCCACCAGGACCTCACCTGGCATTGACGCGCTCCGAGTTCCGCCTTGGGGACACCTTTGCCGCAACACCGGATCCGGCACTCCTGGCCGTTACTGTTGAGGATTCCCTCGCTGCGATCCGGGAGCTCAAGCTGCTCTGATCACCGCCACCCTGGCCACCCTGGAAGTCAGGGTTCTCCACCAGCCGGCGCTGCAGGGCCACCAGAATGCGGGAAAGGCGCCGCGACACCTGCATCTGGGACATACCAAGCTTCCGGCCCAGCTCTGCCTGCGATTCCTCGCGGTAATACCTGCCGTACAGCAACGCACGGTCCGCCGGGTCCAGTTCATGGATCGCCTGGCCAAGGCAAAGCACTTCCACAAGGTCGGCATGCTCAGAGGAGGCGTGTGGCAGGGATTCCGTCAGGGCTGGACCCTGGTCATGGTTTGTGGCACTGTCCAGGGAATCAGGCCGCATGCTCGAATACGCCAGATAGGCCTCACGGATCTCACGGACGTCCACGTCCAGTTCGGCTGCCAGTTCCGCCTCGGTTGGTTCCCGACGCAGCTGCTGGCCCAGCTCCCGTTCAGCCCGCAGCAGCTGCGAGCGCAGGTCCTGGACATGCCGTGGCGGACGGATCATCCAGCAGCGGTCACGCAGGTAGCGCTTCAACTCACCGGTAATGGTGGGGGCTGCGTAAGCCGCGAAGCTGTCTCCCTTGGACTCCTCAAAGCCCCTGGCAGCTTTGACCAGGCCAAGGTAGGCAACCTGCGTCAAGTCAGCCCGGTCCCGGCCGTGTGTGGCAAACCGCCCCGCAATCGACTCGGCCAGGTTGAGGTAATCAAGGACCAAATGCTCCCTGAAGGTCTGGCGGAGCCGACCCGAAGTCCTTGGTCCAGTGGCCGTTCGTGGTTGGCGGGCTTCCGCTGGTTCCCCAACTTCCACAGCCCGGGCAGCAACCCCTTGGAGATTCATAGATCCGCCACGATTCCCGGTCTCTCCGGGGGGCGCATTGTCAACGCATGCAGCATGGAAGTCGGGCATGGGCTGGCTCCTTTTCGTACCCAAATTCGCGGGAAGCCTGCGGCAAGACTTATAAAAAAGGAAACCATAAGCTTACTTATTAAACAACGATCGCCCGGAGTTCGGGCGATCACAAATTTGCCCGCCGCGCGTGTGAGCTACGCCTTGCGGGGGTAGGTACCTAGCTGATAGTAATCATGCTTACTATCCTGCGGCCAGTACCGCTGGTTCTGCATCAATACCCTGCCTTCCCTGAAAGAGAGCGCGAAGATGACAGAGAACCAATGGACCGAGGACCCTGCCTTCACCCGTCCTCCGGACCCCACCAATCCAACTCCGCCCAGCGGAACTACCGGAACGGCATCCGGCTTCAGCACTACGGGCACATCCGGAATGTCTGGCAGCACCGGCGGCACCAGTCCGGGCTCGGGCCCGGGCTCCACTAAGGAAGCAGCAAAGGGCGAAGCCTCAGAGGTTGCCCACACAGCCAGGGAGTCCGCGCAGCATGTGGCGGAAACAGCCCGGGCTGAGGCCTCTACCGTCGCCGGCGAAGCCAAGAGCAATGCGAAGGAACTGCTGTACCAGGCACGTGACGATCTGACCGCCCAGGCAGGCGCCCAACAACAGAAGGTAGCGTCCGGGCTCAGGTCCATCTCCGACGAACTGCAGAGCATGGCATCGGCTTCGGATCAGCCCGGAGTGGCCACGGACCTGGTCCGCCAGGCCGCCGACCGGTCCGCTTCCGTTGCCCAGTGGCTGGAGGGACGCGATCCGGGATCACTCCTTGACGAGGTGAAGCAGTTTGCCCGCCAGCGCCCCGGGGCTTTCCTGCTCATGGCGGCGGGAGCAGGCGTGCTGGCCGGAAGGCTCAGCCGGAGCCTTGCAGGTGGCAGCGATTCCAGTTCGAGTGCCGGGATGGGTTCAGGCACAGGAACACAGCCCGGTACGGAATTCGGTGCTGGCGCCCCCGTGCGGCCTGGCGACGGCGGAGCTGTCCCGCCGCCGGCTGTGGACCTGCCCGGACCGTCAGCCACCACGGCCGGCTACTACGGCGGGGCCACGACCACGGACCCCTATGCCGACGCGGCCGCGGGGACAGGCCCCGACACGGATCCCTACACCGGCACGGGGGCGGGTACTGGTACAGGCACAGGCCCCGGCACACCGATCTCCGATGATCCGGAAACCTGGCCGGAGACCGGAGGGCCGCGATGAGCCCGTCCGAGATGCCTCCAGGCGAGGCCCATATGAAAGCGGAAAGCACCTCCCTTGGCGATCTGCTCGGGGACGTCACCCGTGACATGTCCACCCTGATCCGCCAAGAGATGGAGCTGGCCAAAGCAGAGATGAAGCAAACGGCCAGCCGCGCTGGAAAAGGCGGTGGCATGCTTGCCGGCGCCGGCGTGGCCGGGCACTTTGTCCTCCTGTTCCTTTCGATCGCCCTTTGGTACGCCTTGGGTGAGCTGATGGGATTGGGCTGGTCCGCCGTCGTCGTCGCAGTTCTCTGGGGGATCATCGCAGCGATCCTGGCCAGCATCGGCCGCAAGAAGCTCAAGGAAGTCAAAGGCCTTCCGCAAACCACAGAGACACTTCAGGAAATTCCCGCAACACTCAAACCCGGTGAGGACAGAAAATGAGCGAGAACCCGGACGTCATCCGTTCAGATATTGAAGCAACCCGCCGCCGGCTGGGCACCAACGTGGATGCCGTGGCAGATAAGGTCACGCCGTCCCAGGTCGTCCATCGGCAGACGGAAAAGGTCAGGAATGCTGTGTTCGGCGCGAAAGAGAGCGTGATGGGAACAGCAGACAACGCCGGATCAACCGTGGATTCAGCGCTTCACGACGCCGGCGGTGCAGTTAAGGATGCCCCGCAGCAGATGAAGGCCAAGACGCAGGGAAACCCGCTGGCCGCCGGCCTTGTGGCCTTTGGCGCCGGCCTCCTGCTGGGCTCATTGCTGCCGGCCAGCGAAAAGGAGCGCGAAGCGGCCCAGCAGCTGAAGTCCGCGGCGGAACCGGTCACCGAGGAGCTGACCCAGGCTGCCAAGGACATGGCCGAGGGGTTGAAGGAACCGGCCAGGGAAGCAGTCGAAAACGTCAAGACAACCGCAACCGAGGCTGCCGAACACGTCAAGGCTGAAGGCCAGGGCGCGGCGACCGACGTCAAGGACCGGGCTGACGATGCCCGGACCAACCTCGGCAATCCCTGATCGGGAGCACCTCTCCACCGGCCGGCCCTCCCGCTTCATCGGGAGGGCCGGCCGCGCTGTTTTGACGGGCCGGCATTGAAAGGACAGCCACATGGAAGCCAACAACCAGTCCGAGACGAGCACGGCGAAGAGTGCCACGGCGCCCGCTCCGGACGACTCACGCAAACCGGACAGCCCGCCGGATATTAGTAAGCCTTCCTGGAAATACGTGGCGAAGAAGACCTTCCGCGAATTCAGCCAGGACCAGTGCCCGGACCTGGCCGCAGCACTGACCTACTTCGCCGTTTTGTCCCTGTTTCCCGGGATCCTGGCTCTGGTGTCCATCCTTGGCCTCTTTGGCGACGCCTCCAGGACCACGTCGGCTCTGCTGGAGATTGTCCAGGGGGTGGCCCCGGGATCCACTGTGGACACCATCCGCGGGCCCATCGAGGAACTCGCTGCCTCACCCGCTGCCGGGTTTACTTTTGCCATAGGCCTTGTGACAGCCCTGTGGTCCGCCTCCGGGTATGTGAGTGCGTTCGGCCGGGCGATGAACCGTATTTACGAGGTGGACGAGGGACGCCCGTTCCTCAAGTTCCGCGGCACCATGCTGGCGGTGACGCTGTTGTCCATTGTCGCCGTCGCACTTTTGGCGGGCATGCTGGTGCTGAGCGGACCCGTGGCCGAGGCCGTAGGCGGCGCGGTCGGCCTGAGCGAGGAGCTGCTGACCGTCTGGAACATTGCCAAATGGCCCGTGATGGTCGCCCTGGTGATCATGCTGATTGCGGTGCTTTACTACGCAACGCCCAACGTCAAGCAGCCCAAATTCCGGTGGATGAGCATGGGATCGTTCATTGCGCTTCTGATGTTTGTGATTGCGTCGCTTGGTTTCGGTTTCTACGTGGCCAACTTCGCCAACTACAACAAGACATATGGCGCTATTGGCGGCGTGATCATCCTGCTGTTGTGGCTCTGGATCCTGAACATGTCCCTGCTCTTCGGAGCCGAGTTCGACGCCGAAACCGAGCGCGGCCGGCAGCTCCAGGCCGGCATCAAGGCAGAAGAGACCCTCCAGTTGCCTCCTCGTGACACCAAGAAGAGCGAGAAGCTCCAGGCCCAGGAGGAAGAGGACGTACGCCGCGGACGGGAGTTGCGGGAGCAGCAGGGCGATCGGTAGCGCCGGCGTCCTGGTTTGCTCGGTCCTGTATTGCTGGGCTGGCGTTAGCGAACCACAGCCAACGCGAAGCCGTCCCAGCCCTTGCCGCCAACCGTCTGCATCACCGTCGCGTCCAGCCTCAGGTCCTCCCCCAGCATTTGGAGGGCGGCCCTGATGCCCGGCCCGTTGACGTCGTCGATGGATGGGTCCAGCATCACGCCCTCCCACACGGCATTGTCCAGAACGATCACCGTTCCGGGCCGGCCCAATCGGATAGCCCATTCGAGGTAGTCAGTGTTGTGCTGCTTATCCGCGTCGATGAAGACAAAATCAAAGGGCCCCTCCCCTTCACTTTCCAGCATCGGAAGGGTGTCCAGCGCGGCCCCCACCCGGATGTCCACCCTGTCCGCCAACCCGGCTGCCTCCAGGTTTTTCCTGGCGACGGCGGCATGTTCGGGCAGGTATTCACAGGTCACCACCCGGCCGGTGTCGGGCAAGGCCTTGGCCATCCAGATGGTGCTGTAAGCGGCCAGGGTGCCGATCTCCAGCACGTTCTTGGCACCGGAGATCTGCACCAGCAGGTTGAGCAGCTTTCCGGAGTTGGGTGCCACCTCAATTGCGGGCATCCCCGCCTCAGTGGCGCTGTCAACGGCGTGCTGTAGCGACGAATCAGGATGGACGACGGCGGAACTCAGGTACTTTTCGACTGCCGCCCAGGAGGGGTCAACCTTATGTTCGAACATGGCCCATAGTCTGGCACCGGAGCGGCGGTGGGGGAAGAGCGAACCCTGCTCCCCTTCAGTTTCGGCGGTTTGCTTCAGTTGGCTTCGCACCCTTGGATTTGGCGGATCTGTAGGGTTTTTCAGGCTCTGATCGAGGAATGTCAGACTCCCTTGGGATGATTGTTTTATGGGTATCAGCAGTGTTGTTGAGGCGGTGGAGGCCGTTGCGGTTTCCGTTGCTGCGCTGCGGGGCCTGGCGGGCGGGGCTGGTGATTCCGGGGGTCCGGATTCTGGCGTTTCCGGCGCTTCCGGGGCCGCGGAGCTAGCCGCCGGCTCAACGGCCCACCCCGTTTCCGCCACCCCCGGCGACGGCCCTTCCGGGGTTGTTGATCCGGCCCGGGATGAGGTGGGTGAGTGCCTGGACGCGCTGGTCGTGGTGGCCCGGTTGGAGGCTGCGACGGCGGCGTTGAAGGTCCGGCTGGTCGCCGCCTGCACTGACGCGCAAGCCGCGCTGCTCCCGCCATCGGTGACAGCACGGGAACTTGCTGTGGCGCAGATGTCCACCGTCGCTGAACTCGCGTGCGCGCTGACCATCAGCGAACGCGCAGCGTCCGGTCTGGTGGAACTCTCCCGGACGCTGACCACTACCTTGCCGCTGACGCTGGCCGCTTTGCAGGGCGGGGCGGTGTCGTTCCAGCACGCCAGGATCCTCGCGGACGAAACCACCACTATGGACCCGGCCACCGCCGCCGGATTCGAAGCACACTTCCTGGACCCCACCACCCCCGGAGCCGCACGCGGCATCCCGCCCGGTGAACTCGTCCCCTCACAATTCCGGGCCAAGACCAAATACTGGCGCGAACACCACCACACCAACACCATCGAACAACGCCACACCCGATCCGCCGCAGACCGCCGCCTGGAATACACCCCGGCACCGGACGGCATGGCCTGGCTCTCCGCCTACCTGCCCGCCACCACAGCCAGCAGCATCTGGAACCGCGCCACCACCGCAGCACGGGCCCAACAAAACCCCCACGAACCCAGAACCCTCACCCAACTCCGCGCCGACACCGCCGCGACCTGGCTCCTCACCACCGGCACCAGCACAGGCAACGCCGGCACCGGCACGGTCACAGACACGGGCACGGGCACGGGACCCGCCCGGACTGATGTGACAGGGACTGATCGGGCCGGGCATGCGCAAGGCACAGACGCGACCGGGGCTGGGCTGGCCGCGCTTGGGTTGGCAGATGGTGTGGCGGGGCCGGTGCCCTCACCACGGGCGCACGTCCTGGTCACCGTGCCCGTGTTCGCCCTGATGGGCCTCACCGACGAACCAGCCCACCTGGACGGCTACGGACCCATCCCACCCTCCACCGCCAGGA
>JAPSJV010000018.1 GCA_031178005.1 Pseudarthrobacter sp.
CGCGGGTCACACCTTCCCAACGGGGATTGGCGGCCCACTCGAGCTCCAGTGCGGCGGCCTGCGACGTTGCGTCCTGGCCAGAGGGCTGCTGGGTCGGCTCAAATGCTGCAGTCATCGGTAATCTCCTTGTTTGTGCCTCGAGGGTAGTCCGTGGCTGCTTCCTTGCTGCCAGCTCCAAACCGCCTTCGAAGCAGTGCTTCTTTGCGTAATCACTACTTTTCAGTACTTGCAACCCCTTCGATAGAGGAAAAGTGTGGAAAGAAATGCACTTCTTCACGTATTCTTCATAAATGTCGCCTTCGAGCTGGAACCGCGAAGTTACCCCACCGTCGTCGTCCACTGCTGCCCCGGAACTGGATGTCATCAGTCTGGGCCGCCGTGTCCGGCATCTGCGCAAGCAGGCCGGGTACACACTCGATGACTTGAGTGCGGCCGTAGGGACCGCCCCCAGTCAGTTGAGCCTGATCGAGAACGGCAAGCGGGAGCCCAAACTGTCGCTATTGCAGGGGCTAGCCTCGGCCTTGAACGTGGGCATCGACCAACTGCTTGGCGCCGAACCGCCCAGCCGCCGGGCGGCGCTTGAAATCGAGCTGGAACGGTACCAGCGGGGACCCCTCTATGAGTCCCTGAATTTGCCCAAAATCCGCATCAGTTCGCGGCTTCCGCTCAATGTGCTGGAGGCCCAGGTGGGGTTGCTGCACGAGCTCGAACGCAAACTTAACGAGCAAGTGGCGACGCCGGAAGAAGCCCGCCGCGCGAACGGTGAATTGCGTGCCATGATGCGTGAGCGGGGCAACTATTTTCCCGAGTATGAGGCGGAGGCGCAGAAGGTTCTGTCCACCGTCGGATACACGTCCGGGCCGCTGAGCCAGCACGTCATTGCGGACATCGCCGGGCATCTGGGCTTCAGCCTGCACCACGTGAGCGATCTGCCGCATTCCACGCGTTCAGTAACGGACCTGAAGAATCACCGAATTTACCTGACGCAGGGCGGCCGGAGCGATCATGACCCCCGTTCCGTGCTCCTGCAGGCGCTCGGACACTATGTACTGGGGCACCAGACACCTGCCAGCTACGCCGATTTCCTGATGCAGCGCGTTGCCACCAACTATTTCGCCGCGGCGCTGCTGCTTCCGGAGAAAGCCACAGTGGAGTTCCTGCAGCGCGCCAAGCAGGCCAAGGAAATCGCGGTGGAGGACATCCGGGACGCTTTTGCGGTGAGCTACGAAACCGCCGCGCACCGCTTCACCAACCTCGCCACCCAGCACCTGGACATCCGCACGCACTTCCAGAAAACGCACAAGAGCGGAATCATCTACAAGGCATATGAGAACGACGGCGTGACGTTTCCGCAGGATCATACGGGCGCCATTGAGGGCCAGCCGTCCTGCAAACAATGGACATCACGGGTGGTGTTCGACGTGCCGGACAAGTTCAGTGCCTACAGCCAGTACACGGATACACCTTCCGGAACGTATTGGTGCACGGCGCGTACCGAGCGCTCCGCGAACGGTGAATTTTCGCTCTCCGTCGGCGTTCCCTACGCGCATGTGAAATGGTTCCGCGGCCGGGACACCACAGAACGTTCCAAGTCCCTGTGCCCGGACGAAAGCTGCTGCAAGCGACCGCCCATGGAACTGGCCTCGGAATGGGCCGGTAATGCCTGGCCTTCCGCGCGGGCGCACTCGCACCTGCTCGCCGCTATGCCGCCGGGCGCATTCCCTGGTGTGGACGAGACGGAGGTTTATACTTTCCTGCAAGCGCATTCGGGCAACTGAGGAAAACCATGAAAACCATGAAATTTGCCCGGATTGTCGCAGTGGGTGCTGTTGCCTCGATGTCTGCCTGTTCAACGGCCCCACCTGCGACGGAGCCCGGGCCACCCGTCCTGGAGAAGGCCGACATCGAGCGCCTGGCAGTTTCCACGGAGGACTACGCCGCCGAACTGGAGGCTTTCCGGCAGTCATCCCTGAAGCTGGGAAGCGCCCTTCTTGCTGACGGTGACGGCAATCCGGGCGGAAATGTGGTGGCCTCCCCGGCCAGCCTCCTGATTGCGCTGTCGATGTTGCGGGCAGGCGCCACCGGCGCAACCGCCGTCGAGATGGACCAGGTGCTGGGGTTGCCGGAGAAGCGCGACGAGGGGATGAACGCGCTGCTCGCCTCCCTGGAAGAGTACGACGGCGATCCCTCCTCCGTGGACGAAGAGGACCCGCCGCACAAACCCGTGATGCATCCCGCCAATGGGTTGTTCATCGACCGCGACGAGCCCACAGGCGAGGAATATCTAAAGGTTCTGGCCAGGCACTACGGGACCGGTGTGTACCGTGTGGACTTTTCCGATCAGGCCACTACGGAACCCATGATTGACTCCTGGGTGGAAGAAAATACCGGTGGCCGCATCAAGAAAGCCCCCGTTCAGTACCGGCCATGCTTCACCCTCACCCTCCTCAACACGCTCTACCTGGCCGCTGCCTGGGACGCTCCGTTTGAGCCCGAGGCCACCGCCGACCGACCGTTCACTACGGCGGGCGGCGAAGCTGTGGACGTCCCCACCATGGCCGGGTATGTGTGGGCCGCCTATGCCGAAGGTGATGGCTGGCGGGCCATCGACCTGCCGTATGCGGAAGGGTTCGCCATGCGGCTGGTGCTGCCCGACGCCGATGCGCCGCAGCGGATTTTCGACGCCGATGCGCTGGGGCTGGTGGCCGAGGCACTGGAGGATGCGCCGCCGTCGAGCGTTGCCCTCGATCTTCCGAAGTGGGACCACAAAAGCGAATTCGAACTGCTGAAGGTGCTGGCTGGACTTGGTTTGAACAGCATGCTCACCACAAACACCGACTTCGATTCCATCCAGCGTGGCGCGTTTGTCAGCGCGGCCGCCCAGGCAGCCAACATCACCGTTGCGGAGAAAGGTACAGTCGCGGCCGCCATAACGCAGATTGCGATGGCAGTCACCGGGGTTGCCGAACCTGCGGTGAGCATCAGTTTCGACATGCCTTTCCAGTACCAGATTGTGCATCTGGAGACCGGAATGCCCCTGTTTATGGGGAAGGTTGCCGACCCGCGATAGCTGTCGCGGAATGTCCTAGCGCTTGGCGTTGCGCCGGCGCATCAGGGCGCCGTAGCCGGCGAAGAGCCGGGGCACCACCAAGTAGACGGCCACCGGCACAACCAGCGCCGTCAGCAGCAGCGACCGCAGGATTGGGTGCCAGCCCTCCACCAGGGGAGCCGTGGCCATCATTCCGATTGCCACGAGCGGGAAAATGGCCAGCCAGGTAATCAAGGCACGCACGTGGATGGACGGCTGCTGGGGTGCGGGTGCTGCCGCGCTCGTGGGAATTGCTGGTCCATCGGTGACGGATTTATGGGCGAGGGTGTTGCTCACAGTAATCTCCAACTGATTAGTTGCTTTTGATGAATCAGACTCTAGACGCGTCCTTCCGGAAGTGCAACTAGTTGGTTGGAATTTGCGTAAGATGGGGTGATGGCCTGGAACACGGAGCGCACCAAGGAACTGCTGCTGGCTGCTGCCACGGCAGAGTTCAGCGACAAGGGCCTTGCGGGTGCGCGGGTGGACCGGATCGCCGCGGAAGCGGGCGTCAACAAGGAACGCATTTACCAGTACTTCGGCAAGAAGGACGATCTCTTCGACGCCGTACTAGCCGCGGAGATGGTCAGGGTCATGACCGAGGTGCCAATCTCCGGGCACGGCCCGGCTGCCTTCGGTGACTATGCCGGCCGGCTGTTCGACCGGCACAGCAGGGACGGCGTGCTGCCGCGGCTGCTCTTCTGGGAGGGGCTGGAGCGCGGCCGCGACACCGTGGACCGTGCCACCCGGGCGGACCATTGCGCCAGCAAAATTGGTCAGGTCCAGGCAGTGCTGCCGGGGCTCGAGCGCGAGGACGCCGCTGAGCTGCTCCTCACGGTGGTGACACTGTGCGATGGCTGGGTGGCGCTGCCGCAGGTGGACGCACTGATGGCGGGGGACATGCCGGACCGGGCCAGCCGGCGTCGGGCGTTTATTGTGTGGACCGCAACGCTGATGGCAGGAGCGCTGCTTGGCGGAGAAGCGGGTTAGCGGACGCCGCCCTGCCACAGTGCGTCGAACGGGGCGCCCGAGGCCAGGCGGTTTTTGATGCCGGCCGTGACAAAATTCTTTGCGGTCCGGGCGGCCTCCAGCGGAGTTGCGCCCTTGGCCAGTTCCGCCGTCACCGCTGCGGCCAGCGAGCACCCGGCACCCGAAACTGCCACCTCGCCGATCTTGGGCGCGGAGAGAACTTCCAGCGTTTCACCGTCATAGAAAACGTCGACGGCGTCAGGGCCTTCCAGCCGTACGCCGCCTTTGGCGAGGACTGCTGCGCCGCTCAATTCGTGGATCTTCACGGCCGCCGCCTTGAGGGATTCGACGTCGGTAATCGTCAGCCCGGACAGCGACTCGGCTTCGAAGTGGTTGGGTGTGACAAACGTGGCGAGCGGCAGGATCTGTGCCTTGAGGGCCTGGTCTGTGTCCAGGGCATGACCCGGCTCCTGGCCCTTGCAGATGAGGACCGGGTCCAGCACCACGTTGGTGAAGGCGCCTTCGGACAGTGCGCCGGCCACCGTTGTGATGGTGGCCGGGCTGCCCAGCATGCCGATCTTTACTGTGTCCAACACAGAAGGCGCGCCGGACCCGGCGCCGTATGCCGCCGTCGTGGCTTCCAGTTGGTCCGCGATGACCTGCTGGTCCACCGGGACAAACCTGTGGTTCCAGTTGTCGCCCGGGTTGAATGAGACGATGCAGGTCAGGTTTGCGATGCCGAAGACACCCAATTCCTGGAAGGTCTTCAGGTCCGCCTGGGCGCCGGCGCCACCTGTGGCTTCGGAGCCTGCGATGGTCAGGACTACGGCGGGAAGGGCAGGGGTGGGCGCGGTGGATGCGGCTGCAGCAGGTACAGAAGTCATGGATCTATCCTGCCATCTGAAGGGGAAAGGTCATTTACGGTGACACTCGCCCGCTTCCAGACGCTGAGTCTGCCTACGCCTGTGGAAACCCCCATGATGGCTGCGGCGATCGCCATAAAAGCGGCGTCATGCCCTGTGCTGATCCTGATGAGTGCCGCAATCGAGGCACCCAGGACGGACCCTAGCCCGGCAAAGGCAACCACATGGAGCCACTGGTTCCTGACCGGATGCAGAAGGATCGCCAGCGGCGCTCCGCAGATAAACGCCAGGGCGACGGCGGGAACGCAACCGTAGATCAGGGTGGCGAGGACAACAGCGGTAGGGTGAACCCCGCCGGCGAGGACGATCATCAGGATGACAGCCAGGCAGGCCAGGCTCGTGGCAGCGCCAACGAATATTGCCGTGGTACCCAGAACCACCCGCCGCTGCCGGTTTATTTCCGGCCCCCGGCGATGTCAAGTAATGCCCCGCGGAGCTCCGGATGCGCGAAGGTGAAGCCCGCATCGAGCAACTTTTTCGGCTGCACCCAGCGGCTTTTGAGAACCAGCTCGGTCTCTGTCCGGACCAGGACGGCGCCCAGTTTCAGGAGCCACGCCGGCGTGGGTATGCCTGCCTTTGCGCCGTATGCCTTCCGGGTGAGCCGCATCAGTTCGCGGTTGTCCACCACGTCCGGGGCGGCAATGTTTACCGGTCCGCTGATGTCTGTCCTGGATTCAAGGAACAACATTGCGCGGTAGAGGTCGTCGAGGTGGACCCAGCTGAATTTCTGGGTTCCCTTGCCCATGGCGCCGCCCAGTCCCAGCCGGGCCAGGTTGCGGAGCGGGCGCATTACCCCGCCGCCCGGGCCCAAGACTATGGAAATGCGCAGCGGGATCCTACGGGTCAGGGGTGTCTCTGCGGCAGTCAACGTGTCTTCCCAGGCCCGGGCGATCTCCACCGAAAACCCCGTGCCGAACTCTCCATCTACTTCGCTTTGGGGCCCGTCTTCGGCATGCCGGTAGATGGTCCCGGTGCTGGCGTTCAGCCAGGTGGCGGGAGGAGCAGCGCTGCGCCCGACCGCCTTGCCGAGTGCCGCCGTCGTACTGACCCTGGAGGCGAGGATTTCTGCACGGTTCCTGTCGTTGTAGCGGCAGTTCACGGACCGTCCGGCGAGGTTGACCAGCAGATCGGCACCGTCGACCGCACGGGTGAGAGCACCGTCGTCGGACCAGATGGCGTTATTGTCCGCGCCACGGCCGATGGTCCGGACGCGCCAGCCGTCCGCTGCGAACCGCCGCCGGAAGTCCCGGCCGATGAATCCGCCCGCTCCGGCAATAACAACTGTTTTCACAATTCCCCCTGTTTGAAGCGCTATTTCCGGACGCTGCGGCTGAGGTCCAGAACCTCGTCGATGATCTTGCCGACGCCCGGAATCCGGGCCAGCTGCAGTCCCCTTGCCATCAGTGGAGCCGCCCCATCCACCAGCCGACGGGTGCGGCGCTGGCCTTCGGACGTGTCGTAGACCCAGAACAATGTGATGCCCATGTAGCCAAGCCACAGGAGCTCCGGAAGATCGCTGCGGAGCTTCTTCGGCGCTTGTGGCTTCGCGCCTTCGACTGTCTTTTTGAAGATGGCCAGCGAGGCCTCGCGCGCCTCGGCTGAGTCACTGGAGAAGGGATTAACGGCCGACGTCGGACGGATTGCCGTGGCAATGAAGTCGGCACCGAAACGGTGGTACGGCGCCATAACGTCCAGGCCTGTGTGAAGGGTGGCCTTGAGTCGCGAAGCGAGGTCCGTCCTGCCTGCTGCGGACTGCTCCGTGAGCGCCTTTTCGGCGAGGGCAGCGTGTTCGTCCTGGACCTGCCGGTACAGCTCCTGCACCAACTCGTCCTTGGACGCAAAGTAGTAATACGCATTGCCGACGGAGACGCCCGCCTCCGAGGCGATGGCACGCATGGTGGTCTTCTCGAAGCCCACCTCACGGAACATCCGCAGTGCCACATCTGCGACCCTTTGCCGGGTCTGTTCGCTCTTGGACAATTGACCCCTCCTTTTTGAACGTGTTCAGAACTGAGTATGGCACAGAACTGAACATGTTCAAATACCCTTTCTGGACGGGCCGCAACGGCCTTCCGTACCGCGTGGGAGAATTGTGTGACCAGTGCTAATACAGCCGATGCCGCGTGACTATCCGGGCATTGAGCGAACCACTACGAATGGAAAATCCCCATGCCTTCATCCCCGGGCTCTGACGCCCTGCCCCAGGCCGGCAACACTGCGGCTGCTTCCGCTGTTTCCGGCGCCGCCAAGTTTGCTTCGATCGGCTCGCCCTACTTCGGAATCATGATGGCGGTCATGGCCGTGGTGCTGATCCTCTCCAATATTGGCGCGTCCAAGGGTGTGGCAATCGGGCCGATCATCACCGACGGCGGGTTCTTCCTCTTCCCGCTGGCGTACATCCTGGGCGATGTGATCAGCGAGGTCTACGGCTTCAAGGTTGCCCGCAAGGCCATCTTCACCACGTTCGCGCTCTCCGTTTTCGCGTCGCTTTGCTACTGGATCATCATCGCGCTGCCCGGGTTCGACGACGAGTTCGGCACCTCCAAGCAGGCAGCCCTTGAAGGCGCGTTGGGCCCGGTCCCGCAGATTGTGCTTGCCTCGCTGCTGGCATTCCTTGCCGGCCAGACCATCAACTCCTGGATCCTGGTCAAGATGAAAGCCCGGTCCGGGGAGAAGTCCCTTTGGGCCCGACTCATGGGATCCTCGGGCGCCGGCGAATTCGTGGACACGCTGATCTTCTGCAGCATCGCGGCCTCGGTCATCGGCATCACCGACTTCGCCACGTTCGTGAACTACGTGCTGGTGGGCTTTGTCTACAAGACCCTCGTGGAGTTCATCTTTGTTCCGGTGACGTCCCTGGCGATCGGGTGGGTCAAGAAGCGCGAGCCGAGTTACGGCGTCGTAAGTTCCTGAGTAGTCCCGCCGCCGTTCCGACGAGATCGCGGGAAGGCTGCGGACTCGCCCGAACGCTACGGCGAGTCCGACGCGTTCCGGCGAGCCCAGCGTCAGGCCGGGACTTTCGACGGCGTGCCTACCGCCGCAGTGCTGCCAGGATGCGGTTCTTGAGCTCCTGCTCCCGGAAGAGGTCGCGCCACTCCACACGGATAAAGAACCAGCCTTCCTCTGTTAGTGCCTTTTCACGGCGCCGCTCTTCGAAAAGTGCCTCCTCGGTGGGACGGTAGGCAAAATACTTGACCTTGCCGTCGAATTCGAGCGCGATCTTCTTTTCCTTCCAGGCAAAGTCCAGTCTGTAGCGGCCTGCCCGGCTGTTCACCTCGACCTGCAGTTCCGGCACGGGGAGCTTCAGCCGATGGATCACTTCGCGGGTCAGGGTCTCACCGGCAGATTCGGATCTTGGATCCGCGTTGGCCAGTGCCATTCGGAGGTTTCTGATGCCGCGTCGCCCTGGCAAGCCATCCGCCATGGTTTCCATCAGGGCAGGATCAGCACCCAGCCGGAGAGCCTGGTCCACCAAGACCAACGCGTGCCTATAGCTCAGCATCATGGAGCAGTCCACGACCGTCCGCTCGAGGCTGGTCACCAGGAGCCTGCCGATCATAACGACGTCGTTCTCCGTGAAGGGCCTCGTGTGGCCTCGAACGTCACGGCCCAATCGGTCACTCGACGGGCAAACCTTAAGCAGAACATGGATCAGGTCGTCGACATTCCAGAGAAACAAGTTGTGGAGCCGAGCTGCAGAGGTATGGCTGTAGACGAAGTCTCCCGTCGACGTCGTAAGTGTTCCGTGGGCGTGGGCCAGGATCAGCTGCTTGCTGCGACTGCCGGCGGACTGCCTGTCCCACAAGGAACCGCGGATATAACACCCATGGCGGAGCCGGACCAGCGTTCGCTCGCCAACGAGCAGCCGGATGGACCGTGAATTGAGGCCCAGCTGGTGGAGTTGCGCGGTCCTCCAGAGGTTGCCGGTATCCGGAAGCGCTGGGATCAACGGCGAGTGCGGCTCAGTCATCCACCTAGCCTTGGGCAGTGGGCGGTCGCGCGGAAGGTCCCGCCGTCGCTATGTGCATAACTCCGGATCGTGGGAACGGTGCCCACTCGCCGGAAGGCTACGGCGAGCTGGCAGCGGTCCGGCGAGCCCGACGGCGGCACTCTCCCCGGGTGCCTACGAGTAGTACTCTGCCAGCGTCCGGGCCTTGAACTCGAAGAAGGTGCCGTCCTCAATAGCGAGGCGGGCGTCGTCCACCATTTTCACCACAAAGCGCTCGTTGTGGATGGAGATGAGGGTGGCGGAGAGCATCTCCTTGGCCTTGAACAGGTGGTGGATGTAGGCCCGCGTGTAGTTGGTGCAGGCATAACAGTCGCAGCCGTCCTGGAGGGGACCAAAATCGCGCTTGTACTTGGCGCCGGACAGGTTGAACCGGCCCTGCGGCGTGTAGAACGCGGAGTTGCGGGCCACGCGGGTGGGGGAGACGCAGTCAAAAGTGTCGGCGCCGTTTTCGATGGCCGTGAAGATGTCGTCCGGCTCGGAGATGCCCAGCAGGTGGCGTGGCTTGTCCTCGGGAAGCTCCTCGTTGCACCAGCGCACGATCGTGCCCAGGTTCTCCTTTTCCAGGGCGCCACCAATGCCAAAGCCGTCGAACGGCATGGCGCCCAGGTCCTGGCAGGCCTTCCGTCGCAGGTCCTCGTACTGGGCTCCCTGGATGACGCCGAAGAGCGCCTGGTAGGGCTTGCCTTCGCGGGAAGTGGTCAGCCGGAAGTGTTCCTCGATGCAGCGCAGGGCCCACAGCCGCGTACGTTCCAGGGACTCCTCCTGGTAGCCGCGGGAGTTCTGCAGGGTGGTCAGCTCGTCGAAGGCGAACATAATGTCCGCGCCGATCTGGTGCTGGACCTGCATGGAAATCTCGGGGGAGAAGCGGTGCTTGTCACCGTTCAGGTGCGACTTGAACCAGACCCCGTCATCGTCGATGTGCGCCAGCCGCTCCTTGCCGGGCGCGACGGCGTCATCCGGGCCGGACGCGTCAACGGACTTCATGTCGATGACCTTCTTAAACCCGGACCCCAGGCTCATCACCTGGAACCCGCCGGAGTCGGTGAACGTGGGGCCGCTCCAGTTCATAAACGCACCCAGGCCGCCTGCTTCATCGAGGATGTCCGCGCCCGGTTGGAGATAGAGGTGGTAGGCGTTGGCCAGGAGGGCCTGCGCTCCGAGCTCCGCCATGGATTCGGGCAGCACGGACTTGACGGTGGCCTTGGTTCCGACGGCGATGAAGGCCGGAGTCTTGATCTCACCGTGGGGTGTGGTGATGGTCCCGGTGCGGCCCAGGAACGCACCGCCATTGGCCTCAACCTGGGAAGCCGACGGCGAACAGCTCTCGGCCAGCCGCGTGCCTACGGTGAACGAGAATTCAGCCTGCCGGGGTGACGCGGTCGGTGCTGCCGGGGACTCCGTGGGCAGAGCCGAACCAGGCAGGGTGGAGCCAGGCGAGGCCGGCAGGGCAGGTGAAACGGCGGGGGCAAGAGAAGAAGCAGGTTCGGCTGGCACGGTTCCAGTGTGCCAGCAAACCGTGCCGATCCTTCAGTGGGCCGCTTGTGATGTGGGGTAGTTCTCAGCCCGCCAGCCATCCCACAGGGACTGGATGGATTCCAGCTGGTGGGCCCCGAGGTTGTACGTGGAGGCAATCACCATGGCACCGCCGTCTGGCCTGATGTCCTCGATCACCGGCTGGTCCGCCACAATCAGCAGGCCGTCCCCGTGCTCGGCGTAACTGTGGACGGTCAGGCCTATCTGGTGCTGGCTGCGGAACCAGACCTTGCCGGAAATCTCCTCGCCCGTGGCCAGAGTCAGCTGGTACGGTTCGCCCGGCTTGGGAGTTTGAGAGAGGCCCAGCTTGTCGATAGTGGACCCGGAGCCGCCTGGGAACTCAAAGAACCGGGTGTGCCGTTTGGCGTGTGGATGGCGCTCCAGGGCGAAGCGGAGCTGCTGGAGGAACGTCAGCCAGCCCTGTGTGATGTCCTCATCCCAGGCCGCCCACTCCGAGTTGTGGTCCACCCCGGCCCGGGTGACTTTGACCAAAGTGCCTTCCGGTACCGGCTCCAGCTCGAAGACATCGCCGCCGTGAATGGTCAATTGCGTATGGTCAGGGGCCTCAACAACATCGTCGTTAAAGTAGATCTCGTTGATCTCGGCGGCAAGGTCGTCGGCATCCCAGCCGTGCCATTGGGCGACCCTGGCCGGTTCACGCAGCATTTCCCACACCTGCCGCGCATCAGCATTGATTACTACGCTCAGATTGTTAGTCATAGCCCGAATCTACAACTGAAGCGATGCCCGTGTAAGGGGTTTACTCCTATCCGAAATGGATCAGGCCCGGACAGCTTCCAGTTCGTTGGCAATCCGCCGCTCCAGCTCGCCCGCGCCGATCGTCTCCGAGCCGCCGTGGGCCCGCAGGAACAGCAGGGATTCAAGCCGCAGGAGCCGCCACTCACGTTCGGCGTCGTGGTTCGAATTGTCGATCGAGCGGAAGATTTCCTTGTCGTACAGATTGGGCTCGTTGAGGGAGCGCTGCCGGACTTTGGCGTTCATGCGGGCCTTGAACGGGTCCGATTCCATGGACTCCGGGCTCCTGAGCAGTTTCTCGTACACCTCTGCCCGCTCTGGCTGTCCGTCCTGCCGGCAGATGTAACTGGCTAGCGCCAGCGACGCCTCCACCGACGACCAGCGTCCCGGGTTGCCGTCGTACGGCAGGACGGTCAACAGGTCAGCGACCGCCAGCGCACCCTCGCCGTCCTTGAGGGTGACGTACAGTTCGTGCGCGAGGTCGCTGAGGTCCTTGAGGCAGCTGCCGGATTTTGGATTGATGCCCTTGGCCAGCTTGTCCGCCAGCAGCAGGACCCCGATCGAGTCCTGGTGGTTCTGTGCCACGGCCTCAACCACCGATTCGGGTGTGTCCGTAGGCTCCGGAATCAGGGCAAGCTCTTCCTGGGTCACGATGGGTGCAGGCGGTGCCTCGGCAGGAAGCGGGGGAACGACGACGGCGGCAGGCGCGGCCGCTGTGGACCCGCCATCGTGCCGCCCGGCTGGGAGTCCCGTCGGGGAAGCCTCTTCGTCCGCAAGGTTCGCATTGGCGTTGAGGTGCGTGACGGCGTCTTGTGTTTCCTGGAGAACCTGGACCTCGGATCCCGCTGCGATGCGGATGGTCCTGCCGTCCGTCAGTGTGGCGACGATCAATGCGGGTGTGCCGTAGTCGTCGGCGTCGAGGTGGATTTCCTGGACGTCTCCGCTGGAAATGGCGTCGGGCAGAAGCAAGCGGTCTCCTGCGCCCAGGGTTCCAGCCTGTTGGTTCCGGTACTGCTGTTCGGCTGGGGTTTGAGTCATCGGAAATCCTTCAGTTCTCTTGCGGTCCGCCCCCCAGTCTACAAAGCGGCACCACGGATTCCGGGGACGCGGGCCGGGCCCGGGAGCCTAGAAGCCCACGCCGGCGAAGCTGAGTGCTTGCCGGATCAGGGCACCGCGGCCGCCGGTAAATTCCAGCTGGACCCCTTCGCTGAGCACTTCGTCGGGGGTCATCCACGTCAGTTCAAGGGCATCCTGGCGTGGCTCGCACTCGCCGGTAACGGGGATGACGTAGGCCAGCGCTACGGCGTGTTGGCGGTCATCGGTGAAGCCGGTCTGGGACGGTGCGGGGAAATACTCGGCAACGGTGAACGGAACGGGGCTGATGGGAAGCTGCGGGAACGCTAGGGGGCCGAGGTCCTTTTCCAGGTGCCGGAGAAGGGCCGCCCGGATGGTTTCGCGGTACAACACACGACCTGAAACGAGCGAACGGACCATGCTGCCATCCTGGTCACCCTGCAGCAGGGTACCCACTTCGTTGACGAACCCGAGCGGATCGAGCCTGACCGGCACCGCTTCGACATAAACCATGGGGAGCCGTCCGCGGGCTTCGAACAGGTCCTCCTGGGAGAGCCAGCCTGGATTGGGGTCGGGGGTTCGAACGTTCATGGGTTAAGTTCTACCCCATGCGGAGCTCCCACCCCATCGAGTGGTTAGATAATGCTGCCTTGCGGCGGCGAGAACGGCATTATCTCGCCGCTCGATGGGGGCCGGGGCGGGTAACAGGGGGTGGAGGAGTCAGGGTGCCGGAGACACGGAGGCGGTACGTTTGTGGCATGGCCATTGAACTGCCCGAACTCCTTGTTAAAGACGCCGCGGAATGGCGTGCCTGGCTGGAGCAAAACCATGCCACCAGCCCTGGCGTCTGGCTGGTCCTGCATAAAAAAGGCGGCCAGGCCACGGAACTGGATTACAAGGCTGCGCTGGACGAGGTCCTCTGCTTCGGCTGGATCGACGGCCAAGCCCGGAAGCGGGACGACGAAACCAGCTTCCGGCGGATGACCCGCCGGGGTCCCAAGAGCCCGTGGTCCGCGATCAACGTGGGCCATGTTGCCCGCCTTGAAGCCGAAGGCAAGATGACCGACGCCGGCCGGGCCGCCGTCGAAAGTGCCAAAGCCGACGGCCGCTGGGACGTTGCCTATTCAGGGTCGGCGACGGCGGAGGTTCCGGAGGATCTGGCGGCCGCCATCGCAGCGGTGCCGGCAGCGCAGGCCATGTTCGATGTCCTCACCAGCGCCAACCGTTTCGCCTTGATCTACCGGACCACCTCGGTGAAACGGGCAGAGACCCGGGCACGGAAGATCGCCGGATTTGTGGAGATGCTTGCCCGTGGCGAGGCGCCCTATCCCCAGAAGAAGAAACCATCGAGTGGCGAGATAATGCCGCTTTGACGCCGCCTAAGCAGCATTATCTAACCACTCGGCGGAGGGTGGCGGCGGCCTCCAGGGTCATCCAGGCCTGCAGCTGCGTGGAAAGTTCGACGGCGGCACCCGGCGGGTAGTTCGCCTCCGCTGTGGAGGTGGCGTGGATGGCAAAAATGCGGCCCCCGGTGCCGGCTGAGGTGCTGCTGCCGTTCCAGAAGGCATCCGCCGTGGCCATCACCAGGCGTTCCGCCGCGGCGCGTACGGTCCCTGGAAGCTGCGGGTCCTGTGCCGCGAGTGCCAGGTAACGGCAGAGGATTCCGGTGAAGAGACCGCGGTCGCCGGTGCCGTCGCAGCGCAGGACTTCGGCGTCCCCGGCCCGGACGGTGAGGTGGCGTTCGACGGCGGCAACCACCTCGGCTGCCCGCCCCAGGTTCCGCGCTCCACCCAACTCCAGCAGCGCCCCGAGGACGGGGCCCTGGTTGTAGGTGTAGACATTGTCCTCGACGCGGATCCGGCCGTCTGGATCCAGCCGGGCGCCGTCGAGATAGAGTCCGCGGCCGGCGTCGAACAGTGTGGCATCCAGCCAATCCACCAGGGACTGTGCGCGCTGCTGCTGGCCGATGCGGGCGAAGTAGAGCGCGACGGGGGCGGTGGCGGGCGTGTTTTTGAAGTCGCGCTGACGGCTCCAGAACGTGCCGCCGCCGAGGTGGTCGGTGGAGGCGGACTCGAGCTGTGGGGTGAGGGTGCGCTGCACCTTTGCGTACCGCCGTCGGCCCTTTTTCGACGCTGCCTCCGCCAGGTTGTCCAGGCGCAGTGAAGCCAGAGCCAGCCAAGCCATGTCGTCGTAGTAGTTGTTGACGAACGTGAGCAGGTTCCGCAGCTGGATGCCCCTGAGCAGGCGGGACGCCAGCCGGCCGGAGCTGGGGTTGCCCGGCCCGTCGAAGCGGGCGCGGGGAGTAGCCCCTCGTTCCAATTCCCGGCGGCCGGCATCCACCAAACAGTCAAGGTAGTGCGCCTGCCACCAGTAGTGCCAGGGCAGGGTCAGGCTCCGGAATGTCCCGGAAGGCCAGGACGTGGCGGCGATATGGGTCCCGGGCAGGAACAGAAGCCGACGGCCGAACCGGCGTGTCACCGAGCGGGCGGCTTCGTCTGCCCTGGCAGACCAGTCGAGGGCTGGGGGTTCCGGCTGCGTCATCCAGCCAGACTATCGCCGCCGGAAGTGAGTGCCGTCGTCGAACTCGCCGGAAGGGTGCCGGCTCGCTGAAGCGCTCCGGCGAGTCCGCACCTTTCCCACGATCCTGACGAATTCCGCGAGCGAGGGGTGCAGGCCGCCCGCATTTCAGTTAGCATTCATTAACTAAAGGTGCCGCATCAAGGAGGATGTATGGACGTGGCAGGAGCTGTTGCGCTGGTTACGGGTGGTGCATCCGGGCTGGGTGCCGCCACGGCCAGGATGCTGTTCGACGCCGGCGCCTCCGTTGTGCTCGTGGACCTCCCCGGCAGCGCGGGTGCCGAAACCGCAGCGTCCCTCATGGATGGCAGTACCTCCGGGGCGCGCGCCGTCTTTGCGCCGGCTGACGTAACGAGCGAGGACGACATCCGGGCCGCCGTCCAGGCCGCCAACGACCTTGGCCCGCTGCGAATCGTGGTGAACTGCGCCGGAATCGCCACCCCGGGGAAGGTCCTGGGGCGCGACGGCGTGCTGCCGCTGGAAACGTTCAACCGGGTTATCCAGATCAACCTGGTGGGCACCTTCAACGTCATCAGACTGGCGGCCGAGGCCATGGCGGCCACCGACCCGGTGGTGTCGCGGCCAGGAGCGGACCCCGGATCGGAGGCGGGGCCGGGGGATTCGGAGCGCGGCGTGATCATCAACACCGCATCCGTTGCGGCGTTCGACGGGCAGATCGGCCAGCCCGCCTACTCGGCATCCAAAGGGGCCGTGGCCGCCATGACGCTGCCCCTGGCCCGCGAACTGGCGCGCTCGCTGATCCGCGTGGTCACCATCGCCCCTGGTATTTTCGAGACCCCCATGCTGGCCGGGCTGCCTGCGGAGGCGCAGGAGTCGCTGGGCCGGCAGGTCCCGCATCCGTCAAGGCTGGGCCTCCCGGTTGAGTACGCCAAGCTGGTGGCGCACATTGTGGACAACGCCATGCTCAACGGCGAGACCATCCGACTCGACGGTGCCATCCGGATGGCTCCCAAATGAGCCTGACGCCGTCGGGAAATCCTGCACCCACAGCGGCGGACGCCCTGCCCGGCCCGGACTTCTTCGCCTTCGAATCCAGGCTGAACGAGGCGGAGCGGGGCAAGCTGGAAGAGCTGCGCGAATTCTTGGCCGCTGAGATCGCCCCGTTTGCCGGAGACTGGTGGAACAAAGCGGAATTCCCGGCGCACATCCTGCCGAGGCTCGCCGCCCTGAAGCTCAGCACGCCAGTGCACCGCGGCTACAGCAACCTGTTTGCGGGGCTGGTCATCGCCGAGATGACGCGGACTGACACCTCCATCGCCACGTTTTTCCTGGTCCACCACGATCTTTTTGTGGAGGCGCTGCACAGGTTCGGCTCGCAGGACCAGCGCGAACGTTTCCTCGAGGACGCCGCCGCCCTGCGGATCACCGGCGCCTTCGCATTGACCGAACCTGAACACGGCTCAGACGTGGCCGGCGGAATGGCCACCACCGCCCGGCGGGTGAAGTCCGACGGCGGCGACCACTGGGTGCTGAACGGCGCCAAACGCTGGATCGGGAACGGGACGTTCTGCGACTACATGCTCGTCTGGGCACGGGACGAAGAGGACGGGGCAGTCCGCGGCTTCATTCTGGATGCCAGGCTGCCCGGAGTGGGCCGCAGCAAGATCGAGAACAAGATTGCCCTAAGGACAGTCCAGAACGCGGATATCAGCTTCGACAACGTGCGGATCGAGGAACGGGACCGGCTGGCCGGCATCAACACCTTTGACGACACTAAAGAACTGCTGCGCGCCTCCCGGATCATGGTGGGTTGGCAAGCGGTGGGGCAGCAGCTGGCTGCGTTCGACGTTGCCCGGGAGTACGCCGTCGAGCGGCGGCAGTTCGGCAAGCCACTGGCCAAGTTCCAGCTGATCCAGCAGCAATTGGTGGACATGCTGGGAAATGCCGTGGCGTCGATGGGAATGATGGCGCGGATCGCTGACCTGCAGGAACAAGGTGCCGCAGATATGCCGCAGGTGGCGTTGGCCAAGTCCTACACCAGCGCGCTGATGCGCCGCAGTGTGGCCATGGGCAGATCCATCCTGGGTGGAAATGGAATTGTCACCGACTATCGGATGGCCCGAATCTTCTCCGACGCCGAGGCCATTTACACCTATGAAGGCACCTTCGAAATTAATTCACTCATTGTGGGGCGGGCCGTCACCGGGGTCTCGGCTATTACCTAAGAAATCCGCTTTCTGCTTTAGTGGTCCTGCACACACGTTACTTTCGTCACTTGCTGTGGTGTGTTGCCGCGTTCCTGCCGTTGCCGGTTGCATACTGATTTGAGGGGCGTTTCGCCGCAGACATCAGGCAGGAGGCAATACATGGAAACCATCAAAAAGATCCTACGGAACCAGTATTTCCCCGCCGCTGCAGTGCTGGTTGCGGTGGCGCTTTTCTGGATTGTGGCGTTGTCAGGTGGGCTGTCCATGCTCAACGCCCGGAATGCGCCCCTGGCAACCCTGACCTGGATGCTGTTTGTGTATCTGGTCGCTGCCCTCACCCCGGTCGTGGGCCTGTTCGCTGCTGTGGACCTGATCCGCCGCTACCGGTGGAACCGCACGATCCAACGCGAACAGAACGCTGCCCTTCCGGCGGACTGCGCGGCCCAGCAGGAGCCAGCCGCCTCACCTGCGCAGCCCGCAACAGGGCAGCCCGCCACGCAAAAGGCCGATGAAGCTTCAGGCGGGCAAAAAGCCGCCTGACCAGCAGAAACTTCTGCGCAGGGAATTCACCCTGAATTGGCCGCAAATTATCCGGGCAGTTTCTCGCCCGCTTTTACTTCTACGCCCAATGAATTTCCGCGCACCGGCATTGGGCAGGTGCCGTACGGAGTGAACGCGCTGGGGTAATTAATGGCGCGATTGAAATCAATAACAACACTCCCATCCGGGCGGGGCCGCGGAATGGCAACCTTCCGCCATTCGTCCGTGCTGATGCCGTTTGTTTCATCGTGGAAGGTTGCGGTGAGCGCGCCGAGTTTTTCTTCCTCAACCTGCAGCCGGAGCTCGTGCTCCACACCGGGCACTTGGAAGATGACTTCGCCGACGGAGCGGTGAACGCCATCCACCAGGGGATTGGCCGTGGCAATCGGAACGCCGACGGGCTCGGGATAGGCCTCAAAACGCCCGGTAATCTCCCAGGCAGGATCAAACTCGAAGGTGGGGACGCCGTCGAACCCAGTAAACACCGGTGACTCCGCGTCCCTGGTGCGGATCGCATACTTCCCGGCGCGCATGGCCAGTTCCACCTGCACCTGGGTGCCATCGGCACCGCCGTACTGCACCCACATCAGTGATTCCTCGTCCAGCAACGTGGCGCTGACCGTTCCGGAAACGGGAGCTCCGTCAGCCACCGACGTCAGTCCATCGTCCACGCTGGCGGTGAGTACCGCCGTCGTACCGTCTGTGGACCACAGCCCCGGGACGTATTCGACGGCGGAGGGGGAGTCCGCTAGCCACTGGAAGGAGGTGAGGGTCAGCCAGCCGTGGTCGGCTGCGAGGGCCTGGTTCCGGCCGGTGCGGAAACGCTGCCAGCGCTCAAACCGCTGGTCTGTGGTGGTGCCCATCTGATCCTCCATTTTGCCGTTGTGCCACGTGTACAACCCCGCGCCCATTCTGTTCATTCCAGCACATTCCGGAAGCTCTTTTACGGCGCGCGGGTCGTTGCTAGTTTGGAAAGCAGCGCCTGCTGCCGCAATCCGTCCGTTGGCGGAATGTGAGAAAAGGAGGATGGAACCGTGAACGAAACCCCGCAGCACGATCAACTTCCCTTGCCCGACTACGACCACCTGCCCACCGGGACACTGGGGTCGCGTATTTCCGGTCTGGACCAGGCCGAAATCGGGATACTTCTCGAATATGAACGCAGACATGCGAACAGGATTCCCGTCATCCAGATCCTGGAGCACCGGCTGGAGGCCCTGGAGAAGGGCGCGGAACCCAGCGGTCCCACCGCACCCACCACGCCTGAGATGTCCCAGTCCCAGCACGGTTCGCCCGTATCTCCGGAAACGAGCGGGCCTAAAATCAATCCTCCGTCGCACGGGGTCCCGACGAATCCTGCGCAGCCCCGCCAATAAGTAAAAACCCGACCGCAGGCCTGGTTTTACGGGGACATTACGTGAGACGGATTCCCCGTACCTGGCCGGTGGCGGTAATATCACTTAGCAGTAACGTGGCTCACAGTATCCAGCGCAGTGTACGGGCCCAGTCCAAACCCTTCGAAAGAAGCTTCCATGGCTCACACTGCATTTAACAAGGGCATCGACCTTGACACCCACCTGGCGACCGAGCTCCGCGCAGACGTCCGCCGGGTCTCAACCCTGCTGGGCGAGTCCCTGGTCCGCCAGCACGGCCCTGAGCTCCTTGAACTGGTGGAGCAGGTCCGACTCCTGACCAAGGAGTCCAAGGAAGCTGCCCGCGGCGGTGCCGATGCTACCGGGCCATGGAGCGCTCACGACGTCGTTGCCCAAGTCCGCGAACTGCTTGCCTCCCTGCCGCTTGGGCAGGCAACCGACCTGGTCCGTGCCTTCGCTTTCTACTTCCATCTGGCCAATGCCGCCGAGCAGGTCCACCGGGTGCGCGGGCTGCGCACCCGGGCGGAGAAGGACGGCTGGCTGGCCAAGGCCGTGGCGGACATCGCGGATAAGGCCGGACCCGGTGCACTGCAGGACGTCGTTGATTCCCTGGACGTCCGGCCCGTTTTCACCGCCCACCCCACTGAGGCGTCCCGCCGCTCGGTCCTGGACAAGATCCGCAAGCTCTCTGACGTCCTGGCCCAGCCGTCCATGGACGGCACGTCGGAGCGCCGGCGCCAGGACCGCCAGCTGGCCGAAATCATCGACCAGATGTGGCAGACCGACGAACTCCGCCAGGTCCGGCCCACGCCGGTGGATGAGGCCCGCAACGCCATTTACTACCTGGGCAACATCCTCACCGATGCCATGCCCGAAATGCTGGACGAGTTCTCCGAACTCCTGACCCAGAAGGGCGTCAGCTTGGGGGGCAAGGCAGCCCCGATCCGCTTCGGCTCCTGGATTGGCGGCGACCGGGACGGCAACCCTAACGTGACCGCCGCCGTCACCCGCGAGATCCTGCAGATCCAGAACCAGCAGGCCGTCAAGCTGAACATCGGCATGATCGACGAGCTGATTTCCATCCTGTCCAATTCCACCGCCTTGTCCGGCGTGGACACTGCACTGCAGGATTCCATCGAGGAAGACCTCATCAACCTGCCGGGACTGGACCGCCGGGTGCTGGAGCTCAACGCGCAGGAGCCCTACCGGCTGAAGCTGACCTGTATCAAGGCGAAGCTGATCAACACCGGCAAGCGGGTGGTCAACAACGGCTCGCACGAGCACGGCCGCGATTACAACGGTGCCGCGGAACTCCTGGCGGACCTCGCGCTGCTGGAAACCTCGCTGCGTAACCACTCAGGCTCTTTGGCCGCAGACGGGGCCCTTGCCCGCGTGCAGCGGGCCGTGGCATCCTTCGGGCTGCACCTGGCAACCCTTGACATCCGCGAGCATGCGGACCAGCACCACGACGCGGTGGGCCAGCTGATGGACCGGCTGGGTGGCCCCGGGGTCCGCTATGCCGAGCTCAGCCGGCATGAACGGTTTGACGTCCTGGGCGCCGAGCTCGCCTCCCGCCGGCCGCTGTCCGGCCACCCGATTAAGCTCGACGGCGCCGCTGACGGCACGTACGACGTCTTCCGGGAGATCCGCCGGGCGCTGAAGACGTATGGTCCGGATGTCATCGAGACCTACATCATCTCCATGACCCGCGGCGCCGACGACGTCCTGGCCGCCGCAGTGCTGGCCCGGGAGGCCGGGCTGGTGAACCTGTTTGGCGATGCGCCGCAGGCCAAGATCGGGTTTGCGCCGTTGCTGGAAACCGTGGAGGAACTGCGGGCCTCCGCAGAGATCGTGGACCAGCTGCTTTCCGTTCCGGCGTACCGGGACCTGGTCCGGCTGCGCGGAGACGTGCAGGAAATCATGCTGGGCTACTCGGATTCCAACAAGGAATCCGGCGTGATGACCAGCCAGTGGGAAATCCACAAGACCCAGCGGAAACTGCGCGACGTTGCAGCCAAGCATGGCGTCCGGGTGCGCCTGTTCCACGGCCGCGGCGGATCCGTGGGCCGTGGCGGCGGGCCCACCTATGAAGCCATCATGGCCCAGCCCAACGGTGTCCTGGAAGGTGAAATCAAGTTCACCGAGCAGGGTGAGGTCATCGCGGACAAGTACTCCCTGCCGGAGCTCGCCCGCGAAAACCTGGAACTGTCCCTGGCGGCGGTACTCCAGGGGTCCGCCCTGCACCGGAACCCCCGGACGTCGCAGGACCAGCGCGAGCGTTACGGCCACGTGATGGAGGTAATCTCCGATGCCGCGTTTGCCCGGTACCGCAGCCTGATCGACCATCCGGATCTGCCGGCGTACTTCCTGGCATCCACGCCCGTGGAGCAGCTGGGTTCGCTCAACATCGGCTCCCGGCCGTCCAAGCGCCCCGATTCCGGTGCCGGCCTGGGCGGGCTCCGCGCCATCCCGTGGGTGTTTGGCTGGACCCAGTCCCGGCAGATTGTGCCGGGCTGGTTTGGGGTGGGTTCCGGGCTGAAGGCGGCACGCGAGGCAGGCAGCTCCGGGCAGCTGACCGAGATGATGGAAGGCTGGCAGTTTTTCCAGTCGGTGCTGTCCAACGTGGAGATGACGCTGGCCAAGACGGACATGGACATTGCCGGCTACTACGTCTCCACACTGGTTCCCCAGGAACTGCACCACATTTTCGGCGCCATCCGCGAGGAGTACGAGCTCACGGTGCGGGAAGTCCAGGCCCTGACTGGCGAGCACATCCTGCTGGACGCGCAGCCCACCCTGAAACGGTCCCTGGAAATCCGTGACCAGTACCTTGATCCGATCAGCTACCTTCAAGTGGAACTGCTCCGGCGCGTCCGCGAAGGAGCCTCCGGTGCGGAACCCGGTTCCGAGCCCACCATTTCCGCTGCCGAGATTGATGAGCGGCTGCAGCGCGCCATGCTCATCACCGTCAACGGGGTAGCCGCTGGCCTGCGGAATACCGGATAACCCCACCCCACCCCCGACGCTCTCTCACCTTTGGGCGCTTTTTGGCCGACGCTCTCTCACTATCCTGAAGAGAGTGAGGGAGCGTTTGGGGTTTTTGGGGCCAAAGGTGAGAGAGCGTTTGGGGTTTTGGGGCCAAAGGTGAGAGAGCGTTTGGGTAGGGTTGAACGCATGCCTTCGTTCCAGACCCGCCTCAAGATCACCGGACTGAAACCGGGAAACCCGCCGGAGTCCGTGATGGCGGCTGCAGTGGAGGCGCTTGAGACCCGGCACCACGTTGAGTCGAACCAGCTGGAAATCGCCGGCGGCGTCCCGCAGCTGAACCTGCGTTTCCTCGTGGAACCCGCGGAATCCAGTGGCGAGAACCAACAGGCGCTGGAGTCGGCAGGGATGATGCGTGACGCCGTCGAACGCGTTGCCGTGACCGGTTCGCTGATGGTGCTGCGCCGCAACCGCGGGCGCTGGGCGCCGGTCTAAGGCTCCGGCTGCGCGCCCGGTTCGTCAACGGGGGAGCGGGTGCCACGGCGGCGGGTCACAATAATTCCGACGACGGCACCCACCACCAGCCCCAACGCCACACCGATCAGGGAACTCGCCCAGAACGGCAGGCCGGTGGTTGAGCCTGTGACGTAGCCCAGGCCGGTCAACCAGCATGCCCAGAGGAGAGCGCCGAGGCCGGCGCAGAGGCTGAAGCCGCGCGTGGTGACCTCGCCGATTCCTGCGGCAGCCGACGTCGCGAGGCGTCCGCCCGGGATGAAGCGGGCGCCGATGATGGTGCCGTACGTGGAGGAGCGGCCGGCCTTGGCGATCGCCTGGTGGATCCCGGCGTGCACTTTCCGGCCCCATTTCCAGCGGTCCAGCAAATGGCTCAGGCGGCGTTTGAACAGCTGGAAGACAACGACGTCGCCGATCCACGAGGCGAGTGCGGCAAGGGCCACCACCAGGAAGACGTTGGCACGCCCTTCCGCGGACAACGCCCCGCCGGTGATCACCACCAGCTCGGAGGGAATGGGTGGAAATATGGCATCGCCGAGGACCGCAGGGATGATCCAGAAATAGATGGTGGCACCCCAGAGATCAACACCGCCAACGTCCATGGGCACAAGGTACCGCATTTTGCGCGTGGGCCGCGTCGACGATGCTGACGCGGGCAACGAAGTTGTAGGCGGCGGACTAATTGGCCCTGTCGCCACGGGAACCGGGATGGGAAACTGGAACATGCGCGTGAAGATCCTGCAGGGAGACATCACCACCCGGTCCGTGGACGCGATCGTCAACGCCGCCAATTCCACCTTGTTGGGCGGCGGCGGTGTGGACGGGGCGATTCACCGGGCCGCCGGGCCTCGGCTGCTGGCGGCCTGCCAGGAACTTCGGGCCACCGACCTGCCGTACGGGCTGGCTCCCGGTGCCGCGGTGTCCACCCCGGGATTCGATCTGGCCGCCCGGTGGATCATCCACACCGTGGGGCCAAACCATCATGCCGGGCAGACCAACAAGGCCCTCCTGGTTTCCTGCTTCAGCGAAAGCCTCAGGATCGCGGATTCACTGGGAGCCGCTTCGGTCGCATTTCCGGCTATTGGCGGCGGAGTTTACGGCTGGACCGGTCACCAGGTGGCCGAGGCGGCCCGCACTGCGCTGGACGGTTTTATGGCCTCGCACCCTGGGACATCGGTGGAGCTGGTGGAGTTTGTGCTGTTCCATCCGGAGCTGGAGGCTGACTTCAACGCCTCGTTGGAAGAGCTTCGCTGAGCCGCAGCTGGCTGCGGTATTCCACGGACTTGCCGGAAATGGGATCCACAAACCGGATACCTCGGGCCAGGAGCTGGAGCGGCTTGGAGTAGTCGTCCGGGGCCTTGTCCAGCAGGTCCGGGTAGAACGCGTCATTCACAATCCCCAGGCCCAGCGACGCCATGTGCACGCGCAGCTGGTGGGTTTTGCCGGAGTGCGGTTCGAGGCGGTAGAGCGCACGTTTCTGTGCGGCACCCTGATGCTCCGCGGCACCCTGATGCTCCGCCGCACCCTGGCGCCCTGCGGCACCCGCTGACGTGCCGGCGTCGAACGTTTCCAGGCGTTCGATGCGCGTCTCCGCATTCGGTTCGCCCGCGATTACCTCGGCGAGCAGGTAGCTGCGGGATTTGGTCATCCGGTTCCGGACCACTACGGGAAATTCGACGGCGGGATAGCCGGGTGCGGGATCGGCGGCGGACACGCACTCGTACTCTTTCTGGACTTGGCGCTTCTCGAACAGCACCTGGTATTTGCCGCGGGTTTCCGGGTTGGTGGAGAGGAGCAGGATGCCGGCAGTCATGCGGTCCAATCGGTGCATGGGTATCAGGTCCGGGAGATCCAGGTGGTTCCGGAGCCGCACCAGCGCCGACTCCTGGATGTATGTCCCGCCGGGTGTGGTGGGCAGGAAGTGCGGCTTGTCCACCACCAGGAGGTGTTCGTCCTGGTGCAGGATGCTGAGCTCCACCGGGATCCGGGTCTCAGGCGGCAGGCTCCGGTAGTACCAGATGAACGTGTGATCCTGGAGCTTGGTAGCCCGGTCCAGGGGGACGCCGCCCTCGCCCACGATCTCGCCGGCGTCGAACCGGTCTTCAATGCCCTGCGGATCAATATGGCCCCAGCGGTGCATCATGTAGTCCATGGCAGTGGCCCATGGCCCGTCCTCCGGGAGGCGCAGGCGGGTGGCGTTCACGCCGTCGCGCACGGGGAGGGGGGATTGCATCACCGGTCCATTCTACTTTGGCCCGGCCCCGCGCAGCCCCGCCCCCCTGTCGTCGCCGAATTCGCTGGACCGCGCCCGGCTCGCCGTTCCGTTCCAGCGACTGGGAAGCGTTCCAGCGTGCTGGCGGCAGTGATGTCCGACGGCGGGTCAGGGGCGTGGTGCCCAGGCTCGGATTCCGGCGTCCAGGGTTGCGTCGTAGAGTGCGTCCCAGTCAATCGGCATGGAGGCGCCGCGGGCAAGCTCCAGGCTCACCAGGCCGTGGACCTGCGCCCAGAAGGCGGTGGCAATCAGCATCACGTTGTAGGGCCCGATCACTCCTTCGGCCTGGGCTGCGGTGACTGCGCCAATCAAAGGTGCCATGGCGTCGATGGTCTGCCCGCCGTCGGCCAGCCCGCCACCGTCCGGCCCCCCGGCCGACCTGCCTTCCGCATACGCATCCATGGCGCCGCCGAACATCAGGCGGTACAAGGCATCGTGCTCCAAAGCCCATTTCCGGTAGGCCCAGCCGGTGGCCTTGAGGCCTTCCTTGCCCGCAATTTCCTGCGAGGCGTGGAACGAGCGGAATCCGTAGTTGACGACGGCGGTGAGCAGCTGGGATTTGCCGCCGAACAGAGAGTAGATGGCTGAGGTGGAGGTGCCCCCGGCGGCAGCAATGTCCCGCAGGGTGACTTTCTCCGGGCCTTCACGGTCCACAAGTTGCGCCGTGACATCCAGCAACCGCTGGCGCAGGGCGTCATCGTGGACGATAGGTCTTGCCATGCTTTCCATTGTTTCATAACATTGTTCTATAACTGCGTTATGAAACTTTGGGTGCTTTATGGCCAGGTTTCGGCGGAGCCGTAGGCCGGCTACGTCCACCCGCGGTTTCTTTCGCGCCGGCTGCAATTGGGGGAGTCGGCGCGAAAGCTTTTTAAGCGATCGCGTTGACCGGAGTGGCAGCGGTATCCCTGCGCAGCTGGGGCGCGGAAGCCAACTTTTCCTGGGCTGCCCGCAGCGCCAGCACGGCGGTCCGGAGCCCTGCGGGTGGCAGCGTAAACGGCAGACGCAGGTAGCCGTCATAACTGCCGCCAACACCAAAGCGTGGACCTGCCGCCAGTCGGATTCCGAACTCCGGGGCGATCACCGTCAATGCCGTGCTGATAGGACCAGGCAGGCGGCACCAAACGGACAGGCCGCCGTCGGGATATTCGATTTTCCAGTCCGGAAGCTCGCTGCCCAGCAGTTCCAGCAGTGCCGACCTATTGGCCCGCAGTGACTCCAGTCGGTCTAGCAAAGGCTGGTCGAGGTTCCGGACCAGGTGCGTAGCCGCCAGTTGCTCCATCACGGCCCCACCCAGATCCATGCTGCTGCGCGCGCTGCAGAAGCGGCTGATGAGGTCCGGATTGGCCCGGATCCACCCCGTCCGCAGGCCGCCCCAATGCGACTTGCTCAACGAGCCGATGGACACCACACCGGGCCCGAATGCTGCCATGGGCGTGCTGGGGATGCCGTCCAGGTTCAATTCCCTCAGCGTTTCGTCGGCAATGAGGACAGTCCCGGCGCGTGCCGCGGCACGGGCCAGCCGGCGTCGCTGCCGGTCCGGCATCAGCCGGCCGGTTGGGTTGTGGAAGTCCGGAATCAGGTACGCGATCGTGGGCCGGTGCTGCTCGAGGGCGGTTTCCCAGGCGTCAAGGTCCCAGGCTCCGGAACCGATGGCAGGCACGGCAGGAAGCGCCACCGGGACCGCCTTGGCACCCGCAACCCGGATCGCGTCGAGGGCGTTGGGGTAGCTGGGATGGTCCACCAGCACTTTGTCCTGCCGCCCGCCGGACCGGGTGACCAGGGCACGGAGGACGATGTTGAGCGCGTGCTGGGCGCCGGAAGTCACCAGGATCTCGGCCGCCGACGTCGGCACTCCAGCCGCCGTGTAGCGATCCGCGATCGCTTCGCGCAGCCCGGGCAGCCCCTGGACTTCGTAGCCAAACCCCGGCAGCAGTGCCGGCAGTTCCGTCGCCGCGGAGGCGTAGGCGCGGTGAACCACCTCGCCGCTGGCGGGGAGGGCGGCGTAGGCCAGGTCAAGGACGCCGTCGGGTGCGTTGATGCCGGGAGCGGCCGCCGCCTGAATCGATGGCAGCCGGGTGCGGCCCTTGGCTCCCTGGCCGGTGCTGAGGAATCCTTGTTCGCGCAGTTGGGCGTACGCGGCTGTGATGGTGGTCCGGCTGATGCCCAGGGTTTCTGCCAGCGGGCGTTCGCCGGGAAGTGCGGTGTCCAGCGGGAGCCGGCCGTCCAGGATGAGGAGGCGTACGACGTCGGCCAACTCGCGGTAGGCGGGGGCGGCACCTGACTGCCACTGGCCGAGGAGGCGTGCGAGGGCAGGGGAGGAGAGCTGGCCGGACATATAGCCAGTATTGCAGACTGGCTATGTATTTCAATGCCAGTTGTGAGTGAGTATGGTTCCTATGATGACCCGCAGACTTGTTCAGCTCTTTACCGGCCTCGCCTTGTACGGCTTCTCCCTGGCCATGTTCATCCGCGCCGGGCTGGGCCTTGATCCGTGGGACGTCTTCCACCAGGGCATCTCCCTCAAGTCCGGCTGGAGCATCGGCATGGTGGTGATCGTGGTCAGCTTCCTGGTGCTGCTCCTGTGGATCCCGCTGCGCCAGATGCCCGGCTTCGGAACGCTGTGCAACGCCGTACTGGTGGGCGTGTTCGCCGACGTCGGGCTGCTGATACTTCCCGAGTTTGCGCACCTGGGCGGCCAGATCGCCATGCTGGCAGGGGCAGTGCTGGCCAATGCGGTGGCGTCCGCCTGCTATATCGGAGCACGCTTTGGCCCCGGTGCCCGGGACGGTCTGATGACGGGTCTGGCCCGGCGCACCGGCTGGTCAGTCCGGCTGTGCCGCACCATGATCGAGGTCGTGGTGTTGGCCGGCGGCTGGCTGTTGGGTGGCTCCGTAGGCGTGGGGACAGTTGTTTATGCGTTGGCGATCGGGCCGCTGGTGCAACTGCTGATGCCGCTTTTCGCGGTGCCGGTAAAGGCAGTGCCAGGAAAAGAAGCGGCGGCTCAGACCCTGCCAACTCAGGGCTTGCGGACGGACGAAGCTGAAGCGCCGACATCCGGGATCGTCCCGGACCAGGTCTTTAAGCCTGCAGCGCCCACCACGGCGGGATAGCCGGCGCTAGTCCCGAGGCGGTGCAGGCGGGGCGGGCTGGCAGCGTGGGCAGAACCAGATGTCCCGTTCCTCCTCGCCGCCCGGTTTCCCCAGGACGCCGTGCTGGATGGGGGTCCTGCAGCGCAGGCAGGGCTGGTTTCCCCGCCGGTAGACCCAGTACCTGGACCGCCCGGCATTCCCGCCCCGGGCAAGGACGGCTCCGCCCGTCGACGGTACCGTGATGCGGCGTCCGGATCCGAGGTTGGCCTTCAGCAGCCGCTTGGCGTGGGCGAACACCTCCTGCACGTCCGCCACCTGGCCCGCGGGCGTGGCCGGGTGAACGCCGCCCAGGAAGCAGGCCTCGCACCGGTAGATGTTACCGATCCCGGCCAGGTTCCGCTGATCCAGGAGCGCGATGCCGATAGGTACATCCGGTGCAGCATGCACCCTGCGCTCGGCTTCGGCGGGATCCCAGTCCGGTCCCAGCAGGTCCGGTCCAAGATGCCCGACGGCGGCGTCCTCCTGGTCCGTCCGGATCACCTCCAGCTCGCCCAGGGAGAATCCCACGGCATCCGCGACGGCGGTGCGAAGGATGCAGCGCGCCGTGAAGCCGGGTTTCCGCCACCGGCCACCGGGTGGGTAGACCTGCCAGCTGCCCTCCATTTTCAGGTGCGAGCGGATGGTCAGCCGTTGGTCTTCGGGGCTACTGACCCGCATCAGCAGGTGCTTGCCGCGGGGTACCACTTCCTGGACTGTCCAGCCGGAAAGGTCCAGGGTGGCGAACCGCGGCACCCGGAAGTCCGAAGCCGTGAGGACCTGCCCGGCCAGGGCAGCATGCAACTCGGCGCAGGCCCGCCAGACGGAATCACCCTCAGGCACGGATCCGCAGCCCCTTCGGCGTGGAGTAGGCGCCGGCAGCGGCCAGGGCCGAGGCAATGGGGGTATCCAGAACGCCGTGCCCGTTGACTTTCTCCATGATCAACTTGTCCACGGCACCGCGTTTGACCACGTCCACCAGTGCCGCGGCCGCCGCGGCAAGCACCTCCGGATCCTCGGAGAAGGCCAGCAGCGTCTTGCCGCCGCGTTCCACGTAAAGGACCAGGCCGCCGTCGACCATCACCACCAACGCCCCTGCCTTCCGTCCTGGCCGGTGACCGGTCCCGGCTTCTGCGTTGAGGGCCGGCCAGGGGAGCGCTGCGCCGTAGGGGTTGGCGGGATCTGTGGCCGCAAGCGCAAGTGCGGACGGCGCTGCCTTGCTGATCGCGGCATCCTCAGAGTAACTGCGCAACCTGTCCACCGTGGCGGGCACGGCGAACTGGGCGGCGCCAAGATGCTCAATGAAGTACCCGCGGCGGCAGCGGCCGGCCTCTTCCAGCCGTGCCAGCACCTTGTACATCAAACCGAAGCCGCCAAGGATCTGTTCAGCCATCACCGAGCCGCGCGTGACAACACCGTAGCGGTCCAGCATGAGTTCCGCGGTGGCACGCGCGTGGATGGTGGGGTCCAGCTCCGGAAGCGGAAGGGCAGACCAACGGCCGACGGCGGTTGGCGGGGTTGGCGCCCCGCCGCCGGAAGCGTAGCGGCCACCCACCAGCCCTGGTGAACCCAGCAGGCCGCTTCCGTGCGAACGCCCCAACCGGCTGAGCCGTGGAGCCCGGGCGCGTGGTGCCTTGGCGGTCTGCCGGTGTGCTGTGTGTCCGCCGGCAATCAGGGCCCGGACCGGAGCGAAAGTGTCGCCGGTGATGCGTCCGTTCCACGCAAGATCCCAGAGCGCGGAGGTGACATCGGCGTCGCTCAGTACCGCATCCATGCCTCCGGCGACGTCCGTGAGTTGCCGGAAGAAGTAACCGCCGCCGTTGTTCTGCAGGTGGTCCAAGATCCTTTGCGGAGCATCACCCGGTTCATACTCCGGCGACGGATTCAGAGTCAGTTCGGCGGAATCGGCCAGGTGCAGGCTGATCCAGCCATCGTTCCCGGGCAATGCGCCGGCACCGGACCACAGGACCTCGCCGCTGGCCATCAGCTCATCCAGCATGGCAGGCTGGTAGTTGGGCACCCGGCTGGCCAGGATCAACGGCTCCCAGGCCGACGCCGGAACAGGCACCCCGGACAGCTGGTCCACAGCCGTAAGGATCCCGTCCAGGCCCCGCAGCGCCGGCTGGCCGCGTTTGCCTTGCTGGCCTCGCGGTTGCACATGCTGCCACGCCGGCAGGAACCGGCCATACGCGGCGCCATCAACCGGCTCCACTTCTGCGCGCAGGGCGGCGAGTGACCGCCGTCGAAGTTTGCGCAGGACCTCGGCATCGCACCATTCGCTGGCCGGGGGAGCGGCCGGTGCCTGCTGGGGCGCAACCTCACTGGAATGTTGCGTCGGCTCTGCTGCCGTGGGGTGTGGGCGGAATTCGCCCTCCACGGTGCGGCCCTCACCGGCCAGCCGCTTCAGGGCAGCGCTGACGACGGCGGATCCCAGTCCCAGCCGGGCAGCCGCCTCAGCAGCGGTGAACGGTCCATGCGTTCGGGCATAGCGGGAAACGAGATCGCCGAGCGGATCCGCCACCGGCTCGATGAACGCCAGCGGCACGCCCATGGGCAGGGGCACCCCGATCGCGTCCCGGAGCCGGGCAGCATCCTCCACCGCCGCATACCGTTCGACGCCGCCGATGCTCACCTTGATAGCCCGGTTGGCACGCTGCAGGACGGTGAGGTGTGCGGCGGCCTCTGATGATCGAGCGCTTTCTGGTGATCGAGCTTGTCGAGATCCCTCGGCGTCGACAGGCTCAACCACCGGGGGCGGGGTTTCGGCAGGCTCAACCGCCGCCTCAAGCCTTGCCGCAACTTCTCCTGCGGTCAGCGGCCCCAGGAGCCTGAGCAGGTCCGCCACCCCTTCCAGTCCACGGGCGCGCCGCCCCGGAGCCAGGCGCTGCAGCTCGGCCTCGGTGGCCTCGATGACCTTGGCATCCAGCAGTTCGCGCAGCTCCACCCGGCCCAGCAGTTCGTTGAGGAGCGTCGAATCCAGGGCCAGGGCGGCGGCCCGGCGTTCGGCCAGCGGGGAGTCGCCCTCGTAGAGGAACTGGGCCACGTAGCCGAACAGCAGGGACTTTGCGAAGGGCGACGGCTGCTGGGTGGTGGTCTGGACGATGCGCAGCTCGCGGCGTTCCACGGACGCGGCGATGTCCTTCAGTGCCGGAAGGTCATAGACGTCCTGCAGGCACTCACGGACGGTTTCGAGCACAATCGGGAAGCTGGGGTATTTCCGGGCGACATCCAGTAGCTGGGCTGACCGTTGGCGCTGCTGCCAGAGCGGCTGCCGCTTGCCCGGCGTCTGGCGGGGCAGGAGCAGGGCACGGGCTGAGCATTCGCGGAACCTGGAGGCGAACAACGCACTGCCGCCCACCTCGGCGGTCACGATTTCCTCCAGCTCGTCAGGCTCGAAGAGGAACAACTCAGCACCGGGCGGTTCGTCCTCCATCATGGGGACGCGCAGCACAATGCCGTCGTCGGCGGCCATGGCGGAGCCGTCCATGCCGTAGCGCTGGTGGAGCCGCTGGCCTACGGCAAGCGCCCAGGGTGCGTGGACGGGCATGCCAAACGGGCTGTGCAGGATGACGCGCCAATCGCCCAGCTCGTCATGGAACCGTTCCACCACCAGGGTGGTGTCGTTGGGCACCACTTCGGTGGCTTCGCGCTGTTCACGCAGGTACTGGATCAGGTTTCCGGCGGCGAAATCGTCCAGGCCGCTGGCCTTGCAGCGTTCCATGGCGGGTCCGACGTCGGACGCTGACAGTTCCCGGACGAAGGCACCCAGTGCACGGCCCAGGTCCACGGGCCTGCCGAGCGAATCGCCCTTCCAGAACGGCAGTTTCCCGGGCTGCCCGAAAGCGGGTGAGACCAGAACCCGGTCATGGGTAATGTCCTCGATCTTCCAGCTGGTAGCACCGAGGGCAAAGACATCCCCCACCCGGGATTCGTACACCATTTCCTCGTCCAGCTCACCCACTCGCCGGCCACCTTTGGCAGGCGAGGCGGCGGGTTTTCCGTCCGTGGGTGGCGACGCGGAGCCTTCCTGCTCCGTGCCGATGATATAGACGCCGAACAGTCCGCGGTCGGGGATGGTACCGCCGGACGTGACGGCCAGGCGCTGTGCCCCGGGACGGCCCTCGATGGTTCCGGCATTGCGGTCCCAGACGATCCGGGGCCGCAGCTCCGCGAACTCGTCCGATGGGTAGCGTCCCGCCAAAAGGTCCAGCGTGGCCTCGTATGCCGAGCGGGGGAGCGAGGCGAACGGTGCGGAGCGGCGCACCGTGGAGAACCATTCCTCGACGTCGATACTCCCCAAGGCGGTTGCCGCAACGGTCTGCTGCGCCAGGATGTCCAGCGGATTCGCGGGAATGGCGAGCCGTTCGATCTTGCCTTCCAGCATCCGCTCAACGGTGATGGCCGTGTGGACCAGATCCGCGCGGTGCTTCGGGAACAGGACGCCCTGTGAGACCTCGCCCACCTGGTGCCCGGCACGGCCCACGCGCTGCAGCCCGCTGGCCACCGACGGCGGTGATTCCACCTGCACCACCAGGTCCACGGCTCCCATGTCGATGCCCAGTTCCAGGGACGACGTGGCCACCACGCAGCGCAACCGGCCGGATTTAAGATCGTCCTCGATCAGGGCCCGCTGGTCCTTGGACACCGAGCCGTGATGGGCGCGCGCCAGCACCGGATCGGCTCCCGATGTGCTGCCCGCCTGCGCCATCATGTGTGCCGGGGTGGCTGTGGAGGTGGGGACCGGCGAATCGAGGTCGATGGATTCGGCCGGAAGATCCCATGCCCCGGCACCCGCGGCCACCAGTTGACGTTCCGCGTAGATCTCGTTGAGGCGGGCCGTCAGGCGTTCGGCCAGGCGGCGGGAGTTGGCGAACACAATGGTGGACTGGTTATCCAGCACCAGGTCCACGATCTTTTCCTCCACGTGCGGCCAGATGGAGGCCTGCGGCTGCAGTCCGGACGCCGGCCCGGAGTCGAATGCACCCGAGGCGCCTTGGAGATCGGACATGTCCTCCACAGGCACCGAGACCGTCAGATCCCACGTCTTCCGGGACGGCGGCGCCACAATCTCCACCGGCGCACTGCCGGCAAGGAACTGGGCCACCAACTCGCGGGGTTCCACGGTGGCGGACAGGCCGATGCGTTGCGCAGGCTTGGGGAGCAGGGCATCCAGGCGCTCCAGCGAGACGGCCAGGTGCGCGCCGCGTTTGGTCCCCGCCACCGCATGGACCTCGTCCACAATGACGGTATCCACCTCGCTCAGGGTTTCCCGCGCCCGCGACGTCAGCATCAGGAACAGGGATTCGGGGGTGGTGATCAGGATGTCCGGCGGGTTGGTCAGTAGCGTCCTCCGGTCCGACGCCGGGGTGTCGCCGGAGCGCACGCCCACAGTGATCAGCGGCGCGGGAAGGTCCAGCCGCTTGGCCGTTTGCGTGATGCCGATCAGCGGGGCACGCAGGTTCCTTTCGACGTCCACACCCAGGGCTTTCAGCGGTGAGATGTAGAGGACGCGGGTCTTCCGCTTGGGAGCACGCACCCTGCCGCGCGGCTTGGCGTCTTCCAGGCCCGGGAGTTCCGGGGGTGCCGCAGGGGCCGAAACGAGGAGCCGGTCCAGGGCCCAAAGGAACGCTGCCAGGGTTTTACCCGACCCGGTGGGCGCAACTACCAGGGCGTGCTGGCCGGACGAGATGGCGTTCCAGGCACCCTCCTGGGCGGGCGTGGGAACGGTGAAGGCGCCCAGGAACCACTCACGCGTCGGCCGGCTGAACCGGTCCATTCCTGGATGCTCCTGCATTTCTCCATCATGCCTCAAGCCACTGACAGTTATGCCGGGCTGCCCAACAGGGATGTTCAGCAGGCACCCACGGGTTTATCCTCAGCGTATGAATGAGCACACAGCTCCGGACCAGCCCGGCGGATACCTGTTCGAGTTCAATACCAGGCGTTTCCACCGCCGCGACGCGTTGAGGCTGGGCGGCATCGGTGCCGTCGTGGGCGGCGTGATCATGGGCATGCTGGGCAGCGTCGGTCTAGGGAACCCGGCTTTTGTACCAACCTCCATGTCCATTCCGTTGGCCATAACGCTCGTTTCCGCCGGCGCGGTCCTGCTCATCGTGGACATTACGGGCAGGCGGTCACAGCCGAAGCCCTCCAAGACCGCAGGACCCGCACGTAAGCAGCATTCACTAGGCACCAACCGGAACAATCCCCAGAGCCCGATCGCGGCGGAACTCGCCCTCCTCGCCGACCTCTACGCCAAAGGCGCTCTTTCGCCTGAAGAGTTCGCGGCCGCCAAGCGCCGCATCATCTACGGCTAAGACCCCTGACCCGACTCCGGCACCTTCGCCAGCGGAGTCGTTGCCGGGCCCTCAAGGTTCTGGCCCTCCGGCGTGAACCGTGAGCCGTGCAGCGGGCAGTCCCACGTTTTCTCGGCGTCGTTCCAATGCAGGATGCCGCCCAGGTGCGTGCAGCGGCCGCTGACTGCGCACGTCTTGCCGTTTACCGTCGAGGTCGCCACCGGCTGCATCCCTGAACGGGTGACGACGCCGGTACCCTCCATAGGTGCCGCGTCCGCCGTCGGGTGCTTCAAAAGTTTGCCCCAGTCCTTGGCGAGGGTCGCGGCTACTCCAGCATTAAGCCCGACGGCGGAAGCTGCGGCCGGCGGGGCGCTGATCCGGCGGTGGATGGTATCCGCCCACGGAATCTGACCGCCCAGGATGTCCGCGGAGATGCCAATCGATGCGCCCACGGAGTTGGTCATTCCCCACTTGTTGTAGCCGGTGGCGAAGAAGATGTCCCCGTGGCCGCGGGGGAGCTTGCCGAAGAACGGCATCAGGTTGATGGCCTGGTAGTCCTGCGCGGACCAGGTGTGGGTGGGCCGGGCGCCGGGGAAGTGCGTCTGCGCCCAGTTCAACAGATCGTCCAGGTGGGCCTGCTCGGAATCGGCCTTGCCGACGGCGTGGCCGCTGCCGCCCACCAACAGGAGAGGCTTGCCCGCGCCGTCCACGGGATAGTCGCGCAGGGACCGCGTGGGCTGCTCGACGGACAGGTACATGCCCTCCGGGACCTGCATGGAACCGGGCATTTCCAGGGCCGCGGCGTATGAGCGCTGCGGCTTGAGCTTAGCGAAGTACATGCCGCGGTCCAGGATGGGCGTTCCGGTGGCGAGGACCACGCTTTTGGCCTTTACCGCACCCAGGCTGGTCTCCACCGTGACCGGATCGGAGCCGCTTGCTCCGGTCACCCGGGCGTTGCCCACAATCGTTCCCCCGTGGCTCTTCACATCCCTAAGAAGGGTCTCGATCACGTCCAGCGGATTGATCTGCGCTTGGTCGGCAAGGCTGACGGCGCCGGAGACGTGGAAGGGCAGGCCCGCAGTGCGCACATAGTCCACATCCAGCCCGGCCGAGGTTGCCGCCGTGAACTCCATCCGCACCTTCTCCGCACCTTCAGGGGTGGTGGCATACGTGTAGGCGGTCCGCCGCTGGTAGGGGAGGTTGTTTGAGTCCAGGTAGCGCAGCAGCCAGCTTTGGCCCTCGCGGTTCATCTCCACATAGGCATTGACCACCCGCGGCGAATACTGCCGGGACAGTTGGGACAGTACTGTGCCCTGCAGCAACGTCACTTTTGCGGTGGTGTTGCCGGTCGTCACCGCGGCAGGGTGCCGGGCCTCAAGGACCAGCACGTTCTGGCCTGAGCGGGCCAGCAGCAGCGCGGTGACCAGGCCGGTCAGCCCGGCGCCGGCCACCACGGTGTCGTAGGTTTTCCCGGGCATAAATTCGTCACTGGGAAATTCGGTCTTCCGGTCAAGCCACAGCGAGGTCATGTTGCAGTCCGTTCCGGGTTGTCGCCCTTGCTGACACCCTTCGATTCAACAGCAGATTTAGTAAGTCTACTTATGAAGCGAGGGGTAGCAAAGGAATCGCCAAAGAACTGTCAGCTCACCCGCTGGAACGAACCGATCGTGAGCAGTTCGATTCCCGTGTTGCTGCAGGCCGTTGTTGGCTGCGGAATGAAGACGGAACCGAAGTCTTCCGGCGGGTAGATCCGGTAGCCTGCTGCCTCGGCCCTGGTGCAGTCCGGGTAGTTGCCGGCCTGTACGTACCTCAGCACGGCGCCCCCGGATTCTCCCGGCGCCAGCAGGACTTCCACGGCAGGCTTGGATTCATCGCGTGCAGCGGGAGCGCCGATCGGCTCGCCTTCCGGCCCGGCGGTCAGCGACACACCGGGGTAGCCCATCAGCAGGCAGGGCGCCGTGCCGCTGTTGGTGAGCAATAGCGTCATGTAGACGCTGCCCGCCGCACCGCCGCCCGCGGCGTCTGTGGACGCCGTCAGCGTCTCGGTGGTGCAGCGCTTGGGGCCCGGCGCGGGAGTGGGGCTCGGCGGCGCCGGCGGAGTGGTGGCGCTGGAAGGGGAGTTCGACGACGGCGGTGCGGCCGGCGTCGTCTGCGTTTCCTGGGTCTGTGGCTGGCTGGGACCGCAACCGGTGAGGAGGAGGGCGGCCGCTGCAACCGCCGTCGTCAGGACAAATCCGTGGGTGAATCGCTGAGACCTCATGGCTCCACCCAACCGGCACATCGGCGGGCAGTCAACGGTGGCACGCGCCGGGAGCGGGTTTTGATGCCCGGATCGTAATGGTCCGGGCATCAAAACCCCTGTTTCCGCAGTTCAGTGGCTACTTGGCACCCTGCCCGGGCGTTCCCTGCTTGGCCGAGCGGCCGCTGCGCGCCAGTGCCACGCCGCCCAGGGCAAGGCCGCCCAGCCCGGCAACCAGTCCGCCCCAGCTGCGCGCGTCCGCTCCGGCGTCGTTGGTGGTGGTTTCCGCAGCGGGCTCTGCGGAGGTGGTAGTGCCGTGTTCGCTGGTTCCCGCCGCAGTGACCGTGAGCGAGGGTGCAGGAGCTTCAAGGTCATGCCCGTCCTGGCCGTCCGCCGGGATCTGGGCCCAGTCCGTCTGCCCTGTCTCGCAGGTCTGAAGGGTGGGGAAGTGGAGCGTGGTGCCTGCGGCGTCGGGCAGTTTGGCGGAGAGGGCCAGGGTGTCGCGCAGGCCGTCGGCTACGGGCTCCTTGGCGGTGTAAACGATCTGGCTGGTGCGCTTGGTGATGCTGCTGCCGTCCGCGAGTTTGCGGGGTTCGGCCAACGTCTCAGTCATCTTCTCCACGTTCCAGTTCGGGTTGATGGTGGGGGTGGCGTCGTTGAGTTCCTGCGGCAGGGTGATGGTGATCTTGTTGGTTGCGGCACCCTCGCAGCCGTGCGAGAACGCGAAGGTGAGCACTGCGTAGCCGTTGGCTTCGGTCTTGTTCGGCGTGACGGTGACGTGTGCCGCGGCCGGGCCCACGCCCGCCAGGAGGAGTGCGGCGGTGCCGCCTGCAACGGCGGTGGCGGAGAGGGCTCGACGGATGGTGGAGCTGTTCATGGTGTGCCTTTCGCGCACGCCGGAATGGTCACGGCGCACGGCAAATAATGGCCCCGGAGCGGGGCTGGATTTCTGGTGAGGTCAGGAATATAGGACGGCGGGCGGCGGGCCGCGCCGGCTGTCCTGCCTTAGGTTCCGCCAGGGGCGGTAAGGGTTCGACGGCGGTGGGCCGGCCGCCGCCGGTGAGGGGCCGGCGTCGAAAGTTACCGCTTCCGGGAGGGAAACCAGCGGACGCAACCACGCGGCGAGGGCCCAGAGGGCGGCCTCGCCACGGGAGAGCAGCGCGGCGCAGGCGAGAGTAGCGGCGGTGTGGGCCAGGAACATCGCGAGGCCGTGACCGGGTTCCGGAGCGTTTTGCCCGGTGGCGGCGAGCGTTGCCAGTACGGCGGTGTGGTCCTCGCTGCTGTGCCCGGCATGGCTGCCGGGGAGCTTTTGGGTGGCGACCGGGGACGCGCTCAGCGCGGTCAGCGCCTCGTGAAGGACCAGCTGGCCGCTGCCCAGCACTGCCAGCATTGAGGGTGCGTTCAGTTTGAACCGGGTGGCGGTGGTGGCGGCGAGTCCCGTGAAAGCTCCGAGGGCTAGCAGGATCGGCAGTGCCGGGAGCGCTCCGCCGCCGATCACGTGGGCACCGGCCGCGAGTCCGACGACGGCGCTCGCCACCATGCCTGCCCGTAGGGCGTGGAACGGAACCTTCCCGTTCCCGGCCTGGTGCGGAGGAACCCGGGCACTGCTGTAGCGCACGGGTTCCTCCTTTGATCAGCTTTGGCGGTCGGTAGAGATTCTACGGGGATTCGGTGCCGCGCCCTTAATGGATGGGTCCTGTACCCGGGGAGCCGCGCGGAACTAGACTGCAGGCATCAGCCGCCATCTGCCTCGGGAGGGCACCATGACTTATGCAGGGACCGGCAATGAGAAGGCCACGTCCGCCGGCGAACTCAACAGAATGCATGTTGGCCAGACGGTCAGCTTCGAGACCGACGATGAGATCCTGGTGTTCGGCAGGATCGCCGCCATCGCCCGCCGCGGAGGCTCAACCACCATCGCGCTGGAAGGTGCGTCTGACCAGGGCGACTTGAAATCCGCGTACATGCTGACCACGGATCAGATGGTCTACCTTCAGCCGGACATGCTCACCAACACCGAATCCACCATCAAGGACCTGTTCGGGAAGGTCCAGGACAACCTGCGCGGGCATAAAGGGGACCAGGGTGGCGGAAGCGGACCCAGGATGGGATCCGGCACCGATCCGATGTAGGGGGTTTTTAGGTCGGTTCCCCGTCCGGGAAGAAGAGTTCCTCGATGGGGCGCTCGAACAAGGCTGCGAGCCGAAAGGCCAGCGGCAGGGATGGATCGAACCTGCCCCGCTCGATCGAGATGATGGTCTGGCGCGACACCCCCAGCTCGTCCGCCAGGCGTTGCTGGGACCAGCCCAGTTGCAGGCGTGACTCGTTGACCAGGTTCCTCACATCAGCCCCGCCGCTTCAGGGCCAGGTACCGGATGCCAAAGGAAGCGAAGCAGACTGCGACGACGGCCGGCAGCCCGAGTTTCAGGTCCACCGTGAAGTCCCCGGGGATGAACGCCAGGATGGTTGCGCCCAGGCCTGCCACCAGAATGAGGTCGGTGAAGGAACCCGCAGCAGCGTGGTCGTACCACCTGGATTCGATGGACTCCTCCGGGCGTTCTGCTGCTCCCTGGAGTGTGTTCCTGTCCACGATGAGGGCGTAGACCAGCGCGGCTGCGGGCATCGCCAAGAAAAGGGCAAAGATCAGGCCGCCCAGCACGGGGTTCGATCCCGTTATCCCGACGACAGCGGCGAGCAGGCCCAGGCCCGCTCCAAGGATGAGGCCGGATGGAATGGCAATCGCCATGGCCGGAACGCGGCCTGCTCCAAATTTTGCCTGGCCCCATTTGGATCGTGTCTGCTGGATAGTCATTGTTTCCCCCTGGAATGTATAGCTCACTTTACATGTCCAGTTTCCTTTACAAGGTTGGCTGATGTCAATGCGACCCTTCCGGCGCGCACCCCTCGGTCGGGATGTGCGGGGTTGACTGTAAGCCAATACGATGGATGAATGTCTGCAGCGGTAATCCTGAAATTCGTCATCATGTCCTGCGCGGCTCTGTTTATCGCAGGGATTGTGTGGTGGGCGCGAAAGCACCCCAACCGGTCCAAGCAGTATCCGGAGCAGGTGCGGATGCCAAAGGTAGTTGCCTTTATCGGTTGGCTCTTCGTCTGCGTAGGAGCCATCATGGCCCTGGTCGCGTTTACATCCGATGACGCGGACGATCCCATCGCCTTCCGGATAGCTTCCGTGGCGATCTTGGTGGGCGGCGTGGCGTTCGTGATGATGTACCGCAACTTCTACGTCGCTCCGCGCGCCCACGAAGTCGCTTTCCGCAGCATTCTGGGCAGGGAGCACGTACTTGCCTACAGCGACATCGCCTACCACCGCGTGGTGGCAACGAACGGGCAGCCCATACTGACGGTCAAGTCCGCTGACGGGGTGAAGCTCAGCTTGAACATCAGGACTTTCGACATGAGCCCACTGCTGCATGCCATCGATTTCCACGAGGCGACGGGGCGTTGGCCCGGCCGCGCCGAGGCGAGGATTGACGGCCTCGAAGCATAGCTCTCGTGTGGCCTTGGACGGCCCAATTTTGCCGGGCGTAGTGTGGAAGATGGACGAAAGGAGCATCTCATGAAGAAAATCCTCATGGTTTTGACCAGCGTTTCCGAGATCGGCAATACGGGAGAGAAGACCGGCTACAACGTGGCCGAGGCTGCGCACCCGTGGAAGGTTTTTAAGGACTCCGGGCATTTCGTTGACTTTGCTTCCATCAAGGGCGGGCAGCCTCCGCGCGATGAGGTGGACACTTCTGATCCCCTCCAAGTTGCCTTCACGGAGGATGAGACCACCCGCGCCGGACTCTTCAATACGGCGAGGGTCGACGTCGTGGATCCTGAACAGTACGACGCCGTCTATCTGGTGGGCGGACACGGCACCATGTGGGACTTCCCGGACAGCGAAGGACTGCAGAACCTCGTAGCCAGCGTTTACAACGCCGGCGGTCTGGTCGGTGCCGTTTGCCACGGTCCCGCGGGCCTGGTGAATGTGGAGCTGGCGAACGGGCTCCGCCTCGTGGAGGGACGGAAGGTGGCCGCCTTCACGAACGACGAAGAAGTTGCTGCAGGAAAGGACAAGGTCGTCCCGTTCTTCTTGGCGGACCGGCTCGAGGAGCAGGGCGCCACCCATGTTTCCGCCGGTGTCTTCGAGGAGAAGGTAGTGGTTGACGAGCGGCTGGTAACCGGCCAGAACCCGGCATCAGCGGCTGGCGTAGCCAAGGAGATGGAGAAGCTGTTCGCTGAAGTGATCCATCAGGAAAAGGCTGAAGAGCAGCACGATGCTGAGGCCTTGCGGGCCGAGAAGGATGCAGAGAAGAGCGCGAAGAAGGCTGCTGCGGACGCCGAGCACTAGTGGAAAAGGGATAGCGGTAGCTGGTGGCGGAAAAAGTCAACAAGTGGGGCGAGCCGCTCTTGTCCGCCGGGATGATCGCGCTGTTGCTGGGTTTGTTCACTTGGTTAGCGGGTTCAAATCTTATTGAGTCGTCGGTGTTCCTGGCGATAGGGGCGGTCTACGCGTTCCTTGTAGTTCGTGTCGTTTCACGATCGTTCCGGGCGTATACAGCTTTGGTCTGGACATTTCAGCTGAATTTTTGGACGTTGATGTCGTTTGAGGCCGAAGACGTCTTGGATATACCGTCAGCTTCGCCATGGTTCATTGGATTTCTCGTAGGTGCCATAGCCGGACAATTCCTCTGGCCACGTGCTTTCCCGGTCCGCCCGCGGCGACGTGGAAAAGACGGCACGTTTTCAGGCGGATTGAGCCTGGCCCTGATCAACCTTGCCTGCGCAGGGGTCCTGCTGGGTATGGGGGTTACTCAGTGGATCCTGCTTTCACCGTCTACGGGCTCCTTCTTTGTTCTCACTATCGCCGTCATCGCGGGCTGGGCTCTTTTTCGATTCCCTCCGCCACTGCCAATCAGGAACGCCCTCATCCTGCTGGGCATACCTGTCGTCTTCATTGCGCTCGCCTTTGCCGGCGGCGCGATCGGCCAGCTCGCCTTTGCCTATTCGTGGGGCTACGGCGTCCTCGCTGGAATTCTTATTGGCGGACGTTACTGGTCCGGCGACCGGCTCGGAGAGCCCCGGCCACCGTTCAGCGGCTCAAGGCAGCGACAACGGAGGAAGCGTCGTTCCAGATCCAAGTCCATGCAGGCGCAGGAAGACCAAAACCCGGTGGCCGCCGCTACTCAGGATCAATCTGTCGCCGCGCAAGGACAAGTTCGATAACCGCAAAGGGGATGATTGCGATCAGGCCGACCAAATTGCGTCACTTTTAGCAGGCTCCGGCGCCCCGAACCGCTGGTTTCCGCGGGCTGCGGTTTCCCAAGCCCGTAAAAGTAACGCAAACCGGTCGGCGCCAAGTTCCAGACAAAGCGAAAGGCCCCCGCTTCCCTTGTAAACAAAGGGAACCAGGGGCCTTGCTGATTGGCGGTGACGGTGGGATTTGAACCCACGTTGGCTTTTACACCAAACAACATTTCGAGTGTTGCACCTTCGGCCGCTCGGACACGTCACCAACCTGACTAGGGTACCGGAGTGTGGCCAGCTTCCCCAAAACGGGCCGACGGCACTAGATTCGTAAGCAAGATGACCATTCCAGTTGAAACCCGTCAGGCCACCGCGTATTGGACCGTGAGCCCGGGCAAGGGCGAGCTTCGTACCGAGGAACTGCCCGCGCCCAACCCGGACGAGGCCGTGGTCCGGGCCATCTATTCCGGCATCAGCAAGGGCACCGAAATGGTGGTCCACCACGGTTCGGTGCCGGACCGCGTGGCCGAGCGGATGTGCGCCCCGCGCCAGGAAGGCGACTTCCCCGGCCCCGTGAAATTCGGCTATCTGTCCGTCGGCGTCGTGGAACAAGGTCCGAAGGAATGGCTGGGCCAGCGGGTGTTCTGCCTGAACCCGCACCAGGACCGTTACGTGGTGCCGGTGGACCAACTGACAAGGATTCCCGACGGCGTCCCTTCCCGCCGCGCGGTCCTCACCGGAACGGTGGAAACTGCCGTCAACGCCCTGTGGGAGGCCGGCCCGCGGCTGGGGGACCGGATCGCCGTGGTAGGTGCCGGGCTGGTAGGCGGCACGGTGGCCACGCTGCTGCGCACCTTTCCGCTGGCCCGTCTGCAGTTGGTGGACCTCAACGAGGAACGGGAGCATCTCGCCAAAGAAATAGGTATCGACTTCACCACCCCGGACCAGGCCGCAGCCGACTGCGACATCGTCTTCCACTGCTCCGCCTCCCAGGAAGGCCTGGCGCGGTCCCTCCAGCTGGTGGGCGACGAAGGCGAGGTGATCGAGATGTCCTGGTACGCGGACCGCACCGTCACCCTGCCCCTGGGCGAGGACTTCCATGCCCGCAGGTTGTCCATCCGCGCCAGCCAGGTGGGCGTTGTAGCCCAGCCGCGAAGGCACCGCCGCACCACCGGCGACCGGCTGGATCTCGCTGTCGGCCTCCTGGATGATCCGGTCTTCGACGCCTTCCTCACCGGAAGCTCACCCTTCGCCGAACTCCCCGAGGTGGTCCGCGGGCTGGCCGACGGCTCACTGCCGGCCCTGTGCCACGTCATCGAATACCCTGCCAGCACAGCAGAACCAAAACCAGATAAAGCCGAAACCAACAAAAACGCGAGGTAGCCCATTGTTCAGCCTGACCGTCCGCCGCCACTTTATGATCGCCCACAGCCTGCCCCGCCTGGTCTTCGGGCCCGCCCAGGGCCTGCACGGGGCGACGTTCGTCGCGGAGGTGACGTTCCGCCGTCGGGCCTTGAATGAGAACGCGATTGTCCTGGACATCGGCGAGGCCGGAACCATCATTGATGAGGTCCTGGAAGGCCTGAACTACCAGAACCTGGACGAACACCCGGACTTCGCGGGCAAGCTGAGCACCACCGAGGCCCTCGCCGAATACATCGCCCAAAAGGTGGCGGCCCGGATCGAGGACACCGTGGATGGCCCGGCGCTGGCCGGCCTGGACGTCACCCTCCGCGAAAACCCGGACGCCTGGGCCAGTTACACCATGGACCTCCCGGGAGCCTGACGTCGACGCCCACCCGCCCATCCGCCTGCTGGTACCCGGTAACATCCGGCACTCTTCCGGCGGCAACGTCTATAACGCCCGCCTCGCCGGTGCGCTGGCGAAGCTGGGTGCCCGGGTTGAAGTGGTGACTGTCGACGGCGGCTGGCCGGCGCCCAGCGCGAAGGAACGACGCCGGGTGGCCGGGTTCCTCGGCGCGTGGAGCCAGGGCAGCGCCGACTCCGGGACGGTCACGGTTGTGGACGGCCTGGTGGCTTCCGCCTGTCCGGACGAAATCGAATACGCGGCGCTCGCCGGGCACGCGCCCTGGATGCTGCTGCACATGCCGCTGCGTGAGGACCCGGCGCGGGAGCATCGGGCGCTGGCCGCCTCGGCCGGGATCATCTGCCCCAGTGCCACGGGAGCCCGTGAGGTCCACGAAATCCACGGCCTGCCCGCGGCGGTGGCGCTGCCGGGGACGGAGCCGGCGCCGGTCGCGGAAGGTTCGACGCCGCCGCATCTCACCATGGTTGCCGCGCTCCGCCCCAACAAGGCGCAGCTGCTTGCGGTTCGTGCTCTCGGCCTGGTTGCGGATCTGTCCTGGACAGCATCCCTGGTGGGCTCGGGAGAGACGGATCCGGAATACGCAACGGCCATCCGCGAGGAGATCCGCCGCCTGGATCTGGGGGAGCGGATCCAGATCACGGGCGAACTCACCGGTGACGGCCTGGCCGCCCACTGGCACCGGAGCAACCTGAGCCTGCTGGTGTCCCGCAGCGAAACATTCGGGATGGCCGTTACCGAGTCGCTCGCCCGCGGCATCCCCGTGGTGGTGCGCGCGGGAACCGGCGCGGAGGAAGCCCTCACCCTCGGAACGGACGACGGCGCACCCGCCCCGGGTGCCGCCGTCGGGCTTCACCGCACTGAAGTGGGCACCCGCCTGGGGGAGGAGGACCCGGCACCGTTGGCGGACGTCCTGCGGCGCTGGCTGACCGATCCGGAACTCCGCGCATCGTGGCGCGCGGCGGCGCTGGAATCCCGGAACCGGCTGCCGCGCTGGGACGCGACCGCGAAGGCCGTCCTCGCCGCGGTGGCCCACGCAACCGTGAGCCCCGCCCGCGGGAGCTAGCCCCGGTGTCCGGCGAAGAAGTCCCGCAGCAGGGCGCCGCATTCGTCCTCGCGAACCCCTGCATAGACTTCCACCCAGTGGTTGAGGCGGCGCTCGCGGAGCACATCGAAAACCGAACCGGCAGCGCCCGCCTTCTCATCCCAGGCGCCGAACACCACCCGCGGAATCCGGGCCAGCACAATCGCGCCGGCACACATCGCGCAGGGCTCAAGAGTGACCACCAGCGTGCAGTCGGCCAGCCGCCACCCGTCGCCGCCCTGAGCTTCGCTCCCGGGTTCCGCGGACTCCCGCAGCCGGGCAGCAGCCTGCCGGATGGCAACCACTTCCGCGTGCGCCGTCGGGTCCCCGGAGGCCTCACGCTCATTGCGGCCAGCGCCCAGGATGGTGCCGTCCGGGCCCACCACCACCGCGCCGATAGGCACATCGTCCGTGGCCAGCGCCCGCCGGGCCTCCGTAAGGGCCAGCCCCATCCAGGCAGCACGCTGCGCCTCGGCCGGGACCATGGCATCTGCCGGAATCGAATTTTCTGCCGCGAACATGGCTCAATGATAGTTTCGATATTTATCCGGTTGACGAATGGCCTGAGCCCGGAGGGGGGAACGATGGACGTGATTAAGGACCGGCTGCAGACCTGGGTCAAACCGTATGCGGCCCTGTGGATCACCATGGCAGTGGGTGGTTTCCTGGTGGTGGTCCTGGCGCTGGCCGGGGCCGAGGTGTACGAGGGCGTGGTGGACGACGACGGTCTGGCCAACCTGGACATCCCGGCGTTGCAGTATGCCCAACAGCTCCGCAGCCCGGATCTTGATGCGGCTGTCACGGCGTTTACCAACATTGGCGGCGGGATCGGCATGCCCATCCTGGCTACGCTTCTCACTGCCTGGCTGATCTACCTGGGCCGGAACTGGCGGCCGCTCATCCTGGTGGCGGGCGCCGCGGCGGTCTCCATCACGGCGACGGCGGTAGGCAAGGGACTCATCGGCAGGGCCCGGCCGGACCACATCGACGCCGTCCCGCCCTTCGAGACGTCGCCATCGTTTCCCAGCGGCCACACCCTTAACACCACTGTGGTGATCGGCGTGCTGGTGTACGTGATGTGCCTGCAGTTTGAGGTCCTGTGGGCCAGGATCACGGCCATCACGGCAGGAACGCTTTTTATCATCGCCATGGGGCTGAGCCGCGTCTACCTGGGGCATCACTGGCTGACGGACGTGGTGGCTGCCTGGCTCCTGGGACTCGCCTGGCTGGGGATCGTGATCCTGGCGCACCGGCTGTTCCACTCCCTGGCCCGACGCGAACATGCCGGCGGTGCCCCATCCTTCGACAGGCCCATGGTGAGCGACGCGGTAAAGGAAGAAGTTTCCCGTGACTCGGGCGGTTCCGGCGATTCCAAAGGTCCGGGCGGCGCCTCCCGGCAATAAAGCGTGCAGGGTGCCGGATGGTAGTTTTGACCCATGCGCACACTCGTCGTGGACCACCCGCTGGTCGCCCACAAACTCACCGTTCTTCGCGACAAAAACACCCCGTCGCCGGTCTTCCGGCAGCTCACCGAGGAACTGGTAACGCTCCTGGCCTATGAAGCCACGCGCGATGTCCGTACCGAGGACGTCACCATCGAAACGCCCGTCGCCACCACCATTGGCACGGCGTTCACCAAGCCCACTCCGCTGGTGGTTCCCATCCTGCGCGCCGGCTTGGGCATGCTGGAAGGCATGACCAAGCTGGTTCCCACCGCGGAGGTCGGCTTCCTGGGCATGGCCCGCGACGAGGAAACGCTGGACATCATCACCTACGCCGAACGTCTGCCGGAGGACCTCACGGACCGTCAGATCTTCGTGCTGGATCCCATGCTGGCCACCGGCGGAACCCTCCGCGAGGCCATCAAGTTCCTGTTCCGCCGCGGCGCCTCGGACGTCACCTGCATCTGCCTCCTGGCCGCCCCGGAGGGCCTGGCCAAACTGGAGGAAGAACTGGCCGACGCCAACGTGACCATCGTCCTGGCCTCGATTGACGAGAAACTCAACGAGAAGTCCTATATCGTTCCGGGCCTGGGCGACGCCGGCGACCGGCTGTACGGCGTAGCGGGTTAGTTTCCGCCTTTGATGCACGGAAGGGCCGGCACCCTGCGGTGCCGGCCCTTCCTTGTGTCAGACCCCGCCGCTAGCCTGTCCCCATGGACTTGAAACTTGAACTCGTATTCGTGCCCGTATCCGACGTCGATGCTGCCAAGGATTTTTACGTCAACAAGGTGGGGTTCAACGCGGATCATGACCACCGCGTGAGCGACACCCTGCGGTTTGTGCAGCTGACGCCGCCCGGCTCCGCCTGTTCCATCGCCATCGGCGAAGGCATCAGCGACGCCCCTCCCGGCAGCGCGCCCAACCTCCAGCTGGTGGTCAGCGACATCAACGAGGCACACCGGCACCTCAAAGAAAACGGCGTGGACGTCAGCGACGTTCAAATCCTGGACTGGGGCCACTTTGTGTACTTCGCCGATCCGGACGGCAACCAGTGGGCCGTCCAGTACATGCCGTACCGCGACGCGGGGTAGCAGCGGCTATTTCTTGCCGGCTTTGTGGTCCTCCACCACTTTGGCGACGCGGCGGGCCCGGGTCTCGGCGGTCTTGGCCAGCCCGATCGGCTCCACGTAGCGGCGCTGGCTGCTGTAGTTCAGCGTCCGGTAGAACTCCGCGGCCGCAGGCTCGGCAGCCAGTGCGGCGGCTACGTCATCTGGCACTTCGACCACCCGGGGCTGGGTGTCGAGTTCGACGTCGACCTCTACAGTGTCGCCGGCAGCGACTCCCGTGAGTTCCCTGTTGGCAGCGCTGACGCCGACCAGAGTCTGGCCGCCCATCACCGCGATGCTGCTGCGGTAACTCTTGCCGTTGATGGTGACCACCACCGGCGGGCGCTTCCCGGCGCCCAGGGAACTGACTACGTCATCTGGCACTTCAATGCCCGCCTTGTTGCCTTCGCCAATGATGGTAGTGGTGAATTTCATGCCCTCAGTATGGCGCAGCGGGTACCGAGTGGCTTAGTACCAGTTGTTGGCCAGGTGGAAGTTCAGCGCGCCGCAAGGGGACTGGTAGCGCTCCTGGATGTAGTTCAGGCCCCAGTTGATCTGCGTGCGGTAGTTGGTGAGGTAGTCAGCGCCGGCGCTGGCCATTTTCTCGGCCGGCAGCGACTGCACAATCCCGTAGGCACCGCTGCTGGGGTTGGTGGCGGTGGTGCTCCAGTCGGATTCCTTGGTCCACAGCGTGGTCAGGCAAGGCATCTGGCCGGCGCCCCAGCCGTAGGAACCCAGCTGGCCCAGGGCATATGCCTGGGCGCCGGCGGGATCGTTGACGGCAACGGGCTCAGGTTCGGCGGCCGCTGCCGGGGCCAGCGCAGCTTCCGGCTCGGGCGCGGGAGCGGCCTCGGCGGGAGCGGGAGCAGGCGCCTCGGGTGCCGGTGCTGCCTCGGGTGCCGCTGGGTCTGCCTTCATGGCGGCCTGCTCTGCGGCTGCCGAGGCGAGTGCTTCGGTGGGCGTGATTGTTGCAGCGCCTGCCGGCAGGTGGGCCTGCACGGCGGAGGCGGGCACCATGGGATTTCCGCCTGCCTGGCCTGCTGCGGCGGCGCCAATGAGCACCGCGCAGGATGCTGTCACGACGGCGGCGCGGCGCACCACGGACATCACGGCAGCGCGGCGGGCCGGAGCGGCAGGAGCCGGCGTGTGAACAACGCGGGTGCGGACGGTGGGGACAGTGCGTGTGGAATCGGCGGAAGTTTCGCTTGACCCAGCGGCCCGGCGGCGGCCATGGGCCTGCTCCGAACCTGTATTCAGGCGTGCGTGATCCTGGAATTCAGTCATTTTGGTTTAGCCTCTCAACGCCTGCGGAGTTAGCTGTCGGATTCGGATGAGGTCATCCGGCCACGCGGAACTATCACGCGATGGCTTCACCCCTAGGGCGACTCGTGCCCGGGACTGTGGGTCCCCCGCCTCTGCCTGGTCATGAGGAATCCGGATGGCGGCAGAGCTCGGCATTCACCCGGTCATGCGGCCCGAACGGTGGCCACACCCTATCGACGATACAGACGAAGATGTATTAAGTCACGTTTTGGTAACGGAGATCACGATGGGGGTGCGGGCAGCCGGATCACGAATTCCGTCCGTCCGGGATGCGAATCCACCTCCACGGTTCCACCGTGGGCCTCGACAATCGACTGCACAATCGCCAGGCCCAGGCCGCTGCTTCCTTCTGCGGAACCGGAAGCGGGAGTGCTCCCGGTGCGCGTCCTTGCGGCGTCTGCGCGGGCGAACCTGGCGAACGCCTTGTCCACGAATTCCGGAGGCATTCCGCCGCCGTCGTCCGTCACCGTGATCAAGGTTCCACCATCAGCAGACCGGGCCACGCGCGTCCATACCCTAGTGCCGGGCGGGGTGTGCTTTCGGGCATTTGCCAGCAGGTTGACCAGCACTTGGCGCAGCTGATGGGCATCGCCCCTGACCGTCACCGGATCCTCCGGGAGCTCCAGTTTCCAGCCGTGGGCAGGCGCGATCACCTTCTCGTCGCTGACCGTCTCCACCACCAGCTGCGTCAGGTCAACCTCTTCCAGCTTCAGTGGCTGTCCCTCATCCAGGCGCGCCAGGAGCAGCAGGTCCTCCACGAGGGTGCCCATGCGTTCGGACTGGCTCTGGACCCGCGACAGGGATTTTTCGCCGTCGGGCGTGAGGGTTTCCGTCATCCTGAGCAGCTCGGTGTAGCCGCGGATGGCGGTCAGGGGAGTGCGGAGTTCATGGGACGCGTCCGCGACGAACTGCCGGAGCTTGGTCTCACTCTTCTGCCGCGCCATAAGCGCATTGGCCACGTTGTCCAGCATCCTGTTCAGCGCGAAGCCAACACGGCCAACTTCCGTTCCGGGATCAGAGTTCGACGGCGGCACCCTCACCGCGAGCGCCACCTCGCCGGCGTCGAGCGGCAGCTGCGAGACCTTTGTGGCCACTCCGGAGAGCTGCTCCAGCGGTTGCATGGTGCGCCGGATCAGGATGGTCCCGGCCAGTCCGATCAGTACCAGGCCGCCCAGCGACACGAAGACCAAGGTCCAGACCAGGGACGCCAGTGTGCTTTGTTTCTCGGCCATAGGCAGGCCTGTTACCAAGACATCGCCGAAGTTCGTTTGGACTGCGCTGAGCCGGTAGTCGCCATTGGACAAGTGCCGGTTGACCGGGGCGCCGTCCGAGGGCAGGGCGAGCAGGATCTGCTGGTCGGCCTGGGTCAGGGGAGTGCGGCTTCTGTCCGACGCCAGGAATCCGGAGTCGCTGATGGTGCCGTCCACGATGCTGGCGTTAAGGGTGCCCACCCGCTGGGCCTCCGGATTCAGGGGATCGCGGCCGTTCCCGCGGGGTCCGTTGGGCGGACGTTCCGGCCCGTTGGCCCGGTCCGCTGCCTGGCTCAGTTCCGTATCCAGCTGCCGGGTGAGGAACGTGTCCATTGATACGTAACTGAACACCCCAACCGCACCAACGATGGCCACCAGCAGGGCCATCACCAGGAGTACCAAACGGGTACGCAGGTGCCATTTCGACAGCGGCCGAAACACTGCCTAGTCCGCCGGCTTGATCACGTAGCCCGCACCGCGGACGGTGTGGATCATGGGCGGATGAACGGCGTCGACCTTTTTGCGCAGGTAGGAAATGTAGAGTTCCACGATGTTCGCCTGGCCGCCGAAGTCGTAGTCCCAGACCCGGTCCAGGATCTGGGCCTTGCTGATCACCCGCTTGGGGTTTTCCATAAGGTAGCGCAACAGTTCGAACTGGGTGGCCGTCAGCTGGAGCTCGTCGCCGGCCCGAGTCACCTCGCGGGTGTCGACGTTCAGGACCAGGTCACCCACCACAAGTTCCGCTGTATCCATGGCCGCAACTCCGGAACGCTGCACGAGGCGGTGCAGCCGGAGCATCACTTCCTCCATGCTGAACGGCTTGGTCACGTAGTCGTCACCGCCCGCGGCCAGCCCGGTGATCCTGTCCTGGACGGCGTCCTTGGCCGTCAGGAACAGCGCGGGTACCTCCGGCGCGAAGGCGCGGATGCGGCTCAGCAACTCAACGCCGTCGAACCCGGGAAGCATCACATCCAGCACCAGGACATCGGGACGGAATTCCTTGGCCAGTTTTACCGCTTCGGGCCCGTCGCCGGCCACTGCCACTGACCAGCCAGCCATTCTGAGCCCCATGCTCATGAGTTCGGAAAGGCTGGGCTCGTCGTCGACTACCAGGGCCCGGATGGGAGACCCGTCAGGATGCGCCAGTGGCGGCAGGTTATTGGTCAGGGAGTGCGAGGTGGCCATGCGGCAACTCTCCGATCTTTCGGTTAGCAAGCGCTATGCACTTCCTGTGTGCAGGCTGTGAAGGCCAGCTTAACCAGCGTTTTCCTGGATCACTGGACATTCCGGGAACTTTCCAGGGATTGCCGCTAACAGAATTTGTACAACGAACAAACTACTGTGGTTTTGGTCTTTTGCCGTGGCAAAATTCGACGGAGTGCGTTTTCCGCGTTCGTAAACCACAAAACGGCCCTTCAGATGCCAGGACCACCGAATCGTGATGTGGAACACAATCGGCCCATCCGTCTCACCATGCGGACGAAAATGCCCATTGTTACTTGCAAGTTCTCATTGTTACGTTGCACACTTCATTTGTGAACAAGAACTCAACAGCACCTGCAGCCGCAGAATATTGGCCCAGCACACCTGCTGCCGCCCAGATGCGCTGTTGTCGAATGCACGCCTAACTTTCAGACCCCAGAGAGTTTTTAGGCATTCGTCCCCAACAAGCCCAGTGCCGGGCAACCCTCCCCAAGGATCTACTCCGTTCAGTTCGGGGAACTAAGCATTCGTGCCGCGATGACGGCCATTCACATTGAGGTAAGCATTCCATGTCAGTTGCATCCGGATACGTCCACATCTCCGTCCGTAACGCCAACAAGCCGGCCCAGCCTGGCGGTGCCCGTCAGGGTTACGGACCCGGCTCAGGCAGCAGCTACCCCGCAGCGCCCGGCTATGCACCCCAGGGTTACAACCCGAACTCCTACGGCCAGCTCCGCGCCGTGCCTGCGGCAGAATCGGCGCCCATGACGGCGCCCACCCCGGTTATTGCCGGTCCCGCCACCGGTGTCCGCCCGGTCGCCAGCGACAACGTCGCCCGCGGCTTCGTCCTTTACATGGGCATTGATGAGGAAACCGCGGCCGCCGCTGGAACCTCCATTGCCAAGCTGGCCCAGGAGATCCGGGCCTACGCCCAGTCGCTCGTCACTGGCGCGGAGAGCTATGCCGCCGTGGCAATTGCCCCCGCTCACGCACCCGGCTCAGCGCTCGACGTCGTACGTTCCACTTTCGGCGACCCCACTGTCAACGCCCGGCAGCGCACCGAAAACACCCGGCTGCAGCAGGCGCAGGAACCCCGCCCCTCGGGCGTGCTCATCGACCTGGCCCGCCGCGAAGTGCACCTGGACGGCGAGTCACTGAACCTGACGTTCAAGGAATTCGAACTCCTCAATTACCTCGTGGAAAACGGCACCCGCACCGTGGGCCGCGACGAACTCCTCGAGGGCCTGTGGCGCAACGCCGACGAAGTGCCCAACGAGCGCACCATCGACGTCCACATCCGCCGCCTCCGCTCCAAGTTGGGCCGGCTCGCCAACACCGTCCGCACCGTCCGCGGCCAGGGCTACCGGTTCTACGAGCACCCCGAAGTAGTTGTCTGGGCCGCTCCGGAATACTCGATCTAGCTTTACTTTCTTCGGAAGGCGGCACGATCCCTCTGCGCCTGCGCTCGTTCCGCCCCACCGCCTCCCTAGCCTCGCAAGCTCGGCCAGGGAACCCTGGCGGTGTGGGCCCGCGCAACAACGGCGCTGACGGGATGTGCCGCCTTCCTGGTTTCGGGCTCGGCGGGCATGTGCCTCCGCGGCCTGGGTTCTGCGGTTTCTGTCACGCCTGGCAGGCTTTTGGCTGGTTGGGGTGGCCCCTCGCCCGTCGTTTCGCGGAATCCATAGATTCGGAGACACAAAAACGTGCTCTGCGTGACACTCCCTGGCGGCTGGTCGGTCCTTTTGCTGCCAGTAGGCTGGGGGGATGAACGAGCATCATCTTCGGCGGCTGATTATCATGCGTCATTCCAAGGCAGATTGGCCTGGTGGCGTGGACGATCATGACCGGCCGCTGGAGGAACGCGGGCACCGGGAGGCGCCGCTGGCCGGACGCTGGCTGGTGGAGCAGGGCGTGGTGCCGGACTTCATCCTCTGCTCCAGCGCGCTTCGGACCCGGCAGACATGCACCTGGGTATGCTCCGAACTCGGCGAAAAGGCTCCTACGCCCAAGCTGGAGAGCGGGCTGTACGCGGCCTCGGCGCTGCGGATGCTTGCTGTGATCAACCAGGTTCCGGACACCGTCACCACACTGATGGTGATCGCGCACCTGCCCGGCGTGCAGGACCTTGCCGTGCACCTGGCTTCGCGGGAGTCGAACCACGATGCCTACATGGATGCCGCAACCAGGTACCCCACCAGTGCGCTGACGGTCCTGGAAACCGAAAAGTCCTGGGCCGAACTTGATGGCCAGGATGCCCGGCTGACCAGCTTCGCCGTCCCGCGCGCCAAATAGTCACCAGCCAAGTGCTCCGGTTCTGCAAACCATCGCTGCCCAACCTGGGCGCAAATACTTGCCGCTAAAAGGCGCCGGGTCGGCAGTAAACGCCATCAATTTTTCGTCGCAAGGCCTGTAAGATAAGCATACTTACCATTATTCTCTATTAAGGGAATCTATTGTGAGGGGTGGCTGGCCATGTCGACAGACTACGACGAACCGCGCAAATCGGAATCGGACCCGGCGCCGGAGTCTTTGGAAGAACTCCGGACGGCTCAGAGCTCAGTTCGTGTTGCCGGCGTGGATGTGGACGAGCCGGATACGGCAGAGGGGATTGAGCTTCCAGGGGCAGATCTGTCCGCCATGGAGTTGACGGTCGAAGTCGTGCCGCCCAAGGAGGATGAATTTGTGTGCTCGTCCTGCTTTCTGGTCCACCACCGGTCCCAGCTTGCGCGCGAGAAGAGCGGGATGGCCTACTGCGCTGAGTGTGAGGGCGGCTGAAAAATTGCGGCCGCAACCTCTTGCGGGGCGCCGGTGGGAATGTTATTAAATCTGTATCAGTGAACATAAATCCATAGGCGTCAGCATGCTTCCAAGGCCGGGGTCGGCAGAGCACCGCAATGGTTGTGCTTTTGGGTGATTGGCTTTACGCGTACGCCACAGCGCCGTAGCGGCGCAGGAGCAGCCAGATGCTCCTGCCGGACCCATCTGAGCGGCCTCCGACTTCCCTGCGGGGGTCGCATTGCTGTCTCCAGTCGCTGCGGCTTGTTCCGACCTCATATATCAGGTCAAATACGATTTTGTGAGCACCGCCACATCGCTTATTCTGAATAAAGGTTATGCAGCAGCCTGTGAAACTCACCATTTGGGGAATCAATTAATGGACCACAAGCTGCACCCCATCGTCCGCGTTGATGCGGACCTGCGCTCTGCAACCGTTGAGCTTCACGGATGCCTCACACTGCCGGCAACTACGGCCCTGGTCAGTATCCTTTCCAAAGGACGCTCGCTTAATCCCAACCTGGCTTTGCGGCTGGATCTCAGTCATGCCCGGCATATCGACGAGGATTGCCTCATGACGCTGCATCTGCGGAAGGAAGTGGCCGGCTCTGAGCGATCCGTTGACGCTGACGTGGACGCGCTGATCGACAGGCTGGGACCCGTTAAGGTCACTCTGCCCCAGGCATGGCCAGTCTGCCCGGTGGAAAAAGCCTTCGCAGCAAGCCGTCGACGGGAGCTGGGCGTATGAGCGGCAACTTCGAACTCCTGGAAGACAAACTGGGTGGACTCCGCGTTGTGCTGGTGGCGGGAGACGGAGAAGTCCTTGCCACCTCCGGTCCCTTCCCCGATATTGCTTCCGCCGTTGCCGGCATCGCATCTGTCCGCGAGGTAGCGGGCACCGGGCACATCATCGACCGCACGGCCAGCGCCTCGCACCTGGCCTGCGCGGGAAAGTAAAAGGCAACAGATGAACCTCAAAGACGAGTGGAACCGCCTCGACGCCCAGGCACGTACTTGGTTTTTGGAGCACCCCGCCGCGCTGGTGGTGCCGCCCGGCATCTCCGCCAGGATCCGTGCTGAAGCCCTGAAGGATGTCGTAGCCGATTAACAGGGCCGGATCCTCCTGTCCGCTGAGGACCACGCATTCATCCGGGATAAGGCCGAAGCCGCAGGCACATTCCGAGCCCCCGGTGGCGCGGAATACCGCTTCTTCGATACGGCCTCGCTGCCGCGGATTGACCAGGCTCCCGAAACTCTCAGCTGACTGTTGCCACTTCACGGAGAACCGCTGCCGCGTGGCGGATTCCCGGGCTGGCGGTCATGGTCCGCCGGTGTACCAGGCCTACCTGGCGTACCTGCGTCGGATTGACCACCGGCACGGCCACCACGTCCTCCGGCAGCGCAGGCCTTCCGAGCCTGGGAACCAGTGCCACCACAACTGCCTGCTCCACCAAGGCAATATGCGTCGCAAAATCAGGGTCATACACCTTAATGGCAGGCACGCGCCCGAGGTCAGCGAAGATCCGCAGCAGTGCCTCGTTGCAGATGGCGCCCGCAGGTGTGCTCACCCACTGTTCATCCACAAGGTCGATGGGCTCCACGGTGGGCTTCCCCGCCAGCGGATGATCGCGATGGACCAGGAGATCGGCCACATCCTCGCACAGCCACTCCAGGCTCATATGCTCGGGGATCACCAGCGGCACCGAGTTCCAGTTGTGAACGATGCCCAGGTCCGCCTCACCGTTGGCCACCCTCGCCACGGCCTCCCGAGGGTCTTCGGCCAGGACGCTGATATCCAAGCCGGGAGCCGTGCCGGACAGCTTGCCGAGCGCCGGCCCCACGAGTCCCCGGCAGGCGGTGGAGAACGCGACGAGTTTCAGGACGCCCGTCGGCTGCGTCGGGTTCTCGAGCAGGGTGGACTGAAGCTCCTCGAGCTCGGCCAGGATCCGGCGTCCGTACGCTGCCAAGGCAAGTCCGCGTTCCGTCAGCAGAACGCCCCTGCCGTTTCGCTCCAGGACGACGATGCCGGTCTCGCGTTCCAGCTTCTTGATCTGTTGCGATACGGCGGACGGGCTAAAGCCCATGACGTCCGACGCCGCCACTACGGATCCGTGGCTTTCAACCGCTGCGAGGGCCTTCAGTGAGGCGATATCGATCATGAAGCAAATCTACATGGAATGCCACTGAATTGAACGCTGGTCCTTCATCGTGGATTCTGCCAGAGTAAGCCGTATGAACCTGCGCCACGCGTCCCTTGCCGTCCTGGTCGCCGTCCTTTGGGGCGTCAACTTTGTGGCTATCGACCTCGGATTGCATACCAACGGCCGTGAGGTTCCGCCACTGCTTTTTGTGGCCCTCCGGTTTGTCTTGGTGGTCTTTCCCTGCATCCTCTTCATCCCCAAACCCGACGTCGGCTGGAAGGCGATTGCCGGCGTCGGACTTCTGATGAGTGCCGGGCAGTTCGGGTTGCTGTACCTGGCCATGGCCTGGGGAATGCCGGCCGGGTTGGCGTCGCTGGTGCTGCAGGCCCAGGTGCTGTTCACCGTCCTGCTCGCTGCCGGCCTGCTGGGTGAGCGGCCTACGAGGCTGCAGATGGCAGGGATCGTGCTGGGTGTGGCGGGATTATTGGCAGTCGCTGTTGGCCGGAGCCTTGTGGCGCCGGTGCTGCCATTGCTGATCACGCTTGCCGCCGCGTTGTCCTGGGCTGCCGGGAACATTGTTGCCAGGAAGGCGAAGGCCGCGTCCGGACTGGGACTGGTGGTGTGGTCCGGCGCAGTGGTGCCCATACCGTTGCTGGGGCTGTCGCTGCTGGTGGATGGTCCTTCCGCTGTGGTGGGAACCCTGATGGACCTGCAGCCGGCAACCATTCTCAGCGCGCTGTATACGGCCGTGTTCGCTTCCCTGGTGGGCTACGGAATCTGGAACGGGCTGCTGAGCCGCTACCCGTCGTCGTCAGTGGTGCCGTTTACGCTCCTGGTCCCGGTGGTAGGCATTACCGCGGCGTGGGCCATTTTGGGCGAAATCCCGACGGCGGCGGACCTGGTGGGCGGCGCGCTGCTCTTGGGCGGGGTGGCCACCGCGGTGTTCGGCTCGCGCCGGCACACTTCCCCAAAACCCGCGGCGGGGGTGCCGGGTTCCGAGGGTGCCGCGCGGCAACTCAGCCCCGCCCCACCCAACTAGGTGTATTACCCACTGAGGTTGGTGACGCGTGTGGCTGGTGGCTGACCTTTGAGTGCGGTGTGGCCTCTGTCGTGATTGTAGTGGTGGAGCCAGGCTTGGAAGGCTTGGGTTCGTTCGG
>JAPSJV010000067.1 GCA_031178005.1 Pseudarthrobacter sp.
CATGGCGCGAGAAGGTCAGTGTCTCTCCGCGCGCCCCGTCCATCCAGATGCTCTGGCAGGCAGCGGCCATTTCTTCGAGACCTTCGACTACGGTCCCGAAGACGTTTCCCGGCACCCAGCCCTGGTCCCCATTGATCAGCAGGTTGTTGCGGCCGTAGAACAACGCCAGGTCGATGATGGCTTCCGGCGTCTGGATCCGGTCATCGTCTTTGTAGCCGTATGCGGGGGTGTGGAGTATATCTGCATTGAACGTGAAGTAGCACAGGTCGCCGGGGATCGGGGTGATGGTGCTGTTTTCCTGTCCGGGTTCCTGCTGCGCGAACGCCGGCAGGAGGCTGTAGATCTCGTTGCGCGCGTACTTACCGTGGAAGACCTGGCCGGACTGCGGCAGGGCGTCCCATACCGCCGCGGCGGTCCGCGGAGCCTCGTCGTCGAGCAGCCTGGCAATGCATGAGACCTGCCGCTGCTCCAGCGAAACCTTGATAAAACGCGCCACGTGATCCTCCTTGTCCCTTTCCTGCCCGCCATAACAACCAAATAACGGCGGCAGAAAAAATACGCGAAAAATTTCCTCAAATTCTTAATGCGAGCGTAACCGATCATGCCCTACGATTGTCAACAATCAACCATTGCGAGGAGGGTTTGAAGGGCGAAATGACTTCACTTGCCAACTATGCAAGCGTCATCCCGGCGGGCCCGCTGGTGTTGAGCAAAATCGGCGTTGTAGCCCCGTATGACATGGCGTTGGACCACGAGATGGGGCGCTGGTCCCAAAACCTCGCCGACCTGTATTTCGCACGGTCGCCTTTCGAACCTGTGCTGGTCGGGGTCGAACAGGCCGAGCTGATTAGCCGGCCGGACATCGTGGCGGAAACCGCATGGCGGATCAGCGCTGTTTCACCTGATTGTTATATCTATGCCTGCACCTCGGGCAGCTTTATCCATGGCGTCCAAGGTGAACGCGAACTCGTTTCCGCCGTGCAGGGCTACGGCGTGCCCAACGTCCTCACGGTGTCCGGCGCGATCCTTAAAGCCCTGGCAGCACTGGACCTGCATAACATTGCCGTCGCCACACCCTACACAGCACCCGTCACCGAACGCTTTGTGAGGTTCCTGAATGAGGCCGGGGTAGACGTCCGGCATGTCTCGATGCTGGGGCTGTCGGGCGAGATCTGGAAGGTGCCCTACTCCTACACCGCCGAACTGATCGTTTCCGCGGACTGTCCGGATGCCGAAGCGATCGTGGTGGCCTGTACCAACCTTCCGACCTACCACTTGATCGAGCCGCTGGAGCGCCTGCTCGGCAAGCCGATCATCACAGCCAACCAGGCGGTCATGTGGGCTGCCCTCCACTGCCTTGGCCTGGCGCCGGTGGGTCCCGGACAGCGGCTCCTGACAGTCCACCCGACCGAACGTTAAAAACAGAAAGAAAGAAAGCAGGTGCAGAACATGACCCGAGTGCCCACCATAGGACTGCTCTACCCCGGAGTCGGAGCCGAGGACGACTTCCACCGGCTGGAACAACGCCTTGCCGGCCAACTCCGGTTGCCGGTGGTCACGACCGCCGGCGGCGACGTGCTCCATACGGTAGACACCCTGCTCAGCGTGGGCAGTTCGGCAAACCTGCTCGACGGAGCGCGCCGGGCCGCCGCCTTCCAGCCCGATGCGGTGATGTGGGCCTGCACCTCCGGATCGTTCGTGTACGGCTGGGCGGGGGCGCAGGAGCAGGCCCGCCGAATCGGCGATGACTTGGGCCTGCCGGCATCCTCGACCTCGCTGGCCTTCGCGCACGCGGTCAAGCAGCTGGGACTTTCCCGCGTAGCCATCGCAGCCAGCTACCCCGAAGATTTGGCCCGGCACTTCCGTCGCTTCCTCGCGGACGCAAGCATCGACGTCGTTCATCTGGGCATCAGCGGGATAGCGACGGCGGGGGAGGTGGGCCTGATGAGCCTGGAGGAAATCACCCGTATGGCCGCGGCCGCGGACCGTCCCGAAGCGGAGGCTGTCCTGATCCCGGATACAGCCATGCACTCCCTGGCCTGGCTCGACGAACTCGAGGACGCGGTTGGCAAGCCCGTGCTCACGGCCAACCAAGTCACCGTTTGGGAGGGGCTGCGCATTGCCGGACTGCTGCGGAATTTCAGCGGTCTCGGCAGTCTGTTCCGCTCCACCGAAGCCATCCGAATTCATGCAGGAAGCTGATCTCCATGACCACCGAAACAACGACGACGGCGCTCGCTGACTTGTCTGCGGCAGAACTTTTTCAGGGGTACAAGACGAAGGAAATTTCGCCGGTAGAGGCCACCGCGGCGAGCTTGGCGCGCATCGAAACACACAATGCCGAATTCAACGCCTTCTGCCTGGTGGCGCAGGACGAGGCGCTGGCCGCGGCACGGGAGTCGGAAGAGCGCTGGGCCGCCGGCACACCGGCCGGACCGCTGGACGGCGTGCCGACCTCCATCAAGGACCTGCTGCTGACCAAGGGCTGGCCGACGCTGCGCGGTTCCAAGCTGATCAGCCCGGACCAGGAGTGGAATGAGGACGCCCCGGTGGTCGCCGCGATGCGTGCGGCCGGCGCCGTGTTCGTCGGCAAGACCACCACGCCGGAGTTCGGCTGGAAAGGCGTGACGGACAACCCGTTGACGGGCAACACCGGCAATCCGTGGGACGCATCCAAGACCTGCGGCGGCTCGTCCGGCGGATCGGCAACCGCCGTCGCGCTGGGCATGGGGCCACTGTCCGTGGGAACCGACGGCGGCGGTTCGGTACGCATTCCGGCGTCGTTCTCCGGGATTGTGGGCATGAAGCCGACCTATGGCACCATTCCACTGTACCCGCCGACTCCGTACGGCACGCTGGCGCACGCCGGGCCGATGACGAGGACGGTTCAGGACAGCGCCCTGCTGCTGGATGTGCTCGCCGCCTCGGATCCGCGGGACTGGTCGGCGCTGGCGCCCCCGCGGCAGTCCTTTACCAAGGGGCTGCACGACGGCATCAAGGGGCTGCGCATCGCCTTCAGCCCGGACCTTGGTTTCGCGACCGTCGATCCCGAAGTGGCGCAGTTGGTGGCCCGGGCCGTGGATCTGCTGGCCACGCTGGGCGCGGAGGTCGAAATTGCGGACCCGGGCATTCAGGACCCGATTAACGAGTACCACGTGCTGTGGTTCGCCGGGGCCGGCAAAGTCATCCGTGCCTACGATGAAGCGCGCTGGGATGAACTGGATCCGGGGCTGCTGGGGGTCTGCCGGCAGGGCCATGCGATGACCGTGGACCAGTATCTGGACGCCAACGCCGTCCGCGCGAAGCTGGGCCAGCGGATGGGAGCTTTCCACGAACAAAATGACCTGCTGGTCACGCCGACCATGCCGATTCCAGCGTTCGACGTCGGCTGTGAAGTTCCGCCGGGATCCGGACTCAAGCGCTGGGCCCAGTGGTCGCCGTTCACCTACCCGTTCAATATGACGCA
>JAPSJV010000068.1 GCA_031178005.1 Pseudarthrobacter sp.
TACGCAGTTGCCTTTAGTTACCTAATTACACGCGTGTAACTAGGGGGAGTCAAGCTGCAGCGGAGATAATAATGACCAGTAGCAACCAACATGGGGCACGCCACGCCCGGTAATTTTCCCGGCAGGCTGGGATTCTGGCCAACATTGGGGGCCCGGCAGGCGGAAAGCCTCCCAAAAAACGCCGAATGGCGCAGAAATACCCGGCAATTGGATAAGTAGCAAGCAGACTTATCAAAAGTGTGATTAGCGTCACATCGCCCGCAAGGTTTTCTTCGGGACGGGGCCGATTTGAATGACGTGCCGTGGTGCCAGTGGCAGGATTGAGGGATGACTACCCCGGCAATTGATCTGATGACCAGCCTTCGATCAGGCAACTCCACCGCTCCGCGCCTCACCTGGTACGGCCCGGACTCGGAGCGCGTAGAGCTGTCCGGAAAGGTGCTGGACAACTGGGTGGCCAAAACCAGCAACCTCCTCCAGGACGAACTGGACGCAGAACCCGGCATGCGGCTGGCGCTCGACCTGCCTGCGCACTGGAAGGGCATGGTCTGGGCACTTGCCGCCTGGCAGCTCGGCCTTGAAACAGTCCTGGACGCCGGCGCGGCGGACCTCCTGGCCACCACACGGCCGGAGCCGGCAGCAGGAAAGTATGGTGCCGTTGTGGCCGTTGCGCTGCCCGCGCTTGCCATGCGCTGGGACGGCGCCCTTCCGGCAGGCTGCCTGGATTACGCAGCGGAAGTGCGCTCCCACGGCGATGTGTTTATGCAGCACGCCGAGGCCGACCCCTCGGCGTGCGCGCTTGTGGGGCAGGACGGCCGCCGGCACCTCCACCAGGACCTGCTCGACGGGTTTGCGGTCCCCCACGAAGAGGGCGTGCGGTTGCACATACCGGGGCGGGACGGGCTGGAGGCAGCGCTGGCCAACGCGCTGGGCGCATGGCGGCGCGGGGGTTCTGTGGTGCTAACGCACCCCGATGTCGTGCCCACTGACAAGCTGCTCGCGGCGGAACGCATTCACGGCAACTGACCGGCTGCTTTGCTGCCTGGCCTACTTCTGGGGCTGGGCCGGGTCCTCCGTGAGGGGCTCGGGTTCTGTCACACCGGCACCATCGCCGGTGTCCCTGCCGTGGTGGTGGAGTTCGATGAGTTCGTGGTCATGTGAGAACTCCGGTTCCTGGTCCAGTTCCTTGTTGAACACCAGGAACCGGTAGGCAAAGAACCTGACCACAGTGGCCACCAGGATGCCCGCTACTCCCGCGAAGAAGAGCATGTTCTTGTCCGTGACGCCCAGCCCATATTTGGCAAGGGCGGTGAAGCCTGTGGAGATGCCGATGCCTATCCCGTTGATGAGGATGAACATCAGGAACTCGCGGAGTACGTTGTCCTGCCGCCGGTGCCGGAAGGTCCAGAGGCGGTTCGCTATCCAGGAAAAGATTGTTGCCACGGACGCGCCCACAAAGCGCGCCTTGGCCTCGCTGTCCGTCATTGGGCCGTGCATGAGGTAATACGTCATGCCGTTGTCGATGACGAAAGCCACACCGCCGACGGCGCCGAACTTGGCCACTTCACGCCAAAACAGCGAGGCGAGCCCCCGGATGCGATCTGCAAGCGTGCTAAACATGACCCTCCATGGCCGTTGAACGATGGGCCACACGGCCAGAGGTCCATTTTAGCCCGTCAAATTCCTGTGGCGGTCCGGCAACTACCCCTATTGCCTTGCCACAGAACGGTCCGGGAGCCCCAAAAACCACTCAGGTAGGCAAGGAACGCGGGATCCGGGCTGGTCTTCGGTAGGCTGGCCCATGTGACTTTTCCAGTAATAGGTGTAGTTGGCGGCGGCCAGCTTGCGCGAATGATGGCCCCAGCCGCAACCGCACTCGGCTTCGAACTCCGCGTCCTTGCCGAAGGCGACGACGTTTCAGCCGTCTCGGCAGTGCCTTCCTCACCGGTGGGCGACTACAAGGATTTGCGGACCCTCCTGGAGTTCTCCGAGGGCCTGGACGTCATGACCTTTGACCACGAGCATGTTCCCACGGCCCATCTGCGGGCGCTTCAGGAAGCCGGCGTGAACGTCCAGCCCGGGCCCGATGCCCTGGTCCATGCGCAGGACAAGCTGGTAATGCGCGCCGCCATTGACCGGCTCGAACTTCCCAACCCCGCTTGGGCTTCGGTGGCGGACGTGGCCGCGCTTATCAGCTTCGGGGATGACACCGGATGGCCTGTGGTCCTGAAGACTCCCCGCGGCGGCTACGACGGCAAAGGTGTCCGGATTATTTCCTCCGCGGAGGAGGCTGCCGAAACCACTGGATGGTTTGAGGCCATGAGCCCCCTCCTGGCGGAGGCGAAAGTTGACTTCACCCGCGAGCTTTCCGCCTTGGTTGCCAGGACCCCCGACGGCGAAGCCCGGGCCTGGCCCGTGGTGCACACCATCCAGGTTGACGGAGTCTGCGACGAAGTCATCGCCCCTGCCTTGGATATTCCGGTGGAGGTTGCGGCCGCTGCAGAGGATGCTGCATTGCGGATAGCCCAGGAACTGGGCGTGACAGGGGTCCTCGCGGTGGAACTTTTCGAAACCCCGGGCATCGGCGCAGGGTTCCTCATCAATGAACTTGCCATGCGCCCGCACAACACCGGGCACTGGACGCAGGACGGGTCGGTCACCAGCCAGTTCGAACAGCACCTGCGCGCGGTCCTTAACCTCCCGCTGGGTGCCACCGATGTGCTGGGTCCGGTAGTGGTGATGAAGAACTTCCTGGGCGGCGACAACCAGGACCTGTTTTCCGCCTTCCCGCTGGCGCTGGCCAGCGAGCCAGCGGCCAAGGTGCACTGCTACGGGAAGTCGGTGCGCCCGGGCCGAAAGATTGGCCATGTCAACCTGGTGGGCTCGTCCACAACAGAGGTTGATTCCGTTCGACGCCGTGCGGGCACCGTAGCGGGCATCATCCGGGACGGGCGGGTACCCGCCGAAGAACCGCCAGCAATTTTTGAGGAGAAAGCATGAGTCCCGAAGCCACCCCCGTCCCCGGTCCCGCCGGCACCCCGCTGGTGGGCCTGGTCATGGGATCGGACTCGGACTGGCCGGTCATGGAAGCCGCGGCTGACGCCCTGGCAGAGTTCGGCATTCCGTTCGAAGCTGACGTTGTGTCCGCCCACCGCATGCCTACCGAAATGATCCGCTACGGCCAGACAGCGCATGAGCGCGGGCTGAGGGTGATTATCGCCGGCGCCGGCGGTGCCGCCCATTTGCCGGGGATGCTGGCCAGCGTCACTCCACTCCCGGTCATCGGAGTGCCGGTTCCGCTGAAGACCCTGGATGGTATGGACTCCCTGCTTTCCATTGTTCAGATGCCTGCCGGCGTTCCCGTGGCCACGGTTTCCATCGCCGGAGCCCGTAATGCCGGACTCCTGGCGGTCCGAATGCTCGCAGCAGGCACCGATG
>JAPSJV010000069.1 GCA_031178005.1 Pseudarthrobacter sp.
GTGCTACGGACGGACTGACCGAGGTCGGTGCCACACTGCTGGGCATCGAGCTGGCCGAGGTCCTCCTCGCCGCCGGGGCCGGTGACATCGCGGACCTCACCGCGTCCTGACAGGGACGGCGGGAACCAGTACATGGAACGAAGGGACGAGGGTCCGGCCGCTGGCCGTGCCATGGCCCGGCATGGCCAGCGCCTTCCCGGCCATCGGCCCCTTGAGGGCCAGCGCGTCCTGGTCACCCGCAGCCCGGACCGTGCGGGACCGCTGACCGCCCAGCTTCGGCAGGCCGGCGCCGAGCCTCTCCTGCTTCCGCTCAAGGACTTCGAACGGGCCCGGGACCAGGCAGCGCTTGGTGATGCCTTTGAAGCCCTCGGCGCAGGGCGGTATCAATGGCTCGTGGTCAGCAGCGTCACCACGGTCCTGGCGCTGCAGGACCAGGCCGCCGCCCGCCGGGCATCCCTGAATGAATGGATTCCGGAGTCAACCTGCGTGGCTGCGGTGGGCCCGGCTACCCGCAGGGCTCTTGAGGCCGCCGGCATCAGCGTGCACGTCATGCCGCCACACGAGCACTCGGCGGCGGGCCTGGTCAGGGAATGGCCCGAGGGCCATGCCCTGGTGCTGCTGCCACAGGCGGACATCGCCGCACCCGCCCTCGCCGCCGGGCTCAGCGCCAAGGGGGCGGAAGTTCAAACCGTGGTGGCGTATCACGCCGTCGACTACCCGGCAGATCCGGACCGGCGCCTGGCCGCAGCCACTGCCGACCAGGCGTTACCCGGCAAAGAGCTCTCCGGTCAGGCGTTTCCCGGCGGTGGGTTTTCCGGCGCAGCCGATGCAGGAGCTGTGAGGACGCTCACGCCTGCCGAGGCCAAGGCCGCCATCACCGACGGCGGGATTGCCGCCGTCGTCGCCGCTTCACCCAGCGCCGCCCGCCGGATTAGCGCAGCCCTTTCCCCTCTGGGAGTTTGCCGCTTTGTCGCCATCGGCAAGGCCACCGCCGCAGCAGCAGAGACGCTGGGCCTCACCGTTGCCGCCACCGCCCGCGAGGCCACTCCTGAGGAGCTCGTGGCCGCTGTCTTAAGGGCCGTGCAGCCGGTCGCACCAGAAAACACAGACCTCCCGGAAAGTCCGGACGATTCATCAGCATCAGGCCCCCAGTGAAGGACAGGATATGAGCTTTCCGAACCACCGCCCCCGGCGGCTCCGCACCACCCCAGCCATGCGCAGGCTCGCCGCAGAGAACCGTCTCACCGCCGCAGAGCTGATCCTCCCCGCCTTCATCCGGGAGGGGCTCTCCGAACCCAACCCGATCGGGTCCATGCCCGGGGTGGTGCAGCACACTACGGACACGCTGAAAAGGGCGGCCTCTGAAGCCGTGGAACTCGGCGTGGGGGGCATCATGCTGTTCGGTATCCCCGCACGCCGTGATGCTGAGGGCACGGCATCCCTCGACCCCGACGGGGTCCTCAACAAAGCCATCCGCGACGTCCGCGCCGAGGTTGGTGACGACCTCGTGATCATGAGCGATGTCTGCCTGGACGAATTCACTGACCACGGACACTGCGGCGTGCTGGGTCGCGACGGTTATGTGGACAACGACGCCACCCTGGACATCTACGCCAAGATGGCGGTGGCCCAGGCCGACGCCGGTGCCCACGTTCTGGGTCCCTCGGGCATGATGGACGGTCAGATCGGCGTCATCCGACAGGCTCTCGAGGATGCAGGACATGTCAACACGGCCGTCATTGCGTACGCGGCAAAATATGCATCGGCGTTCTACGGGCCCTTCCGGGAGGCGGTGGATTCGCAGCTGAAGGGGGACCGCCGGACCTACCAGATGGACGCGGCCAACCGCCGGGAGGCCATCCAGGAGGTGGAACTGGACCTTGCCGAAGGCGCGGACATGGTGATGGTCAAACCCGCCATGAGCTATCTGGACATCCTGCGGGACGTCGCAGAGATGAGCCCGGTCCCTGTGGCCGCCTACCAGATCTCCGGGGAGTACGCCATGATCGAGGCGGCAGCGGCAAACGGTTGGATCGACCGCCGCGCCGCCGTCACCGAATCAGTCCTGGGCATCCGCCGCGCAGGCGCCAACATGGTCCTCACCTACTGGGCGAGCGAGCTCGCCGGCTGGCTGCGGGAGGCCTGATGGGCGAAGCGCCGCAGGATTCCCCGCATAATTCCCCGGCGAACGGCCCTGCAAGTGGGGAGCCCACCCGGCCCGAGGGGCCCGAGCGGATCCTCCTGGGGCTGAACACCTTCGGGGACACCGGAACCGGTCCGGATGGCCAGCCGCTGGCGCACGCTGTCGTCCTGCGGCAGCTGCTTGAACAGGCGGAGCTGGCTGACACTGTCGGGCTTCACGCATTTGCGGTGGGGGAGCACCACCGCCGGGATTTCGCGGTCTCCGCACCCGAGGTCTTTCTGGCGGCCGCGGCCGCCAGGACCCGGCAGATCAGACTCGGTTCCGCCGTGACCGTCCTGAGCTCCGATGATCCCATCCGCGTCTTCCAACGCTTCTCCACCCTGGATGCCCTGTCCAATGGACGCGCCGAAGTGATGCTGGGACGGGGTTCCTTTATCGAATCCTTTCCCCTGTTCGGCTTCGACCTCGCCGACTACGAGCTGCTCTTCGAGGAGAAGCTTGAACTGTTCCACCGGGTCCGGTCGCAGAAGCCCGTGCACTGGGAGGGCCGCACCCGGCCGGCGCTGAATGGACTGAACGTCTATCCGCATCTGGAACACCATCTGCTGCCCACTTGGATCGGCGTGGGCGGCACGCCCGAATCCGTGCTGCGCTGCGCCGAATACGGCTATCCCATCATCTTCGCGATCATCGGCGGGCAGCCGAGGTCCTTCGCGCCGCTGGCCAATCTCTACCGGGAGGCTATGGCCAAGTACGGCCACCCACTGCAGCAGATGGCCACACACTCTCCCGGACATGTCGCTGCCACCGATGAGGAAGCACGCGAGGAGTACTTCCCGCACTGGCTCGAACTGCGGAATAGGATCGGCGCCGAGCGGGGCTGGGGCCCGGCCAGCAGGAGCGAGTTCGACGCCATGTGCCTGACTGAAGGTGCCCTGTACGTGGGCTCGCCCGAAACGGTGGCCCGTAAGATTGTCCGGCTCAAGCACAATCTTGGCGTGGACCGGTTCGACCTGAAATACAGCAGCGGGTCCCTGCCACACTCCGCCATGATGCGCTCCATCGAGCTGTTTGGTACGGCCGTGGCACCGCGCGTCAACGAACTCCTGAAAGAATAGGACGCATGACTTCCAGCCTGCCTCACAACGAGGAACTCTTCGCCCGCGCCCGCCAGCTCATGCCGGGCGGCGTCAATTCCCCGGTCCGTGCTTTCGGCTCTGTTGGCGGCACCCCCCGCTTTATGGTCGCAGCCCGGGGCCCTTACCTGACGGACGCCGACG
>JAPSJV010000038.1 GCA_031178005.1 Pseudarthrobacter sp.
ACCCAGGTTCTTCAGCTGAGCAATGTCTGCACCCCAAATAGCCATGACGTATCTCCTTCAGTAGGTCTAACAAGTAATCGGATCAGAACCAGTTCGGCTCCCCCTTGGCTCCCCGGTTCATCCGGAAAATCCATTACGCCAAAGCTATCCCGGCCCCCACACCACTGTCGATGGAGACAAGTCCCCATACACAGCTCCCCATCAACCCCTCGAACACAAACCATGCAAAATACCGCAAAGTAACAACAGAAGCGCACATTAACAGGATGGAAAGCGCTTGCTAGGAGACATAGTCTGGGTAATAATGTGAGCGTGAACACACTAACCGCCACCCACCCCAGGGTTCGGCGGTCCCGGGCGGGCCTTCCCAGCGACGCGAAACCCGCCACATGAGCCTCTCTCTTCATTAACAGCATCACCGCAGCAGTACCCCGCCAGGCAACCCATCACAACCGCACGTCACTCCGGCCTGATTTTGAATCGATACAACCCTCGGAGTGGCGTCATCCCCATCAAAGGAGATGCACGTGAGTTATCCCCCCGAGCAGCCAGGAACGGCTGCGCCGCCGTCGAATACCGGGCCCTTCCGGTCCGCCAGTCAATCCAGGTCGGCCGCCAACGGCCGACTGACCCGGACCGCCCGTATCCTGACGGCGGGCGCAGCTTCGGCAGCACTCGCCTTCACCGGAGTGCCTGCGGTGCATGCAGAGACTGCCCTCCCACCGGCCGGATCGGGGGTCCGTTTCGACTTCGGGCCCGGCGCGGTGGCCGATGGCTATACCCGCGTCGACGCCGGAACCGCCTACTCGGCGGCAGGCACCTTCGGCTTCACGGACACGGCAGCGACGTCCGGCGTGGACCGCGGGACGGGCGACGCACTGCGCGGCGACTTTGTCCAGGCGCAGGGCAGCACCTTCCTGGCGGACCTGCCGAATGGCGACTACACGGTCAAAGTCATTGCCGGTGACGCCAACGAAGCAACCAACATCGCCATCACCGCGGAGAAAATGGCCAAGGTCCAGCTCACGGACAAGCCTGCAGGGCAGTACCTGGAGATGGAGTTCCCGCTCTCCCTGGTGGACGGCCAGCTCAACCTGGACTTCACGGGCACCGCCGCCAAGATCAACGCCCTGGTCATCACCGCCCGGGCGCCGCGTACCGCCACTACGGATCCCGGCGTCTACCTGGCCGGCGATTCCACCGTCCAGACGTACGACCCCGCCTTTGAACCGCAGGCCGGCTGGGGCCAGATGATTGAGCGCTACCTGGACGAGAAAGTCCCCGTCCGCAACCACGCCATTGGCGGCCGCAGCACCAAGAACTTCATCAGCCAGGGCCGCTTGGACGAGATCCTCCGCGTCATCAACCCCGGCGACTACTTGATGGTCCAGTTCGGCCACAATGACGCCAGCATCGGCATCGACGATCGGTACGCCTCCCCTGCCGACTACAAGGAGTACCTCCGGACCTACGTCCACGGTGCCAGGCAGCGCGGCGCAATCCCCATCCTGGTTACTCCGGTGGGTCGGCGCGATTTCGACGCCGCCACGGGCCAGTTCCGCGTCAGCTTCCCGGAGTACGTGGCCAAGATGCAGGAACTTGCGGCCGAAGAAGATGTCCAACTCGTGGACCTGTCCGCCTCCAGCCGTGCGTATTACAACGAAATTGGCCCGGAAGAGGCCAAATCAGTCTTCCTGCACGTCGACGCCGGCGTTTATCCCGGACGCCCCAACGGAACCGTGGACGACACGCACTTCCAGGAATACGGAGCCATCCAGATCGCCCGCCTGGTGGCCGGTGGCGTAAAGCAGCTCAGTGTTCCGCTGGCCGGGCACGTTCTTGACGTCGTGCCGCCGTCGGCCGTTCCTGCCAAGCCGCAGGGGCTCGCGGCCGGCAGCATCTCCAACGCGGGCGCGCTACTGAAATGGCAGCCTGTGGAGGGCACGGACATCTACAAGATCTACCGGAAGCTCGCCTCCGAACCAGACGATGCGTACAGGCTGGCCACCACGACCACTGTTCCCACCGTCAACCTGAACGGGCTGGCCGAAGGCACCACCTACAACGTTCGCGTGGCCGCCATGAACGGCAAGGGTCTCTCCGAATTCAGCGACGCCCTGGCGGTCACCACCAAACAGGCCAAGTACAAGTTCGACTTCGGTCCGGTAGGTGCACCGCTTGAGACCGGCTACACGGAGGTGAACCGCACCATGGCCTATTCGGCGGACCGTGGCTTCGGCTTCAAGGACATCTCCGTCCTGGCTGACCGGGACCGCGGCAACGCCACCAGCAATCTGCTGCGCGACTTTGTGCTCAGCGGCAGCAGCTTCGAATTCCAGCTGGATGTTCCCAACGGTACCTACGCGCTGAAGACTTACCACAGCGACTGGATCGGCTCCACCAGGACAGATGTTGCCGCTGAGGGCACACCCTACGGCTCCGTCACGTCCGGCCGGGCATCTTCAAACACCAAGATCATCAACCAGGTCCTGGTCACCGACGGGCAGCTGACTCTCATCATCAGTGGCGGATCCGGACAACGCCTCAACGGCCTGGAAGTCACCCCGCTGCTGATTGGCCCCACCAACCTGCGCAGCACGGCGGTGGACGCAACGGCCACTCCGCCGTCGGTGTCCCTGGCCTGGGACGCACTCCCGGACGCCGCATCGTACAAGGTGTTCCGCCAGGCCTCTTACGAAACCGCACCGCAGCTGGTGGGCGAGAACCTGGTGGCGGCCGAATTCACGGATACCACGGCATTCGCCGGCCTGGGGTACAAGTACCACGTGATCGCCGTCGACAACACCGGACTGGAATCGGTACCGTCCAACACCGCCGACGTGTCCCTCACCGACCCCTCGGTCGCCATCCCGGCGGCGCCCGCCAAGGTGGACGTCAAGGGAATCGAAAAGAACAGCGTCAGCCTCAAGTGGCAGAAGGCCACCGGCGCCACGGCGTACCACGTATACCGCTCGACGGCGGCAGACGGCACCTTCGCGTTTGCTGGCCGTTCCGAGGAGGTGGACTTCACGGACCACAGCGTGCTGACCACCATCAAGTACTACTACCGCGTCACAGCCATCAGTGCAGGCGGCGAGTCGGCTGCGTCTCCGGTGGCCGCAACGGACCGGGTCACCATCCTGAACCGGCAGATGGAAAACCTGGACCGCGCCCCGGTAGCAATGGCGACCGACAGCGGCATCCGCCTTGGCTGGCGGATGCTGGGCCGCGATCCGCAGAGCATCGGCTTCCATGTGATCCGCGACGGCGTCCAGCTCACCGAGGAGCCCATCCGGGACACCACCAGTTTCCTGGATGCCGAGGGCACCACCGCCTCGAAGTACGTCATCAAGGCAGTGGGCAACGGGGCGGACCAGCTGACCGAAGAGTTCAGTCCCATCTCCGGTGGTTACCTGTCCATCAAGCTGGACAAGCCCGCGGACGACTACACCAAGGACGGCCAGCCCTACAGCTACTCCGCCGGGGATGCCACCGTGGCGGACGTGGACGGCGACGGCCAGTACGAGGTGATCCAGATGTGGTCACCCTCCAACTCCAAGGACAACTCGCAGGCGGGATACACGGGCCTGGTCTACGTTGACGCCTACAAGATGGATGGCACAAAGCTCTGGCGCATCAACATGGGCCAGAACATCCGTGCCGGCGCCCACTACACCCAAGTCCTTGCCTACGACTACGACGGCGACGGCAAGGCTGAAGTGGCCATGAAGACGGCCGATGGCACCCGCGACGCCGCGGGCACCGCGGTGGGCAACGCGAACGCAGACTACCGCAACAGCAGCGGCTACGTGCTGACCGGACCCGAGTACCTGACGGTCTTCCGAGGAGCCACCGGCACCATCATGGACACCGTTGCTTACGAACCGGCCCGCGGTGATGTTGGCGGCTGGGGAGACACCTACGGCAACCGCGTTGACCGTTTCCTAGGAGCCGTGGTCTACCTGGACGGCGAACGCCCGTCCATGATGTTCAGCCGCGGCTACTACACCCGCACCGTCCTGACCGCTTACGACCTGGTGGACGGCAAGATCACCAAGCGCTGGATCTTCGATTCCAACGTGGCAGGCCAGCAGTACACCGGCCAGGGCAACCACAACATGTCCGTGGCCGATGTGGACAAGGACGGCAAGGACGAGTTCATCTTCGGTTCCATGACCGTGGACGACAACGGCCAGCCGCTGTACAACACGGGCCTGGGCCACGGCGACGCCATCCACACCAGCGACCTGGACCCCACGCGTCCGGGCCTGGAGACCTTCGCGGCGCATGAGGATATGGGCAAGAGCGGTTTCCTGGGCGCCACATTCCGCGATGCTGCCACCGGCGAGGTCCTGTGGAGCATTGCGGCGGCGAAGGACACCGGCCGCGCGGCCGCGGGGGACATCGATCCCCGGCACCTTGGTGCTGAAGGCTGGGCTGTGGGTGGAGACGGTGCCTGGAACTCCCCCACCGGTGAACTGCGTTCGGCCAAGGGCGAGCTGCTCAGCAACACCATCCCGGCAGCCAACTTCCTGGCCTGGTGGGACGGCGACCTGCTCCGCGAGATCGTTGACCACGACTGGAATGCAGCAACCAGTACGGGCGTTCCCAGCATTTCGAAGTGGAACTGGAACACGGGAAGCAGCGACCGGCTGTTGACGGCGGAGGGTGCCAAGACGAACAACAGCACCAAGGGCACCCCTGCCATCCAGGCGGATCTCCTGGGTGACTGGCGGGAGGAGATCGCCTGGCCGTCCGCAGACAGCACCGAACTGCGGATCTACACCTCGGCGTCGGGCACTGACGTCCGCCTGCGGACGCTGATGCACGATCCCGACTATCGCCTGGGGGTCGCCCGCGAAAACGTGAGCTACAACCAGCCGCCACACCCGGGCTTCTACCTGGGCGTTGGGATGGAAACCCCGGCCATGCCGGACATCGTCTACACCCCGGCCGGCTGAACCGGCAGTCTGTACCAACCGGTGCCCCCTTCGCAGATGGCGGAGGGGGCACCGTTTGTGTCGAACCAACCAGCGGGTAACGTGCCGTGATCACTAAGATCGCATCATGACTGAGACCGGCACCAATTCCGTCACCCTTCGCTTCCTGGCCGCCCCCACAGATGTGGGCCACAGTGGCTCCGTGGATGCCGGTACGGTCCTGGAGTGGGTGGACAAGGCCGCCTATGCCGCGGCTGTTGGCTGGTCCAAGGCCTATTGCGTCACGGCCTACGTGGGTAATATTCACTTCGCCGATCCCGTGAACAGCGGCGACATGGTGGAAGTCGAAGCAACGATTGTCTACACCGGCCGCTCCTCGATGCATATCCGCACCGTGGTGTCCTCCGGTGATCCTAAAGGCGGCGCTGCGACGATGCGCAGCCAGTGCATGGTGATTTTCGTGGCTGTAGGGCCCGACGGTAAGCCTGTGCCCGTCCGGGAATTTGTGCCCTCCACCCCGGAGGAGGCGGAGCAGCGCGACCATGCGATCGCCCGCATCGATGTACGCGACCGCATCGTTGAAGCCATGAACGCCCAGGAATATACCGACGCCGGCACCGCCGAACGCGTGACGCTGCGGTTTATGGCGGCCCCTACGGACGTCAACTGGGGCGGCAAGGTCCACGGCGGCATCGTGATGAAGTGGATCGATGAGGCCGCTTACGTCTGTGCCTCACGGTACTCGGGCCTGGACACCGTGGCGGTCTTCTCCGGCGGCGTACGGTTTTACCGCCCGCTGCTGATCGGCCATGTGGTGGAGGTCGAGGCCCGGCTCGTGTACACCGGAACCAAGGGCATGCACATAGCCGTCCACGTACGGTCCGGAGACCCCAAAACCCGCGAACTGAACCTGACCACCTATTGCCTGACCGTGATGGTGGCCCGCGACGCCGAAGGCACTTCCGTGCCCATCCCTGCGTGGCAGCCTGTCTCCGACGAGGACCGCCGGCTGCACGCGCACGCCCGGGAACTCCTGGAGATCCGCGGCACGGCACCCGGCAACAGGCTCCCCCACCACCTGCTCGCGGCCGAAGGCAACTGAGCCGGACTGAAACAGCCGCTAGAAGCCGCCGCCTCCGCCAGCATCGCCCGCCATGTTGGCGAACCGCGAGTAGTGACCCTGGAAAGCGACCACGATGTCCTTGGTGGGGCCGTTACGGTGCTTGGCAATCAGGATGTCGGCTTCACCGGCGCGCGGTGATTCCTTGTCATAGACGTCCTCGCGGTGCAGCAGGATCACCATGTCGGCGTCCTGCTCGATGGAACCGGATTCGCGGAGGTCAGAGACCATTGGCCGCTTGTCCTGGCGCTGTTCAGAACCACGGTTCAGCTGCGAAAGGGCGATTACCGGCACCTGGAGTTCCTTGGCCAGCAGCTTGAGCGCACGGGAGAACTCGGAAACTTCCTGCTGGCGGGACTCCACCTTTTTACCCGAGCTCATCAGCTGCAAGTAGTCCAGGATGACCAGTTTGAGGTCGTGCTGCTGCTTGAGCCGGCGGCACTTGGCCCGGATCTCCATCAGTGACATGTTGGGGCTGTCATCGATGAACAGCGGAGCGTCGTTCATCCGGCCCATCGTGGTGGCGATCTTGGACCACTGCTCGTCCTTGATGGTGCCCTTGCGGAGGTCCTGGAGGCCAATGGTGGCCTCTGCCGAGAGCAGCCTCATGGCGATCTCGTTGCGGCCCATTTCGAGCGAGAACATTACCGTGGCGAGGTTGTTCTTGATGGCGGCCGAGCGGGCGAAGTCCAAAGCGAAAGTGGACTTACCGACGGCGGGGCGCGCGGCAATAACGATCATCTGGCCCGGGTGCAGGCCGTGGGTAAGCTCGTCCAGCTCGTAGAAGCCGGTGGGTACCCCCACCATGCCTTCCCCGCGGTGGCCTGAAGCCTCAATTTCATCAACCGTGGACTCCATAACGTCCTTGAGGACCACGTAGTCCTCAGCGGTGCGGCGTTCGGCGACGGCGTAGACCTCGGCTTGTGCCTGGTTGACCAGGTCCTCAACCTCGCCGTCCGAGCCGTAACCCAGCTGGACGATCTTGGTGCCGGCGTTGACCAGCCGGCGGAGCACAGCACGCTCCGCGACGATCTCCGCGTAGTAGCCGGCGTTGGCTGCGGTAGGGACGGTCTGGATGAGTTCGTGCAGGTAGGCGGGACCACCGATGCGGTTGATCTCGGCGCGCTTGGTCAATTCGTCCGATACGGTGACGGCGTCAGCGGGTTCACCCCGGCCGTACAGGTCAAGGATGGCCTCGTAGATGGTCTCATGCGCCGGGCGGTAAAAGTCCTGGCCACGGAGGAGTTCCACAACGTCCGCAATGGCGTCCTTGGAGAGCATCATGCCACCCAGGACCGATTGTTCGGCGGCAATATCCTGCGGCGGCTTACGGCTGCCTTCGGATGCCCTGCTGCCCTCAAGCGAGTCCAGATGCGTAACTGACAAAACTGCCGTCCTCCGTTGTGTGCCGCGCAGAAGCCTGCGGCGGGTGGTACTCCAGTAGCTGCTGCTGCCGAAACTGCTGACTACAGTCAAGACCCCGGGTCTGACATTCCTGCAGGCTGCGCCGCTAACGGTGGTTTTCCACAGTTTCCACAGCTTTTCCACAGCACAGGAGAGACTGCGGGCAGGGAATCATCCGGGCCTGATAAACCATGCTGGATAGTCAGCTGCATGGGTCTGCTCAACAGCTATCCCGCAACGGTAGCCGCCCTGCCGGAGAGCACCAAGCCCGCAGTACCCACCCCCTGTGGATAACCTGTGCAATAAGTCGTCCTCCTTGTGCACAGCCTGTGGGTCCACCTGTGGACAAGAAAAAACTTTGGTCCCCCAAATGCCGCTGACCTGCGGAAACGTTCGTATTTCCTTGTGGAGCAAATCTTTTTTTGGGCAACCTTCATCCACAGGCCGAAGCTCGTCGCTGGGGATACCGGAAAGTAACTGCAGGTGGCACGGATCGTTTTATGCCCCTGGTGTGATGAATTCCACAGGGGAGTGGATTAATCACCAGTCCTGATGGGATATTTTATATGCAAGGCAAGGAATATGCTGTGGATAACCAACATCTGGCATAAGCTCTAAGCATGGGCGACATACTGATTCTGGCTCTACCGCTTGTGATCCTCATAGTCGTCGTTTGGGGGCTGAGTACCGCCCTCAAACCGCGGGACCCGGGGATGTCCGACGCCGAGCGTTACCAACAAGTGCTCGCGGCCAAATCCGCTGAACATGACCGCGCCCAGGTGCGTGCGGCCATGGAGGCCCATGCCCGCATCGCGGCCAGTACCCGGCCCAGCCAAAACACTGCTTCTGCCACCGAACAGCAGCAGTCAGCAGCCGCCCGCAGCATCCATCAGGGCAACCCGGGCGCCGCGCAGCTCAACCCGCAGCTTCTGATGCAGCTCCAGGGCATGGTGCGGGGCGGGCAGAAGATCCAGGCCATCAAGTTGCTGCGCCAGGCAACGCACCTCGACCTCGCCAACGCCAAGAAATACATAGATCGGCTCTAACCTTCATGGAATCGCTTGTTATCCCCATCCTGATCCTGGTAATCGTGGCGGCAGGAGTGGCCCTTGCAGCGCGCGCCATTTCCAAGCGTTCGCAGCACGCCGGGACCACCGACGGCATCGCTTCCGGCAAAACTGCCAATAGGGCAGAACCGGCCGGCCGGACGGCAGCGGCCGGCAAGGACCAGCGGGAGCTGGCACGGCAGGCGTCGGCCAAACTGACAGCCGAACAACACCAGCGGATCTATGCGTTGATTGCGCGGGGCCAAGCCGTGTCCGCGATCAAGGCCTACAACGAATCGACGGGCCAGGGCCTGCGGGCCGCACGGGACGCCGTCGTTGCCCTCGCAGCCCATCCGCAGCCACACCGTGTTGAGGAGAAGGCGCCGGCACAGGCGCCCGACGCCGAGGGCCGGCCGGAGCGGTTCCCGTACCGGTACCGCGCAATCGCCAGCAAGGGCGAGGTCACGCGGGAAGTCAGCAGCAACATGCTCAATGACGAGATCTACACTCGGATCAAGGATCTGGCCAGCAACGGCGACCCGGAAGCCGCCGCCGCCACTCTTGCCCGCCACTCAGAGGTCAGCTTGGAACAGGCCCGCGAGTTCGTCGCCCTTCTGGACTAGCCCTTCAGGACGGCCGCATCAGTCCGGCCTCAGGACACAGAACTCGTTGCCCTCCGGGTCTGCCAGGCACAGCCAGGACACGTCCCCCTGGCCGACGTCTGCGTCGGTGGCTCCCAAGGCCCGCAACCGGGCCGCCTCGGCGGCCTGGTCACCGCCCGGGTACGGCATCAGATCCAGGTGAACCCGGTTCCACAATGTCTCTTCGGGCACACGGAGCAGCTCCAGGTACGGGCCCACGCCCTGGGCCGAGCGGAGCCGGGCATGATCGTCATCCACCTCATGCACGGTCCAGTCAGTGGCCGCACTCCAGAACTTCGCCAGAGCCCGCGGGTCCGCGCAATTAACCACCACCGTGGCTATTGGCCCGGTGTCCCGGTAGATGTCGCGGGGTTCCAGCACGCAGAAGAGGTTGCCTTCGGGATCCGCCATGACCGCCCACGGCACATCGCGCTGGCCAATATCCGCGCGCGTTGCCCCCAGGTCCAGGAGGCGGGCCACCAATTCCTTTTGGTGTGCGGCAGAGGTGGTGGCCAGGTCCAGGTGAGTGCGGTATTTCACCGTTTCGGGATCAGGGACGGAGACAACATCAATGCACACTGCAGTGGGATCCGGCCAGTCAAAACCAATGGGCTCAACGTTGGTCACCCCAGGCCCTTCACTGGACACACCCCAGTCAAGCGCGTCTGCCCAGAACCGGCCCAGCGCCGAGTCATCGCGGGCCTTGAAATTTACCTGAACCAGTTGCAGTGCCATGCGGCCTTATCCTAGTGCGGCGGCCCGGCCTCCAACACGCGGGACACTCCTAGAAATCGAAGAGGTCGCCCAGCCAGTCGTCCTTCTTTTTCCGACGCCGGCCGTGCTGGTCGTAGCCGCGCTGATCGTAGCCGTGCTTGTCATAGCCCCTGTCGTTGTACCGGGACTCGTTGTACCGGGAGTCCTTACCCCGCGGCTCGTCGTAGCCGCGGGACTGCCGCTGCGGCTCAAAATTCGGATAGAGCGGCGGTGGAGCCATCCCGGGCTGCGCAGCAGGCGCGGCCGCAGGTGCCGGCGGCGTGGCCGGTGCCGCGTTGTTGATCTGGGCGGAGCGGTCCAGGATCTTGTCCAGCTCACCCCGGTCCAGCCACACACCGCGGCATTCCGGGCAGTAGTCGATCTCCACGCCGCTGCGTTCGCTCATAACAAGGTCAGTTGAATCCAAGGGACACTTCATGCCCGGGTCAACGAATGGCCTCCCGGAAAAGTTCGGCAGCCCCGTTACCTTCCGGCGGAAATGCCTGCCAGCAGCTGCTCAAACGGCAAGGACTCCATCGCAGCCGGCTTGCGGCGGGCCGCGTCGGCGCCGGAAAGCATTCCTGCGAATTCTGCGGCGGCGCGTTCGGTCCGGGCGGAAAGGGGAGAGCCGCCGTCGTCCGTATTTCCCCAGTCCTGCGGACCGGCAAAGATTCCAGTGGGAACAATGCGTGAGCGCAGGTAGCTGAACAGCGGCCGCATGGCGTGGTCCAGCACCATCTGGTGGCGGTCAGTGCCACCAGTGGCACCCAGCAGCACTACCGTGCCGTCCAGGGCCTTGGGATCCAGGACATCGATGAAGGACTTGAAGAGCCCGCTGTAGGAGGCACTGAATACCGGGCTCACGGCGATGATGCCGTCAGCGCCCTCGGTGGCCGCAATGACCTCTGCGAGACGCGGGGCCGCGTACCCGGTGACAAAGTTGTTGGCAATGTCCACCGCGTAGTCCCGCAGTTCAACAATCTGTACCTCGGCACGGTACCCGGCATTGGCCAGATGCCGCTCGGTGGCGGCTGCGAGCTGGTCCGCCAGGAGCCGGTTCGACGACGGGACGCCAAGTCCGGCGGAAAGAACTGTTATGCGGCGGGTTTCCACTGGGTGCTCCTCAGTAATCGGAAGTTCATGCGTTTGCATCTACTGTCCCCAACGACACATCCCACCCGGTTATTCCCGGAGGGCAACCGCCGGTCAGACGAGGACTGTCCCGTCGATGCAGGTGACGGAAGCGCCGCCCACCCAGATGTCCCCGTCCACGGATTCCACGTGGATCCGCCCTGCCCTGCCCAGCGCGGTCCCCTGGGCAGCCACATAGCTGGCAGGAGCCCGGCCGCTGCCGATCAGCCACTGAGCGGCGCCGGCGTTAAAGCTGCCCGTCACCGGATCTTCTGCCGCGGCGTCGCCCGGGATAAACGTCCGTACTTCAAAGTCCACGTCACCGCCGGAATGCGGGCCAATAACGCCCACTTTCAGGTCTTCAAGGGCGGCGTAATCAACGTTCAGGTCCAGTACCTGTTCGGCAGACTCCAGTAGTACGCCGATCCACTGCGGACCATTGACCAGCCACGAGGTGTCCAAGATTGCCGCACTGGGCAGCCTCAGGCCCGCGGCGAGCTTCGCCCGGTCCGTCCCATCCACTGCTTCGAAGCGGGTCAGGGGCGGGGCAGCGAAAGCCAGCCGGCCGCCGTCGTGCTTTACCCGGACCAAGCCGGCGCCGCATTCCTGGACCAGCACCCCATCCTGCCTGGGTACCCCGCCGGACTCGAGCCAGGCATGCGCCGAACCAAGGGTGGGATGCCCGGCAAAGGGGAATTCCTCGCGGGAGGTGAAGATCCGGACGCGGTAGTCGGCGTCCGGATGCGTTGGCGGCAGCAGGAAGGTGGTCTCGGACAGGTTGGTCCAGTTCGCAAATTGCTGCATCTGCCCGGCATCCATGCCCTCGGCATCCACCACAACAGCCAGCGGGTTCCCGCGGTACGGCTCATCAGTGAACACATCCACCTGGGTGAAGGGTCGACGGCGGCTGGCTGGGGCAGGATTCAGGGTCACCGATGCAGGCTATCACCGCAGCCCGTTGCCGCTGAGAAAAGGGTGTGGTTCTACAGGAGATCTGCAAGACTGCGGGGATGAGTGAGAACAAAACCCAGGTGACCGGTGCCTCAGTCCAGGAGTTCCTGGAGGCCATCGAACATCCCGTCCGGCGGGCCGATGGATTCAAGCTGCTGGAACTGATGGCGCGGGTTACGGCTGAGAAGCCTGACATGTGGGGTCCAACGATTGTGGGCTTCGGCAGCTACCACTACAAGTACGCCACCGGGCGTGAGGGCGACGCCGCGGCCGTGGGATTCTCGCCACGGAAAGCCAGCCTGTCACTCTACGGGCTGAGTTCAGCACCCGAAGCCCCCGGGCTCCTGGCGAAGCTGGGCAAGCACAAGGTCGGCGCAGGCTGCGTCTACGTCAACAAGCTGGCTGACGTAGACCTGGACGTCCTGGCTGAGCTGGTGCGGGCCGGCCACCAGTATTACACCACCGTGGTCCACACGGCTTAAACGGCAAAGCCCCCGCTGAGCGGTTCCCGGAGGAACCCAACAGCGGGGGCCCAAACAGCCGTTAAGGCTACTTGCCTGCTACTACGTCGAGCTGGATGACAGCGGCAACGTCAGCGTGGAGGCGGACGTTGGCCTGGTAGGAACCAACCGACTTGATGTGTGCCGGCAGTTCAACCTTGCGCTTGTCGATGGTGCCAAGGCCAGCGGCCTCAACAGCGTCAGCAACGTCGGCCTGCTTGACGGTGCCGAACAGACGGCCGGACTCGCCGGCCTTGACTACCAGCTTGACCGGCTTGGCCGAGAGGGCAGCAGCCTGCTTCTGGGCATCTTCCAGGGAAGCGTGCTCACGGGCAGCGCGGGCAGCCTTGATGGACTCAACCTGCTTCTCGCCACCCTTGGTCCAGGTCAGTGCGAAGTTGCGGGGGAGCAGAAAGTTACGTGCGTAACCGTTCTTGACCTCGACAACGTCGCCTGCAGCACCGAGACCGGTTACTTCGTGGGTCAAAATGACTTTTGCCATGTTAGTTAATCCCTTCCTTAGCCGCGGCCAGCGCCGGAGTAAGGCAGCAGTGCAACTTCGCGGGCGTTCTTGATTGCCTGGGCGATTTTGCGCTGTTCCTGCACCGTGACGCCAGTGACGCGACGTGCGCGGATCTTTCCGCGGTCAGAGATGAACTTGCGCAGCAATGCTACGTCCTTGTAGTCGATGACAGTGATGTCAGCGGCCTTCAAGGGGTTGGACTTTGGTTTGGGCTTACGGAGTTCAGCCTTAGCCATCGTGGAGCTCCTTTTCTATGGAGCCCGTGGATATTGATCCACGGGATGGTGGTGGCACGACGTCGGCGCTCACCTGCGGTGCCTTGCGGCACCCGGGCGGTCCCGGCGTCGGGCCTTAATTTTTGTTGTTTAGAAGGGAGGTTCGGAATCGGGGCCGTTGCCCCAGCCGCCTGCATTGGAGACACCGGGCGTAGCCCAGGGATCCTCCTGTGCAGCAGCAGGCTGGTTGCCGCCGCCCCAGTTTCCGCCGGAGTTGCCGCCCTGGTTTCCACCAGGATTGCCGCCGCCGAAGCCACCGCCGCTGTTGCCGCCACCAAAGCCGCCCTGCCCGCCGCCGGAGCGCTGGGTACGGTTGACCTTGGCGTTGGCGTAACGCAGGCTGGGGCCGATCTCGTCGACCTCAAGCTCCATAACGGTGCGCTTTTCGCCTTCTTTTGTTTCGTAGGATCGGCTCTTCAACCGGCCGGAAACAATCACGCGCATACCCTTTGTCAGGGATTCGGCGACGTTCTCGGCTGCTTCACGCCAGACAGCGGCGCGGAGGAACAGGGTTTCCCCGTCCTTCCACTCGTTGGACTGGCGATCGAAAGTACGCGGGGTGGAAGCGATGGTGAAGTTCGCTACTGCCGAACCTGACGGTGTGAACCGCAGTTCCGGGTCATTGGTGAGGTTACCGATGACCGTAATGGTGGTCTCGCCTGCCATCTACTGCCTCCTTAGTTCGATCCTGGATGAAGAGTTCCTGCGGGTGAAGAATGTAGGTGTTGCTGAATTACTCAGCAACAACCTTCTGCTCTTCGGGGCGGGTGATCTTGGTGCGCATGATGGTCTCGTTGAGAGACAGCAGGCGGTCAAGTTCCTTGGCGGTGTCCGGCGTAGCGGTGAAGTTCACCACGGCGTAGATACCTTCGGACTTCTTCTTGATGTCGTAAGCCAGACGGCGACGGCCCCAGATGTCAACCTTTTCGATGGTTCCACCATCGTTGGTGATGACAGACAGGAACTTCTGAAGCGACGGCTCAACGGAACGCT
>JAPSJV010000004.1 GCA_031178005.1 Pseudarthrobacter sp.
CGCAGCGAAACCGAACGAACCCAAGCCTTCCAAGCCTGGCTCCACCACTACAATCACGACAGAGGCCACACCGCACTCAAAGGTCAGCCACCAGCCACACGCGTCACCAACCTCAATGGGTAATACAGCTAGTTGGGAAGGAAAGGAGAGCACCATGGCAAAGAGCAAGAAGACCTGGGGAGAGCTGTCGCCGGCGCGGCGGGCCGGCGTCATAGCGGTCGGTGTGGCGCAGCTGGTCCTGCTGACCATGGCCCAGCGGGACATTTCCAAACGTCCCGCCGAACTGATCCGCGGCCCCAAAGCTGCCTGGCGGCTGGCGTCGCTGGTGAACTTCGTCGGGCCCATGGGCTACTTCATTTTCGGCAGGCTGAAGACGCCGGCCACTCCAGGGAAACTGCCATGACAGGGTGTATACCGGCGACGTGGAGCGGACTCCCAGGCGCAGACTGTAAATTTAACGGATGACTCCTGCGCCTAAGCCCGCCATCACCCGTGCCCCGGGAGTCTCCCCGGAGATCGAGGATGCCGCCTGGTTTGTGCTGGGTGCCGGCCTGCAGGGCAGGCCCTCGGCCCTCGACGGCGAGACTCTGACCTGGACCACCGAGGCCGCTACCGAGCTGCTTGAGCGGCTGGACAGGGGAGTGGACGACGCCAAGTCACCCATGATGACCAACCTGCGCGAGTCCTTGACCGAGGCGTCGCGCGGGGCGCGGCTGCTGGCCGTCGAGCTGCTGTACTTGCAGTCGCTGCCGCTGGCCCACGAGGTGAAATCGCTCAAGGTGAAGCAGGCCCGGGTATCTGAAGCGGCGTCCTGGCTGGAACCTCCACTGGAGCTTCCCGCGGAACTGTACAAGGGGCTGACGGACCACGGTGTCATCCGGGACCGCACGGCCGAGTTCAACTGGACCATCCGCGACCAGCTCAAATGGCTGTGCCGGTTTGTGTGCCACGTGGACGGGAAGCAGCCATCGGCGATTGCCAAAGCGCTGAAGGATCCGCTGAAGTTCCACGAACTGGCTGCCGGCACGCCCGAAGACCAGCCGGCCATCCGCCGCAGCATCGAATACCTGGTGTGGCCCAGTTACTTTGAACCGGTGGTGGCCGACGTTGAGCGCCGCGAAATCCGGGACGCCTTTGCTTCACTGGTGGGCGGCGCCAAGGGTGACTCCGAAGATGCCATCACCGCTGACATCCACCGCATCCGCCTGCACCTGGATGAGCAGGCCGGGCAGCGCATCGACTGGTACTCACGCCAGCTGGTCAGCCAGTGGCGCAAGGTCACCGATCCGGGACGCCGCGCCTGGCTGCTTCGGACGCATCGGGACCAGGCTGCCTTGCTGGAGGCCTGGCACGGTGCAGAAAAGGTAACTCTCGACGTCGAACATCTCCGGCCGTTGCAGGCGGGCATCGCTGCCGGGCTGGTCCAGCACGCCGTGGATGAGGACTGCAAGCACCTCGGTTATGTGGAGCGCGAGGACACGAAAACTGCAGTATTCGCCTTCCTGACCGTGATGAAGCCCGGCGATCTGGTGCTGTACCAGCACGCCGGAACTGTGCATCCCGGCGTCGTGCTCGGTGAACCGGATGACGACGGCGAGGAGCGGAGGCTGCGCCGCAAGGTGCGCTGGTTCGACGGCCATCCGGCGGCTGACCTGCCCCGTCATGTGCAGCGACAGCTGGCAACGCCCGGCATCGTCGTGGATGTAACCCGGGTGGTGCAGGCGCTGGAGACGCTGCTGCCTCCGGAAGCTGAACCGGACGTTGAAGAGCAGGGCGACGAGGCCGTGGTAGCCGAGGTAGGGCCGGAAGGCTTCAGCCGACTGACCAGCAGCTTCGCCGAATCACTGCACATGGACCTGGAACCGCTGCAGGAAATCGCGGAGCTCCTGGAGGAAAACCGCCAGGTGGTGCTCTACGGACCTCCCGGGACAGGCAAAACCTACCTGGCCAAGCACCTCGCGGCCGAGCTGGCCCGGGACAGCACCGATGAGCGGGTCAAGCTGGTGCAGTTCCATCCGTCGTATGCGTATGAGGACTTTTTCGAGGGTTACCGGCCGGACAAGACGGACGATGGCCAGGTCTCCTTCAAGCTCGTTGCAGGACCGCTGCGCAGGCTGGCTGAGGAAGCCGCGAAGCCGGGCAACGAGAAGAAGCCCTACTTCCTGATCATTGACGAGATGAACCGGGCCAACCTGGCCAAGGTGTTTGGCGAGCTGTACTTCCTGCTCGAATACCGCGATGACCGGATCTACCTGCAGTACAGCCCCAACGAGCCGTTTACGCTGCCGGACAACCTGTACATCATCGGCACCATGAATACGGCGGACCGTTCCATCGCCATGATGGACGCCGCCATCCGCCGCCGCTTCGCGTTTATTGAACTGCACCCGCAGACGGAACCGGTCAGGGGATCGCTGCTGCGTTTCCTGGAAGCCCGGGGCCTGGACACCACTCCTGCCCTGCTTCTGGATGCCTTGAACGGGGCAATCGATGAGTGGGACCGGGACCTGATGATTGGCCCGTCGTACTTCATGAAGCCGGCCGCCCAGACTGTTCCGGGATTACGCCGGATCTGGAAATACGAGCTGCTTCCCCTGTTGGAGGAGCACTATCACGGCCAGCTGACCCGCGCCCAGCTTGAGGAGAGGTTCGGCCTGGACCAGTTGCTGGGACGCCTTGCAGCGGGGTAACCCTGTGCAGCGCGGTCCCGTGAAGCCGCTCCGGCACGTGGTGCTGGATGAGCTTTCCGCAGGGTTGGTGGAGAAGCTCGACGCCGGATCGGCCGCCTTCATCAACTCCAGCGGCCTGGCCCGGGTTTCGCCACTTGGCCTGGGCCTGTACCGGGTGGAACCGCGCGGCAAAGTGGGATCGGTACGCACCTCCAAGCTGCAGCTGGACGTCCGCCCCAAGGACAGGCTGGGCCTGGAACGCCTGCTGTTTATGCTCAGCTATTCGGGGGAGCCGGGGTTCCGGGACGACGACATCCATGCCACCGCCGCTCCCGAGTTGTGGAGTGCACTGGCGGACTCGCTGGCCCAGCTCGCCGAGCGCGCACTGAGCCGTGGGGTCCTGCAGGGCTACCTCACGGTTGAGGAATCGCTGCGCACCGTCAAGGGCCGGATCCGGATCTCGGACCAGATTTCCCGCCGCCCGGGCATGTTGGTGCCTCTGGAAGTTTCCTACGACGAATTCAGCCCGGACATCGCCGAGAACAGGATCCTCCGCGCAGCCCTGGAACGGATGGCCCAGGTCCCGGCTGTCCGCCCGGACGTCCTGAGCCGGCTGCGCCAACTGAAGGTAAAGCTCGACGGCGTTACCCGGCTGCCGTCCGGCGCTCCGCTGCCGCAGTGGTCACCTGACCGCAGGAACGTCCGCTACCACGCCGTGCTGCGGCTGGCCGGGCTGATCCTGCGCAACGCGTCGGCTGAGGCGGGCGAGGGCGGTGAGCGGGCGGCGTCGTTTGTGGTGGACATGGCGGAGGTGTTCCGCGACTTTGTGGGTGCTGCCCTGTGTGGAGCACTCTCCGCGTATCCGGGGGATACCCGGCTGGGATTCAACGCGTTGCTCAACGAAGCCGTGGAGGATTCGGACCGGCTCAGCGTCACTCCGGACGCCGTCCATTTCCTGGGCGGGCGCCCGGTGGTGGTGTACGACGCCCGCTACGCCGCACGAACCGACGCCGGGGCCTCGCTGTCCGGCGACCACTACCGGATGCTGGCCTACTGCACAGCCCTGCAGGTGCCGACCGCCTGGCTGGTTTATTCCGGGGCCGGCGAGATCAAGCTGCGGCGGGTCCTGAACACGAACATCGACATTGTGGAGTTTCCGCTGGACCTGTCCCTGCCGCCGTCGGAAATCCTTGCAGCCGTGGCGGACCTCGCCGGCCAATCCTGGGGTGAAGTGCTGCGGCAGGCCCGGCTTGGCGAGCTGAGCGGCTGAGCGCTAGGAATCCTCGAGGAACGTCAGCAGCTGGGATTCCAGCGCTGACGTGTCCTTCAGCTCGCACTCCCACACCGTGAGGACCTGCCAGCCGGCGGCCTCGAGCTGTGTGCGCTGGCTCGCGTCGCGGTTCCGGGTCCTAGTCCGCTTGGTTTCCCAGAACTCGGCGTTGGCCGCCGGGGCGTGGGTTCCCACCCGGCAGTCGTGAAAATGCCAGAAGCACCCGTTGACGAAGATCACCTTGCGCCGGCCCGCGAACACCAAATCCGGCCTGCCCGGAAGTTTGCCGCCCGCGGCGCCGCCGTGCAGGCGGTAACGGTAGCCCTTGGCGTGCAGGAGCCTGCGGACCAGGAGCTCCGGTTTGGTGTTCTTGCCCCGGATCCTGGACATGTTGCGGCTGCGCTGCTCGGGGGTGAGCAGATCACGGCTCAGGGGGTCCCGGCTTTCGCCCATGCTTCGAGTCTAACCAGGCCCACCTTATGACTGGGTGAGTGTGCCGTGCCTGGAGCATTCGGCGTTCCAACCCAGCGGCGTGACCTGCACCTTCATACGGCGCCGGCACTGCGCGCAATAGCGTGGCGGTTCCATGGAAAGGTGTTCCCGGCAGAGGCGGTGAGCGTCCGACGTCGGGCCCTCACCGCCGCAATGCGCGCAAAATTCAGCATCCTCGGTGGTTGAGCCTGTCGAAACCCCGGTGGTGGCGGGATCTCGACGGGCTCGATCATCGATGGCCCCGGTGGTTGAGCCTGTCGAAACCATCGAAACTGTCGGCTCCCCGTTCACAGCGACTTCTGGAGTTCCTTGATGGGCATGTTGAGCTCGACCAAGAGGTTCAGGTCCGCTGTTGCCGGCCGGCCCAAAGTGGTGAGGTAGTTGCCCACAATGACGGCGTTGATTCCGCCCAAGAGGCCGTCCCGGGTGCCCAAGTCGCCGAAGGTCAACTCGCGGCCGCCGGCGTAGCGCAGCACAGTGCGCGGCATGGCCAGGCGGAACGCGGCGATGGCCCGGAGCGCGTCCCTGCCGTCCATGAGGCCCTGGTTCTCAAGGGGCGTTCCAGGACGCGGGTTGAGGAAGTTCAGCGGGACTTCGTGGGGTTCCAACGCTGCCAGTTGTGCCGCCAGTTCCGCGCGTTGGGCCAGCGATTCGCCCATGCCGATCAGCGCTCCGCAGCACAATTCCATCCCGGCTGCCTTGACCATGGCGCAGGTTTCCAACCGCTCTTCATAACTGTGCGTGGTGACCACCTGCGGAAAATAGCTCCGCGCCGTTTCGAGGTTGTGGTTGTAGCGGTGGACACCCCAGCTGGTCAGTTGGTCCACTTGCCGCTGGGTGAGCATGCCGAGCGAGCAGGCGATGTTGATGTCCACTTCCTCGTTAATACGGTCGATCGCGAACTTGATCTGGTTCATCAGCTTGATGTCCGGGCCGCGGACGGCAGCCACAATGCAGAACTCGGTGGCGCCTGTCGCGGCCGTTTCCTTGGCGGCTTTGACCAGTTCGGGAATGTCCAGCCACACGCCACGCACCGGAGAGTCAAAGAGTCCCGACTGGCTGCAGAAGTGGCAGTCTTCGGGGCAGCCGCCGGTCTTGATGGAGATGATTCCCTCTACCTCCACGTCCTCGCCGCAGTGCTTCAGGCGGACCTGGTGGGCGAGTTCAAGCGCGGCGGGAACGGCCTCATCGGGCAGTTCCAAGACCTCCAACAGCTGCCGCTCATCCAGCCCGCGGCAATCCTCCAGGACTTGCTGACGGGCCGTATCCAGGATGGCATAACCGGTGGTTTCCTGCGTGCTGGCGTCAGTCAAGGGGGTGCTCCTCGGGTCGGTACTGCGTGGCTGCAGCGGCTTACCTCCGACGCTAACGCGGTCCCAGCAGGCCCATTTTGTGGAGTGCCTACAAGCCCGGCACCCTGCTTTTGGTCCGCACCGTCGGAAGTTACAACGCTGAAACACCGTGGTGACGTGGTGGTGAAATCCGGTGGTTAGCGTCAGCAACAGCATCCGGACGAGGAAAGTGACCAGCCATGACTGAAGACCTGAGAAACACCCAACTGCTGGAACCTCGGACGGCGGCAGGCACCGCCGTCGGGAATGGCCCCAACAATCCTGCGGCTACTGCGGATGCGATGAGCGCGGCAAAGGAGAGCCTGGAGGACTACACGCTCCGGTTCGCACCGCGGTCCTACCGCAAGTGGAGCGCCGGGGTAGTGGCCACCAGCGCGCTGGGCGGAATTGCCTATCTCGCGGACTTTTCCATCGGCGCGAACATCGGGATCGCGTACGGGACCACGAACGCGATCCTGGGCATCCTGGTAGCCGCCGTCATCATTTTCGCCACCGGATTTCCGCTGGCCTATTACGCGGCCCGGTACAACATCGACCTTGACCTGATCACCCGCGGTTCCGGCTTTGGCTACTACGGCTCCGTGGTCACCAACGTCATTTTCGCAACGTTCACGTTTATCTTTTTCGCGCTCGAAGGCTCCATCATGGCGCAGGGCCTGGAGCTTGGCCTGGGTATCCCGCAGTGGCTGGGCTACGCCGCATCAACTGTGATCATCATTCCGTTGGTCATCTATGGGATGAAAACGCTGGCCACGCTGCAGGTATGGACCACCCCGCTGTGGCTGCTGCTGATGGTGATTCCGGTGGGTTACCTGGTGATCTCGCATCCCGAAAGCATCGACAGCTTCTTCGCCTACACCGGAAAATCGGGCGACGGCGGCCCCAACCTCGCGTCGGTGATGCTGGCTGCGGGCGTGTGCCTGTCCCTGATGGCCCAGATCGCCGAACAGATCGATTACCTGCGGTTCATGCCACCCAAAACGGCGGAGAACAAGGGGGCCTGGTGGCGCGCGGTCATCCTGGCCGGACCGGGCTGGGTTATCTTCGGCGCCATCAAGCAGATCGTGGGCCTCTTCATCGCCATCTACCTCATCGCCACGTTGGACCCGGCGGCGTCGGTGCATGCCAATGAGCCCGTGCACCAGTTCCTGGGCGTCTACCAGGAAATGATGCCTGCGTGGCTGGCAATGACGCTGGCCGTGGTCCTGGTGGTCATCTCGCAGATCAAGATCAACGTCACCAATGCGTACTCGGGATCGCTGGCATGGACCAACAGCTTCACGCGCATCACCAAGACCTACCCCGGCCGCATGGTGTTTGTGGTGGTCAACCTGGCCATCGCCTTGGTGCTGATGGAAGCCAACATGTTCGACTTCCTGAACACCATCCTGGGCTTCTACGCCAACTGCGCCATGGCATGGGTTGTCACCGTGGCTGCGGATATCGCCGTCAACAAGTACCTGCTGAAGATCTCGCCCAAGGTTCCGGAGTTCCGCCGCGGCATGCTCTACGCGGTGAACCCCGTGGGCTTTGTGTCCATGCTGGTTTCGGCAGGGGTATCGATCGCCGTGTTCTTCGGCGCGTTCGGCGGCGCCGTGCAGCCGTATTCGCCGGTCTTCGCTGTGGGCCTGTCACTGCTCCTGACGCCGATCCTTGCCGTGCTCACCAAGGGCCGGTATTACCTCCGCCGTACGGACGACGGAATCGATCTGCCCATGTTTGACCAGGACGGCAACCCCAGCGACGCCAAGCTGCTCTGCCACGTAACAGGGATCGAGTTTGAACGTCCGGACATGCTCCGCTCAGGTCAGGACGGGCCCGACGGCGAACCGCAGTTCATCTCGTCGCTGGCCCTTTCCACGGACAAGACCGGGTCCTTGGTGCTGCCGGCGCAGAAGTAAACGGAATGTCAGGCCTGGAGCTCGCGGTCCAGGCGGTTCATTCTGGCTTGAATCAGCTGGTGGCGGGGATCCTCTGATCCAAGGAGACCCGCCACCACTGTGGCGGCCGCGGAATCAGCGGATCCCATGTCACTGGAGCACCAGCGAAGAGCCACATCCGGGTTCCTGCTGGCACGGACCGAAGCGGACACCGCCTCGTTGAGTTCGTCCCGCATGAGTTCGATGGCCAGGGTGGTGGACCGCGACAACAGGGTTCCGGTGTAGGCGGACAATGCTTCGGCAACCTTGCCGTCACGCAGGCGGGCAGTGACTTGCTCAATATCGGTGACCACCAGCAGGCCCTCCCTGAACCTGTAGGGATTCGGCTCGATAATCCTGCCGAGGGCGGCGCGGATGCGGTGCATCTCCGTGCGCACCGACGCGGCGGCACCGTCCTCGCCGTAAAGGCTGTAGGCCAGTTCTTCAGCGCTCCAGCCCCGGGAACGTGAGGCCAGCAAAGCCAGGATTTCGGCTCGGCGAAGGGTCAGCGGGCGGGGAGCACCGCCGTCGTACCGTGCAGTTGGCGCGTCCCCCAGAAGCTGGAGCGACAGGACTGCTGCCCCGGGGGAAGCGCCGGGCTGGGAGCCGTTGAGAGGCGACGGCGGCGTTGCAGCGGACCTCAGCAGTTCCTCGGCCAGCCGCACACCGCAGCGGATCATCCGGAGGCTGTCCGGCGTGACGGTTTCGATGGGACCGGAGACATCCAGGACGCCAAGGATCCCGCCGGACAACGGATCGCGGATGGGCGAAGCAGTGCACGCCCAGTCATGGTGCGTCCGGACCAGGTGTTCGGCCGCAAACAGCTGAGCGGGCGCTCCAGTGACCAGGGCTTCGCTGATGGCATTGGTGCCCACCCCGGATTCAGACCAGTCAGCCCCTTCCACGAATTCGAGCGAGTCTGCCTGCCGCATGGCGTCGTGGCTGCCCAGCCGCCACAGCACCTCGCCCTGGTGGTCGGTGACGATCAAGAGGTGCCGGCCGTCGGTGGTTTCGTCGGCCAGGAGTTGGCGGAGCGCAGGCACCACCACCGCGAGCCGGTGGCCTGCGCCGATCTGGCGGGCCTCGCGGACGTCGTGCCGGTGAACGGGACGGTGCTGGTCCGGATTGATCCCCAGTGCCAAGGAGCGCTGCCATGAATTGAGCAGCGACGTCGAGATCTTCGGATCAGGCTGCCCCGAAATGGTGGCCTCGTGGGCCTTACGGAGATCCCGGGCGTACTCGGCCGGCGATGAGAAACGCAGGTCGCGGGCAACGGGGGAGAGGCCAATGGGTGGCTGCATGCGGGTCCTCCCAACTCATCTTTGAATTCCTGCTCACCGAAGCCCAGCGGCTTCCGGCAGGACGACGCCACGTGCAACCCGATTGTAACCCTCTACAGGGTGTACTTGTGATGCGGGTCACGCAAGAGCAGTTGGTGTGAGGCCCGGACATCAACGGAAAGAGGAATCATGCCTGAGACACCAACCGGCATTGCGGAGGCCTGGCTGGCGCAGTTCGAGGACGCGCTTCGCCGCCAGGATGTGGCCGCCGCCCTGGACCTGTTCGAGGAGGAGTCGTACTGGCGCGACTTCATCTCCTTCACCTGGAACCTCAAGACCATGGAAGGCAAGGACGGCATCCGTCAGATGCTTGAGGCCACCCTGGAGCACGTGGAACCCGGGAACTGGGCGCTCGCCGAGGAAGCCACCGGCGATGCAGCCACAACCGAGGCCTGGATCAATTTCGAAACCTCCCAAGCAAGGGGTCACGGCCACCTTCGCCTGCGCAACGGCAAATGCTGGACCCTCCTCACCACCATGCAGGAGCTCAAGGGCTTCGAGGAGAAGAAGGGGCCCAACCGGGAGAAAGGCGTAGCGCACCAGATCGAGAAGGGCCGTAAATCCTGGCTGGAACGCAAGGAAGAGGAAGCTGCGCGGCTGGGTTATGAGGACCAGCCCTACACGGTAGTGATCGGCGGCGGGCAGGGCGGCATTGGCCTGGGCGCCCGGTTGCGGCGGTTGGGCGTGCCCACCATCATCATCGAAAAGAACCCACGCCCAGGCGATTCCTGGCGGAACCGGTACAAGTCACTGCACCTGCATGATCCGGTCTGGTATGACCACATGCCGTACCTGAAGTTCCCTGACGACTGGCCGGTTTTTGCCGCGAAGGACAAGATCGGCGACTGGCTGGAGTACTACACGCGCATCATGGAGCTGAACTACTGGACCAGCACCGAGTGCACCAATGCGCGGTGGGACGAGGACAGGCAGGAGTGGGAAGTCAGCGTTATGCGTGAGGGCCAGCCTGTGACGCTGCGTCCCAAGCAACTGGTGTTCGCGCTGGGTGTCTCGGGCTACCCCAGTATTCCCAGCTTCGAAGGCGCCGAATCGTTCCTGGGCGAGCAGTATCACTCTTCACAGCATCCGGGAGGCGGCGACTGGACGGGCAAAAAGGCCGTGGTGATCGGTTCCAACAACTCGGCCCACGACATCTGCGCGGACCTTTGGGAACATGGCGCCGATGTGACCATGGTCCAGCGATCTTCCACGCACATTGCCCGGAGCGAGTCACTGATGGACCTGGGTCTGGGTGGGCTGTATTCGGAACAGGCGCTGGCCAACGGCGTGACCACCGAGAAAGCTGACCTGCTCTTTGCATCGCTGCCGTACCGGATCCTGCCCGAGGCCCAAATTCCCATATACCAGGAAATGGCCAAGCGCGATGCCGGGTTCTACTCGGAGCTGGAGGCCGCCGGTTTTGACCTGGACTTCGGCGTGGACGGTTCCGGGCTGTTCGTAAAGTACCTGCGGCGCGGCTCCGGCTACTACATCGACGTGGGTGCATCGCAGCTGATCATTGACGGACGAGTGAAGCTGGCCCGTGGTGAGGTCAGCAAAATTACCGGCAACGCAGTGGTCCTGGACAGTGGTGCCGAACTGGAGGCCGACGTCATTATCTACGCCACCGGCTACGGTTCAATGAACGGTTGGCTGGCGGATCTGGTCTCCCCGGAGATCGCGGACAAGGTAGGCAAGTGCTGGGGCTTTGGGTCGGACACGCCCAAGGATCCCGGGCCGTGGGAAGGCGAATTGCGCAATATGTGGAAGCCCACCAACGTGGAAAACCTTTGGATCCACGGGGGTAACCTGCACCAAAGCCGCCACTATTCAAACTATCTGGCGCTGCAGCTCAAGGCCCGGATGGAGGGCCTGCCCACCCCGGTCTACGAACTCCAGCCGTCGCACCACACAAGGTAGGCACGGCTTCAGTTCCACCGCAGGAAGTTCGACGGCGGCACCCAGGCCAGGTGCCGCCGTCGAACTTTAAGCGGTGGCCTGGCAGGGCTGTTCCAAGCGTGTGATACGCATCGCATCCGGAATAGACAGCAGCGCGGAGGGAGTTGGGACAGGCAGCAACACTTCGCCTCGAAAGGACCGCGCATGCTGTTTTCCACTTTGACCCTCGGTGAACTTGAACTGCCCAACCGACTGGTGATGGCGCCCCTGACCCGGACGCGTTCGGGCCAGCACGGTGTACCCGGTCCGCTGGTGGCGGAGCATTACCGGCAGCGTGCCTCGCTCGGCCTGATTGTCAGCGAGGGGACCTATCCAGCACACGTGGGACAGTCATACGCCGGCCAGCCCGGCCTGGTGACCGAGGAACAGATCGCCGGCTGGAAGGCCGTTACGGATGCCGTCCACGCAGAGGGCGGCCGGATTTTCGCCCAGGTGATGCACGGTGGCAGGGTCTCGCACCCGGACATCACGGGCGGTCGCGCGATCGTGGCGCCCAGCGCAGTTGCCATTGACGGCGAAGTACACACGCCGGCAGGTAAGAAGGCGTACCCCGTGCCGCACGCCCTCACCACGGACGAGCTGTCCCTGGTGATCCAGGAGTTTGTCACGGCATCCAGGAATGCGATTGACGCAGGGTTCGACGGCATTGAGCTGCACTCAGCCAATGGGTACCTGCTGCATGAATTCCTGGCCCCCAACTCCAACGTGCGCACGGACAGCTACGGCGGCTCACCGGAAAACCGCGCCCGCTTTGTCATCGAGACGGTCAATGCAGTGGTGGCGGCTATTGGTGCCAGCCGAGTGGGCATCCGGATCTCGCCGGAGAACAGCATCCAGGGCATTTCCGAGGTTGACGCCGCGGATGTCCGGGCCACCTACGAGGTCCTGGTGGACAGCATTGCCCCGCTGAACCTGGCCTACCTGAGCGTTCTCCACGCGGAGCCGGCCGGCAACCTGGTGCAGGACCTGCGCAGCCGCTTCAACGGCACATTCCTGGTCAATTCCGGCTTCGGGGTCGTGACCACGCATGAGGAAGCGGCCTCGCTGATTGCCGACGGCCACGCGGACGCCGTGGTGGTGGGCCGCCCGGCCATCGCCAACCCGGACCTGGCACGCCGCTGGAAAGAAGGGCTGCCGCTGAACGAGGCCGACCCGTCGACGTTCTACGGCACGGGCGCTGCGGGTTACACGGACTATCCGTTCCTGGCCAACTAAGGCTTAGCGGGCCGGGCCCGGGAGTAAGGCAAAATGTTCTGGTGACTCAACTCCCAAACGGCCCGTCAGATTCCGCCATCCACCAGCAGATCGCCACCGAACTTGGTGTGAAGGCATGGCAGGTGAAGGCAGCGGTGGAACTGCTCGACGGCGGTTCCACCGTTCCCTTCATCGCCAGGTACCGCAAGGAAGCCACCGGGACGCTTGATGACACGCAGCTCCGTGACCTCGACGAGAGGCTCCGCTACCTCCGCGAACTGGAGGACCGGCGTCGTACGGTCTTGGAGGCGATCGCCGCGCAGGGCCAGCTGACGCCGGAACTGAAGGCTGCAGTTATGGCTGCCGATACGAAGTCCCGGCTGGAGGACATCTACCTGCCGTTCAAGTCGAAGCGGCGTACCAAGGCGCAGATTGCCAGGGAAGCCGGGCTGGAACCGTTGGCGGATGCGCTGCTGAGCCGGCCGGACCTGGATCCGTTACGCGAGGCCGCCAAGTACCTGAATCCAGATCATTCCATTGACGACGCCGAGGCGGCACTGGCGGGTGCGCGGTCCATCTTGGTGGAACGTGTTGCCCAGGATCCGGAGCTGGCTGAACCGTTGCGCGAGCGGTTGTGGACGCAGGGCCGTTTGGTGTCCAAAGTGAAGAAGGGCAAGGAAGCGGACGGCCAGAAGTTCGCCGACTACTTCCATTTTGCACAGGCACCGTCCGGGATGCCGTCGCACCGCGTCCTGGCTTTGCTTCGCGGAGAGAAGGACGGAGTCCTGGAGCTGGACCTTGCCGAGGCGGACCCGTCCGACGCCGATGCCTTCGCGGGTGCGCGCGCCCGGTTTGAAGCCGCGGTAGCCCGCCGGCTTGGAGTAGCGGACCGTGGCCGTCCGGCGGATGGTTGGCTGCTGCAAACAGCTCAGGTGGCATGGCGGACACGGCTTTTGGCCCGGCTGACGGCCGACCTTCGGAGCCGGATGTTCGCCGCTGCAGAGGATGAGGCCGTCCGGGTTTTTGCCGCCAACCTGCGTGACGTGTTGCTGGCGGCGCCGGCAGGAAACCGTGCGACGTTGGGCCTGGACCCAGGGCTGCGCACCGGTGTGAAGGTGGCGGTGGTGGACGGCACGGGCAAGGTCCTGGCGACGGACACGGTCTACCCGCACGCACCCGCCCGGAAGTGGGACGACGCACTGGCAACGTTGGAGCGCTTGGCACAGGCCCACCAGGTTGAGCTGGTCGCGATTGGCAATGGCACCGCCTCGCGGGAGACGGACAAGCTGGCGGCCGAGCTGATCAAGCGGCTGCCCGTTTCAGGTTTGGCGCCTTCAGAGCAGAAGCCGCAGAAACTGGTGGTGTCCGAGGCCGGAGCATCCGTGTATTCCGCGTCAGCGTTGGCCTCCGCCGAACTGCCAGGCATGGACGTGTCCCTGCGCGGTGCCGTATCGATCGCCCGGCGCCTGCAGGACCCGTTGGCGGAACTGGTCAAGATCGACCCCAAGTCCATTGGCGTGGGGCAGTACCAGCATGATGTCACCGCCGCGAAGTTGGACCGTTCGCTGGATGCTGTGGTGGAGGACTGCGTGAATGCGGTGGGCGTGGACGTCAACACGGCGTCGCCCGCGCTGCTGAGCCGGGTGGCCGGCGTCGGACCTTTGCTGAGCGAAAACATTGTGGCGTACCGGAACGAGCATGGCCCGTTCGCCAAGCGCAGCGAGCTGAAGAAGGTGCCGCGGCTTGGTGCCAAGGCGTTCGAGCAGTGCGCCGGCTTCCTTCGAATCACCGGCGGTGCCGAGGCCCTGGATGCGTCCAGCGTGCACCCGGAAGCGTATGGAGTTGCCCGCAGGATCCTGACGGCGTCCCGAGGGGTGGCCCCGACGTCCTTGGATCCCCAGCAGTTCGTTGATGGAACTTTCGGCGTGCCCACGGTGCGCGACATCATGGCGGAGTTGGAGAAGCCCGGCCGCGATCCCCGTCCCGCTTTCGCCGCGGCTACCTTTGCGGAGGGCATCGAGAAGATCTCGGACCTGCGTCCCGGGATGGTGCTGGAAGGGACCGTTACCAACGTCGCGGCGTTCGGGGCCTTTGTGGATGTGGGAGTGCACCAGGACGGCCTGGTCCACGTCTCCGCACTGGCTAACCGCTTTGTGTCCGATCCGAGGGAAGTGGTGAAGTCCGGCCAGGTGGTGCGGGTCAAGGTGCTGGAAGCAGATCCCGAGCGGAAGCGCATCTCCCTGACACTAAGGCTCGACGACGAACCCGGGGCGGGTGCCGGCCGTTCGGCTTCTTCCCCAGGCGCATCCGGACAGGCAGGTTTCCAGCGCAAGCAGGACCGACCTCGACCTGCCCAAAATCAAGGCGCCAAAAAACCCGCCGACAACCAGCGGAACCTTGCTAAGCCACAGCGCGCCGCTGCAGGCAAGCAACCGGCCGCCAACAACGCCAACACTGCCATGGCGGAGGCGCTTCGGCGGGCGGGCTTGGGTAAGTAGCTTGGCTAGCTGCCCGGCCTGCGCCGGGCAGCTTCACCGGAGCAGGCCACAGCCAACTCCTGCCAACTCCAGCTATTCCAACCTGAATTGGTAGTTCCTGCGGGGCCTCTGACGCGGATCAACGTGGGGTGGCGGGATGAACCAAGGGATTCCACTGATCATGTTGATGGTCCACTGTTCCTTGTGGACCAGATGGTGATGGTGGCTGCACAGCAGCGTGCCGTTCTCCGTGCTGGTGGACCCGCCCTGGGACCAGTAACTGACGTGGTGGGCCTCGCACCAGGCCCCCGGAATGGTGCAGCTGGGGAAGGCGCAGCCTAAGTCGCGGGCAACAATGGCCTTGCGGATGTGGGGCGGGAACACCCGGCTGGCCCTGCCGATGTCCAATACCCGGCCCTCGCTGCCCAACACCATGGGGATGAGATCCGCGTCGCAGGCGATCTTGCGGATGGTGGATGCGGTAACAGGCCCGGCAAACATCATGGTTCCGCTTCCGGCGCTTCCAGCTGCGATAGCATCCTGGAGCCGGTTGAACAGGTCCCGGTAATCAATGGTCACCATCACCTGAGGCCGCAACCCGCCGGCTGCAGGCAAGGCTGTGGTGCTAAGCGCTGCCGAGCACGCGCTGACCAGTCCGTCCAGCAATCGTTGGGGACGCGTCCGCTGGTCCAGTTGGCTTTCCGCTTGAATGCTGACCGCTTCGCCACCAACTCCTGACCCGGAACCTGCAGTTGCCACTTTGACGTCCGCGGCATCAGCACCGACGCCTCCGAAACCTACGGCATCCCCGGCCAGCCGCGGATTGGTGGCTGCGTTCATCACGGTGAGGAGGCATTCGTACTGGGCGGGGGTAGCGAAGATCTCCAGATGATGCAGGCCTCGACGGGCTGCCCGCAGGAACGCGCCCTGGCGATGCCGGAGCTCCGCCTCGGAGGGTTCAGATCCGTCCTGGTCAATGGCATCCGTCCACCGCCGGCAGATGCGGCTGACAAAATCCGGGTCAGCCTCCTGGGCAGTCCGGGTCAGGGAGTGCTCCATACGTTCGTTGGCTTCGGAGGTGGCCTGGTGACGAACGCGCTCCAGCGCCATGGAGATGATGGTGGCCGACCGGGACCCAACCGTTCCTCCCGCAAAAGCTGCCGCAAGCTCAGGACGCATCGGCGGCTGGGGCTGGCCGGTGAAGGACGTACGGGGCAGGAGCGACTCCGCCAGGCACAGACGCCGCCGGGCCTCACCAATGCTGATCCGGAGGGCCGACCGCAGGAATTCGGCTGCGTTCCGGAAACCGTCGTCCGCTACCGAGGCTCCAATGGAATCCTTGGCTGCAGAGTCTGACAGGACGGAAGCGCCCAACGGTGCGGACGCCGGGCCAGTGGCCAACCGCCGGCTCTTTTCCACGGCCGAGGCAGCTACCACCTGCAAATACTCGATCTGGCGCGAGAGCTCCTCAACGTCAGCGGCGAAGCCAGCCGCCTCGGGAACCCCCATGAGGGCACATTCCTCGGCTTCCGACGTCGTGTTCAAGACTGCTTCGAACAGCGCACCACCTGCGTCCGCGAGGAAGCCGCGAAGGCCCGAAGGGTGTGCTGCAACAGCAATCCCTTCGGCTCCCAATGCCTGCGTGGCTTCCATAAACCAACTCTGCCACCAGGGTCTGACAATTTTGGATGCGGCGGAAAGCGGCCGGGGTTCACGCCGACGGAGCTTTCTGGAATGGTGGGGGAATGACGTATTTTCTTGAGTACACGGTGCCCGCATCTGCTGACAATGCCGAGTTTGAATTCCCGCATGATGAGGTCAATTCCGGCGTCACCATCCCGCTCACCGAGACAGACGCGGAGGTGGTTCACACCACCGAACTCCCTGCGCGCACGGCGATCGTAGGCGCCACCACGGCTGAGGCGAAGATCGAGGCGGAACAGCTGCTGACTCACAGCAGGGCTGCATCGGGGCTGCTCTACGACGATCCGTCGGCCTCGCTCAACGCCGGTGTTGGAACCCTGGTGGCAAGGTTCACCGAAGGCGAGGGATGGACCGACGTCGATGGGTCTACCGGGGAGCCCGCACGCCTCCCGGAGGACTAACAAAACCTACGGGTGGCGGACGCCTTCGCCGGCCAGGATGCTGCGGTAGCCTTCCCGGAAGGTGGGGAAGGTAAGTTCCAGCCCGGCGGCACGCAGCCGTGCGTTGCTGCAGCGCTTGTTGCCGCCGCGCGCTTCCGGTCCCGGGCCCGACGGCGGGACGTCACGTCCCAGCTCCAGGGCCAGGAACCTCAGGACGTCACCGAGTTCGGCTGGATCGTTGTCCACGCCAACATAAACCGGTTCCACGGCCTGTTCCATGCTGCAGAGCTGCACAATTGCGGCCGCGGCATCGTCGCGGTGGATGCGGTTGGTGAACCGCGGATCCTCCGGGATAACGGCCTTGCCGCTGGTCACCTGGTCGATGAGCCGGGTGCGGCCAGGGCCATAGATCCCGCCCAGCCGAAGGGCCACGGCTTCGGTTGGCATGCCGGCCGCCCAATCCTGCAACAGCGCCTCCGCCTCCAAGAGGATGCGGCCCGAAAATCCGCCAGGTTCCGGCGTCGTTCCTTCATCAATCCAGGCGCCGCCGGCATCGCCGTACACCGCCGTCGACGAGACGAACAGGACGCGCCGGGGCACCACGCCGTCGCGGTCCAGGGCGGTCAGGACGTTGCGGACGCCGTCCACGTAGGCGGCGCGGTAGGCAGCTTCAGCGGGTGAATCGGCAGCCACGGAAATTACGACGGCGGAAGTCTCCGCCGGGAGCCGCGGCAGTTCTCCGCTGGACAGGTCAGCCGCCCCACCTTCGATCTGTGCCGGCAGTTTCCCGGGGGAGCGCCGCCAACCCACCACTCGTTGGCCGGCGGCGGCGAAGCGGAGTCCGGCATCGGTTCCCAGGTCGCCGCAGCCGGCGATCAGGATAGTCATGGAAACCCGGGCGCTTACGGAGCTGTGATCGGGAAAAAGACCCGCGGATCCTGCAGCAGGGCGGGGTAGTCGAAGGCGTCCCGGTCCAGGACGCTGGTGACGGTGAAATTCCGTCCGAAACGGCCGTCTTCAAGGGTGATGGGGCGCCCATGGACCTTGCCCAGCGCAAACCGGGCTCCGCCGTCGAACTCCACTGCGACGTCCGTATTTCCCGGCAGAGTCCGGAAGGCCTCTTCCTGGGCGGCACGCTTACGGGTGGGCTTCTTCGGCTTGACAGGAGGCAGCTTGCGCAGCTGCTGCGTGGGCCGGCGGGAGGATTCCTCGATGTAGACGGGGCTGTAGCCATCCGGCTCCACCTGCTGTGCGACCGACTTGCCCCGAACGGGCGGCAGCGCGACGGTAGTCAGGGTCTCCGGATTTACCTCCGGGTGCGGGGAGCGCAGGATCCAGAGGATCTCGCCCTCAGGGTCTTCCGGGATGAACTCGTGCTTGGGCTCCGGCCAGATGTAGTCGAGGTCCGCACTGACATCGTCAAACTTGGGACCGTAGAACTTGGCATCTTTGCGGAGCAGCCGGGACCGGTGGCTGAGGTGGAAATCAGGATCGCCCAGCCAGTACGGCATGGCGATCTTCTCGGCATAGTCCGGATGCGCCGCCTGCGGAGCGAACTCGGTGATGCTCAGCCGGGTGTTGTCCGGGTGGCCGCGGTGGGTCCACTCGTCCACCATGGCCAGGCCATACAGGGTGAGGGCGGGAACGTGGCCCATCCACATCCGGACGGCGGGGTGCGCCTGCCAGCCATACTCCGGAATGACCAGGGCGCGGAGGATCTGCAGCGCCTCAACACGCTGCTTACCCAGCCGGGTAGTGTCCAGTGCGGCGGCACTTTGCCGGAAGTCGGGGTAAGGGAGGAAAGTCTGCATCCTTTCAGTCTGACGGGTGTTTGGCTGTGGGCCAATTCGGCCGGTGTTCACATGCTGGACTCATGCATACAAAGCCTTGCAGCAGACACTAAGATGGCCCGCAACGTTCCAGCCTTCCAGTACCCAGTGTTACCCCAGTTTTTCGGAGACCGGCCATGCCAATCACTTCCTCTACTTCTTTGCCGCAAACATCTGTTTCCGCCCAGGCGGACCGTCCCCGCTACGGCCAGATGCTGCCGCCCGAAGCCAATGGCATCCTTGTTCTGGATGAATTTGTGCTTGATTCCTCTGCGGCCCGTAAGGAGCAGCATGGCTTCCGCTCCATGCTGGCCTCTGCTGCGCTCACCATGCGCCGGATTGCCGCGTTGCGGATCGTGATCGCCATTGTTGCCATCGCCAACCTGCCGTTGTTCCTGCTGTCCAGCGGGTGGTGGATCTACGCCGTGTCGCTTGTACTGGTCGTTGGTGTGCACACTGCCGTGTCACTCCTTAACCGGCACGAACCGCGCCTGCGCCAAGAGAGCCAGCTTCAGCTGCATCTGCACCGGGAAAGCAGCAGCAACTACCGCCAGGTGCGCGACGCCGTGAAGTACGTGATTGATACCCCCGCCCGGATGAACGAGCACCTGTACCTGGAACTCCTTGCCGTTAAGCGTGTGGCCCTGAACCTGGCCCACGGCACGGTGGCCCTGCTGGACACCACGGACGACGCCGCATGGAAGGTCCGTATTGTGCGTGAGATCCCCACGCTTCGTCCGCTGGCCGGCTAAGGCCGCTTAACCCCAAGCTGGCTCGCAGCGAGTCTTCCGCACCTGCCGCGCACGCGAGTGCTTAACCCCAAACTGGCTCGCAGGTAACGTCGTCAAAATCGGTTTTGACAGCGTTACCTGCGAGCCAGTTGGGTGTGCGGCGCAGACTAGGCCGGGAGCTGCAGCACCTGGCCTGCAAACACCAGATCAGGGTCTGCGATGGTGCTCGCGTTGGCGTCGGCAAGCAGTTGCCAGCCGCCTTCGATGCCCAGCTTCTCGGCTACGGTGCTGAGGGTATCGCCGGCCTGCAGCGTGTACGTCTCGCCGCTCAGGGCAACCTCCGCCACGTGGCGGGCGGCGGGCTCTGCGGCAGGAACCTGGGCCGGGACTTGAGCAGGTGCCGCCTGGGCCGGGGCGGCCTGCACGGGCGCCGCCTGGGCGGGTGCGATCTGGACGGACTGCGTGGCACCGGTGGCGCCACCGCTCAGCCCAAGCGATGCGGAGCATGCGGGCCATGCTCCCCAGCCCTGGCTGGCCAGTACGTTTTCGGCAACAGCGATCTGCTGCTCGCGGGTGGCGTCCGCGGCGTTGCCGGTTCCGCCGTTGGCGGCCCAGGTGGTGGGGCTGAACTGCAGGCCGCCTGTGTAGCCGTTGCCGGTGTTGATGGACCAGTTGCCGCCGCTTTCACACTGGGCCAAAGCGTCCCAGGTGGCGCCATCGGCGGCGTTTGCAGCGGTTGCTGAGAGGGCAAGACCTGCTGCTGATACTGCGGCCACGGTGATTCCACTGCGCGCGACAGTACGGAATGAGGTGTTTTTCATGTTTTCAGATGCTCCTGAAGGCCACCGGCGCTCGGCCCGTCCCCGGACGTTTTCGCGCAACTGCCCACCCTCTGACAAAAATTGAGGTCACTTTTCGGTGGCTGCCGGCGGGCAGTTCTGGTGGAGGCAGCATCGGGCATTCATGTGAGCCCGCATTGCGGGCATGTGATTAAGGTAGGCGATGCACTGGCCGTTATCAAATCGAGATAATTCCTGGGAAATCACTGGGAGTTGGCCTGCTGGACGGAGTGCTTAGGCTTATTGGATGCAAACCACTTCGGACCTGAATCCGCGCAGCCTTCCCGTCGCCGAGCTCCACCTGCACATTGAGGGCACCCTTGAGCCGGAGCTGATCTTCGCGCTGGCCGAACGCAACGGCATCGAGTTGCCGTATCGGGACCTCGACGAGCTTCGCGAGCGCTACGAGTTCACGGACCTGCAGTCCTTCCTTGACCTCTACTACGCCAACATGGCGGTGCTGCGGACGGAAGAGGATTTCGCCGATATGACCAGGGCCTACCTCGCCCGGGCAGCCACCGCGGGGGTACGGCATGCGGAAATCATGATGGATCCCCAGGCCCACCTCTCCCGCGGAGTGTCCCTGGAAACCTGTGTGAACGGTGTGGCTTCGGTACTGGCGCAGTCCGAAGAGGAATTCGGCATCTCCACCATGCTGATTGCCGCGTTCCTGCGGGACCTGTCGGAGGAATCAGCCCTTGAGGTGCTCGAGGCACTGCTGGCCATGGGTGCACCCATCGGCGCCATCGGCCTGGACTCCGCGGAGGTGGGCAATCCGCCGTCGAAATTTGTCCGCCTCTACGACCGCGCCCGTGAGGCCGGGCTCCGGCTCACGGCGCACGCTGGCGAGGAAGGCCCGGCGTCGTACGTGGTGGACTCGCTGGATTTGCTCGGTGTGGAGCGGATCGATCACGGCATCCGCTGCCTGGACGACGCTGACCTGGTGGAACGCCTGGTGGAGGACCGCATTCCGCTGACTGTCTGCCCGTTGTCCAACGTGCGCCTTCGAGCCGTTGACACGCTTGCGGACCATCCGCTGCCGGCCATGCTGGCAGCGGGCTTGAACGTTTCGGTGAACTCGGATGATCCGGCCTACTTCGGCGGCTACGTGGACGACAACTTCGCACAGCTCGAGGCGGTGCTCGGCCTTTCGGACTTCGACAAAGCCCGTTTGGCAGCTAACTCCATCCATTCGTCGTTTGCCTCGGACGAACGGAAAGCTGAACTCCTGGCCGAACTCAACGCCTGAGGAGCCGGCACCGCGTCCCCGTCACAAACCGGCCGCTTCATCCCTTGGTGGCATGATTTGGGTAAAATCTTGAATATACGCGTGTCGGCATACTTTCGGCGGCACCATGGGGTCGAGCCAACGGCCCCCTCCGTGCAACCCCGTACGGAACGTCCCGGCGTGGGGCAAACCGAGCTTCATGACACACAAAGTTAACCAATACGCGTCGCACGAGTTAATGGGCTGCAGGCAAGATGCTGAGAGTCCGTCCGCATTATTCAAGGGGAAACATGGCCAAGGTCACCGTAGAAAATTCCAGCCTCCGTCTGAAATCCGTCCTGGACGTCCTGACTGAGAGCGTCTGGTCCGGCGATGTGCGCAATGCCGGTGAAGTCCTGGCTGAAGCCACAGCCCGAGTTCCGTTCAGCACGCACGAGTCGGAGCTGCTCAGCGGCGGCATTCCCCGCGGCCACAAGGCACTCACCGCTTCCACCGCCAAGCTGGTGAAGGCCGGCTGGCTGGTCAAGGGCCGTTCCGGCTGGACCATTACCGAGGACGGAATGCGCGCTACGGTTGCCTTCCCTGATGCTGCCTCGTTTATGGCGGCGCTCGACGCCGGCACTCCGGTTCCTGCCGATACTCCCGTTCCGGAGGCCCCGGCGGGCAAGGCAGCTGCGAAGGCTCCCGCAAAGGCTCCGGCAAAAACGAAGACCGCCGCGAAGGCCAAGGCGCCTGCAAAGGACAAGACTCCCGTGCAGAAGGCTGCGCAGTTGATCGAGGACGCGGTGCAGCCCGTGGTCAAGGCGGTCCGGTCGCGGAAGGCCAAGGTGTCAGCTGAAACAGCCGCAGCTGCGCCGGAAAACGGCGTGGCACCTGACAGCGCATCGCCGGCCAAAAACGGCGAGCCCGCAGCCCACGCGGCATCCGCCGTTGAAACTTTCCCGCAGCCCGAAGCCGTAGCAGTGGCTGGCAACTTCAACATCCTGCTGGGTGCTGAAGAGGATTGGGCTCCGCAGTATGACGAAGCCCAGCTGTCCTTTGACGCCCTGGACCAGCAGTGGAAGATCACTGCGGAACTTCCGGCTGGTTTCTACACGTTCAAGATTGCACTGAACAGGTCCTGGGATGAGAATTACGGGGCATTCGGCACGTTCGATGGCGCCAACCACGAGCTCCACCACGCCGGCGGGCCGCTCAGCATCAGCTATGACCACCGCACCCGGGACATCACCATCAACAGCTAGGAAGGGCAGGCTCCATGGATTCCGACGGCGGCGTACGGCTGACGGCGAAGGTCTTCGGCGTGGTCCAGGGAGTCGGCTTCCGCTACTGGACCGCCCGAACTGCTGAGGACCTGGGCCTCACGGGCCTGGCTGAAAACGTCGACGACGGCTCGGTGTCCGTTGTTGCGGAAGGTCCCCGGGAGCAGGTACTTCAACTCCTGGCCTGGTTGCAGTCCAGCGACGCACCAGGCCGGGTGGACCGGGTTGAGGATCAACTGTCAACGGCGCAGGGCGGCTTCCGCGAATTCGGCGCCCGCTGAGTCCCTGCACCCCGGAGGACTACGCGGTAGAGGACTACCCGGGGTTCACCGGAGGGGTTCCCCGGCAGGGTTGGGACTAAGGCCCAGGAAGGCTCCCAGTTCCTCCAGCGCGGCCGGCCGGTGCGGCATGTAGTTGGTCAGCTCGGGGGAGCGGACCAGTACTGCCCGCCACTGGCCGCGGGAGACTGCCACGTTGATCCGGTTGCGGTTCAGCAGGAAGGCGGCGCCGCGGGGCGCCTCCGCCACGGCGGAGCAGGCCATCGAGACCAGCACCACGGGAGCCTCCTGGCCCTGGAACTTGTCCACGGTTCCCACCCGGGTGTCCGTGAGCCCGGCATTATCGAGCTCGCGGCGGATCAGCTGGACCTGGGCGTTATAGGCGGCCACCACCAGGATGTCCTGTGGCGCCAGCGGGCGTGCGGATTCACTGCCGCCGGGAGTCCACTTCAGGCCCAGGTGCCGGTTGGCCTGACGCACCACTTCCGCCGCTTCCTCCGTTGAGTGCGTGGTATTGCCGGAGTGCTGGACAAAAACCGTTTCGACGCCGGATGGCAGCTCCTCAAGGTTGCGCCGTGACGCTGCCGCGGCAGAACGGAGCCGGCCTTCGTAGCTAAGTACGGATACAGCCCGGCAGAGCTCCGGGTGCATCCGCCACGTGTCAGCCAGGAAGTAGCCCAGTTCCAGCGGCAGCGTTGCATGTCCCGCGGCAAGCCAGCCGAGCGCTGACTCATCCACCGGTTCCGGGTGCGAGCCCTGGGTGACCTGCGGAAGCTGTTGGGGATCTCCGAGCAGGAGCAATCGTTTGGCTGCCCGAGATACCGCCAGGGTGTTGGCCAGTGAGAACTGTCCGGCTTCGTCGATCACGAGAAGGTCCAGCGATCCGGCCGGGACCTGCCTTCCCGTCATGGTCCAGGCCGTTCCACCCACCAGGCAGCCGCCGGGGGAATCGAGCAGGGCGGCGACGTCGTCGTCCGCAGTCCTTTGCCATGGCACCTCGTGACCGGGACCGGGCTTCTTGGCCACCTGGTCCGGATCCACGCCGCCGGTATCGATGGCTCGGCACATCAGGTTTTCCACGACGTTGTGCGACTGGGCCACCACGCCGATCTTCCAGCCCTGCTGTACCAATTGGCTGATGACGTGCGCACCAACGAACGTCTTGCCGGTGCCGGGCGGGCCTTGGACCGCCAGATAGGAATGGTCCAGGTCCTGGAGGGACCCGACAATTGCGGCGGCGTAGTCGGTGCCGGCGTCGCTTGTTTGTACCGGGACCGGACCAGCTAGGGTCCAAAACCGCGGAGGTACCTTCCGCAGGATGTCCACGCCGGGATGTCCGGGAAGCGAGGGTACGCCCGCGCCCACCAACTGTGCCAGTTCCTTCAGGGCGGCCTCGATGCTGGCAGTGGCCAGGGGCTGGTCCTCGGTGAGTGCCATGGGAACGTGATGGTAGGCGGGAACCTTTTTACTTTCCCGTTCGGCGATGGTCAGCCACCATTTGCCCGCTTGGTCCGGAATCGATTCCATGGAGGTGATGACGGTGCCAAAGCTGTAGGCACGGGCCAGCGCATCCGACTCGGACGCGGACATTCCCTCCGGACCGGGCGGATCGTAAAGACGGCACCACTTGGACCCGGCTTTGAACTCCGAGCCCTCGGTCATGCTGCCGGTCAGCCGCAGGCTCCGGGTCCTCATCCGCTCGCCTGGTTTGGCCAGCACCCAGTCCTGGGCCACCTCCGCCGACTCCACCACAAACACGTTGCGGTGCTGGGACCATCTGTCCAGTTCGGTGCCCGTCCGGTCGAAGTGCTCCCACCAGAACTGCTTGCGCTCGCGCCGGTGGTATCCGACGGCGGCGGCCACCATGGCGATGGCCCGCTCATCGTCAGTCCAGGGGCGGTCATCCGGAAGCCCGGCCAGGTACTCCCGCAGCCGGACCTCTTCGGGTGTGGCATTCGGATCCACCTGGAGGATGCCAGTGGCGGTTGCTCCGGTGGCCGCGCCCGCCGTCGTGCTCCCAGCCCCAGCGGCGCTCCCAACCTCAGCGGCGCTCCCAACCCGGGTGTCGGCGTCGTGCCTTATGTCCAGCTTCCGCAGCCCCAGCAGCCAGTCACGCAGCCGGAGGGTGGAGAGGCAGTCGTATTCGTTATAGTCGGAGATCGATTCGAGGATCCGCTGGGCTTCCGCCGCGTCCCCGGAATCGCGCGCAGCGCAGTAGGCGGCGTAGGCCACCACGGACGCGCCGGCGTCCTTGACGTCTCCGGAGCGCAGATGATCGCCCATGTACAGCGGCTCGAGTTTCTTGATGGAGTACGAAGCTTCGGAAATCCGGAGCGACTGCCGGACCACGGCGTAAAGGTCCACCAACAGGCCCTGACGAAGCCAGGAATCAACAGTTTCCTCACCTGCCAGGTGGGCCAGGGATAGCTTGCGCAGGGCAGATTTCTCGTACGCGGCGTAGTGGTAGACGTGCATGTCAGGGAACCGGGCACGGCGCTCTTCCACATAAGCCAGGAAGTCCAGGAAAGCCTGGCGCTCGCCAGACAGTGAATGCGCCCAGAACGGTTGGAAAACCAGGGGAGCGGTGCCATAGGGCTCCGGGGCCTCGATCACCCCGAACAGGTACTCGATGCCCCACTTGCCGGTGGCGGGGTCCTGCCAGAGCGGATCGCCCTCGAAGTCGAAGAAGATGTCTCCCGGGCTGGGCGGGGGAATCTGGTCCAGGGTATTGGTTTCCAGCACCTTAAAGGCGACGTGGTGTTCCTCGCCGTCTTTGGTGAAGGTGCGGGAGCCTTGAGGCTTGTCCAATGCCAGCTGCATCCGGGCCTGGTCCTTGAGCTTGGCCAACGGGCCTGTTGCGTCGGCTTCCGGGAGGGTGGCCAGGGCATCGATGGTGTCAACGCCGGAGGCCAGGAGTTTCTTGCGCTGCACCAGGGACATCCCGGCCACCATCAGCAGGTCACGGTGCAGCTGGACCTGCTCGGCGCAGTAGTCGCACCTGCCGCAGTGCACCACTCCGGGCTGCTGCCACCGGACTGTTGTGTCGGCGTCCCGGTGGTGGCCGGTCAGCTGGCGGAAGCGCCGCCGTCGTTCGCGGAAGACGGGCAACAGGTCCGGAAGGGAATGGTGGCTGCGGAGCCAATCGTCGCCCACCCGGGTACCCAGCACCAGGGTGACCACCGGCGACGGCTCCAGGCCCATGGCAATAAGTTGGTCCCCGTAGGCGGCCAACTGCAGCAACGCACCTACCTTGGCGTGGCGTGCCAGCTTGCTGTCCCAGACTTCGAAGCGGCCCGGTTCGGGGGAACCCGCGTGCTCGTTGACCAGGAAATCCGCGTAGCCCAGGAACTCGCCGTCGAAGAAGGTTGCCTGGAAAACCACGTCCGCTCCGGAACGCAGCGCCCGTTCGGTTTCGGCGTGCTTGGCCAGTAGGGATTCGCGGGTGTTGGCATCCCGCTCAATCAGGTACACCCCGCCCTGGCGGGCCGGATCCCACGGCCCGTAGCGCTCCATCAGGGACGCGAGGACGCTTTCTTCATGCTTGTCGCCAAGCCGGCCTGCCCGTTCCTGCATGGCGTCGATGGGGAATTCGGCCTTGGGCGCGCGGCCGATTTTCTCGTCCAGGATGCGGAGCGTGCGGTACTCACAGTCCGCCGCGGCCACGAGGTCGCTGGCGGAAAACACCAGGTCCTCGACTGCGCCGCCAGCGGCAGGTTCGAGCAAGAACACGGGGCCTCCCCATCAAAAGCCGGATGCCGGACGCGCCCAAGAGGCGTATGCGGCTGCTACTTAGAATCTAGCAAGCACCCCTGACACTGCTGCTTTCTTGGGAGGATTCAGCCGTGTTCGTCCGCCCGTACATGGGCCTTGTCGTGCTCGGCGTGGGCGGCGCGGAGCAGGTTCATAAAGGCTTCTTCATTGCGGATCCGGCGTTTGTACTTCTCCGGCAATGCGCGCAGCGTCTCTTCTTCGCGGCACATCTTGGCGAAGATCTTGTCCCGCTCCACCAGATCCGTCTCGAAGTTCAGGTCAAGGTATTCGGTCGCGTACAGGCGGGCTGCGGAAACGGCGTTCTTGGCCTTGCCCTTGTTGCTGAAGAGGGACGCGAGAATCGTCACCACCAGCACACCCAGGATCACGCTCAGCGACATCTCCGTGCTGACCTCCACCACGTCCACGTGCTCGCCGTCGTTGATAAACGGCAGGGTGTTCTCATGCAAGGCGTGCAGGATCAGTTTCACGCCGATGAAGCCCAAGATCATTGCCAGCCCGTAGGACAGGTAGATGAGGCGGTCCAGCAGTCCATCGATGAGGAAGAAAAGTTGCCTCAGGCCCATCAGCGAGAAGGCCGTGGCCGTGAAGACGATGAACACGTTTTGGGTCAGGCCAAAGATCGCCGGAATCGAGTCCAGGGCAAACAAAATGTCCGTGCCACCGATCGCCACCATCACCAGCAGCATCGGGGTGAGGACCTTTTTGCCGTTCTCCACCGTGAAGAGCTTGTCGCCGTCGAAGTGTTCCGACGCCGGCAGGAACCTCTTCGCCAACCGCACCATCAGTGCCTCGGACTCGGGGTCGTGGTCCCCTGGTTTAAGCAGGTTGCCGGCCGTGATCAGCAGGATCAGCCCGAAAATGTAGAACACCCAGGCGAAGCTGTTGATCAGCGCGGCGCCCAGGAAAATAAAGGCCGTCCGGGCGATCAGGGAGAACACAATGCCAAAGAGCAGCACCTTCTGCTGGTCTGCCCGGGGCACCCTGAAGCTGGACATAATGATCAGGAACACGAACAGGTTGTCCACGGACAACGCCTTTTCGGTGACGTAGCCAGCGAAGTATTCGGTGCCCATTTTGCTGCCGCCAAACAGCAGCACGCCCAGCCCGAACAGCAGGGCGATGCCGACGTAAATGGCCGACCACACAGTTGATTCCTTGAGTGACGGCGTATGCGCCTTCCGCACGTGGAAGAAGAAATCGAAGGCCAAGAGGCCAACGATTCCAACGATTGTCAGGGTCCAGACATAAGCGGGAACTTCCATGCTGAGGCCTTTCATCGGGGGGACTTCTCCCAGCCTACCTAGCCGGCCTCTCCCGACGGGGGTGCGCACCCTGTCCCGGGAAACGTAATTGGCGGCGGACTCCTGGGAGTCTGCCGCCAATCACTCGTTATGAGCTGTTATGGTCGCGCCGGCCCGCCCTTCTTGACGACGTGGTCCCATCCGGCGAGTTCGCCGTCAGCGTCGGTCAGCGATACTTTTTGGGCACCGGCCTGATGGTCAGCCGCCAGTTCGAAGGAGATGCCGGCATCGGCGTCGGAGAGCAGCCAGCCAAGAGGGCTCGACTCGACGTAGACAAAGTACCAAGTGTCGGCGGCAGGGGCAGTAAGGATAACGTGCTCGCCACCGTTGACGGGTCCCTTGGGCGCATCCAAGTCGGCCTGGTTTGTCTCATTCAGCGCTCCCATGGCAGGTGCAGGAGGAGTGAAGCCAGGCTCTTGCGGTGCTGTATTCAGGTTGACCAGAAGGTAGCCTTCTGAGACGTCGCTTCCGGAAGTGGCACGGGCGTGGACAGTGGCCACTCCCTGGCCCTCGAGGGCTACTGGACCGGTGTACGGGATCCACTGGAGTTCCTCGGATCCTTCCGTCTGGACTGCGTAGTCGAGGCTCGCTCCGGCTGCGGCAGCACCGGAAGCGGTGAGCGTGAGGGCCGGCGGTGTTTCGTACTGCCCTTCCTCATTCGGAACGCCCTCAAGGGAACCGGAAACGTTCAGTCCGTTGACAGCCGTGTTTCGGATCTCGAGCTCGTAGAGCGAGAGGTAGACGCCCAAGGTGCTGGCCTGGACATTGACCCTCACGTGGCGGGCCGTCACCGGGTCAAAGGAGATGACGTCGGTGCGTGCTCCAGCGGCTTTGCCGGTCTGCGTTGAGACTACGGTCCAGTCAGTGCCGTTGTCTGACACGGAGACGGTGTAATCCTTCGCGGAGGCACCCTCCCACTTCAGCGTGACTTCACTGAACTTCTGGGCTGTGCCCAGATCAGTGCCGATCCAGCGCTCGCCGTTGTAGTTGGCGGACCACCGGGTGGAGGAGTTTCCGTCTACAGCCTGCGCAGCGGGGAAACCCGCCGCCTCGACGCCGGATGCCGTGGCGGCCGAACCGATTGCCAGGTTCTTCGGTGCCATAACGCTGAGGCTCCATGCACCAACGCCTGTGGCATCAGCATCCGCCGGGGTCAGTCCTGCAACCTTCACGTAGCGGGCTTCCCGCGTGCCGAAGGTGACTTGGTCAGGTCCTGGCCCTTCGACGTCGTGCTGGGCAACTCTGTTCCAGAAGACGCCGTCAGCCGAGGTCTCGACGCCGTAACCAACAGGTGCGTTTTGTGCCCATTCGCACTGGATCCCACCGATTTTTGTGGCTTTGCCGAGGTCGATGGTGATGTCCGTTGCGTCGGCAGTTCCGGACTCCCAGCGAGTAAGGGACTTTCCGTCAGTCAGGTGCGCTGGCCCATACCCTTCGGCCGAGGCCGTAGCGGTGGCTGCTGCGCCAGCCGAAACTTCCCCCGGAACCGTTGAGGTGCCCTTGGCATCGATCAGATCCAGGCCTGGACCCATGCCAACGGTGTCCAGCGTGGCACTGAATTGTGCGAAGGTGCGGTCGGGGTCGACGGCGGCCCAGGACTTCTGGGCGATCGTCGGAAAGCTGCGTTCGATCAGGCCGTGGACATCCATCTCGGTGTAGTCCATGTTCACCAGGTCATTCCATACCGCGAACTGCGCACCGAGTACCGATGACGGGCTAACGGTCTGCCCGCCGCCTTCGTTGGGCGTCCAGGTCTGGTAAAGCGACTGGTTGTTCAGCCCGTTGCCGTGGTAGTAATTCGCGAAGGGGACAACGTAGAGCGTTGCGTCATTGGTGTTGATGAATTTGACGCCGTCAGCTTCGGCCGTCTTCAATCCGTACCACCCGTTGTTCCATGAGTTGATGATGACGTCCTTGTCGTAACCGGCAATTCCGCCGCTCATCACCGTTTGGCTGCCCCAGGCCACGGGTTGCTTCCCGAGGCTGCGAACGTGCGCGCCCATCGTGTTATAGAAGTCCCGGTAGACGTTGCCAAGCGAGCGGGTATATTCGTCAGCCCCGAAGTGCACTTCCTCGCCACGGAACCAGGGCGTGAACTCGTTGAAGATGTCCTTCACAGTCGTGATGGTCTCGGGCTTGCTGAGGTCCAGCATGTCCGAGTTGCCGCCGTTGAGGCCGATTGAGGGCTTCCAGTTCACGATGGCCGCTGAATGGGCGGGTACGTCGATCTCCGGAACAAGCTGCACTCCACGGGTCGCCGCTGTGCCTTCAAAGCTGTCCCAGTCGGCCTTGTCATAGGCTCCGTCAGCTGACGCAAGTCCGGCAAACGCAGGGTTGTCAGTCTTCAGGCGGAAGCCGGTGTAGGCCTGGGTGAAGTCCTCGTGCTCCGGGAAGATCTCATTGTCATTCAGGTGGATCTGGAAGCGGTTGAGCTTGTAGTAGCTCATCATCTTGATGTAATCCTGAATGAATTCAGGTGTGAAGAAGCGACGACCGACGTCGAGCAAGAAACCGCGTTCCTGATAGTCCGGCCAGTCGATGGCAGATCCTGCCGGGACCACGTTGCGGCCCTCAGACTGCACCAGGATCTGCAGGAGGCTGCGCGTGCCATAGTAGACGCCAGTCTCGGTAGGAGCGCTGATCGTTACCTGGGTGTCCGTCTGCAGGCGGTAGCCCTCTTCCGCATAACGCTGACCACCGGCGGCATGCTGGTCTTCAAGTACAAGATCAAGCGTGATGTCACCCGGCGCCGAAGCCCCGGAAACAACATCAAGGTCAAGCCCCGTCATCTCCGCCAAATCGTCAGAGAATTCCCCACCGATCTGCTCAAGACCGGCCTCGACGACTATGCGGCTGGAGTTCGAGAGTTCGAGGCTTCCAGTTCCTCCGGTCCAGGTGTGGAGGGACGGGATCACTGCGGGCTTGGTATTAACCGCGTTCTGGGTACCTTCTTCGGCGTTGGCCGGAGTCGCCAGCCCGAACCCGCTGATCATGACTGCGGCGGCTGTAAGTGTGGTGGCCCAGCGTGTGGGAACGCTTGGAGGGCGCGTTGAGGACTGGGAGGTGATGGGGATTGGGTGGGGCATGAAAACTCCATTGATTTCGTGCGGAAAGTGAATGGGCGACAAGTGACGCACCGGCGGTGCAAATGCGTGGCAAACGAGAACGGACGATCGGATGATCTTTGTCCTGTGACTCAACTAACTCGCTCATGTTCCCAACTCTCGCTATCGCACGTCAAGGGTTTTCTGATTACAAGTGATTGAGGTAAGGCTATTATGAGCAATATTTAGCATTTTTAGCAGCGGGGAACCGCCTCGCCAGGAAACAAGCAGGCAAGTTTGAATCGACACACGTGCCCGTGGAAGTTTCCTTACCGGCCATTGCGCAAGCCCGGATCGCAGTAGGTCCGACGCCTTCGAGCGCAAATGCTAGCCTTTCGGCTATGTCCCTTGACGCCACTGAAGGCCTACGGCGGGAGAAGGCCGACCTGCTGGAGCGCACCTACGCCGTGCAACGCGAGATCAGGAAGGCGCATCGCGTCATGGCCTTCCAACAGATTCTCGACCAGGATGGAAGCGCCACCAGGGCCAAAATCGCCCGCGACACGGGCCTCAACCCCTCGACCGTGTCGGTCATCCTGAAAGAGCTGATCGACGACGGACTGGTGGTTGACGGCGACCCCGCTGAAAGTACCGGGGGCAAACCTGCCACCACCCTCAAGATCGACCAGTCTCTGCATCGCATCCTTACGGTCATAGTGCGCCCCAAGCGTCTACGCGCGGCACTATTCACCCTGGACGGGGAAGTTGAGTTCCTCGTTGAGGAGGACCACTCCCGGCTGATTTCCCCGGATGACGTGGTTGGCTTTGTATCCTCGCTGGTGTCCGACGCAAAGCGAACCGTTGGAGCCGTCGGGCTGCAGATTCCCGGTGCGCAGGACGGCGGAATCGTGCTGGAAAGCGTTCATTTGGACTGGCACAACATTCCGTTGGCAGTTCTCGTCCAGGAGGCCACCGGAGTGCCGGCGTACGTAGTAAACGACGCCGACGCTGAAGCCATGGTGGAGGGTGCCTACTACCCCGCGGCTGCGGCGAACCTCTACTTCGTTCACATGGGTGCTGGCTTGGGAGGGGCAATAGTCTCCCGCGGATTACTGCTGAGCGGATTATCAGGCAGGGCAGGCGAGATAGGGCACGTCCGGGTGAACCATGAAGCTACGGAGGCCACGTGCCTCTGTGGGGTGCCGGGATGCCTGGAGTCGGTGGTCTCGTTACAGGCCATGCTCGGTCCACGGTATTCCGAAGAGCTGACCGGGGAGGAGATTTCCGCATTGGCGGCCGAGCCTGACGCGGTTGCCCGACTCGAAACCGGCGCCGTGACATTGGCCCGGACGCTACGCCTCGTGTGTGCCGCTCTGGATATTCCGCAGGTGGTCCTGGGTGGAGACGCGCCTTACCTGGGTGACCGCTTCCTAGATCTTATTCAACGTGAGTTACGGACGTATCCGGCGATGGCTGCAGAGACGCCAACAGTCGTCTACGCTCACCCTCAACGTGAATCGTTCGGCGTTGCACACTACGCCCTCAATAGGGCGTTCGGCGTCCAATGGTCGTTCAGACCGTAACGTGGTGCCGTGCGGCAAACTGGCATAAAGCACCGATTCAGAGGAGAACCATGAGCGAGATCACCGTCAACCACAATGAAGAGCGCCACCGGTTCGAACTGCTCGACGGCGGCAAGGTCATCGGGAAGGCCGTCTACCGGGAGTACCCGGAGAGCAGCTCTCCACAGCGGATTTTTTACCACACCGAGGTCAGCGAGGAGTATGGCGGGCAGGGCCTGGGCATCACCCTCGCCACCGCAGCCCTGGAAGCAACGGTGGCTGATGGCGTCGGAATTGTTCCGGTGTGCCCGTTTATCAAGAAGTTCGTACGCCGGCACCATGAGTACGACGCATCGGTGGTTCCGGTAAGCCCGCAGCACCTGCAGTTCCTGGACTCGGCCCTGCGTAGGGCCTGACGAGGGAGCCCGGCCCCTTCTGACCCGCCCGCCACGTGCATCGAGGGGCGAGACAATGCCGCTTGGCACCAAGCTAAGCGGCATTATCTCGCCCCTCGACGGGGGTGACGGTGGGAACGGGCGAGGTCGGGGTGGGTGCCGGTTACGGCTCCAGTAGTTCCAGCACCCGGGCGCACGCGCTGGGGATGGGCTCGATGATCCGGGCCGACGAGACCTGGGCCAGCCTCCGGGCAGTCTCACTGAGCGGTCCGCCAGCAATGATCACCGCGAGAGCGCCGTCGTCAACGGATTCCTGCACGGCACTGGCCAGCTCCTGGAACTGCCGCTCCGGATCTGCGGCCAGGACAAGCGGTTCCGACGGCGTCAACCGGACTCCGGTGAACACGTCCGACTTGCCATGGCTGGCCACCAGTTTGCCCAGCGCCTCGGCCAGCAGCGGCGTGCTGGTGGCCATCCCGAAGCGTCGGCCGTCGTCCGCGGCAGCAAGGACGGACGCCTGGCCGATCCCCACAACTGGCACCTCAAGCGCCTTCTCCAGTTCGGCCCTCCCGGGGTCGCCGATCGCGGCCACGATCACTGCTGCAATCTCGCCGCCATCTGGTCCCGATAGGTAATGCTGCGCGGCCAGTTGCACATGGACTGCCGATTCTGCCAACGCTTCAGGGTCGACGATCATGGCAGGCCCCGCAGCGGCGGTGAGGCCGACGACGTCGAAGCCCCGGGGCTCGAGCACCTCACGTGCCAGCCCGGTCATCAACGCCGTGGTCGCCTTGTTGGTGTTCGGATTGATGAGCAGCACCGCCTGGCGGCGGGAAGCAGAACCCTGCCTCCCGCCGTCGGACGTTTCCTTAGTGTCCATAAACCGCACCTTCGTCCTCGACTTCGTTTTCCGTGGGATCTTCCTCCATCGGCTTGCCGAAGGTTTCGGGCGGGAACTGCACCACGATGCCCAGGATGATGAACAACCCGGCGAGGGTGGCAAACATACCCAGCAGGCCTGAGGCGTCGAAGATGACACCGGAGATCAGCGGGAAGAGGCCGCCCGACAGTGACCCGGCTGCCAGGATGATCGACGTGCCGAAACCGCGGGTCCGGGTGGGGTAGAGCTCCGGGGCGAACAGCCAGATGGTGGTGTTCAGGATGATGACGGAGAAGTTGAACAGGACGCCAAAAGCAATCACCAGGACGATGCTGCTGGCAAGGAATGCCATGGAGAGCCCGGCGATGCAGCCCAGGACCGCCGCCGCCGTCAGGACCTTCTTGCGCGGCATACGGCTGGCCAGGAAAGCGGCCGTGCAGGCGCCGAGCAGTGAACCGGACTGCATGATCAAGGTGAACCAGAGGCTGGTGTTGATCGCGTAGCCCTGGGATACCAAAATGGTGGGCATCAGCGTCAGCATCGAAATCTGGGCTGCATAGGACATGCAGACGGCGATGCAGAGGAGGACGGTGCGCTTGAGCAGGCGGCCCTGCAGTGCATCCTTCCAGTGGCCCTTGGACTGGGTCACGGCGGGTCCGGGGACGGCGGTGATGTAGACCTCGGGGTCGTTGATCGGACCGGCGAGCTTGCCACGGGCCAGCCGGGTGATCACCATGTTGGCCTCGTCCAGGCGGCCCTTGGAGGCCAGGAAGCGTGGTGTTTCAGGGACGTAGCGTCGGAAGAACATCACCAGGATGGCCGGGATGAACAGCAGGCCAAAGACCCAGCGCCACTTGTCCGGGCCGTCGAAGAGCGTGAATACCAGGATGCCGAAGGCAGGAGCCAGCATGTTGCCCAGGCCGGCGGCGGTGACATTGATGAGGCCGACGGCGGTACCGCGGTGCTTTGCGGAGAAGAATTCGGCCATCATGATGACGGCTACCGCGATTTCACCACCCAGGCCGAAGCCGACGATGAACCGGCCTGCGGCAAGGATCGGATAGTTGGGCGCAACGGCACAAAGCAACGAGCCGCCGGCGAAAATTATGAGGTTGATGACCAGCATTTGCCGGCGGCCGTACTTGTCCACGATGAGGCCGGTGGCCACGCGGCCCAGGGCCGTGGCCGTGAACGTCATGGTGTTGAGGAAGCCGATCTCGCCGGCGCCAAGGCCCCAGGCCTCACGCAATACAGGGCCGGTGATGCCAACGGCGTTCTGCTCCAGGGCGTCGAAGAAGACACCCAGAAGGATCATAAAGACAATTTGGCGGTGTGCCCCCGTTACACCGATGCGCTGGTATGCGCCTTCAATTTGTTTTGCCAGGGTGCCGGTGCGCGCTGCGCTGTCCGGTTCCGGCGACGTCCTGTGTTCCACAGTTTGCTCCTTGGAAGAGTTCCTCATCGTTGAGGTTTAAGGCTGCGATGTTCTGATGTTGGATGCGTGTCCGAAGTGTTTCCATAATGTGAAATCGCTTATCCACAATAAGGAAGTTGTGAGCTAGGTTACATCTGGCCGATGGGGGTGTCAATGGTTTCGTATACCAGCCGATCATGACCAAGATGTGGGCTTTAGTGCCGCATGGATCCGAGGCTGGGCCGGCCGTGGCCCATCATTCTCATCGGGTGGTGACGTAATGCCGCTTAGAAGCGTTCTAAGCGGCATTAGCTCGCCACTCGACGGGTAGGTGGGGCGGGGTGAAGGGGCGAAGCCAATGCAATGGCAGGCGAGGGGTGGGCGCGGCTGGGGGCGGGGCGTAGCGCCCCCAGCCGGGGCGGACTGGCACGCGCCGGATGTAACCCTCTTGAATCGCCCTCGTAAACAACAATTTACATTCTGATTGTTGACAATCATACAGCTCTGCTCCTACTTTTGTTAGATACATCACAGGCGGTGGGGCATCCCAAGAGCCCACACATCCCCGGCACATGGAGTAGACATGACGAGCAACATTTCACGGCGGAGCGTCCTGCGGGGCGCCGGAGTGGCAGTACTGGGAGCGTCTGTAGCGGGCTGGGTGACCAGCTGCTCCAGCGTCCCGGTGGGCGGCGCGGCAACCGGGGCAACCAGCAACCTGCTGGATACAGCCAAGACCCAGGGCTTCATCCGGGTAGGCATTGCCAACGAGCCGCCCTACACCCAGGTCAGCCCGGACGGCAATGTCACTGGATGCGAGCCGGACGTGCTCCGCGCGGTCTGCAAGCGCCTGGGCATCGACGAGGTGCAGGGCATCATCACTCCGTACGAGTCGATGATCCCGGGCCTGAATGCCAACCGCTGGGACGTGATCGCGGCCGGCCTCTTTATGAAGGAATCGCGCTGTGGTCAAGTGCTCTATTCGGAGCCCGTGATTGTTTCCACGGAGTCCTTTGCCACACCCAAGGGCAATCCAAAAGGCATTCTGACGGTGGCGGACATCATCGCCGATCCGTCCCTTCGGGTAGCGGTGCTTCCGGGAGGTTTCGAAGAAGGCGTGCTGAAGACAGCGAACGTCCCAGCAGGCCAGCAGGTTAAGGTCAACGATGGCCGCAGTGGACTGGAAGCGCTGACGGCCAACCGGGCAGACGCGTTTATGCTCCCGACGCTGTCTTTGAAGTCGCTGGCTGAGAATGACACCAGCTTCGACATCACCGAACCCGTCGAAGATGCCCCGCGCACCGGTTCGGGAGCTGCCTTCCGGCAGGCGGACACCGCCTTCCACGAGGCCTACAACAAGGAACTGGCCGCCTTCAAGGCCACTCCGGAGTTCGCAGAAATCCTTGATAAGTGGGGATTCGATCCGACTGTGGTTGAGGGCGTCACCTCCGCGGAGCTATGCAAAACCGCGGGCTGATGATGGGCCAGGCGCAAGGGAGAAGCCCATGGACGCGGTAATCCAATACGCCCCGCTGCTCTGGCAGGGCCTGTTGACCACCATCCTGGTGACGGTGATGGGAGGGGCGCTCTGTCTGGTTGTGGCATTCACGGCGGGGCTGGCCCGCCTGTCGCGGCATCGAATCCTGCGTTGGCCGGCGGGGATCTTCATCGAGGTGTTCCGCGGGACCTCCCTCCTGGTGCAGATGTTCTGGCTGTTCTTCGCTCTCCCGTTTTTCGGAATCCAGCTCCATCCGCTGACGGCAGCAGTCCTGGCTCTGGGTCTCAACGAGGGTGCGTATGCCGCCGAAGTAGTCCGGGGAGCCATTGCAAGCCGGGCCAAGGGGCAGACCGAAGCCTGCATCGCCCTCGGCATGGATCCGGCACTCAGGCTGCGCCGGATCATCATTCCGCAGTCCATCCCTGCCATGCTGCCGCCCTTCGGGAACGTCATGGTGGACCTGCTGAAGAACACCTCACTGGTCTCCCTGGTCACCGTCGCGGACCTGACCTTCAGTGCCCAAATGATCCGCAGCACCACCGGTCAGACCACGGCCATCTTCATCACCATCCTGGTGATGTACTTCGCGTTGTCGTACCTGCTGACCTTGCTCACCAGTTGGCTGGAGAGGCGCTTTGCCCTTGACCGCAAGGCACTCACCTTGCAGCGGAAGGAAAACGCGCTGATGAAGGTGGGTGCGGCATGATTTGGGACAACAACTTTGCCGTATCAATCTTCCCGATTCTCCTTCAGGGATTATGGGTCACCGTCCAGATCACGCTGCTGGGCACGCTCCTGGCCGCAGTTTTGGGACTCGTCTTCGCGGTCCTCCGGCGGCTGGCCATTCCGGTGCTGTCCCAGGTGGTCTCCTTCCTGGTGGTGTTTGTGCGCGGTACGCCCCTGTTGGTCCAGGCGTACGTTGCCTTCTTCGTCCTCCCTGCGTACGGGGTCAGCTTCAATGCCCTGACCACCGGCATTGTGGTGATTGGCGTTAACTACAGCGCGTACATGGCCGAGGTTTACCGCAGCGGCATCCAGGGTGTTCCGAAGGGCCAGTGGGAAGCGGCAACGGCGCTTAGCCTCCCCGGAGTCCGCACCTGGGGCCGCATTATCCTGCCGCAGGCAATCCGGACAGTGGTTCCCATGCTGGGGAACTACCTCATCCAGATGTTCAAGGACTCGGCCGTCCTCTCCGCCATCACGGTGGTTGAACTCATGGCCACCGCACAAGCGATCGGTAGCTCCAGCTTCCGCTACATCGAACCACTCACCTTGGCCGCACTGCTGTTCCTGGCCGTCAGCTACCCAGCTTCACGGCTGGTCAACAGATTGGAGAGGCGCTATGCGCCCCAGCACTGAACCCCAAGCCGTCGTCACCGGCGCACCCGTTACTACGGAACCCATCATCAGGTTCCAGAACGTCAGCAAGAACTGGGGTACCAACCAGGTCCTGAAGAACCTGAACTTCGAGGTCGCGCCGGGGGAGAAGGTGTCAATCATTGGCCCTTCGGGTTCCGGCAAGACCACCATCCTGCGCATCCTGATGACGCTGGAAACGCCCAGCGAGGGGAAGGTGATCGTTGGCGGGGACACCCTGTGGGATGTGGCCTTGGGGCAGAAGGTGCGGGAAACCAAGCAGCTGCGTGAAACCCGCCGCAAGATCGGGATGGTCTTTCAACAGTTCAACCTGTTTCCCCATATGACGGCCTTGGAGAACATTATCGAGGCGCCTATCCACGTCCTTGGCATGAACAAAGCCGAAGCTCGGGAGCGGGCCGCCGAACTGCTGAACCTGGTGGGCCTGGGCAAACACATGAACCACACGCCCCCGCAAATGTCCGGCGGACAGCAGCAGCGTGTGGCTATTGCCCGGGCATTGGCGATGCGGCCCAAGGTCCTGCTCTTTGACGAGCCCACCTCGGCCCTTGATCCGGAACTGATCGGGGAGGTCCTGAGCGTGATCCGCAACCTGGCGCACACCACGGACATGACCATGCTGATGGTCACCCACGAGATGCGCTTTGCCGAGGAGATCTCGGACCGCGTGGTGATGTTCGACAACGGCGCGGCGGTGGAGAGCGGTCCACCCGCCCAGATCTTCAAGGATCCGCAGCAGGAGCGGACCCGGAATTTCCTCCGGGCAGTGCTGCAGCACTAGCTCTGCAGCACAAGCCGCAGGCCGCTACACCTCCACAATCAAGGAAATCTCGACGGGCGCCTGCCCGGGCAGCTCGGCCACCCCGACAGCTGCCCGGGCGTGGCGTCCCTTTTCGCCGAATGCCTTCTCCAAGACCAGCGAAGCCCCGTTGATCACGGCGGGTTGCTGGCCGAACCCCTCGGCAGAAGCGACGTAACCGGTCAGGCTCACGATCGACTTGATCCGGTCCAGGGAACCGAGATGCTGCTGAAGTGCAGAGAGGCAGTTAAGCACCGCCAGAGCGCTCGCCTCCTGTCCTTCTTCGATGCTCACATCGCGGCCCAGTTTGCCGCTGATGGTCAGCAGACCGCCACGCGTCGGGGTCTGCCCAGCCGTGAAGGCGAGGTTTCCCACCTGGCGGACCGGCACATAGTTTGCCACCGGCACCGGGGGCGGAGGCAGCTCCAGCTCGATGGATTCGATGGGGGTTTCGTGGTTGTCCATGGGTGTCCTTCGACGGCGGGCTGGTGCGGGGATTTGTTCATTCGGACACTAGGCAGTCTCCGGATAATTGTCAACAATCTACTAAACAGGAGAACTTATGGCTTCCCTTGGAGGCACAATGGCGGGACCTCGCGTTCCCGTGGGCATCGGCGTCGTCTGTCCTTTTGACATGGCACTGGACCACGAACTGTGGCGCTGGATGCCCGAGGAGGCAACACTGCTCTTCGCGCGCACGCCGTTCCATGACGAAGCCGTCAGTGTGGAGATGGCCAGGGATGTCAGCAATGACGATGACGTTGCCGCCGCCGCCCGCAACCTCAGCGCGGTCCGGCCCAAAGTCATGGCTTACGCCTGCACTTCCGGCAGTTTCATCAACGGGATGGCAGGCGCCCGCCGGACCTCAAAGGTCATGGAGGCGGCCAGCGGAGCGCAGGGGATTACGACGTCGGAGGCCCTGCTGGAGGCCCTGAATCACCTAGGCGTCTCCCGGGTTGTGGTCATTACTCCCTATGTGGAGGAGCTCACCGTCCGGCTGGGGGACTTCCTGGAGGAAGCCGGGCATTCCGTGGTGGCGCAGGCGGGACTGGGGCTCGACGGCGGGATTTGGGAAGTGCCATACCAGACCACATGCGCACTCATCAGGGCGGCCGATGTGCCCGAGGGTGAAGTGATCTTCATCAGCTGCACCAACCTGCCGACGTACGACCTCATTGGGGCTTTGGAGGAAGAACTCGGCAAGCCGGTGTTGTCAGCAAACCAGGTAACGGCATGGGCTTCCCTCCGGCGGCTTGGCCTGGGCGCGGTGGGGCCCGGCCAGAGGCTGCTCGCCGACTGAGCACGCCCCACCAAACAGGCCCGCCGCCCAACTCGGTTGGGTGGGGCGGGTGGGCTGGGGTGGGCTCGCTTGTTCGGTGGGGCGTGGTGGCTAGCCGGCTACCGGCGCTGCCGCGGTCTGCTTGAACAGCTGGCCCAGCGCCTCGCATGGCCGGAGTGCGCCGGCGATCCGCAGGCCCTGCCACACTGTGACCTGGTTTGCCGTCAGGACCGGCTTGCCCAGTGCGGTTTCGAGTTCATTGATCCAGCGGGCGCTGTGCAGGGCGGTGTCCGGGATCAGGATGGCCTGGGCCTCGGGGCTGTCATTGCTGCGGGCAAGCTCCAGCACGCCTTCCCGGTCCAGTTCGCCGGCCAGGGCGGCCGTGGGGATGTCGTGGCTGACCAGTTGGGTCACTTCGATCCCGCCCCGCTTGAGCAGTTCCACGAAGTGCCGCGAGACGTCTTCGGGGTAGGTGGCGGCCACGGCCACGCGTTCCAGTCCCAGGGCCCTGGCGGCATCCACAAAGGCCAGTGACGTTGAGGAGACCGGGACGTCCAGGGCTTCCTGGACCTCGGCGGCCTGGCGGCGCGCGCCATCCCAGCCGAAGACAAAGCTGCCGGACGTGCAGGCCCACATAACGGCGTCGGGCTGGCTTGCGCGGAGGGCCTCGGCACCTTCCAGGAGCCGCTCACTCTTGCCCAGGTCCAGCAGGGCTTCCACCTCGTGCGCGTCCACGCCCACGGAGGTGTGCACCAGGGGGAGGCTGACGCCGTCGCCCAGAAGCTGTTCCATCAGCGGGTAATCGTCCTCGGCTCCGAAGCCCGGGTACAGCATGCCAATCGTGACGCCCATCAATTCTCCTCTCGGGGTTCGGGGAATTCCCCGTAATTGTGGACAATCCTACGAAAGGAAAGTTGTAAAAGATAGGGCTGTAGGATTGTTGACAATAGTGACGCAGGCCACATAGCCTGAAAGCAGCCTCAGCGCCGGTTCAGCGGCCCCGGGCTACACATTTCCGTACCGCTTTCCGCATGCCTGCACCATTCTTACGCACACGAGCCAAGGAGTGCCCCTTTTGATCGATGACCTGCAATGGGCCACAGCCACTGAGCTCATTACTGCCTACCGGGGCCGAGAGGTATCGCCCGTGGAAGCCACCCGCGCCGCCTTGGACGCCATTGCCGCCCATGACGCGGACCTTAACGCCTTCTGCCTGGTCGAGGCGGAGTCCGCCCTCCAATCCGCCAAGGAGTCGGAGGGGCGCTGGCTCCGCGGTAACCCCCGTGGCCTGGCCGATGGCGTTCCCACGTCCATCAAGGACCTGATGCTGACCAAAGGCTGGCCCACGCTCCGCGGCTCGCTGTTGACCAGGCCGGACGGCGACTGGGCCGAAGATGCCCCGGCCGTCGCCCGGCTCCGCGAAAACGGCGCCGTACTGCTTGGCAAGGTGACCAGCCCCGAATTCGGCTGGAAGGGCGTTACAGACAGCCCGCGCTGTGGAATCACACGCAACCCCTGGGACACCAGCCGCACCTCAGGCGGATCCAGCGGCGGCAGCGCTGCCGCGGTTGCCCAGGGTATGGGGCCATGGTCCGTAGGGACCGACGGCGGCGGATCCATCCGGATCCCCGCCGGCTTCACAGGAACCGTGGGCTTCAAACCCACGTACGGCACCGTGCCGCTGTACCCGGCCAGCCCCTTTGGCACCCTCGCACACGCCGGACCCATCACCCGCACCGTCGAAGACGCCGCGCTCATGATGGACATCCTGTCCGGCCCTGATGCCCGGGACTGGTCCGCCGGCCCTGCGCCCGCACGGTCCTTCCTGGAAGGGCTCGACGCCGGCATCCGCGGCTTGCGGATCGCCTTCAGCCCGGATCTGGGGTACGGGAGCAACCATCCCGACGTCGACGCATCGGTGCGTGCCGCCGTCGGACTTCTCCGGGACCTGGGTGCTGAAGTGGAAGAGATCGACCTCGGCTGGCAGGACCCCGTGGATGCCTACCACGTGCTCTGGTTCAGCGGTGCCGCCAAGGTGGTGGAAGGCTACGGTCCCGGAGCCGCCCAGCAGATCGATCCGCTGTTGGCGGCCGCGCTGGAACGCCACCAGGGGTTCAGTGCCGGCGATTTCCTGGATGCCACGGCTGTCCGGATGAAGCTGGGCCGCGAGATGGGCCTGCTGCATGAAAAGTACGATCTCCTGGTCACGCCCACCCTGCCGATTCCCGCGTTTGAGGCGGGCCGTGATGTGCCTGAGGGATCGGCATCGCAGGACTGGACCTCCTGGACGCCGTATACCTATCCCTTCAACCTCACCCAGCAGCCGGCCATCAGTGTTCCGTGCGGCTTCACCGGCGAGGGGCTGCCCGCGGCCCTGCAGATTGTGGGTCCCCGGCACGGCGATGCCCGGGTGCTGGCAGCCGCCGCGGCCTATCAAGCCGCTACCGACTGGCACCTCCACCGTCCAATCGCCAATTCACAGCTCACCACGATCAGGAAGTAAGGCAACCAATGGCCCGGTATATCAACATAACCCTGGAAAAGCGCGGCGTCACCTGCAAGGCGCTCCTGCATGACGACGCCGCACCCCGCACCGCAAACGCCGTCTGGGATGCCCTGCCGCTCAGCGGCCAGGTATTCCATGGCAAGTATGCCCGCAACGAGATATACAACCTGGTTCCGGCCTTTGCGCCGAAGGAGCCCGGCGCGGAGAACACCACCGTTACGCCGATTCCGGGCGACGTCTGCTACTTCACCTTCACGTCGAATGACCTCAAGACGCCGTCCCATGGCTACGAGGCCGACTCGGGTACGGATGCCGTCCGGACCATCGTTGATCTGGCAGTCTTCTACGGCCGCAACAACCTGCTGCTGAACGGCGATACGGGCTGGGTTCCGGGCAACGTGTTTGCCACGATTGTGGAGGGCCTTGATGAGATGGCTGCAGCCTGCCAGGACATCTGGATGGGCGGTGCCCGGGATGAAACGCTGACGTATTCGCGGGCAGTAGACACCGAAGTGGACACCGGGGCCTGACAATATAACCGGACCGCACCGTTGTGTGGTCCGGTTATTCGTTTGCTGCGGCAGGATTCTATGGCTGCTGCTGTAGGATTGTAGACAGTTTTAGGGTCCTCGCGGACCTGATATCAAGGGTCTGAGAGCGCTTTGGCAGGCGCCCTGGGATCCCTATAAGGGGAGAAGACGTGGCCGTGATGCAGAGGTTTGAGCCAGTGGTGCGTGAGTCGACGCCGTCGATCATTGCCGGCAAACTCCGCCATGCGATCGGCCGCGGCCAGATACCCCCGGGCGCCCAGCTGGGCGAGGCGGAGCTGGCCCGTGAGCTCGGCGTCAGCCGCGGCCCCCTGCGCGAGGCCATGCAGCGGCTCACCCAGGAGGGGTTGTTGATCAGCATTCGCAACCGCGGACTTTTTGTGATCACCATGACCGACGAGGAAGTCCGCGACATGTACGTGGCGCGTACCGCCGTCGAACGCGCCGCGGCAGAACTGATCCTGCGCAAGGGCACCGAATCCGTGGCTGCCCGGCTGCGGGACGTGGTCAAGGACATGAAGAAGGCCGCGGACAAGGGCGATCTGGATGCCATGTCCGAGGCGGATATGCAATATCACGAGGCTTTGGTGTCCGCAGCGGAAAGCACCCGGCTGACGCGGATGCACAACACCCTGCTGACGGAAACCCGGATGTGCCTGACTGCCCTGGAGAAGAAGTACCCGGACCCGGACACCCGCGTCGCAGAACATGCCGCGATTGCTGATGCTTTGGCCCAGGGCGATGCCGAGCTGGTGGGCAAGCTGCTGGTGAGCCACATGGAAGACGCCCTGGAGCGTCTCACCCCCGGCGTGGACACCCCGCCCAACTAGGTCGCAGTTGTTGCCCTTTACACGGCTGTAAAGGGCAACAAATGCTACTTAGTTGGGGAGGGGGCGCAGCTTAGGTTCCGTGCCGCAGACACATCAGCGCGTAGGCCCGGGACGCCGCAACCAGCTCGGCGATGCTTACCGATTCGTTGACCTGGTGCGCCTGGTCGTTCAGTCCGCCAGGCCCCATCACGATCGCCGGGATACCAAGGTCGCGTGAAATAAAACCGCCATCGCACGCAGCAGTCCAGCCGGTGATCGCGCTGGAGACGCCGGCATCGGCAAGGGCGGACACCGAGTTCACCACCAGCGGATGGTCCGCCGGAGTCCGGAAACCGGGCATTTCCATGGTGACGCTGGCCTCCACCGAAATCCCGTCGGTATCAATCCCGGCGGCGCTGATCTGGTCCAGGAGCGCGCGCAGGATGACCTCGGCGTCGTCGTCAGGCATCAGCCGACGGTCCAGCGAGACCGTGCATTCGGCGGCCACCATTGAGGTCCCGCTGCCGCCGCTGATCAGCCCGATGTTCCAGGTTCCGGCCCCCAGCAGGGAATCCTGTGAGGCCTGCAGCCGCTGGTGGTCTTCGCGGACCAAGCCCAGGACCCTCGCGGCGGCATCGATGGCGTTGCGGCCATCAGCCGGGCGTCCGGAGTGCGCGGCCTTGCCCGTCACCTTCAACTCGATGTAGCTGTCACCGCGGCACCCGATCACGGTCTCAAGGTCGGTGGGCTCGGCCACAACGCACGCCGAGTAGGAAAACCCGGGATCAGCGAGCGCCGCGGGAGTGAAAGCACGGATGCCAATTCCCAGGTCCTCCTCATCCACGGTGCAGGCCAGCGCCATGTTGCCGCGCAACTGGGCGCCGGCCTCCTTGAGCGCCGCAAGTGCAATGACGACGGCGGCGAGCCCGCCTTTCATGTCCGTGGAACCGCGGCCATACAACCGGCCGTCCTGGACATAGGGTTCAAACGGCGGGCCCTCCCAGCCGGGGCCGGCGGGTACGACGTCGGAGTGCCCCAGGAAGAGCAGCCCGGGCTGCTCGCCGCCCGGGAGGACAGCGGTGAAGTTGGGCCTCCCCGGGGCGACGTCCTGCGTGGCAACGTCGAGGCCGGCGCCCAGGCAGAAGTCCCGCAGCACCGCCACAGTGGCTTCTTCCGTGCCGCCGGGGTTCTCGCCGGCGGCCGCCACCAGATCGGTGGTGAGCGAAACCAGCGCGGACTCGGTGATCAGGCCCAGCACTTCCTGCTCGAGCGATACGGGAGCACCTCCCAAGGCGGCGGAAGCAGCAGCAGTCCCGGCACGAGCAGCAGCCGCGCCGGGCACACCACTCACGCGGAAGCCTTCAGCGAGGCAAGCTCCCGGTCCATCGCGTTGCGGAGCCGGATGATGCCTTCCTCGGCCCGCTCCGGAGTGGTGGAGGCGAAGCAGAGGCGGAGGGCGTCGTCGAACTTTCCACCGGCCGAAAGGGCCGGCCCGGGGATGAACGCCACACCTTCGGCCAGGGCGGTTTCGAACAGTTTGCGGGTGGAGATCCGGGCATCGTCGCCCTGCAGCGTGAGCCAGAGGAAGAAGCCGCCTTCGGGATCGGTGGCCGTGACCCGGGATCCGAGGTGGCGTTCCAGGTTGGCCCGCATGGCATCCTTGCGCCGCTTGTACTCCACGCGCAGCCCGGCCAGGTGGTTGTCCAGGCCTCCGCGGCGGATGAACTCGGCCACGATGTGCTGGGCGGGGACGTTGGTGCAGGTGTCCATGGCCTGCTTGGCGTTGATCACCAGCTGGCGCAGCGCCGGGTCCGTGTCCAGCCAGCCCACACGCAGTCCCGGGGCCAGGATCTTGGAGAACGTGCGGACGGAGAACAGCAGCGGATCGCCCGGGCTGAGGGCCTGGAACGACGGCAGGTCCTCGCCCTGGAAGCGGAGCAGTCCGTAGGGGTCGTCGTCGATGATGACGGCGTTCCACTCGTGGGCCAGTTCCAGAAGCTGCAGCCGGCGCGGCAGGGAAAGGGTGACGCCGGAGGGGTTCTGGAAGTTGGGAATGGTGTAGATGGCTTTGGGCGTGCGACCGGTGGCAGCCACCAGGTCCGGCAGCGCCTCCACGATCAGGCCGTTTTCATCCACGGGTGCCTCGAGCAGCTCGGCGCCGTAGCTGAGGGCCGTGGCGCTGCCGTTGGTGTAGGTGGGGCTTTCCACGATCACCAGGTCGCCTGGATTGATGAAGATTTTGCAGGCCAGGTCCAGGCCCTGCATGCCGCCGGCGGTGATGGTGACGCGTTCCTCGGAGGTGGGGTCCGACGTGCCGGCCAGATACTTGACCAATTCCTGAAGCAGGGCAGGCTCGCCCTCGGTGGCGCCGTAGGTCATGGAGCTGTGGTCCAGGACCTGCGCGGCGATGTCCCGGAATTCCTCCAGGGGCACGGCTTCGTCGGCGGGGGAGCCCATGGCAAAACGGACAATGTCGTGGGTCTGGGCCGCCAGCAGCGAGGTGCTGGAATCAATCACGGACCCCACAAGATCGGCTGCGCGGTCGGCGAGGGGAAGGGGACGGCGGGCGCCGTCGGTGCGGGATGTACGGGGTGCGGAGGTCATGTCTTAACCGCCTTTCTGGATGAGTTCACGGGGGAAGCTGGTAAAGGTTTCGACGCCGTCTGCGGTGACACGGATCGATTCGGAGAGTTCGTAGCCGTAGTTATCCATCCACATGCCTCCGATGACGTGGAAGGTCATGTTCTCCTCGAGGACCGATTCCTCCTCGGAACGGATGGAGATGGTGCGCTCGCCCCAGTCCGGCGGGTAGCCGATCCCGATCGAGTAGCCGATCCGCGAAGGCTTTTCCAGACCGTATTTGGCCAGCGTCCAGTTCCAGGCACGGGCCAGCTCGCGGACGGGGACGCCGGGCTGGACTTCGGTGAGCACAGCGTTCAGGCCATCGGCGACGGCGTCGGAGAGTTTGGCCAGATGGTCCGGCTTCTTGCCAAGGGTGATGGTCCGCGCCAGGGGTGTGTGGTACCGGTGGTGCGCGCCGGCCAGTTCCACCACCACCGCCTGGCCGGGCTGGAACCGGTCCTCGCTCCAGGTCAGGTGGGGGGTATCGGCGGCTTCGCCGGTGGGCAGCATCGGCACGATTGCGGGGTAGTCCCCGCCAATACCGTTGGCTCCCCGGATCTGTGCCTGGCTGATGGCCGCCGCCGCATCGCACTGCCGCACGCCGACGTCGATGGTTTCCACAGCTGCCTGCATCGCGGCCATGCAAACCTGCGCAGCGCCGCGCATCAGCTGGACCTCCGCGGGGGACTTCACCGAGCGGACCCAGTTGACCAGCTCGAAGCTGTCCACCAGGGTCCATTCCGGAATGGCATTCACCAGGGAGCGGTAGGCCTTGGGGGAGAAGAAATGCGAGTCCATTTCCAGGCCCACGCAACCCTTGGCTGCCGGTGCAATCAGGTAGCGCTCGCGGAGGGCGAAGGCCACCCAGTCGAACGGGTGGATGTGCGGGCGGTGCACGTATTGCTCCGGGTAACCCACAATGCTGTCCTCGGGCAGCCAGGTGGTACGGAAGGCGCCGCCGGCATCCATGGCCCGGGCGAACAGGATCATGGGCCCGTCCGCGGGGACGAACACCAACTGCGGCGTATAGAAGGACCAGGCGTTGTAGCCGGTCAGGTAATAGATGTTGGCGGGATCGGTCACCAGCAGCGCTGACAGTCCCTGCTTGGCCATCCGCAGCCGCACTCCTGCGAGCCTGGCGTCATACTCCTCTTGGCTGAACAGCAAAGAGACACCTCCAATTGTTGCCGTAGAAAAATTTGGGGAAAGCCCGTCAGCTGGTGCTGACGTAGCCGCGTTCTTTGTTGACCACGTTGTCCAAGGTGCCGCCACTGCTCCAGCGCTCCAGGTTGGCCAGGAACTGCCGCGCCAAGGTGTCGCGCCAGCCCACCACATCGCCGCACATGTGCGCGGACATGTGGACGTTCTCCAAATCCCAGAACGGGTGCGACGCCGGAACGGGCTCTTCGCTGAAAACATCCAGGGATGCCGCGGCGATTAGCCCCTTCCGGAGGGCGGTGACCAGGGCGCCTTCGTCCACCAGGGCGCCGCGGCCCACGTTGATGAGGTGCGCCGTCGGCTTCATTGCCGCCAGCACCCCGGCGTCGAGCATGTTCCGGGTCTGTTCGGTGAGCGGGGCGATCAGGACCACATGGTCCGCCCAGCCGACGTAGCGGGTCAGCTCGGCACTGTTGTATACGGTGCCGAAATCCGGATCACCATCCCGTTCGGTGCGGCCTGCACCCCGGACCTCCAGTCCCACCGCGCGCAGTAGCCTGGCCGTGGCCCGGCCGATTCCGCCGGTTCCCACCACCAGAACGTGGCTGCCTTCAGTGGGGGTGAGCTCGCGGTGCTGCCAGGTGTGCTGCTGCTGGAGGGCCTTGCTGCGGTGCAGCTGCTTGTCATGCGCCAGGATCGACGCGAGGACAAACTCAGCAATGGGCCTGTCGAACGTGCCGTGGGCATTGGTGACCACTACGTCGGAGGCCCGGAGTTCCTCAAACATCATGGCGTCCACGCCGGCCGCGGCCACGTGGACCCACTTGAGGGAATCGGCATGTGGCCAGGCGTCCTTCAGCGCCGAGGAGAAGAAGTCCCACAGGAACAGGACATCGGCTCCCTTGGCGGCCCGGGCCAGACCGTCCGCCGTGGTGAAGGTGACGTCCGCCAGGGACTCGATCTCCGGAAGGTTGAATGGGCGCGGCTGGCCCTCGGCTTCGAGGACCACCACTCGGGGACGTTGTGTTCCGGAGGGGACACCGGAATGCGCATCGGAAATGTTACTCACACCACAAACCCTACGCGATATTAGGATTGTTGACAATAAACAGATGTGACCTGCATCATGGAAATATGACTTCCCTCAGCCCCGCACTCAAGCAAGCAACGCCCGTTGTTGTGGACCACGCCCTTGGCAGCTGGATCTATGGAACGGACGGCAAAGACTACCTGGACTTCACCACCGGAATCGGGGTGACCAGCACCGGCCACTGCCACCCCAAAGTTGTTGCCGCCGCCCGCGAACAGGTGGGCAAGATCATCCATGCGCAGTACACCACGGTGATGCACAAGCCGCTGCTGGAACTGACGGAGAAACTGGGCGAGGTCCTCCCGGCCGGCCTGGACTCGGTGTTCTACGCCAACTCCGGCTCCGAGGCCGTTGAAGCCGCAATCCGCCTGGCGCGCATGGCAACGGCACGCCCCAACATCATCGTCTTCCAGGGCGGATTCCACGGCCGCACCGTTGCAGCCGCCTCCCTGACCACCGCCGGCACCAAGTTCTCCGCAGGCTTCTCGCCGTTGATGTCCGGCGTCCACATGTCTGCCTTCCCCTACGCCTACCGCTACGGCTGGGACGAAGGCGCCGCCGTCGAATTTGCCCTGCAGGAACTGGACTACCTGCTCCAGACGCGCGTCGCGCCCAATGACACCGCCGCCTTCCTGATCGAGCCGGCACTGGGCGACGGCGGCTACCTCCCCACGCCGCCGGCGTTTATGGAGGGCCTGCGTGAGCGTGCCGACAAGTACGGCATCCAGCTGATCTTCGACGAGGTCCAGGCCGGCGTTGGCCGCACGGGCAAGTTCTGGGGACACCAGTATTCCAAGGCCACCCCGGACATCATCATCACTGCCAAGGGCATCGCCTCCGGTTTCCCCATCTCCGCGATCGCCGCCTCCACCGAGACCATGTCCAAGGCCTGGCCCGGTTCGCAGGGCGGCACTTACGGCGGCAACGCCGTATCCGCAGCTGCGGGCGTTGCAACGCTTGAGGTGGTCAAGGAAGAGGGCCTGGTGGAAAACTCCCGGATCCGTGGCGAGCAGCTGCAGGCCGGCCTGAAGGACATCCAGCAGCGTTTCCCGGTCATCGGCGACGTCCGCGGCCGCGGCCTGATGCAGGGCATCGAATTCACCGGCCAGGACGGCAAGCCCGATTCCGCCACCGCCGCCGCAGTCCAGCAGGCCACCACGGACCAGGGCCTGCTGACCCTGACGTGCGGTCCGGCCGGCAACGTGGTCCGGCTCATTCCGGCGCTGGTGGTGACTCCGGAGGAAATCTCCCTGGGCCTGCAGCGCTTCGAGGCGGCTGTGGGCGCCGTTGTTGGCGCCGTCCCCGCCGCGGCAGGATCCTGAGCCGGGCAATGACAGTATCTTCCCTGCCAGACGCTGCGTCCGACGTCGGACCGGCAGCTTCCGCTGCGGCGCACCGGACCGTGCTGGACCGGCTGTCCGCGGCCGGGATCAGCGCGGACAGTTCCGCGCGGCGGCTGGCCGAGTACTCCTACGACGCGTCCAACTACCGGGTGCAGCCGCTGGCCGTGGTGTTTCCACGATCGGCCGACGAGGTGGTGGCCACGCTGGCCGTGTGCCGGGAGTCGGGGACGCCGCTGATCAGCCGCGGCGGCGGAACGTCCATGGCGGGGAACGCTATTGGGCCCGGTGTGGTGCTGGACTTTTCACGGCACATGAACCGGATCCAAGCGGTTGACCCGGCCGCCGGCACCGTTGCCGTGGACCCCGGAGTGGTGCTCGCCGTGTTGTCCCGCGAGGTGGAGAAGGCCACCGGCAGCCGGTTCACTTTTGCCCCGGACCCGTCGTCCAAGAACCGCGCCACCGTGGGCGGTGCTCTGGGCAACGATGCGTGCGGGAACCACTCGGTGCGCTACGGCCGCACCTCTGACCACGTTGTGGAGCTCGACGTCGTCACCTCCGACGGCGCCCGGCTCACCGCCACTGCCACGGAAGTCCGCGCCACCCACCCGGGTGACCGGGCATCCGCGGCCAGGGCCGCTGCGCTGACCACTTCACTGAAGGAACTGGCACACAGCAACCTGGCCGCGTTCCGGGTGGAATTGGGCCGGATCCAGCGGCAGGTTTCGGGTTACCACCTGGACAACCTGCTGCCGGAAAAGGGCTTCAACGTGGCCCGCGCCCTGGTGGGTTCCGAGGGTACCTGCGTGATCATCACGGGTGCCCGCATGAAGCTGGTGCCCAAGCCGGCCAGCGCCCTGCTGGTGTGCCTGGGCTACTCGGACGTGGTGGATGCCGCCCGGGACATCGGTACGATCCTCGAGTTCGCGCCGGCCGCCGTCGAAGGCATTGACGAGGCCATTGTGGACACCATGCGTTTCCGGCGCGGCGATGGCGCGGTGCTGGGCCTGCCGCAGGGCAAGGCCTGGCTGTATGTGGACCTGGACGGGGACAACCCGGAAGAGGTGGCTGCCCAGGCAGAACTGCTGCTGGAGCGGCTGCGCGCCAACGGCCGGCTGGTGGATGGCCGGCCGGTTCCGGAGCTGGTGGAAAGGGCCTCGCTGTGGCGGGTCCGGGAAGACGGCGCAGGTTTGTCCTCCCGCTTGTCCACCGGCGGCGAATCATGGCCCGGGTGGGAGGATTCCGCCGTCGCCCCGGAAAACCTGGCCGACTACCTGGCCGATTTCCGCACCCTCCTTGACCAGTACGGGCTGCAGGGTGTGATGTACGGGCACTTCGGCGCCGGCTGCATGCACATCCGCATCACCTACGACCTCCGCACACCGGAGGGCCGCGAGGTGTTCCGGACGTTCACCGCGGAGGCCGCCAAGCTGGTGGTCCGGCACGGCGGCTCGCTTTCCGGCGAGCACGGCGACGGGCGGGCGCGCTCGCAACTGCTGCCGCTGATGTACTCGCAGCCAATGCTGGAAGCCTTCACCGCCTACCGCCGGCTGTGGGACCCCGCCGGCATCCTGAACCCGGGCTCGCTCACCGATCCGGACGCCATGGATGAGAACCTGGCCCTGGACGGCGTTCCGGACCGCGAATGGCGCACCAGCTTCGACCTGCGGCCGCTGCACTCCGGGGGAGGTTCGGCCACCGAGGCTGACGACCCCGGAACGTCAGCGGGCAGCGGCACCGATCCCTGGGTGCACGCCGTCCAAGGCTGCATCGGTGTGGGCCGGTGCCGTACGGACTCCGGCGGCGTGATGTGTCCCAGCTACCGCGCCACCAAAGATGAGAAGGACTCCACCCGGGGCCGCGCCCGCGTATTGCAGGAGATGGTCCGCGGTGCCCGCACTGTGGAGGAAGGGTGGAAGTCGGAGGAGGTCCGCGAGGTCCTGGACCTCTGCCTGTCCTGCAAGGCCTGCTCCACCGACTGCCCTACGGGCGTGGACATGGCCACCTACAAGTCCGAATTCTTCGACCACTACTACCGGGGCAAACGCCGCCCCATGTCTCACTTCTCGCTGGGCTGGCTGCCGCGCTGGCTCAAGGTCACCGGCGTTGTGGCGCCGCTGGTCAACGCTGTGCTGGCCACTCCACTGGCAAAGGTGGCAGCGGTCCTGGGCGGCCTGACCACCCACCGTTCCATGCCCCGGTTCGCCGGCGGCAGCGAATGGCGGCGGGAGGTTGCGGCCGCGGGCGTGCAGGTTCGTTCCCATGGCCGGCTGCGGCTTCGGCCCTTCGGCCGGCTGTTGTCCAGGAGCCGGAAGCACGACGGCGGCACTCTTTCGGCTGCCCAAGGGGTGGTGCTGTTCGTGGACACCTTCACCCGCGGTTTCCGCCCGGAGGTGGCCGGAGCCGCGGCCCGGGTGCTTGCCGGGACGGGGGAGCAGGTTGCCTGCTCCGCGGACGCCTGTTGCGGGTTGACCTGGATTTCCACGGGCCAGCTGGACACGGCCAAGAAGCTGATGGCCAACGCCGCAGACGTGCTGGACGACGGCACGGACCGGCCCATCGTGGTGGTGGAGCCCAGCTGCGCCGCCGCATTGCGGAAGGACCTGCCGGAACTGGTGCATACGGACCAGGCCCGGCGGGTCGCCGCCCGGGTGCGCAGCTTCGCCGGCTACGTTGGCGAGCTCGCCGTGGCCGGCTGGACCCCGGCCCCCGCGGAACCGCTGCCGGAACAAGTGGTGCTGCAGACGCACTGCCATGAGTACTCCGTCTTCGGTGCCGGCACCCAGAAATCCGCACTGGCCGCCGTCGGGGTTTCCACTGTGGTGGACGCCTCCGGATGCTGCGGGGTGGCCGGAAACTTCGGCTTCGAAAAAGAGCATTACGACGTCAGCATGCTGGTGGCCGAGCAGGCCCTGGCCCCCGCGCTACGCAGTACCGGAGCCGAATCCGTGGTGCTGACCGACGGCTTTTCCTGCGCCATGCAGGTCAAACAGCTCGATGACACCAGGCCCGGCAAGCACCTTGCCCAACTCCTTGATCCCGGCCAACGGCCTGACCGCCAAGCGCCAACAGACTTCAACTATCGAAAAGGATTCCTGACATGACATCCCAGACCACCCAGACAGCCCGGACCTCCCAGCGTGCGCTCGACGCCATCGCCAAGGTCAGCACCGGCCTGCTGATCGACGGCGAATGGGCCGAAGCCGCCTCCGGTGCGCGGTTCGACGTCGTCAATCCCGCCACCGAGGAGGTCATCGCCACGGTGGCCGACGGCGGCCCCGAAGACGCCCGCCGCGCGATCGAAACCGCCGGCCGCGTGCAGAAGGAGTGGGCAAAGACCCCGCCCCGGGCCCGCAGCGAAATCCTGCGCCGCGCCTACGACCTCATCATGGCCCGCCAGGACGAACTGGCCCTGGTCATGACCAGCGAGATGGGCAAGCCGTTCGCCGAGGCCAAGGGCGAAGTGGCTTACGCAGCCGAGTTCTTCCGCTGGTTCTCCGAGGAAGCAGTCCGCATTGGCGGCGACCTGACCACTACCGGCGACGGCAAGAACCGCATCCTGGTATCCAAGGAGCCCGTGGGCCCGTGCGTGCTGGTCACACCCTGGAACTTCCCGCTGGCCATGGGCACCCGCAAGATCGGGCCGGCCATCGCCGCCGGCTGCACCATGGTGTTCAAGCCCGCCAACCTCACCCCGTTGTCCTCCCTGGCGCTCGCCGACATCCTGATTGAGGCCGGGCTGCCCAAGGGCGTGCTCAACGTCGTCTGCACCACCAAGGCCTCCGACGTGGTGTCGCCGTGGATGTCCAGCGGAATTGCCCGCAAGGTCAGTTTCACCGGCTCCACCGCCGTTGGCGTCAAGCTGCTGGAGCAAGCGTCCGAGCACGTGATGCGTTCCTCCATGGAACTGGGCGGAAACGCGCCGTTCATCGTGTTTGAGGACGCGGACCTGGACCGTGCCGTGGAAGGCGCGGTGGCCGCCAAGATGCGGAACATGGGCGAGGCCTGCACCGCCGCCAACCGGCTTTTTGTGCAGCGTTCCGTTGCCGATGAGTTTGCCCGGAAGCTCGCCGCCCGCCTGAGTGCGCTGTCGGTGGGCGATGGCGCAGAGGAGGGTACCGACGTCGGACCCCTCGTGGAAGAGAAGGCACTCACCAAGGTGCAGGAACTGGTGGATGACGCCGTGGCGAAGGGTGCCACCGTGGTGTGCGGCGGCTCCCGTCCGGACCGCGCCGGGTACTTCTTCACCCCGACGGTGCTTTCCGGTGTCAGCGCCGAATCGGACCTGATGAGCCAGGAAATCTTTGGCCCGGTGGCACCCGTGATTCCGTTCGACACCGAGGAAGAAGTAATCCGGATCGCCAATGACACCCCCTGGGGCCTGGTGGGTTACCTGTTCACCCAGGACGTGGACCGCGGCTTCCGGATGGGCGACGCCCTGGAGGTCGGAATGGTGGGGCTGAACACCGGGATCGTCTCCAACCCGGCGGCGCCGTTCGGCGGCATTAAGGCCTCGGGCCTTGGCCGCGAAGGCGGCCGCGTGGGCATCGAGGAATTCCTCGAAACCAAATACATGGCCATTCCCCGCGGCTGAACGCTTCCACAGACAACGGAGTCAAGGAACAATGCGAAATAGAACCACAAAACTGAAGGATGAACTTGTCATGGCAAATCCACAGTCAGTGCAAAACAACCAGCCGGAACCGCAGGAAGCACCAGGTTCCGAACCCTGCACGACGGCCGGAAAACAGGCCCTTCACCGTTCCATCCTGGGCTCGGCCCTGGGTAACGCAGTGGAGTGGTTCGACTACGGCGTCTACGGCTATCTCACCATCTACATGGCCACCAACTTCTTCGGGTCCGTTGAGGGCGACGGCGGCCTGGGCGTCACGCTGACCCTCGCCACCCTGGCGCTGTCCTTCCTGGTGCGTCCTTTGGGCGGGCTGATCCTGGGCCCGCTGGGCGACAAGGTGGGCCGGCAGAAGGTGATGGTCCTGACCGTCACGCTGATGACCCTGGCCACCGGCTGCATCGGGCTGCTGCCAACGCTCGACACAGTGGGCCTGCTGGCACCGGTGCTGCTGCTGATCTGCCGCCTGGTGCAGGGCTTCTCCGCCGGCGGCGAGTACGGCGGCGCAGCGGTGTACATGGCGGAATCGGCGCCGGACCGCCGTCGTGGTTTCTTTGGATCCTTCCTGGAATTCGGCACCACCGTCGGCTTCATCCTCGCCGCGATCGTCTGCACCTCGCTGATCGCAGTCGTGGGGGACCAGGGCATGGAGGACGGCTGGTGGCGCGTACCGTTCCTGCTGACCATCCCCTTGGGCCTCACCGCACTCTGGATCCGGACCCGGCTGATCGAGGCCCCGGTGTTCTCCGAAGCGGCGAAGCATGCCGAGGTCACCAAGACCCCGCTGCGGCACGTCCTGAAGCACAACTGGCGCCAACTGCTGGTGCTGGCCGGGTTTGTGGTGCTGCTGAACGTGGCGTTCTACCTGATCCTGGGCTACATGCCCACCTACCTCAGCGGCCAGCTGGGACACAGCACCGCACAGGGCAACTGGATGCTGGTGGCCATCATGGCGCTGATGCTGGTGGCCATCCCGCCCGTTGGTGCACTGTCTGACCGGGTTGGCCGTAAACCGCTGCTGATGGCGGCAGCCGCCGGGTACGCGCTGCTGTCCGTTCCGTCGATCATGCTGCTGGGATCCTCCAGCTTGCTGCTGCAGTTCCTGGGCCTGGGCGTGCTGGGCCTGCTGCTGGTGGTCCTGGTGGCTTCGGTGTCCTCGACGCTGCCGGCGTTGTTCCCCACGGCCGTCCGCTACACGGGCTTCGCGATTGCCTACAACTTCTCCACGGCGTTCTTTGCCGGGCCGTCGCAGACCATCGCGAACCAGCTCATCGAGACCACCGGAAACCAGCTGGTCCCGGGCTGGTACATGGCGATCGCGGGTGTGATCGGGCTGGTCAGTGTGTACTGCATGCGCGAAACGGCCCAGGCAACGCTGCGCGGCGAGGAGCAACCAGGCCTGCCCGAGTCCGTTGGCCTGCCCAAGCTGCGGTTTGTGGAGCTGAACCGGAAGGACGCGGAGATAAGGCGGGAGAGCTTCTAGCCCTCGGCGTGGGTTTACACGGGTTAAGGGGCCAGGATCTGCTCGCGGAGGATGTCCGCGTGGCCGCAGTGCTGGGCCAATTCCCGCAGCACGTGCACATAGACCCAGCGGAGGGGGAGCGGGCCCCGGCGGTTGCCGTGCAGCAGGTCGTCCAATCCCAGCGGAGCAGCGGCAGCGAGCGACGCCGAGCATGCCTCGAGGTGCGCCTGTTGGATGCTGGCGATGGTGTCGGCGTCGTCAAGAATGAATGACTCGTCCGGTGTGGCAGGAATCCCGATCTTGGACCGCGGCCGGCAGGTGATGGCCTCGTCGAACCACACCTTCTCCACAAAAATGGCGTGCTTGACCAGGCCCAGCAAGGTGGTCCGGGACGGTACCAGCGAACGGCGGGCCTGCTCCTCGGTCAGCCCGTCCAGGCAGCCGTTCAGCATGCTGCGGTGCTGGGCAATAAACGCCTCGAACTGGATGCGGAGGGGATCGTGGATGACGTCGTCAACGGGCGTGGCGGGGAACGGGGCAGGCAGGGTAGGCATTCGAGCAGTATCTCCCTTCCGGCGGGCCGGGGCAATGACCCTGTACCCGAGGGCGCTGCGTGGGTAACCTCAGAACATGTGCAATGTGGTGGTTAACAACATCGTTTCGCTGGACGGTTTCTACGCGGATGAGGGCGGCAACCCGGTGGTCCTGAATATGGACCAGACGTTCGACGCCTACAACCTGGAACGCATCAAGGCAGCCGGGACGGTTCTGCTGGGCCGTACATCGTTCGAGGGATTCGGCAGCTACTGGCCGTCCATCGCCGATGCCCCTGCGGACCCGGACAACCCGGAGCTGAGCCCGGACAATCGGGAGCTCAGCCGGGTCTTCAACCGGATTCCCAAGGTGGTGGTCTCGGACTCGCTGCAGGTGCCGCCGGAGCATCCGTGGGCCGGCACCACCACCGTCATCCCGCGCGCTGATGCGGCAGATTGGGTGGCGCGGGAGAAGCAGAAGGACGACGCCGATATCGTCATTTTCGCCAGCCGCACCGTATGGAACGGGCTGCTTTCCCAGGGGCTGGTTGACGAGCTTCACCTCACCATCAGCCCCACTGTGCTTGGTACCGGCCAGCCGTTGTTCCTCGGGCCCGCCAGCCTGCAGCTCCTGGACGTCCAGCCGTTTCCGGGCTCCGGCAACGTCCTGTTGAGGTACGGTCCGGGCGACGGGCCCGCTCCTGGTTGACTGATGCCCTGGAAAAGGAGGACGGCGGCGGCACTCAGGCGCCGCCGTCGTCAACCCCATCGAGTGGTTAGATAATGTCGCTTAGGTTCGCCCTAAGCGGCATTATGTCGCCACTCGGCGGTTGGACCAGACGGGGGTGGGCTAGCCCGGCAGACTACACGAAGGTGGGGACGGCGGTCAGCGGCACAGGTTCGGGCCGGGCCACCATGCTTTCCACGGCCACCGCGGTTCCGGTGCGGGCTGATTCGAGCACCGACTCCATCACGTCCAGCGCGTGGAACGCCAGCTTGCCCCCGGCCCGGGGTTCCGTTCCCGCGGGCGTACCGGCCAGGTCCGCGATCCCAAACCCCCGGCCCGAGTCCACGTAACCGGCGGAAACCGGCAGCGTCTCCCAGGCATCGCCGCCGAGTACGAACAGCTCCACCGGCCCGTCGAAGCGGTTCGGATCCGGGACGGCCAGTGAGCCGAGTTCGCCGTGGATTTCGAGGTTGGACGCTTTGGAGTTGACGGCGTCGAAGCTCATCAGCAGGGTGGACAGTGCCCCGTTGGCGTGCTGCAGGATTCCGGTGACGTGGGAGTCGAACGTTACGGGAATGACCTCGCCCTGGCGCGGCCCGGAACCAATGGTCCGCTCGCTACGCGTGTGGCTGGCCATGCCGGTGACCGAAACCACCGGGCCCAGCAGCGTGACCAAGGCGCTGACGTAGTAGGGACCCATGTCCAGCAGCGGGCCTCCGCCGGGCTGGTAGTAGAAGTCCGGGTTGGGGTGCCAGCGCTCATGCCCGGGGGTGACCATGGTGGCGGAGGCGGAGATGGGCGCGCCGATCAGGCCGTCGTCGATCGCTTTGCGGGCTGTCTGGATGCCGGTGCCCAGGACGGTATCCGGAGCGCAGCCAACCAAAACGCCCGCAGCGGAGGCCGCCTCCAGGACAGTGCGGGCTTCGTCGGTGGTGGTGGCCAGCGGCTTCTCACCGTAAACGGATTTCCCTGCGGCGATCGCCTTGAGTGCCACCTCAGCATGGGCTGCCGGGATGGTCAGGTTCAGGACCAGATCAACCTCCGGATCGGCTAGGAGTTCGTCAACGCCCAGGGCCCGGACGCCGTCGTAATCATCAGCAACTGCTTGCGCACGCGCCGGATCCAGATCTGCGACGGCAACCAGGGACAGCGCGTCCAGGCGCGGGAAGTTGGCCAGGTACTGGGCGATGATGGCGCCGCAGCCGACGATTCCTACTTTCAACGGCTTGCCCACAGCAGGCCCCTTTCGATGATGGTGCGGACGTTGCCGTCTTGGAGGACCTCCAGGTTGTGGCCCGGAGTGGAGACGAAAATCCGGCCTTGGCCCCACTGCCGGGTCCAGATGGCCGGCGAGGTGACTTCACGGTTCCAGGGATCCCATTCGCGGACCTTCTGCGTGGTGGTGGCCAGGACGTCGATGTAGTCGTCGGCCAGCACCCAGTACTGCTCGGTGACCAGGTCAAAGTCGCCGATGCCTTGCGTGATGGGGTGCGCCGCCGCGGCAGGGAGCATGTTGACCGTGTACGGGACGTAGTTGTCCGGCTGCCCGCCGGTGCGCTCGTCCGGGTGTTTGCCCGGATGGCACGCGAACTGCCCGCCGATCAGGTGCAGGTAATCGGAGGTGTTCCGGTAGGAATCGGTAATTCCACCGTGCCAGCCGGCCAGTCCGGTGCCCTGTTCGACGGCGGTGCGGAGCCCCTCGAACTCGTCCTTTTCGATGGTGGACATGGTCATGCACTGCATGATGAGGTCCACCCCGGCCATGTATTCGGCGTCGGCGTAGATCTTGGGGGATTCCTCCACGCGGACGTCGTAGCCGTTGTCCTTCAGGAACGGGATGAACGCGTCCGTGGCTTCCGCCGGCTGGTGCCCGTCCCATCCGCCCCGCACTACAAGGGCTGTTTTGGTTTCTGTCATGGTGTTCCTTTTCTCGGTGGCTGAAGTCTCAATGGTTCGAAAATGCGGCGTCGAATGCGGCGTTGGGCGGGGCAATCGCGGCAAGTTCGCGGACCAGGGCAAGGGCCTGAGGCGCTCCGACGAGGCGGTCCATGCCGGCGTCTTCCCATTCCACGCTGGTGGGGCCTTCGTAGCCGATCGCGTTGAGCGTGCGGAAAATGGGTTCCCAGTTCACGTCCCCGTGCCCGGCGGTGACAAAGTCCCAGCCGCGGCGTGGATCAGCCCACGGCAGGTGCGAGCCGAGCCGGCCGTTGCGCCCGTTGAGCTGCCGCACGGATTCCTTGACGTGAACGTGGAAGATCTTCGACGCGAAGTCCTGGAGGAACATCACCGGATCCAGGTCCTGCCAGATGAAGTGGGAAGGATCGAAGTTCAGCCCGAAGCTTTCCCGGTGTCCTATCGCCTCGAGGGTCCGCTTGGCCGTCCAGTAGTCGTAGGCGATTTCGGAGGGGTGGACTTCCAGGGCAAAACGCACGCCCACCTCGTCGAAGGTATCCATAATGGGGTTCCAGCGGTCCGCGAAGTCCTGGTAGCCGCGCTCGATCATGGCGGGGGAGGCCGGCGGGAACATGGCAACGGCCTTCCAGATCGAAGAACCGGTGAAGCCGGTGACGGTCCTGACGCCCAGCCGGGCTGCCGCGCGGGCAGTGTCCTTCATGACCTCGGCGGCGCGGGCGCGCACTCCCTCGGGATTGCCGTCACCCCAAACCTCGGGGGACAGGATGTCCCGGTGGCGTTCGTCGATCGGGTCATCGCACACGGCCTGCCCGGTGAGGTGGTTGGCGATGGCGAAGACCTGGAGGTTGTTCTTTTCCAGGATCTCCAGCCTGCCCTGCACATAGGCGTCGTCTTCCGCGGCCCGGCGTGGATCCAGGTGGTCGCCCCAACAGGCAATCTCCAGCCCGTCGAAGCCCCATTCTCCGGCGAGCCGGGCCACCTCCTCGAACGGCAGGTCGGCCCATTGTCCGGTGAACAATGTGATGGGTCGTGCCATCTCAGACCACCTGCCAGCGGCTGGAATCGGCGGCGCTGGATTCGACGGCGGCCAGCACCTTCTGCACCTGCAGCGCGTCCGCGAAGGACGGTTTTGGCTGCCGCTTCTCCGCGATCGCGTTGACCAGGTCCACCACCTGGTGGGTGAAGCCGTGCTCGTAGCCGAGGCCGTGGCCGGTGGGCCACCAGTTCCCTACGTACGGGTGTTCGGGTTCGGTCACAAAAACGCGGCGGAATCCGGCATGGGGTGAGTCGTCGGCGTCGTAAATGGACAGTACGTTCATGTCCTCAAAATCGAAGGCCAGGGAGCCCTTGGTGCCGTTGACCTCCAGCCGCATGGCGTTCTTCCTGCCCAGTGCATAGCGGGTGGCTTCGAAGACGCCGATGGGACCGCCGTCGAACCGGACGCTGAAGATGGCGGCATCATCGACGGTGACCGCACCGCGGGGTGCTGAATCGCTGACATCGCCGTGGCCGCCCAGGCCCACCCGGTCCCCCGCCAGTGGCCGCTCCTTCACGAACGTTTCCAGCAGGGCGGACACCCCGGTGATCTTCTGGCCCGTGACCCACTGGGCGGCGTCGATGCTGTGCGCGCCGATGTCGCCAAGGGATCCCGATCCGGACTTGGACTTGTCCAGCCGCCACGTCATCGGTGCGTTCTCGTCGCTGAGCCAGTCCTGCAGGTACTGGGCGCGGACGTGGCGGATGGTGCCCAGCCGGCCCTCGTCCACCATCTGCTTGGCCAGTGCCAGGGCGGGGGTGCGGCGGTAGCTGTAGCCGCACATCGCGAACACTCCGCGCTCGGCAGCCGCTGAAGCCACCGCCGTCATACGCTCCGCCTCTTCCACCGTGTTGGCCAGAGGTTTCTCGCACAAAACGTGCTTCCCGGCTTCCAGTGCGGCGATGGCGATCTCGCCGTGGGTGTTGCCCGGCGTGCAGATATCGATCAGGTCGATGTCGTCGCGTTCGATCAGCCGCCGCCAGTCGGTTTCAGTCGAGGCCCAGCCGTACTTGCGCGCTGCAGCCTCCACGCCCTCACGGTTACGGCCCGCGACGGCGGTCAGCTGCGGCTCCAGCGGGAGGTCGAAGAACCGCGGGGCTGTCCGCCAGGCGTGCGAGTGCGCGGCGCCCATAAAGGCGTAGCCCACCATACCGACACGGAGGGGGAGCGAACCAGGCTGTCCGGAAGTCATTGATGTCCTTTCGAGGGGGTTATTTGCTGAAACCGGCGGTGAGTCCGCTGAGCAACTGTCGGCGGGCCACAACGTAGATGACCAGGAGCGGCAATGTTGCGAGCACCACGGAGGCCAGGACTGCTGGGATGTTGACGCTGAACTCGCCCTGGAACGTCCAAAGGGAAAGCGGCAGCACCCGGGTGTCCGGGCTTTGCGTCAGGATCAGCGGGAACAGGAACCCGTTCCACACGTGCAGCGCGTTGTAGATGCCCACGGTGATGACCGCGGGCTTGGTCATTGGCAGGGCCAGCCGCCACATCATGGCCCAATCGGAGCAGCCGTCCAGCCGCATGGATTCGAACAGCTCATTGGGGACGTCCCGCATGAAGTTGGACAGGATCAGCACCGAGATCGGGATGGCGAAGGCGATGGACGGCAGGATCAGCGCCAGCAGGGTGTCATACAGATGGGCCCGGGTGATCATCCAATAGATCGGGATGATGGTGGCATGCAGCGGGATGGCCAGCCCCAGCAGGAACAGGTTGTTGGTCCAGCTCAGGAACCGGCCCTTGCCCCGGACAATCGCGTAGGCGGCCATAAACGCCACGAACAGGCCAGGGATCACACTGCCCACGGTCACGATGAAGCTGTTCAGGAAGTACCTGGCGAAGTCGTTTTCCAGGACCAGCTTGTAGTTGTCCAGGGTTGGTTCGGTGGGCGGCAGCATCGGGTTCGACGTGAAGAAGCCGGCCTGGTTCTTCAGGCTGGTGATCACCACGTAGTAGACCGGGATGATGATGACGGCCAGCCACGCCCAGCCGCCCAGGCCGCCCAGGAAGTTGGGCCGCTGCCGTGCGGATTTCGCGCGGGGGTGCTTTTTCGGACTGCTGCCGGGTCCGGAAGGACGTTCGACGGCGGCAGGAGGCTTTGGGAGCTGAATCTCGGTAGCCATCAGGCACCTTCCAGTTGGCTGTCGTTGCGGTTCTTCCCGCCAAGGCGCTGCAGGACCAGGGCCAGGGCCAGGCCGATCACCACCAGGATCACGCCCAGGGCGCTCGCGGCACCCATGTCGTTGGCCTTGAACCCGGTCAGGTACATGTGCAACGGCAGCAGGCGGGTGGCGTAGCCGGGGCCGCCTGCCGTCAGCACGAAGATGAGGTCGAAGTAGGCCAGCGAGCCCACCACCATCAGCGTCGAGGAGGTGATGATGGTGTATTTCAGCTGCGGGAGGGTGATGCTGAAGAACTGCTGCATACGGCCCGCGCCGTCGATCTGCGCTGCCTCATACAGCGAGGTAGGAATCTGCCGGACGCCGCCCTGGTAGATCAGAGTGTGGAACGGGACAAACTGCCAGGCGATCACGAAGACGACGACGAACAGCACCAGATCCGAATTTCCCAGCCAGTCCTGGGCGAGGAACGGCAGCCCCAAGCCCGGACCCAGCCCGAAGTTGGGGTCCAGCAATGCCTTGAACGCGATCGCCACCGCGGCCGAGGAGAGCAGCAGCGGGACGAAGTACAGGACGGCCAGGGCGGCCCGGTACTTCTGCCCGCCGGCGGTGAAGACGCCCAGCAACAGGCTGATGGGTGCCTGGACGATGAAGGAGAAGAACATGATCTTCGCCGTCACCAGCATGGCATTGCCGGTAATGGGATCGGTCAGGACCGTGGTCCAGCTGGAGAACCCGTCAAGCGTGATTTCGCCCAGCCCGTTCCACTTGGTGAAGCTGAGGAAAAGCACGCCGAACAGCGGGACGATCGCGAAGAGAAGGAAGAAGATGAGGGCTGGTGCGGCCAGCCACCCCGACGGGCCCTTTTCCAGGGCCCGTCGGGAACCGGTGGAGACTGACACGGCTACTTCCCGATCGTTGCGTTCATCGTGGTGACGAACTGCTCGGGGGTGATCTTGTTCAGGAAGATCTGGTCCAGGTTGGAAAGCATCGCATCACCCTGTGCCGGGGTCAGTGCCTGGTCCCAGGAGAGCTGGAAGTTCGGGGCATCCTTGGCCATGTCGTAGACGAAGGTCAGGAAGTCCTTGTCCGGGGAGGCTTCAAGCATGCTTTCGATTCCGTTGACAGGGGGGACTCCACCGGAATCCACCAGGGTCTGGCTTTGCTGCTCGGTGTACATCCCGTCCTTGATGTAGTTCAGGGCAGCGTTCTTCTGGCCCTCAGTGGCCTTCGAGGAGACGGACCAGAAATTGGACGGGTTGCCCACAATGTTGGCGGGATCGCCCTTGCCGCCTTCAACGGTGGGGAAGGTGGTGAAACCCAGCTTGCCGTTGTTGGTGAAGTCCGGGGCGTCCTTCTTCATGCCCTGGTAGATCCAGCCGCCGTGCAGCACCATGGCTGCCTTGCCCGTGTAGAGCAGTGCCTGGTCCGCGTTGGAGTCGGCAGCAATGGAGGAGAACCCGTTGATGAAGCCGCCGGCATTCACCAGGTCCTGGATCTTGGTCAGGGCCTCAACCACGGCAGGGTCGGACCAGGCATCGGGCTTGTTCGCGGCGATGTTGTTGAAGACTTCAGGCCCGCCAATACGGTCAACCAGGTATTCCAGCCACATCAGGTCTGGCCACTTTGACTGGCCGCCCAAGGAGAAGGGCGCCACACCGGCTTCCTTGAATTTCGGCACCAGGGCCATCAGCTCATCCCAGGTCTTGGGCGGCTGAGCGCCTACCTTCTCGAAGAGCTCCTTGTTGTAGTACAGGACAATCGGCTGGATGGTGGTGTTGGGAATGGCATACGTCTTGCCATCAATTTCGCCGCTCTTGAGCACCGATTGCAGGTAGCGGTCCTTGACTTCGGGGTTCTCCGCCAGGAATCCGGTCAGGTCTTCGATCTGTCCGGCATCCACGTAGGACTCCAGCACGCCGCCACCCCATCCGTAGATGAAGGTAGGGCCTTCTCCGGCGCCGACGGCGGTACGCACCTTGGTCTTGTAGGCATCGTTGGCGAAGAAATCGACTTTGATGGACTGGTCCGCGTGGGCCTCGTTCCACGAATCGACTGAGGCCTGGGTGTTGGACTGGTTGGCGCCGGTCAGGGTCCACATGGAAGGTGAATCGGCGCTGACGTTTGCGGGGCCACTGGAACCGCAGGCGGCCAGGGAGAGCGTTAACACGGTGGCTGCAGCCGTCAGGGCTGTGGAGCGCAGCTTTCGATTGAACATATGGTTTCCGTCCATCCTTCGGGCGTCGTCACTGAGCGCCCGGTATGAGTTTCGGCAAATCCAGCCCTCGGATGCGAGGCAGTACTGCCATGGAGTTGAATTCACTTGCAAAGCGATCGAAATATTTCGATAATGCTTTCGGTTGAGTGACACAAAGGTAACGGACCTCACATGCGAGCGTCAAGGGTTTTCTCCGGTCAAATCCGCTGGCCTATTGACGATAGCGGCGGGAAGCTGCAAAACTGGCGGATCGAAATGTTTCGAAACCGAGGAGCCAGCAGATGACCACCGTGGAGCAGCAGGGCAAACTTACCCTGGCGGCAATTGCCCAGGAGGCCGGCGTCTCTGTGCCCACGGTCTCCAAGGTCATCAACGGCCGTGACGACGTGGCAGCGGAGACCCGGTCGCGGGTCATGGCGGTCCTGGCGCGCACCGGCTACAAGTCGCCGGTCCAGCAGCGGCGGAATCTGACCGGCCGGCAGGCGGTGGAGGTGGTTTACGACTCCCTGGATTCGGCCTACTCCATTGAAGTGCTGAACGGGATCCTTGAAGCCGCCGGCGCCGCGGACATTGAGGTGGTGCTGAGTGTCACCAAGCGGGTCCCGTCCCGGCTGACACCTGAGCAGCGTGCCCGCCGGATTGTGGACGAGGGCCGCTGCGGCATGATCATGGTGACCTCCGCCTTCAGCGAGGCCCAGCTGGACGCCTTCCATCGCCGCGGAGTTCCCACGGTGGTGATTGATCCGTTGAATCCGCCCTCCGGGAAGGCGGTCAGTATCGGGGCCACCAACTGGGCCGGTGGGAAGGATGCCACGTCCCACCTGCTGGATCTGGGCCACCGGAAGATTGCCTACCTGGGAGGACCGGAGGGCGTCGAATGCAACCAGGCGCGTCTCCACGGCTACCTTGCCGCGCTCAGGGCCGGGAACGTCGCGGTTGACGACCGGTACATCCTCCAGGGCAGTTTCAAGTCCGAATCCGGAGTAGAGGGAATGAAAAAGCTGCTGCAGCTGAAGGACAGGCCCACAGCCGTATTTGCGGCCAACGACAACGTGGCACTCGGGGCGCTCGCAGAGGCCCGGCGGCAGAACATCCTGGTCCCGGAGGAGCTCAGTGTGGTCGGCTTTGACGGGACTTACCAGTCCGAGGAATCCGTGCCGGCCTTGACCACGGTGGCCCAACCGTTGCAGGAAATGGGCCGGGCCGCGCTGCGGTTCATCCTGCGCCAGATGCGCGGCGAACTGCTCGACTCGCGCCGGGTTGAGCTGGCCACGCAGCTGGTGGTCCGGGAATCCACGGCCCCGCCGCCGGGCCCCTAGCCCACCCCTGCGCGCCGGGTTTCCCCCACCCCTGCGCACCGAGTGGCAAGATAATGCCGCTTAGGTTCGGCCTAAGCGGCATTATCTCGCCACTCGACAGCAACTCGACGGGGGATGGACGGGGGTCGATGGAGGGTGGGTGGCGCTTGGATGGGGTGGCCCATTCTGCCGACCCGTAGACCTGCCATTGACTCCCTGCCTAGACTGGCCGGACCGCCAACTCCAGGTACCTGCTTGCGTGCTGTAGGCGCGGCGGGGCACCTGCCCTTGGAGGCGTACATCAGAAATTGCTTCATGATTCATCCGGTCCTCAATGTTGTGGGCCGGCAGGAGACGAAGGAGAACAAGATGGCAGGGAATAAAGCGGTCGCTTACAAGGCGCCCGGCAAAGTTGAACTGATCGACATCGACTATCCCACGTTTGAACTTCAGGACGGCCCGGGCGTCAACCCGGCGAACGTTGGCCGGAAGGTCCAGCACGGCGCGATCATCAAAACAGTGGCCACCAATATCTGCGGTTCGGACCAGCACATGGTCCGCGGCCGCACCACCGCCCCGCCGGACCTGGTGCTGGGGCACGAAATCACTGGCGAAGTGGTTGAGGTGGGGTCCGACGTCGAATTCATCAAGGTGGGGGATCTTTGCTCGGTTCCCTTCAACATCGCCTGTGGCCGGTGCCGGAACTGTAAGGAGCGGAAGACCGGCATCTGCCTCAACGTAAATCCGGACCGGCCAGGCAGCGCTTACGGTTATGTGGATATGGGCGGTTGGGTAGGTGGCCAGGCCAACTACGTCCTGGTGCCATATGCGGACTGGAATCTGCTGAAGTTCCCGGACAAGGACCGCGCCATGGAGAAGATCCTTGACCTGGCGATGCTCTCGGACATTTTCCCCACCGGGTTCCACGGGGCTGTCACCGCCGGTGTTGGCGTCGGCTCCACGGTGTACGTCGCCGGCGCCGGACCTGTTGGCCTCGCAGCGGCCACCAGCGCACATTTGCTGGGTGCCGCCGTCGTGATTGTTGGAGACCTGAATGAGGACCGGCTGAACCAGGCACGCAGTTTCGGTTGTGAAACCGTGGACCTCACCAAGGGCGGGCCGGCGGAGCAGATCGAGCAGATCCTGGGCGTTCCGGAGGTGGATTGCGGCGTTGACGCTGTGGGTTTCGAGGCGAAGGGCCACGGCCATGATGCGCAGGAGGCGCCCGCCACGGTGCTGAATTCGCTGATGGAGATCACGGCGGCCGGCGGCGCGTTGGGCATTCCGGGGTTGTATGTCACCGGCGATCCGGGTGGCATTGACGATGCCGCCAAGAAGGGTGCGCTCAGCCTCAGCCTTGGCACCGGCTGGGCCAAGTCGTTGAGCTTCACCACGGGCCAGTGTCCGGTGATGAAGTACAACCGGCAGCTGATGATGGCCATCCTGAATGACCGGGTGAACATCGCCAGGAACGTGAATGCGAAGGCGATCACGCTGGAGGAGGCGCCGCAGGGGTATGCGGAGTTCGACGCCGGCGCGGCCACCAAGTACGTTCTGAATCCGAACGGATACCTCAGCTGAGCCGTGGTCACCTTGTGAGGGGGCGCTGCCTGGCCGGGTAAGTGTGCCCGGCCAGGCGGTCGCGTTGGGATGCGGCTTGCTTGAATCTCTCGATTATCGATACAATCTCATTGTTAATCGATACTTGAAGGAGACCCTCATGGGAAAGCTCACCATCCTCGCGTTGCGTATTGTGCTCGCACTGGTCCTGGCCGGCTCGCTGTTTGTGCAGGTGTGGATGGTTCCGTTGCTGTCCATCGACCTTGAGGAGGCGGGTGCGCCAACCGAGTTGCGGATCCCTTTCCTGGCGATCGTGGTCCTGGGCATCTTGACCGTGCAGGTCAGTGCCGTCTGCGTGTGGCGGCTGCTCACCATGGTCCGGCGCGGCACGGTGTTCTCGCACGCCGCGTTCCGGTACGTGGACATCATTTTCGGGGCCGTGGCTGCCGCCTCGGTGCTGGTGTTCGGGCTGGCGGTGCTGCTTGCGCCGGGCGACGTGGCGCCGGGTATCGTGGGTCTGATCTGCGGCGCGTCCCTGATGATCGCCGGGGTGGCGCTCCTGGTGCTGGTGCTGCGGACGCTGCTGGCCCAGGCGGTAGCCGTCGACGCCGAGGCGCAGCACCTCCGTACCGAGCTCGGCGAGGTGATCTGAGTGCCCATCATCGTGGACATCGACGTCCTGCTGGCCAAGCGCAAGATGCCCGTCGGCGTGCTCGCGGAGCGCGTCGGAATTACGCCCGCCAACCTCGCGGTGCTCAAGAACGGCCGGGCCAAGGCGGTCCGGTTCACCACGCTCGAGGCATTGTGCGAGGTCCTGGAATGCCAGCCGGGGGACCTGTTGCGCTGGGTGCCGGAAGACGCGGAGGCGTCGGAGTACGACGCCGGCCTGCCGCCTGAGCGCTAGGGAGCCCGCCGTCGGGGGTTATGCGCTGGTGAACACAACTCCCGCCCGGTGTGGCTGGAGTCCGGCCCGGCAGTCCGGATGATTGCAGGGCGGAACGGGGAGCAGCGTCCGCCGTCCCGCCCTGCGCGTCACCTGGACTTATGGGATGGCAGAGGCGCTTTTGGCATATGTTGATTCGTCGAGACCGCTCATCGACGGGTCGTAGCTGACATCGCCCACGTCGTACATGGATGTCATCCAGTGGTAAAAGTTGTCTCCGCGCTCCCGCAGAAGAAAATAAAGCCGGCGCATCATTGATGACAGAATTTCTGACATTTCCGGGTGGTTGTAGACATTTTGCAATTCATCTGGATCGCGTTCAAGGTCATAGAGTTCGTTGACGGACTCCGGGTTGACGATCAATTTGTACCGTCGCGTCCTGAGCATTCTCTGTGGGTAGGGGAAATGGTGCCCGTGGAATTCCGCGACGAGGTCCTCCTGCCACGGGACCTTTTTACCGGCCGTTAGCGGCAGGAGGCTTCGCGAATCCGGCGCGGGACAAGAACCAATGTTTGCCAGGTCCAGAATCGTTGCCGCGCAATCCAGCAGGCTGACGAATTCATCGCATACGACGCCGGCGGGGGCGCCTGGAACCCGCAGGATCCCAGCCGTGCGGTAGATGTCCTCATACATGGCAGGGCCCTTGTCATGAAGTCGATGCGCTCCGGTGAACTCGCCATGGTCGGACGTGAAGAACACTGCGGTTTCATCTACCAGTTCCAGCCGCTTCATGGCGTCGAGGACGCGGCCGATTTGCTCATCAATGAGGGCAACATAGCCCCAATAGACGGCGATCAGCTTACGGGTGGTTTCGATCGGCATGGTGTCAAAAGTCCAGTGTGCACTATAGTTCTTTTGCACTGTTGGCTTTCCCTCGAACGTTTCACTGATCGATTTGGGCAATTCAACGCCAGCCGGATCGATCAAGTCGAAATACTGGTCCGGCACAATGTACGGCAGATGAGGTCCGAAGAAGTGTAGCGCGAGGAAGAAGGGTTTCCCGGATTTCTTGTAATCGTCGGCATACCGTTCGAGCCATTCGATGGTCCGTGTGGCGAGGTAGTACTCAAAGGTTGCCTCCACTGGTTGGTGGAGACGTGCTGCCAGCAGGTTTCCCGGCCCCCCGTTGGGTAGCGTGCCCCGGATTCGGTCGCTGATTTCATAAGGCGGCAAACCGTTGGTGTTGAGGTATTCAAGGTAGTCTTCGTGGTCCACTGGATTGTGCCAGCCAGGGAGGTCTGGGCCATCGAAGCCGAAGTCGGCAGCGTTTTTCTTGTTTCCGGCGTGCCACTTGCCGACGAGCCCGGTGTTGTAGCCCCCTTGGCGGAGCGCCTGGGAGAAAGAAAATTGGTCGTCGGGAAGGTCTTCGATGTAGCCCACGTTGCGCTCGTGGTTAGCGAGGACCTTGTGCCGAAACGGTGCTTCGCCGGTGAGGAGACTGGCACGCGCCGGGGTACAGATGGCGGTCGGTGTGTACCATCGATCGAACCTGGTCCCGGTTGCGGCCAACTCGTCCAATACCGGCGTCTGTGCCAGCGGATTTCCGTAGCAGCCCAGGGTGTCCACCCGCTGCTGGTCCGTCAGGAGAAAAAGGATGTTGCGTGGCCCGGTCATTTTCCAGCCTTAAGGTTGTGGTCGGCAGCGGTATCGGTCACATTCCGCCGTAGGTAGTCGTTGGAGAATTTTCCTTCTGGATCGAGTTCATGGATCAGCTCGTGGAAATCTGCGATTCGCCTGAACAGCGGCGCGATGACGGAATAGTCCATGGTGTGGGCCTTGCCCCAATGGGGGCGTGCCCGGAAGGGTGATAACGCTTCTTCGATCCGGGGAAGGAGTAACTGCACGTCCGTTGGGATCTTCCGCCACGTGAAATGGATGCCAATAACGTCTTCCTGGTAAGCCGGGCTCAGCCAGAGTTCATCAGCGGCAATTGACCTTATTTCGCTGCCAATGAGGAGAGGATCGATTGCCTTTCCCAACTCACGAAGGGCTTTGAGAGCGGGTACAACGTCGGTGCGGGCGACAAAATACTCGCTTTGGATCTCTTCACCGTGGCTTGGTGCCAGGCCCATCTTGAAGTGCGGTAGTTGGTCATTCCACGGACCTGCCACACCATCATCCAAGGTATGGTTTTCTGCCAGTGCATCGGTGGGCGCGAGCGCTCGGGTGCCCCCGAAATACTCGTCAGGGAGGTGGCGGGGGACTCCGTCCCGCAGCCGTGATTTGAGGACCACACGATTGATGGAATCCGTGCTCCACCGCGTGAAGATATTGACTGAGTACGCCCCGGACATTATCTCGTCGAAGTTTTCAAGAAGAACAGACCAGGAGATCGACGAGTACCGGTTCTGTTGAATCTCATACGTCGGTTCGATGCGGAGTTCGAGTCTGCTGACGATCCCCAGGGCTCCGAGGGCCAACACCATTCCGTGGAACTTCTCACCATGTTCCACGGCCGAAAACCTGCGCAGCGCTCCATCGGCGCAGATCATTTCCATGGCTGTCACAGCTGTGGCCAGGTTGCCGTTGCCGTCACCGGAACCGTGAGTGCCGGTGGCACATGCTCCGCCAATCGAAATGTGCGGGAGGGAACCTAGGTTATGGAGCGCGTATCCGTGCGTTTGAAGGTATTGAGCCAGAATGCCGTACGGGACGGCCGAGCTTGCGCTCACACTGGAGCCATCCGGCGCTATCCGCAGATCGTAATCGAGGTCCCTCAGGCTCAATAAGGTGCCCTCGGTGTCCGCGATTCCATTGAAGGAATGCCGGGTGCCCAATGCCCGGACTTTGGATGACCCGGCTACGAACGCCGAAGCCTCGGTTATGGTCCGGGGGTAGGCGATACGTTCGGCTTCGAACCGGTAGTTGCCGGCCCAGTTGTACTTGTCTTCGTGCATGACAATCTAGATCTTTCTACTCATACAGGGCGCGGAGTTTGTCCCGCGAAGCGATACCACCGGCCGTACTACTTGACGGCGCCGCCTGTCAGCCCGCGGACCAGCCATTTCTGCGCGGCGACGGCAAGGATGAGGGCTGGAAGGGAGATGAGCGTGCTGGCCGCCATAAGACCCCCATAGTCGCTTTGCCCCTCGCCGATAAAACTGAAGGCAATGGCAGGGAGCGGGATTGTGTCCGAATTGGCTAGGGCGAGCGCAAACAGGAAATAGTTCCAGGAGAAGATAAAGGACAGGATCACGGAGACTGCCAGGCCCGGCGCAACCAGTGGCAACGCGATCTGCCGGAAGCGCCGTAGAACGTTGGCGCCGTCCACCATTGCTGATTCTTCGATACTCTCCGGAACCGCCTCAAAGTAAGGAACAAGAAGCCAGACGCATAGCGGGAGAGTCACGATCACGTGGGCCAAAATCAGCAACGCATAGTTCAGGGCTGTGTTGCTGGGAGCCCCCAGAGACACAGACAGGACGAAGATTGGCAGGAGGAACATGATGCCAGGAGCCATGCGCGCCACCAGCATAAAAAATGCCAGGCTTCGCCATTTCCGGCGGACCACCACGTAGGCAGCAGGTGCCCCAATCACGAGGCCGATCAGGGTGGACGCTCCGGCAATCAGCAGGCTATTGATGGTGTAGCGGAGGAAATTGAACTCGCTGAAGACCTTCTCAAAGTTATCCAGCGACAACCCGGATCCCAGGTTGAACGGCGAACTGGAAATATCGATACTGTCCCGGAAAGCGGACCAGACCATAAAGACTATCGGCGAGAAAAAGACAAGAAGCGCGACGGCGTACCCCAGGTAAACGGGGACCAGACGCTTGCCTGTCATGACGCGGGCTGAATCAGTACTCAATGGTGAACCTCCGGCGCGCAGCGGTGAACAGTGCTGCCACGATGATCACAATGGCAAACAAGGTGATTTGAAGCGTGGCCGCATACCCTGGGTCCTGGTCGATGAACGCGGCGCGATATCCATAGACGTTCAGGGTGTTGGTGGAGTTGACGGGACCTCCCTGCGTCATCACGTAGACCGTGTCAAAGAAGCGGATCAGGTCCACTGTGCGCAGGAGCATGGCGACCGTCAGGACCGGCGCGAGCAAGGGGAGTCCGACGAAGATCGCCTTGCGCCAGCCCGTGGCGCCGTCGATGGCCGCGGCTTCGAAAGGCTCAGCAGGCAGTGACCGAATCCCGGCGCCGATGATCAGTGCCATAAAGGGGGTCCACTGCCAGATATCGACAATGACGATGGCCCACGGGGCGATCTTCGGATCACCCAGCCACACAACTGGATCAATGCCAATCGTGCCCAAAAGTGCATTGGCGATGCCCAAGCTGGGATCGAAAATCAGGAGCCACAACAGTCCAACTGCTACTGAGGCGACAATCGCCGGCACGAGCATGGCAGCCTGAAAAATCTTCCTGCCCGGGACGTCGAGGCTCAGGAGATAACCCAGGCCCAATCCGAGAATGGTTTCCACGATGAGGCAGACCACGAAGAAAAACATGGTGATTCGCAAGGAATCCCAGAACAAGGCGTCGGAGAACAACTTCTCGAAGTTGGCGAGGCCGATGAAACCTCCGTTGGGCCTGCTGCTGGATCCGGCCAGGATGAAAGTCCAGATGATCGGGAGAGCCACCAGGACCAGTGAGATGACAATTGCGGGCAAAGCCAGGGGCCAGACGCCTCTCGAAACGAATGGCATGGCTGATGATCGAACCGGCGGCGGCACCTTTGCAGGTGTCAGCCGGTTCTTGACGTCGGTGCTCACTTAGGTTCCACCAGCAACGGTTCCAGTCCGCTCTGGATAGCCTGCGCGGCCTCTTCAGGAGTGGATTGGCCGAGGATGGCTTGATCGACGCCGTCGCCAATGACCTTGCGCATGGCCGGTGCCTTTGAACCTACCGGACCCACCTCAGTCTCGCCGTTTTCCAGGATGTACATAAGGGCGGCGCGCCAATCCGTCTGTGCCTTGGAGCGCAGCTTGGCTACGTAGTCGGCGTTTTCGAAGACAGAGGTACGCGGTGGTGCGATTCCGGCCAGTGCCATTTCAAGTTGGTGCTCCGGGTTGGTGACCCATTCGACGAAGTCCCAAGCAGCATCGGTGTCCTTGGAGAACGGTGACACCGCCAAGCCCCAGGAAAGGATGGTTGGGGTGGAGCCTTCGGAACCGCCGGGAATGTTTGCTACTCCTACGTTCTCCGCAACTTTGGACTTCGCCGGGTCAGTGAGGACACTCAGCTCGCCCGTGGCTTCGAGTTCAATGGCGGCCGAACCGGCCGTGAACAGATTGTCCGATTCGTTGAAGGAGTAGTTGACGATCCCTGGCGGGCCGTAGTCCGCAGCGAGCGTGGCATATTGCTCAATCGCCTTTACGGCGCGGGGATCATCGAAGTTTGCTTTGCCATCTGATGTCCAGTCCAGGCCATCAGCGTGGAAGAAGGGACCAAAAGTGTATGCCAAGACGTCGGGGGCGCCGCGCATGGTGATAGGGGTGACGTCAGGGTGATCTGTCTTCAGGGTCTTGACCGCGTCCATGAGTTCATCGATGGTTTCAGGAACCTGGAGGCCGCTCTGCTCGAAGAGATCTGTCCGGTAGTACATCACTGGGCCTTCGACGTTCAGCGGGATGGCTGTCGTTTCACCGTCGACTTTCATTCCGGCTATCGCTGCCGGCGCGAAACCTTCCGCGTCATAGGAGGCATCAGCCCCGGCCAAGTGGGTATCGAGGGGTTCGTAGTAGCCGGACTGGCTGAACATGGCGCCCTCGCGCGATGGGATGGTCATGAAGACGTCCATGGCGTTGCTCTTGGACTGCAGGTTGAGCTGGATTTTATCCCGCATCTGCTGCTCGGAAAGGACTTGGATTGTCACGTCGGCCCCGGTAGCGGCCTCGTACTTGTTGGCGATTGCCTCCAGCGCTTTGCCCGTGGGGTTGGAATTCAGGATGACGTTTACAGTAGCCGGGCCGGACGGTTCGGTACTGCTGCAACCAGCGATGGCGCCGGTACCTGCCAAGGAGAAAATTAGTGCGCCTGCAAGCAAATGACTTCGTTGTCTCATAGATGGCTCCTGCTAGGGCCGGCAACGTGTGGTGTTTCAGCTTGCCGGGCAACTTTTTGTATTTATGCTCATTTGAGATTATATAAAACTCATATGAGCTAATTAAGTTTCGCGCAGCACTGAGATGAAGTCAAGGGTTGGTGACAAGGCATGGGGAAGCGAAGTTTGTCATGCCGTGTTGGATGGGGTGTAGAGCTTGTGTCTGCCGACTCAGACTTGATTAAGGATGGCGAGAGCCAAGGATTCGTCGGCCACCAGGGAGGTGAAGAGCCCTTCGCGTGCGGCGACAATTGTTTGCGAAGCCCGGTTGGTACCGAACGACGTTGCCACTATCTCCGGAACTGCCCGGAGCTGATCAAGATCAATGCCGATGACGCGATCGTCAATGACATTGGGAATGATGTTCCCGTCTTTGCCGAAGAGCCGTCCGCTGATTTCACCTATGACGCCGGAGTCTGTGGCCAGCGCTTGTAGTTCAGGGCTGAGTGAATCGAAGACCAGCGATCCGCCGGCCCGCCACGCGCCTACGGACACCACCGCAACATCCAGCCGCTTGTACTGGTGGAGGACGGCAGCAATATCCGGCTGGAGCCGGAGCGACTGGGCTGTGCGGGCGTCAGGGACAACCAAGGGCGCGTATAGGACAAAGGCTTCGCCGTGGGAGATCTCGGCAACTCGACGAACAAGTTCGACGTTTCCTGATCCCGAGACCGCTCGGGCCAGGTGCCCTGACAGCTGGATCCAGGTACACGGCTGTAAGTGCTCAACTTGCTCAGCCATGGCCAACAGGGCTTGGCTCCAGGTGAGACCCACAGTGTTGCCGGGCCGAAGGAGGCTTTCGAGCAGGCGGGCAAGGGCGCTGCCGATGGCTTTGACGGTGTTTCCAGGGGCTGGCGAAACGACCACAACATTGCGCAGGTTGAGGGCTGCGCGCAGTTCTTCAGCCAGTTCAACATTGAGTCCGGCTGGGTCGACGACTTCGATGCGGACCAAGCCTGCTGATCTCGCCAAAGTGAGGAGCCGGGCAACCTGAAACCGACTGATCTCAAGGTCATTGGCAATGTGGACTTTTGATTGGTCGTCAAGAAAATACGCACGCGCCACTTTGGCGGCCAGTGCGAGCTCCGCCTCTTTTGACAGTGGTTCCGAGGCTTCGGAGTCCGCGCCCGGAGCGCGGGGGGGACGGCCGCGTCTCACCATGCCCAGACCCCTTTCGGACGTTCGATCTTCGGCCTCCAACGTTACATTAAGAGCTTGATACCCCTGCGCCCCGACCTGCGAGAACTGTTGCCAAAGTGACGCAAGAGGTCCACTCTGAAAGTGATCACGCCGTGGCCGGGGAGCCTGGGCACGGTTCCCCAGGTAACCGTGAGCTGTGGAGGTCAAGATGAGTGCTACGTCTGATCAGGTCTTCGACGTCACCCCCGACAAAAATCATGAACCCGCCCTGAAACGGGTCCTCGGCCCCAAGCTCCTGCTGCTGTTTATTGTGGGCGATATCCTGGGCGCCGGCGTGTATGCAGTCACAGGAACCATGGCCGGCACGGTGGGCGGCATCGTCTGGCTCCCGTTCCTGCTGGCGTTTGTGGTGGCAACGCTGACGGCGTTCTCCTACCTCGAGCTGGTGACCCAGTATCCGCAGGCGGCCGGAGCGGCACTGTATACGCACAAGGCCTTCGGCATCCACTTCGTCACGTTCCTGGTGGCGTTCGCCGTCGTCTGTTCAGGTATTACCAGCGCCTCCACCTCGGCGAACGTCCTGGCGCAGAACTTCTTCGGCGGACTCGAGATCAACGGCTGGATGGGGGAGGTGCAGCCTGGGGTGATTACCGCCGTCGCCATGGGATTTATGATCCTGCTGGCCGTGATCAACCTTCGCGGCGTAGGGGAGAGCGTGAAGTTCAACGTGGTCCTCACCATGGTGGAGGTGGTGGCGCTGTGCATCGTGATCGGCGTCGGGTTCTTTGTGATGGCACAAGGCACCGGCAACCCCGGTGAAATCTTCGTTTTCAACGACTCCCAGGACAAGGGCTTGTTCCTGGCCGTCACGGCCGCCACGTCCATCGCGTTCTTTGCCATGGTGGGCTTCGAGGATTCCGTGAACATGGTGGAGGAGACGAAGAATCCGGAGAAAATCTTCCCGCGGACCATGCTGACCGGCCTGGGAATCGCGGTGATCCTGTACATGCTGGTGGCCGTTTCGGTGGTGAGTGTCCTGTCGCCCACGGAGCTGGAGAACATCCGCGAGGCCGAAGGCGCGGCGCTCCTGGAAGTGGTGCATAAGGGCTCGCCGGACTTCCCGATCGACAGAATTTTCCCGTTCCTGGCCGTCTTCGCAGTGGCCAACACCGCGCTGATCAACATGCTGATGGCCAGCCGGCTGATTTACGGCATGGCCCGCCAGCACGTCCTGCCAACGGCGCTGGGAAAAGTCCTGCCAACCAGGCGCACGCCATGGGCCGGCATCCTGTTTTCCACCGTTCTGGCGCTGGGACTCATCTGGTACGTCAGCACCGACCCGAAGAGCAACATCGTCGCCAACCTGTCCGGCACCACGGCGTTCCTGCTCCTCTGTGTATTCACGGTGGTCAACGTGGCGTGTGTGGTCCTCCGGCGCAAGCGCGACCCCAACCGGAAAGTCTTCTTCACCTCGCCGGGCCAACTGCCGCTGCTGGCCGCCTTGCTCTGTGCTTTCCTTGCCGGCCCTTGGGTGGGACGCAACCCGATCCAATACCAGGTGGCCGGCGGACTGATGGCCATCGGCGTGGTGCTCTGGTTCATCACCTGGCTGATCACCCGGCGCAATGCGGTTCCGGCCGAACCCGTTGTTGAGCAGGACGCCGGCCGCGATGAGGACGTTCCGCCGCCGCCCCGCTGACGTTCCGCCGTCGCGCCCCCTGAGGCCGCCCCGGGCGCCGACCTGACCCAACGCACGACGGCGGTGCTGCCGCCGCCGGAGTGCGGACGGCCGGCGTCGTACGCTGATACCGTCAGGGCATGCACTCGGTAACGCACGGCGAAGGCACGCCCCTGCTGATGATTCACGGATTCTGCGTCGACCACCGGCTTCTGCTCAGTCTTGAACCGGTCTTCGCTGCCAACGGGGGCTGGCAGCGGGTTTACGTGGATCTGCCGGGGATGGGGCAGACGCCTGCGGGGCCGGATATTGACGGTTCCGAAGCTGTGGTGGCCGGGATCTCCGCCTTTATCAAAGAGACGTTCGGAACGCGGCCCTTCGCTGTTCTCGGCAACTCGTTTGGCGGCCTCCTGGCCCGCCGGGTGGTGAGTGACTTTGGTGAACAGGTCCTTGGGCTGGCCCTGATTTGCCCAGTGGTATTTCCCAACCACGCAGACCGGGACGTGCCGGTGCGGACGGTGCTTCGCCGGGACCCGGCTGTCACCGAGTCCCTGGACCCGGAAGACGCCAAGGACTACGGCGACATGGCCGTGGTTGAGTCACAGGAGAACTGGGAACTGTTCCGGGACCATGCGCTTCCCGGGTTGAGGGCTTTCGACCGCCGGGCAATCGGACGGATTGCCGCCCGCTATGCGTTGGACAGCCAGCCGGAATCAACGGAGTACCCGGGACCAACGCTCATCATTGCCGGCCGGCAGGATCATGTGGTTGGCTACCAGGACACTTTCAAGCTCCTTGGGTATTACCCTCGCGCCACCATTTCCGTTCTGGACAGAGCAGGCCACAACGTTCACCTGGACCAGCCCGAGGTTGTGCGTTCCCTGTTGGACGACTGGCTGGACCGTATGTCCATGTCCCGGATCAGCGAGCTCAGCAGCTGACCTAAAGCTGCCGACGCGCGGCGAGGAATGAAGCCGCGCGATTTCCGGTCCATCCCAGTCCACCATCGCGGCCGCTGCACCGGGGTTCAGAGCGGCGGTGGCCTCAGCCATTGCTTCGAGCGAAGGCAACGCCGCCGCGGTGCCTTCGGCAACAATGCGCTCCGCCGTGCGGCTGAGTACTTCGTTCAGTTCCATGTCATTCTCCTGTTCGGTTCCGTACCTGAAGACTGCGCGGCAACCGTGTGAACCAGCGTGTGATGGAAACCGGAAAGTTCGACGGCGGCACCCGGGAATGTGCCGGGGGCACCTTTGGGAGCGGCCGGCCAGCAGAAGGATCGCGTCCCGCGGCGGTGGCAGCAACGGTGCTAGCATCTGAAGCTCTTGGCGGCAGCAAGCTGCACAGACGACTGGGGGACAAAGGTGTTTGAATTTGGAATCTTGGCAATTCTCTACTTTTTGGTGATGGCGGCCCTGGTGGGGCTCGCCGTTTACGCAGTGGTGCTGCTGATCATCTTCCTGCGGCTCCGCATCAAGGAGCTGAAGGCGGCCCAGCCACCTGCTCCGAACAACAGGGGGTAGCGTCCCGGAGGTTCGCCGCTGCTGCCGGATATTCCGCTCGACAGCTGCAGTTGCTCCGGGAATACACTGGCGGAATGGGTTCCATTGACGATTCCATAGCCGCCATGCCACGCGCAGATCCTGGTGAAGGCGGGAAAATCGTTGGAAGCATAAATCCTGAGGAAGGTGGCTCGATGAAAACCAAAGAACTGTTGCTGGATGCGTTTGGCAGGATCCGCGAAACTGTGGCCGAAACACTGGATGGGGTGGACAACCAGCTGCTGGCCCACCGGCCGTCCGGTACCGGCAACTCAATTGCCTGGTTGATCTGGCATTTGGGCCGGGTGGAGGACGTCCAGGTGGCTGAGGTAGCCGGGCTGGAACAGGCCTGGACATTGCACGAATTTGCGGGACGGTTTGCCTTGCCGCTGCCCGCCGAGGACACCGGCTACGGGCATTCATCTGCCGAGGTGGATGCTGTTCAGGCCCGGCCGGACCTGCTTTTGGAGTATTACGATGCCGTGCACCGGCAGACTGTGGAGTTCCTGCAGGGCATCGGCGAAGAAGACCTGGACCGGATCGTGGACACTGACTGGGATCCGCCGGTGACGTTGGGCGTGCGTCTGGTCAGTACGCTTGCCGACTGCCTGCAGCATGTGGGACAGGCCGCGTACGTAAAGGGGCTGGGGGCCGAATGAGAATGCCATCTGCAGGGAGCCACCTTGGGCGCATGTCTTGAGCGGGATGCCCGCCGTCGAATACGGGGCTGAAGGGACCGTCGAATCGGCCTACTCGAACCGGGCCCAGGAATACATCAGCGCCCTGGGTTCCATTGAGGCGATGGATCCTGCGGACCGGGAACACATTGCCGGGTGGGCCCGGCCCATTCAGGGGCGGGTGATCGACGCCGGGTGCGGTCCTGGGCACTGGACGAAACATCTGGTTGACCACGGAGACGAGGCGGAAGGAATCGACCTCGTCCCGGCATTCATTGATCAGGCGATGAACCGGTTTCCTGGGGTTCCCTTCCAGGTAGGATCCTTCTCCCGGCTCAGCGTGCCAGAGGGTTATGCATCGGGCGTCCTTGCCTGGTACTCCCTGATCCACATCCAACCGGACCAAATCCCGCCCATCCTTTTAGAACTGCGGCGTGTGCTGGCGCCGGGTGGAACCCTTCTCCTTGGATTCTTTGAAAGCGCCCAGTTCCAGGAGTTCGCGCATGCTGTTACACCTGCTTACTCATGGCCCGTAGAGGAGATTTCCGGTCTGCTAACCGAGGCTGGTTTTGAAGTACTGGCGCATGAAAAACGAACGAGCGCCGGGCACCGGCCACATGCTTCGATCACTGCGCGGCGGACATTTGACGCCATCGCTCTGAATGTCTCCGGGGCAGGGAATCTGCGCCCCGTAATCGGTGGCCCATGAGCGTCGTTTTCATTACAGGCAACATCGCACGGGCGGGCACTACCCTCGAACGTTGAATCCGCCCAAGTCCGGCACAACCCAGCGGCCGGCCTCCTTTTCGAGGGGGATCAGTCCGGCAATCACCGGCTCCTCCATGGGCAGGACACCCATGATCCGCGGCACCTCACCGAAGCGGCCAGAGGGATGGGCGGACGTCTCCCAGCGGACCTCGACGCCGGCCTCCGCCAAGGCGTCTTCGTCGATGACGGCGAGCAGCAGCGGCAGATCCAGATCGGCGTAAACCAGGTCCAGTACCAGTTGGAGCTGGGACGCCGTTGACGCGTGGATGTAGCCGGCCTCGTCCAACGTGAGTTGCCGCGTGGACACCTCGTACTCGCCGAACCGTGCGCACGCCTCCCAATCGTCTTCGATGCTCACGTGCACCAACCGTTGTCCGCCCATGCTGTCCTCCTGTGCTAAATGAAACTCTAACGTAGCATTACACTGGGGATGCGAGTCAACGAGGGAGAGAAGTGGAAGTTCAGAAGGCCAACAAGCGCGGCAGGCCCAGTGCCGCGGAGCAGCGTCAGCGCCGGGACGCCATCCTTGACGTCGCGGTGGGGCTGTTCGCGGAGTCCGGGTTTACAGGCACCACCATCGAGTCCATCGCGGCCGGCGCCGGCGTCGCGAAGCGGACCGTCTACACCTACTTCGAGGACAAAGAGGGAATGTTCCACGCCGCAATCGAGCGCCTCCACTGTTACCGGGAGAACCTCGCTGACGCGGCCGACCTTGAGGAGGTCGCCACCCGCATCGTCTTCGCTGTGCACTCGGACCAGGCGGTGGCGCTGCACCGGCTGGTGGTCGCGGAAGCCCTCAGGTTCCCGCAGATCGCGGAGACTTTCTACGGCGTGGGTCCGGGGGAGACCATCACGTTCCTTGCTGAGTGGTTCAGTAAGAACGGGTACGACGGCGGCACTCGCCTCCGGGCGGAGCTGTTCTTTTCGCTGCTGCTGGGTGAGCCGCACCGCCGTCGGCTGCTTGGCCTGGCTCCGGCGCCCACCCAAAAGCAGGCAAGGACCCACGCGCTCACGGTCCTGGCGGAGCTTCCGTGGGCGGCATGACCCTGGCAGTCCTACGGGACAGCCGGCGGAAAACAAAGGCGACGGGAATGATCAGGAACCACGTATAGGGGGTATAGCCCGCAAGGAAAAAGGCCGCAGGAATGCTCAGCAGAAACACCGTGGGTGCTGCCATCCGTCCCCAGAAGACCTGCCAGTGTGCGGCCGTATCCACGGTGTCGTCCGTGAGTCCCTTTCGCCAGGCGTACGTCCACATCCCGGTGAGTGCCAGGTAGACGCCGGAGATGGTGGCGGCGTAGATGATGCTGGGCCAGGGGTTGTTGTGGCCGCCGTAGTCGCTGAGGACCGCCGTGCTGGCGGGCAGCATCACTATGAAGAACAACAGCAGCATGTTCAGCCAGGCCAGCCGGATGTTGAACTCCCGGATCCGGAAGAAATCGTTGTGGTGGGAGAACCACACGCGGGCGATGATCGCGAAGGACAGGGCGAACGCGATCAGTTCCGGGAGGCCGTCAAGAAGCTCTGCATTGAGACGTTCCGGCGGTATCCCGATAGGCAGCTTGAGGTCCAGGGCCAGCAGCGTCAGGGCGATGGCAAAAACCGCGTCGCTGAAGAACACCATGCGTTCGAGCAAGACTGACTTGTCCAACCCGGATTCCTTGCCCCTCAGCCGATCCCGTGGCCGTACCTGAACGTGTTCGATGGATCGTAGGTGGTTTTCGCAGCCTTCAGCCGATCGAAAGTCTCCGGGTCCCAGGCGCGTGCCCGATCGATGGCATCCCCTGGCCTGCCGTGGAAATTGACCATGGTGAAGCCGGTCAGATGCGGCTGAAGGGCCTGGAAAAGTGCACGGATGTGGCTCGGAACGAGGGCCGCCACCTCGGGGGCCAGCAACCCGATGGTGAGCAGCGAGAATTTTGCGCCCCGGCCGTTGATCGAATCCACAAGCTCCGGGCGGCGGGCCAGCGCCCCGCCCAAAACCCGCACCTCAATAAGGAGCAGCGGTGAATCAATGCCTGGTCCGGCAATATCCAGAAGCGCTGCTTGGGTTTCCTCGTTGAAATCGTGCAAGAGCCCGCCCGCCTCTTCGTAAGGCAGGGGATCCTGGGGATCCATGTGCACCAGGTCGATCTCCGGATAGGTCATGGGCCGGGCCAGATCCATGACGGGAGTGGACACTGCCCTCATCGGCTCGAGGAGCCGCGCGCCTTCTTCTGCCGAGCCGAGGAAGGCGAACCGAAGATGCACCATGAGTTGTCCGCGGAGCGGTTCGGGTACGAACTCGACGTCGGGCAACCTCAGCAGCGCAATGGACAGGGACGCGTCATCCGGCACGGTCGGAACCCACTCGCGGAATGCGGTGAGCACTTGATCCGCGTCTTTGCCCGGATACATGATGCCACCGCCGTAAAACTCCCTCGACTCGTGGAGGCCGAAAGTCATCGACGTGACAACCGCGAAGTTTCCCTTGCCGCCTTTCAACAGGGAGAACAGCTCAGGCTCCGAGCCGGCATCCACGTGGCGATGCGCTCCGTCGGAACCAACCACCTGGAAGCTTCGCACGTGATCCGCCGCGAAGCCGAGGGCCCGTCCGAACACGGGAAACCCGCCGCCGAGGGTGTAGCCGACTATGCCTACGTCGCTGGACGAGCCGTTCAGGCCCATGAGGCCATGCGGGGTTGCCGCCTCGATCAGCGTTTTCCATTTGACTCCGGCACCGACCGTCGCCGTGCGGGCCGCGACGTCCACCTCGAGGTCCTGCATACGGCGGGTGGAGATCATGAGGCCGCCAATGATGGCCTCGGTCGCCCCGTGGCCGGTGGCTTGAACGGACACGCCGGTTCCCTGGGCGACTGCCCATTTCACGGCTGCCGCAACGTCGTTCGCGTTCACAGCTCCGACGACGATGTCAGGCTGGTGCACTGTTGCAACATTGAAGGCGAAGACTTCGTCGGCGAAGCCGTCATCGTCGGGGCCGAAGACAGGGCCCTCAACAAGTTGCTTCAGTTCGAGAAGGGCAGCAGGTTCGGGCATGAGGACTCCTAGGTTGGGTGTGTTCTCGAAGGATAGGACTCTTCACCCAAATGCAACAGAGAAAACTCTAAGCCGTCCTGCTATGCCTGCTTGGTGGGCGCGGGAGCCTCCGGCCGCAGCTCGCCGGGTCCCGCAGGATAGGCCGCTTTACGTCCGGCCAGGACAATGACCAGGGACACGATGACCGGGATGGCGGCGGCCGCGGGCACCAGCAGCGGACCGGCCAGAACCAGGGACGCCGAGCCGTACAGCGCACCGATGGTGATGCCCAGCTGGATGGTGAGGACCGTCAGCCCGTTGGCCGCGTCCTTGTTTTCCCGGCCGGCGCGGAGAATCGCCGACTGGTTGTAGATGCCGATCGCTCCCATCCCGGCACCCCAGACCGTCATCAGCACCAGCGCCAGGACCAGGCCGCCACCTACAAACGGCAACAGCAGCATCGACGCGGCGATTGCCGCCGTCGAAATCATCAGTGAACGGCGCGGGTGCGAATCCACGGTGAGGCCCGCGATCCAGATGCCCACCAGGCCGGCGACGCCCAGGACGGTGAGCGAGAGGCTGATGGCGTAGTCGGGCAGACCGGCCTCGCGGATGTAGGGGGCGATGTAGGTGAACAGGGCGAAGTGGGCCAGGATCAGCAGCGGCCAGGCGATGGCAATGGGCTTCACGCCGGGCTGGCCGATGGGGGTGCGCATCGAGGGCCGGAACTCGCCGGCGGCGCGCCGGACGGACGGCAGGAGGAAGAATCCCAGGACTGCCAACAGGAGGCTGAAGCCGGCCAGGAACAGGAACGCTGCCCGCCACCCGAGGAGGGTGCCCAGCGCAGTGCCCACCGGCGCACCGATCGCCATGCCCAGGCTGTTGCCGCTGAACACGATGGCCAGGGCCTTGCCCACCTTGGCCGCCGGCACCACCCGCGCAACGTACGGGGCCATGGTGGTCCAGAGCAGTCCATGGGCCAACCCGCCCACCAGCCGCGCGATCATGGCGGCCGTAAAGTCCGGTGCCAGGCCCACCATCGCGTTGCTGAGCGCGAACGTCACCACCAGCGCCACCAGCAAGGGCCGTCGCGGAATGTTCGCCAGCAGCCGCGCGGCCGGCACCACGGTGACCACAATGACGGCGGCATACGCGGCGGCCAGATAACCGGCAACGGGCTCGGAGACGTTGAGGCCTTCGCTCATCTGGGGGAGCAGGCCGGAGGGCAGCAGTTCCGTGGTGATGGCGGTAAAGGCGATGGTGGCCAGGACTATCATGGCGGCCAGCGGGATGCGCTGGGCCGGCGGCGCGGACGTGGCTTTGGCGGAGGACATGGGGAAGTGGTCCATTCAAGGAGGAGGGGATGGAACCCGGCGCTCATTGCCGAACAATTCCTCACTAAACCTACCGGATAGAGCCGGGAAAAAGGAGTACGACGGCGGCACTCATCCGGGTGCGGCGCTTCAGTTGTGCCGGGCCCAAAGCTGGAGCCAGAGCAGCAGCCGGGTATCCGGATCGTCAAGGGAAATCCCGAAGAGGCCGCTCACCCGGGACAGCCGGTAGCGGACCGTGTTGACGTGGAGTCCCAGCCGTTGGGAGGCGGTCATCGCGTTGCCGCCGCAGTCCAGGTACACCCGGAGCGTTTCCTCGAACTGCTTGTTGCCGTCGGCGTCCAGCTCGGCAATCTTCGTTCCCAGCTCGCCGGGCAACTGGCCGGAGGCGGTCAGGGCCGCCACAATCTGCCGCAGGTAGGGCCTCGAGCCCAGGGACTCGTTGTCTGCAACATGGTCGTCCGAACCGGGTTGGATCCTGCCCTCGTCCGCGTTGCGAAGGAGTTCGCCCAGGACCGCTTCGGCGTCTGTCCGTGAGTCGGCCAGCCTGCCGATGGGGCAGGTGCTGCCCAGCCCGGCCAGGACCGGGCGGCCCATCTGCCGCGATGCGTTCTGAGCAATACGCCGGATGGCACCCAGCTGAAACTCCCGGGTGGCGGTGGGCGCCTGCGGCAGGACGACGTACACAACGTTGTCCGCCTGCCCGCACACAGCGGAGGGGATACGGACTGCGCAGGCGGTGCGCACCATGTCGAACAGCCGCAGCCTGGCCTCAAGCGAGTCCGGTGCACTGGCCTCCGGCGGCCAGGTGCTCACCGCGGCAACCCGCACTTCTGCTGCGGAGATGCCCAGCCTGATCGCGGTGAGTTCGGCCTGCGCCGGCTCGAACAGCAGGGGACCCACCAGGTCAATCTGCCGGGAGAGGTTGGAAGCGTAACTGGTCCGGCGGTGCAGGATGTGCAGCGCTGCAACGTTGGCGGCGTCGCGGAGAACGCCCTCCACATCCACGGCACTTTTCTCCGTGGATTTCAGCAGCCACAGCGACCCCAGGACGGTGTGGCCGGCCCGGATGGCAATGGCTGAGCGGGTCAGGGTCCGTCCAGGTGCGCCCACATCCACCACTCCGGACGCTGCATGCACGCGGCGGTAGTCGGCGTCGTTCTCCTCCGTATGCGGAACCTGGAGGTGCAGGATGGACGTCCGCCGGGTCTCGTCGATCGGCTGGTCCGGCAACGTGGAATAGGCCAGGACCACCTGGGCGGGATCGGCGATGGCCACCGCACCACCGGCCTGGGCGGCAACGGTATTCGCCAGGTCAAAAAGGTCTCCCGGGCGGATGTCCACCAGCGTGCGGCCGGCCTGGAGATGCATGCCGATCGCCGCGTCCATGATCTCGCTCAGGTGGTTCCACGGCACCGAATCGGCCGCCTGGAACAGGGCCAGGCCCAGCGATCCCGCGGCCTCCCGCAGGGCCTCATCCGGGGCTCCGTTGGTCTTGTACACCAGGCCCACGTAACCGGCATCCTTCAGTTCGGCCAGGCGGGTGGCCAGCCTTTTCCCGGTAAGGGACAGCCCGATCGCCAGCGCCACGGCATTGGGAAAAGCCGTGGGCGTGGCGGTGGAATCGTAGAGCACCGAGCCCGCCACGATCTGCCCGTCGTCAGCCGGCATGTGCACCACCGTCACCAGCTCGGAGGCTACCGCAGAGGCCAGTGCCGCGAGGGTGGGGAGCGCATGGCCGGCTCCCGGCCCGGCGGCCAGGCCCGCGGCGCTTTGGTAGTTGCTCCCAATCACGGTGTCCTCAATTCGTCGGATTATCCATAGCTGGGACACCTGCTTCTTCCTACGCTGAACCATAGCGCAAGCCCGTCAAACCGAAAGGCGCCCCTTGAAATTCAGCGATGCCAGGCAGCTCGTCCAGATGAGGACGCCGGTGTTCTCACGCAAGCGCCGGGTACTCGCCAATGCCTTCAACGTGGAGGAGTACCGGCAGGCCGCACGCCAGGTCCTTCCCGCCGGGATCTTCGACTACCTGGACGGCGGATCCGAGGACGAGGTGACGCTGCGCCGCAACCGGACGGCCTTTGACTCCTGGGGCCTGATGCCCAGCTGGGGTCCGGTGACCGGGCCGGATACTGCCACCACCGTGCTGGGCAGGCCAAGCGCACTGCCTTTGACCCTCACGCCCACCGGCGCTACCCGGCTTTTCCACCCGGAAGGGGAACACGCCGTCGCACGGGCTGCCGAAGGCGCCGGCATTCCCTATGGATTGGCCGGCCTGAGCACCGTGCCCATGGAAACCATCGCGGCGGACTTTCCGCGGCTGGACCGCTGGTTCAACATGGGGCTGGCGCCGGATTCTCCTGCCCGCCGGAACAAGCTGGACCGCTGCCTTGCGGCCGGCTACCAAACGCTGATTGTGGGAGTGGATACCCGCGCCCTTGGCTCCAGGGAACGGGATCTGCGCAACGGCTTCACGGCGCCGCCGGCCCTGACGCTGTCCACAGTGGCGGACATTGCGCGCCGCCCGGCCTGGTGGGCCAACTTCCTCCGGGCGGACGGCATCAGCTTTCCCAACCTGGATCCAGCCGGTCAGTCCTCGTCCATGGTGACGCCGTCCATGTGGCAGCAGATCCTGGGCCATTCGGATGCCAGCAGCGGCTGGGATGAGCTCGAAAGCCTGCGGGCAGCCTGGCCAGGCAAGATCGTCCTCAAGGGCTGCGTTAATCCGGACGACGTGGCAAGGGCAGCCCTGATCGGGCTGGACGCGGTGCAGCTGAGCAATCACGGCGGACGCCAGCTGGACCACATGCTCAGCCCCATGGACGTGCTCCAGGAATCGCGGCAGCGCGTGGGCGACGGGATCGAAATCATCGTGGATTCGGGCATCCGCCGCGGCAGCGATGTGGTGAAGGCGCTGGCTCTGGGGGCGGACGCGTGCTCCATCGGCCGGCCGTATCTTTATGGCCTCGTGGCGGCCGGATCTGCGGGGGTCAGCCGCATCCTGGAAATCTTCGGCGACGAACTGAGGCGTACCATGACGCTGGTAGGCGTATCCACTATCTCCGAGTTGAAGGCCAGAGGCCCGGAAGTCATCCGCGATGTGCGGAATGCAGCCCGCTCAACAGGCGCCGTTATGAATTCCTGACAGATTTGCCAGAGGTACGCACCCTGAGCTTCCCGGCCTTAGCCGGGTTCCCCAGCCATTTCCGGTGCCGCACCTACATCTTCCTACCAACCTAAGGATCCAATGCGCACCAGATACATCCTCCCTGCCCTTACCGCGGCAACAGCCCTGATGCTCTCCGGCTGCGTGGACAACAGTGCCCCTGCCGGTGCAGGCGGCACCTCCTCCGCTGCGGACACCGCCGTCCCCAAGAACGAGGAAATCGCCGCCCTGCTGCCGGAGAAAATGAAGTCCGCCGGCGTCCTCAATGTGGGAATGGCCAACAACTACCCGCCCAACGAGTTCAAGGACGGCAACGGCGCCCCGGCCGGCTGGGCCGTGGACCTCACCCAGGCCCTGGGCGACTCGCTGGGACTGAAGGTCAACTTCGACATCGGCACGTTCGACAACATCCTGCCGTCGGTCAAGGCCGGCAAGGACGACATGGGCGTCTCCTCCTTCACGGACACCCTGGAACGCGAGAAGCAGGTGGACTTCGTCAACTACTACTCGGCGGGCATCCAGTGGGCCGCTCCCAAGGGCAAGACCGTTGATCCGGACAACGCCTGCGGGCTCAAGGTTGCCGTCCAGGCCACCACGTATGAGGACACCCATGAGGTGCCGGCCAAGTCCAAGGCCTGCACCGATGCCGGCAAGCCTGCCATCGAGATGTTCCGGTATGACGCCCAGGACCAGGCCACCAACGCCCTGGTGGTAGGCCAGGTTGACGCGATGAGCGCCGATTCGCCCGTCACGCTTTACGCGATCTCCAAGACGAAGGACAAGATCCAGACCGCCGGGGACGCCTTCGAGGTTGCTCCGTACGGCATGCCGGTGGACAAGGGAAGCGAGTTCACCCCGGTCCTGCAGAAGGCACTGCAGGCACTGATCGACGACGGCACCTACAACCGCATCCTGTCCAAGTGGGGCGTGGAAAGCGGCGGTGTGAAGACGGCGGAACTCAACGTGGCGTCGAAGAACGGGTAATCAGGTGACTGTTTCCAAACCGGTAGCGGACGTCCAGCCTGCCGCGAACGAACAGGCGCAGGGGGAGGCCATTGTGGCCGTTCCCCTGCGCCACCCGTGGCGGATCTCGATTGCCGTGGTGCTGGTGCTCATGCTGGCGCTCTTCGTCGTCGATGCCGCGCAACGGCCGGACTACGGCTGGGCGGACGTGGGCAAGTACCTGTTCGACCGCCGGATCAGCCAGGCGGCCTGGGTGACGCTTTCACTCACCATCTATGCGATGGTCGGCGCGATTGTCCTTGGCCTGCTCCTGGCCATCATGCGGCTCTCGCCCAACCCCGTGGTCAAGAGCATTGCCTGGCTGTACCTGTGGATTTTCCGCGGCACGCCTGTGTATGTGCAGCTGGTGTTCTGGGGGATCGTGGCGCTGATCTACCCGGTGTTCACCATCGGGATTCCGTTTATGGATCCCTGGGTCAGCATCCCCAATGACGTGTTCACCAACCTGTACATCACGGCCGTGATCGGGCTGGCACTGAACGAGGCCGCGTATATGTCCGAGATCGTCCGCGCCGGGCTGTTGTCCGTGGACGAGGGGCAGGAGGAAGCGTCGACGGCGCTGGCCATGTCCTGGGGCCAGACCATGCGGTATGTGGTGGTGCCGCAGGCCATGAAGATCATCATCCCGCCCACGGGCAACGAGGTGATTTCCATGCTGAAGACCACCTCGCTGGTGGCGGCCATTCCGCTCAGCATCGACCTGTACGGGGTGTCACGCGGAATCTCCGCGGTGACGTTTACGCCGGTTCCGCTGCTGATTGTGGCGTCCATCTGGTACCTGCTGTTTACCTCCGTCCTGATGGTGGGCCAGCACTTCATCGAGAAGCGCTTCTCCCGCGGTACCGGACGGCGGCAGGCGGGTCCGGCGTCGGACATTGATCCTTCGGTGGCAAAGGTCACCGAGGTGCCGCTCGGCAATGAAGTGGGAGGCAAGGGATGAGCAGTACAGCAATGGTCCACGCGGACCGGGTGTCCAAGAGCTTCGGCTCCAACAACGTGCTGCGCAGCATCAGCCTGGAAGTCCAGGCTGGTGAGGTGCTGTGTGTGGTGGGGCCCAGCGGCTCCGGGAAGTCCACGTTCCTGCGCTGCATCAACCACCTGGAAAAGATCGACGCCGGCAGGCTCTTCGTGGAGGGACAGCTGGTGGGCTACCGGCAAAAGGGGGACAAGCTCCATGAGCTCCGGCCCAAGGAAGCCGCGCTCCAGCGCCGGGACATCGGCATGGTGTTCCAGCGTTTCAACCTGTTTCCGCACATGACGGCGCTGGAGAACATCATTCAGGCGCCCATGCGGGTCAAGCGTGTCCCGAAGGCCAAGGCCGTGCTGCGGGCCCGGGAACTGATGGAGCGCGTGGGCCTGGGGGACAAGGCTGACCACTACCCGGCGCACCTGTCCGGCGGGCAGCAGCAGCGCGTGGCGATCGCCCGCGCCCTGGCCATGGACCCCAAGCTGATGCTCTTTGACGAGCCCACCAGCGCGCTGGACCCGGAACTCGTGGGTGAGGTGCTGGACGTGATGAAGGAGCTGGCCACCAGCGGAATGACCATGATCGTGGTGACGCATGAGATGGGCTTCGCCCGGGAAGTGGCCGACTCCGTGGCGTTTATGGACGGCGGCATTGTGGTGGAATCCGGCCCGCCCTCGGAACTGCTGGGCAACCCGCAGCAGGAGCGGACCAAGGCGTTCCTGTCCAAGGTTCTGTAGGAGGGTTTCCTCAGGCAGCGGATCGGGTGGCGTTCAGTACGACGGCGGCGCTCATCCGGGTGCGTTCTGCGTCAGTCCCATGAACATGGTGCTGTGCAGGATGTCCACATGTTTCCGGGCCACCTCCACTGCCTCGTTGCTGTCCCTGGCGCGGAATGCCTCCACCAAGGCGATGTGGTCGCAGTTGGAGGCATGCAGCCGCTCGATGGGGTAGGGGATGAAGTAGGCGTACAGCTCGGCCAGCGTCTGGTGGTAGGCAGCGACGGCGGTACCCAGGCCGGAAGCCGTGCCCACCAGTTGGTGGAATAGCTCGTCCGCCTGGTGGTATCCGGACCAGTCGGTGGACTGGGCCATGTCCCGGGTCAGCCGCTCCAGTTCGTCCAGCTGGCCGTCGGTCGCGTTCACCGAGGCGTAGTGGGTTACGGCGCATTCGAACAGCAGCCTGCGGTCCACCAGCTGGCTGACGGCCCGGGACTCCGCGGGCGAGGCCGCCAATTCGGCAAGCACTGACTGCGGCGGGTTGTCGGCCACGAATGTCCCGCCGGAGCGGCCGCGGCGGCGGACCACAACGCCCTGTTCCGCGAGGCTGGCCAGCGCCCTGCGGGCCGTAATGGGGCTGACCGACAGGCCCAGCGCCACGTCGTCCTGGTCCGGCAGCCGTTCGCCGGGACGCAGCAGCCCCAGGGAAATGGCCATGCCGATCCGCAACCGGACCGCATCGATGGCGCTCCGGCGCTCCATGCCGCCCAGTGTGCCTTCACCCAGTGTGCCCTCACCGATAGGTGATGGGCCTGGCGTGTCCTCCATCTGTTGGGTCATATCCGTTACCTTACGGGCCATTTCCACGTCTTCCGCTAATTAGTTCATTATGATCTAATATAGTCCAGATCACATCCCCAACGTGGAGACGCCATGCAACGCATCCTTCCCCTTATTGCAGCCCAAGCCCGGCCCAGGCTCATCGGCGAACCCATCGAGGCGTTCGCCGACGAGGTCCGCACGGCGCTCGCCGCCCAGCCGGACAGCAGGTTGGTGGTGTTCCCTGAGCTGCACCTGTTCGGCGACTCGGACCCGGACCGGCAACGCGCGGAAAAGCTCCACGAGGCCGCGGAGCCGCTCGACGGTCCGCGGGTCAGGGCACTCCGGGCCCTGGCGGCGGACCTGGGCATCTGGCTGGTCCCCGGCAGTGTGTGCGAACGCGGCCCCGAAGGCCAGCTGTTCAACACCCAGCTGGTCCTCTCTCCGGAAGGGGACCTGGCCGGGTACTACCGGAAGGTGTTCCCCTGGCGGCCGTATGAGCCCTACGATCCGGGTGACCGCTTTGCCACCGTGGACCTGGCTGGAGTCGGCAGGGTGGGACTGAACATCTGCTACGACGCCTGGTTCCCCGAAGTGTCCCGCCACCTCGCCTGGATGGGCGCCGAGGTGATCATCAACGTCGTTAAGACCACCACGCCGGACCGGAAGCAGGAACTGGTGCTGGCCAAGGCCAACGCGATCGTCAACCAGGTATTCGTTGTCAGCGTCAACTGTGCCGGCCCCACCGGAATGGGCCGGAGCATCATTGTGGATCCGGAGGGCAACACCATTGCCGAGGCCCCGGATGCGGAACCCGTCCTGCTGGCCGCAGAGATGGACCTGTCCGCCGTCGAACATGTCCGGACGCATGGCACGGAGAACGCCAGCCGCCCCTGGTCCCAGTTCCAGGAGGGCGATGCTGCCCTGGAGCTGCCCCTCTACCAAGGCCGGATCAATCCTGGCGCCTGGTCACCCCAGTCTTTCAATTCCTAAGGAAACCCCGTGACTACAACACTGACCCGCACGCTGAAGCTGCCCTCCCTGGTGCTGTTCGGCCTGGCCTACCTGACCCCGCTGATCGTGCTGGGGATCTTCGGCATCATTGCCGAGTCCACCGGTGGTGCGGCGCCGGCAGCGTACCTGATGGCGATGGTGGCCATGCTGTTCACGGCCCACAGCTACGGCCGGATGGCCGTGGCCTTTCCCGTGGCCGGTTCCGCCTACACCTACGTCCACAGGTCCATTGATTCGCGCGTCGGGTTCCTGGTGGGCTGGGCCATCCTGCTGGACTACCTGTTCCTGCCCATGGTGATCTGGCTGATCGGCGGTTCCTACCTGACCGCGCAGTTCCCGGCCATTCCCATCGCCGTGTGGATCATCGGCTTCGTTGTGATCACCACGCTGCTGAATATCCTTGGCATCAAGGTGGCGGACAAGGCCAACTACATCCTGATGGCATTCCAGCTGCTGGTCATCGTGTTCTTCGTGGCACTGTCCATCGGCAACGTGGTGACCACCTCGGGCGCCGGCGGACTGGCCAGCACGGAACCCTTCTTCAATGACACGTCAGGGTTTGCCACCATCTCTGCCGGTGCCGCGATCGCCGCGTATTCGTTCCTGGGATTCGACGCCGTCACCACCCTGACGGAGGAAACGGTGGACCCGCGCAAAACAGTTCCGCGGGCCATCATGCTGGTGGCCCTGATCGGCGGCGGCATCTTCGTGGTGGTCTCCTATGTGACCCAGCTGGTGCACCCCGGCGGCGTGTTCGAGGATGCTGCCTCGGCGGCCAGTTCCATTGCCCTGCAGATCGGCGGGCAGCTGTTTGGTGCCATATTCCTGGCGGGCCTGGTGGTGGCGCAGTTCGCGTCCGGCCTGGCCGCACAGGCCAGCGCCTCCCGCCTGCTGTATGCGATGGGAAGGGACTCGGTGCTGCCCCAGGCCTTCTTTGGCCGGCTGAGCGAGAAGTACCACACCCCGGTGATCAACCTGGTCGCCACCGGTGCTGTAGGCCTGATCGCTGTGTTCCTGGATGTGGCCACCTCGACGTCGTTCATCAACTTTGGTGCCTTCACCGCCTTTACGTTGGTGAACGTCGCCGTGGTGTTCCACTATGTGCGCCAGCGCCGGGAGGGCAATCAGCTGAACCCCCTTTCCTACGTGGTGGTGCCGGTGATCGGCGCCGTCATCTGTGCGTACCTGCTCTCCCGGCTGGACAGCAACGCCATTACGCTGGGTGTGTCCTGGCTGGTGTTGGGCGTGGTGGTCCTGGCCCTGATCACGAAGGGCTTCAGGACCGCTCCGCCGGAGATGACGTCCACGGAAAAGGCCACCATCGAAGCGGCCGCCTGAACTAAGGAGCATCGGTGAGGATAGCGCTGGGGCAGTTGCAGTCCGGCACGGATGCCCGGGCCAACCTGGCTGTGATGGACAGGTTCGCCGCCCAGGCAGCGCAGGATGGCGCGGCCCTGGTCGCCTTCCCGGAGTACGCCACTTATGAGAAGAAGATGGTGGATGCGACCTTCCCGGAGGTTGCCGAGCCGCTGGACGGGCCCGTCTGCCAGGAACTGGCCGGCATTGCCCGCCGGCACGGCATCGCGCTGGTGGCCGGTGTGGTGGAGTCCGCGCCGCACCCCGGCAAGGCGTACAACACCCTGGTGGCCTTCGGATCTGACGGCGCCCTGCTGGCTTCGTACCGGAAGATCCACCTTTTTGATGCCCAGGGCTTCGGGGAATCGCAGTACATCGCGCCCGGCCCTTCAACAGAGCCTGTGGTGTTTGCCGCCGGGGGAGTCCGCTTCGGCCTGATGACGTGTTACGACCTGCGGTTCCCGGAGCTGGCCAGATCGTTGTCCGACGCCGGCGCGCAGGTGCTGTTGGTCTGCTCCGCCTGGGTGCCCGGTGTCCACAAGACCGCCCAGTGGCTGGCGTTGAACACGGCCCGGGCCATTGAAAACAGTGTGTACGTGGCCGCGGTCTGCCAGGCTCCGCCCGTCTCAGTCGGCCGGAGCGTGCTGGTGGATCCGATGGGCGCGGTGGAACTGGACCTGGGCACGGACCCCGGCGTCCGGACGCTTGAGGTTTCTCCGGGCACAGTGGCCAGCGTCCGGGAGGCGTTCCCGATGTTCCGGCAGCGGCGGCTGTAGTTGCTGCCGCCCAGGGTGGGACGCCTTTGCCGCGTGGATGTGACCCGTGCCAGACTCGTCCGGTGATTACCGTGAGCCTGCCCAGCCAGGAACTGCTGGATGCGATGGAGCCGGCTGCCGGCGTCGAATACCACCTCTGGAACCTGACCGGGCCGGCGCCCGCAGAACGCTTTGACCTTCTGGTGCCGCCGTACATGGGCGGCGCGGGGGTGCTGTCGGCGCTGAACGGCGTGGACGTACGGTTGGTGCAGAGCCAGTCGATCGGGTACGACGGCGTCTCTGACGTTCTGCCTCGAGGTTGCGTTTTCGCTAACGCGGCAGGGGTCCATGAAACGTCGACGGCGGAACTCGCCTTGGGCATGATGATCTCCAGCCAACGCGGACTGGCCGATTCTGCCCGGAACCAGGCAACCGGCACCTGGGGCCACGTCCAGCGGCCCAGCCTGGCCGACCGGCGCGTGCTGCTGGTGGGTTACGGGGGAGTGGGCAAGGCGGTTGAGGCGCGCCTGCTGCCGTTCGAAACCCACGTCACCCGGATGGCCAGCCGTGCGCGCGACGGCCAGCACGGTCCCATCCTGGGCATCGACTCACTGTATGAGCAGCTTCCGCTGCATGACATTGTGGTGGTCAGCGTGCCGCTCAGCGAGCACACCCGCCACTTGGTTGATGCCAAGTTCCTGGCCGCGATGCCGGACGGCGCGCTGCTGGTGAATGTGGCCCGCGGGCAGGTTGCCGACACCGAGGCACTGCTGAAGGAGACCTCCTCCGGACGTCTGCGCGCGGCGCTGGACGTCACCGATCCGGAGCCGCTGCCGGCGGACCACCCGCTCTGGACAGTGCCTGGTGTCCTGATCACCCCGCACGTGGGCGGCGCCAGCTCGGCCATGTTCCCGAGGATGGTCCGGCTGGTCAAAAAACAGATCGGGCTCCTGCTGGAGGGCAAGGAGCCCGTGAACGTGGTGCTGGGCGGCAGCCGCTCGTCGTAAAAGACCCGCCGCTCGGCGCAGAACCGACGCACCGGCAAGCGGCATGCACTATGTTTGCGGCAGGCATTGGCGCAGTGACAACGACGTCTTCAACTGCAGGAAAGCAAGAGGAATACTTATGGGCTGGCTGGACCGAGAACGAACCATTGCACCGCCGGGCTTCAACCGCTGGCTGGTACCGCCTGCGGCGCTCGCCGTTCACCTTTGCATAGGCCAGGCCTATGCAACCAGCGTTTACAAGACCGCGCTGGTTAAACACTTCGACGCCAGCCTCACGGAAATCGGGATTATCTTCTCCATTGCCATCGTGATGCTTGGCCTCTCCGCGGCCGTCATGGGGACCTGGGTGGATGCCAACGGCCCACGCAAGGCCATGTTCACGTCGGCCATGTTCTGGGTCAGCGGCTTCCTGATCGGCTCGCTGGGCATCTTCACCAACCAGCTGTGGCTGGTCTACCTCGGGTACGGCTTCGTTGGCGGCATCGGCCTGGGAATCGGCTACATTTCGCCGGTGTCCACGCTGATCAAGTGGTTCCCGGACCGCCCGGGCCTCGCCACCGGGATGGCCATCATGGGCTTCGGCGGCGGCGCGCTGATCGCCAGCCCGGTGTCTTCGGCGTTGCTTAGAATGTACGATCCCGGTTCAAATGGCGCGGACTGGGTGGCCAGCGGCGATGCCGTGGGCAAGCTATTCCTGACTCTCGGCGTCGTCTATCTCGTCTACATGCTCTTTGGTGCCTTCACCATCAAGGTCCCGGCCGAAGGCTGGCGCCCGGCTGGGTTCGACCCCGCCAAGGTCAAGAAGGCGGCGCTGGTCACCATGGAGAACGTCTCCGCCCGGAACGCCGTCAAGACCAAACAGTTCTGGCTCGTGTGGATCGCGCTTTTCTGCAATGTCACCGCGGGGATCGGCATCCTGGAGCAGGCCGCCCCCATGATCCAGGACTTCTTCCGCCAGTCCGACGGCGTGTCCCTGGTCAGTGCCGCGGTGGCGTCCGGTTTTGTGGGGCTGCTTTCCATCGGCAACATGGCCGGCCGTTTCGGCTGGTCCGCCACCTCGGACATCACCGGGCGGAAGCGGATCTACATGGTGTACCTGGGCGTCGGTGCCGTGTTGTACACGGTCCTTGCCCTGGCCGGATCGTCCAGTACGTTCCTTTACGTGGTGCTGGCCTTTGTCATCATTTCCTTCTACGGCGGCGGCTTCGCAACGGTTCCGGCATACCTCCGGGACCTGTTCGGGACGTTCCAGGTGGGCGCCATCCACGGCCGCCTGCTGACGGCCTGGTCTGCCGCGGGCGTCGCAGGTCCATTGATCGTCAACGCTTTCCTGGATGCCCAGGGGAAGCCCGGGCAGCTGACCGCCGCGTCCTACCAGCCGGCCCTGCTGACCATGGTGGGGCTGCTGGTTATCGGGTTCCTGGCCAACCTGATGGTCAAACCCGTTGACGAACGGTTCCACGAACCCCGCCCCGGCCGCGCCCGGTCGCACGAACCCGCCATGGAGGCCTGAGATGAGCACAGCACACACGTCAGAAGCGGATACTCCCGTCCAAGCCTCCACCGGCAAGCTGGCCGTGGGTTGGGCACTCGTCGGGGTGCCGCTGGCCTACGGGATCTACCAGACGCTAACACGGGTGGCGGCGCTGTTCGGCTGACGGCGGCTGGCCTGCGTACAGCTCCTCCAAACCAGGCGAGTGCTTTCAGCCGGAGCCGGGCCGGACTAGGATGGCGCGAAAACGAGCGGAGGACTGCAGATGCCCAGGCAAGCGGAAACAAACCCGGAAACAGGTTATGCGTCAGTCAACGGACTTCAGATGTACTACGAGGTGCATGGCTCGGGTGGAACGCCGTTGTTGCTCCTGCACGGCGGCCTGTTCGACATTGAGCAGCAGTTCGGCGCCCTGATCCCGGCATTGTCGGAAGGACGCAGGGTCATCGCCGCGGACTTCCAGGGCCACGGCAGAACCAACGACATTGATCGCCCGCTGAACACGCCCGACCTGGCCTCGGACGTGGTTGGCCTGCTGGCGCATCTGGACGTGGGCGAGGCTGATGTCTTCGGATTCAGCGTTGGAGGGGCAGTCGCCCTGCACCTGGCAATCAAGCATCCCGGCCTGGTCCGCAAGGTCATCGTCTCCTCGGTATCCTTCCGCCCTGAGGGTGATCGTGGCGGAAACGCCGAGGCAGTCTCTGCCATGACAGTTGACATGATCGCCGGCACGCCGATGGAACAGCGCTATCTGGCGGTCTCGCCGCATCCGGACCACGGTCATTTGCAGGGCCTGCTGGACAAGCTGGGCGGCTACGATGCGGGCTCCAGCGGCTGGACCGATGACGAGATCCGCGGCATCGCTGCGCCCACCCTGATCACCGTGGGCGATTGCGACATGGTGAAGCTGGAGCACGCCGTGCGTTTCCTGCAGCTGCGCGGTGGCGACGTCAACGGTGATTTTGACGGCGTGCCCGCCTCGCAACTCGCGGTGTTCCCGGGCACCACCCACTTCTTCGGCCTCTCCAGGACCAACCTTGTGCAGGACGTTGTGACTACCTTCCTGGATGCACCTTCGGCAGGTGGCCGGCCGGACCAGTGATGACGGAAGCGTTGGGCCGTCCTACTGCATTGGCTCCAGGCTCTTGTTGGCCGCCGATGGAAGAGCACGGCCTTGCCACTGCGGTGCCGACGATTGTTTTGACACGCGCAGCAGTCTCTGGGGCATCCGCCGGGAAGGTGAACGCATGGGGCGGCAACCCAATGCCGCCCTGGATGCTGATTCTGACCTCATTGCCGACGCCGCATGGCACCCGGGGATGGGCATGGCGAAAACAGCCAAGGTCCTGGGTCCCGAGCAGGTGGTGGTTGCGTTCGCCCCCGAGGCCAATGTTGGAGGATTTGCCGATCTCAGCAGGGATGCTTTCCAGGGCCAATATCGGCATTCCAACACTCCGCCTCCGTTGTTGATCAACACCGTTGTGGATCACGGGGCCGTGGCCAGGGGCGCTGCTTGCTCGGTTCTGGCAAGCTTGTTCTCGGCACGACAATTACAACCCGATGCCGAGTCGGCGTAAAAGGACTACGCCGTTTCGGTGCCCGGCAACCATGAAAGACAGGAAATTGGACAGCTGCTGTACCCCTAACGCGGGTTCCTCCCGGTCGGATGGCAAGCCCGTCCTGAACCTGCTCGCGGTTCCCGCGGCGCTCCATTCCCCTCATGCCGAGCCCTCCGGGTCCGCAACGGCCGGTCCCAGCCTTCCGTCCGACGTCGAAATCCCCGCTGGGACCTTCGCCATGGGTGACCCTTTCAATGAGGGTTACGACGGCGATGGCGAGTCGCCGGTGCACGAAGTGCGGATCTCCGCATTCCGGATCAGCGCCACCACGGTCACCAACCAGGAGTTCGCCGCGTTTGTGGACGCCACCGGGTACCGGACAGAGTCCGAAACCTACGGAACATCGGCCGTGTTCCACCTGGCGGTCCAAGCAGACCAGCGCGATATCCTCAACCGCGTCAACGATGTCCCGTGGTGGCTCAACGTTCGCGGAGCCGGTTGGGCACACCCCGCCGGGCCTCTTTCGCACTGGTCGGACATCCCGGACCACCCTGTCACCCACGTCTCCCACAACGATGCCCTGGCATACTGCGCCTGGGCCGGACGCCGGCTGCCCACGGAGGCCGAATGGGAATATGCCGCCCGTGGCGGCCAAGCAGGGCAGCGGTATCCGTGGGGCGACGATCTGCACAACGAGGACGCTGCCGGCCCCGCCGAACGCCACAGATGCAACATCTGGCAGGGCGAATTCCCGGCCCGCAACGATGTTGAAGACGGCTACCTCACCACCGCGCCCGCAGTGTCATTCAGTCCCAACGGCTACGGGCTCTACCAAACCAGCGGAAACGTGTGGGAATGGTGCAGCGACTGGTTCCTGCCCAAGTACTACAAGACGTGCCTGGGCGCCGGAACCGTGGAGGATCCGCAGGGGCCCACCATCGGGCGCGGGCGGGTGATGCGCGGTGGCTCCTATCTCTGCCACGACTCATACTGCAACCGGTACCGCCTGGCAGCGCGGAGCTCCAACACCCCCGATTCGGCCAGCGGCAACCTGGGCTTCAGGACGGTAGCGCTCTAGGTCCTGGTCCCGGCCTACAGGCCGTCGGTGTCTTGTCCGGGTGGCAGGATGTTGTGGTTGCGGCTGAAGAGGTTGCCGGGATCGTACTGCCGCTTCAGGTCAATAAGCCGCTGGTACTTGTCCTGCCCGTAGGTTTGGCGCGCTGCCTCCGGGTCCTGCCGGGTTTCGCCGCCCAGGAAGTTCAGGTACTCGCCCTGTTCGGAGAACGGCTGCATGCTAGCGTGCGCCTCGCGGGCGAACGCGGTCAGGCGCACGTCATCCTCGGCGTCAGCCCAGAACCCGTAGATGTTCAGCAGGTAGCGTGAGGCCCGGCTGGGGTAGGCCGTTGCCTCCTCGGCCGTCCTGCCAAAGGCCCCCTCCAGGTGGTGGACGTCTATTCCCGTGCCGCGCCATTGCACCCGGGACGCGAAGCCCGCGAGGACGTCGATGACTTGCTCATCCAGGCGGGAAAAGGAGACGTTCTTCCAATACCCGCGCGCTCCCGTGGGAAACAGGCTGTCCATGGCGCTCTGCCACTCAGGCCAGGCAACCGGGCCAACCTCTTCCTGGTCCGGGGGAGCGTGGTGCCGCAGTTGGTTGATGAGGTCCAAACCGGGCTGGTGGTCGGCGCCCGCCCAGGCGCAGCCGATGATCAGCCACGGCGCCTCACCCATCTCAAACTCCGGTGGAAGGACCAGGATGCTGAGGATCGGGTTCATCTGGTCAGGCAGGTCCCGGGTCCACTTCTCATACCCGGCCAGTGCCTGTTTCCAGTGCTCGGGGAGGTAGAAGAGATTTGCGCCCAGGACGGGGTGGGGGAGCGGGCGTGCCCGGAAGGTGAAAGAAGATACGACGCCGAAATTTCCGCCGCCGCCGCGGAGGCCCCAGAACAGTTTCGGGTTCTCTTCCTCGCTGGCCCGCAGGTGCCCGCCGTCGGCCGTGACGACTTCAGCTGAGACCAGGTTGTCCAGCGTCAGTCCGTTGCTCCGGGTCAGCCAGCCCACGCCGCCGCCCAGGGTCAGTCCGGCCACCCCGGTGGCACTGATGACGCCCAGGGGAACGGCCAGCCCGTGTTCGGCGGTGGCCCTGTCGACGTCGGCAAGCGTTGCGCCGGGTTCCACGGTTACCAGGAGGGTGTCCGGGTCCACGGTGACACCGCGCAGCGCGCTCAGGTCCAGTACCAGCCCGCCTTCCACGCTGCCGTGGCCGGCCACATTGTGCCCTCCGCCGCGGACGGCCAGCACCAGACCGGTGTCCGCTGCCGCGCTCAGGACGGGATCGATGTCGGCCACCGAGCCCGCGCGCGCGATGGCCCGGGGATGCAGGTCATGCATGCCGTTCCAAATTCGCCGGGCTTCGTCATAACCGGTGTCACCCGGTTCCAGCAGGCTTCCGGACAGCTGTTTCCGCAGGCGGTCCAGCTTCTGGGTGAGCTGTTCTTTTGAAACGCCGTCTTCCGAAATATCCATCGATCCAGTCCTCGCCAGTCAGGGGTGGCGGGACGTTGTGGGCCCACCGGTTTCACTGTTGTCGACAACGCGAAAAGGGGCACTGCTGGCAGCGGCAATCCAAGTATCTGGCCGCGCCACCCGGCGGTCAAGAGGCTGCGCTGAGCGGCCGGCGGCGGCAGCGTGCCCTACTCCGCGACCGCCGTCGGCACCGCTTCACCGGTGCGGGCAGCAGGGGTGCTGCGACGGCGCCAGTACGCGGCCAGGACGGCCCCGGAAACGTTGTGCCAGACGGAGAAGATGGCACCCGGGAGTGCTGCTTCCGGCGTCAGGTACTGGCGGGCCAGGCCTGCCGCGAGGCCGGAGTTCTGCATGCCAACCTCAACCGCCGTGGTGCGGCGCGACGGGATCGGCAGGCGGAACAGCCGGGCGGCGGTGTAGCCGAGGGCGTAGCCCAGCCCGTTGTGCAGGATGACTGCTGCCAAAACCAGCAGGCCGGCGGAGAAGATGGCCTTGGCGCTTCCGGCCACTACCGCAACCACCACAATGGTGATGGCCACGACGGAGACCCAGGGCAGGGCGGGAAGGGCCTTGGTCACCAGGCCGGGCAGGAACGTCCGGATCACCAGGCCCAGGAGCACGGGGAACAGCACAATCTGGACGATGGACCAGGCCATGGAACCGGCGTCCACCGGCATGTACTGGCCGGCCAGCCACAGTGCCAGCAGCGGGGTGAACAGCGGGGCGAGGAGCGTGGAGACGGTGGTCATCGACACGGACAGGGCAACGTCGCCCCGGGCCAGGTAGGACACCACGTTGGACGCGGTTCCGCCCGGGCAGCAGCCCACCAGGATCACACCGGCGGCCAGTGCGGGCGGGAGTCCCAGCATGGCAGCGATCAGCCAGCCCAGGAGCGGCATGATGGCGTACTGCGCCACCACGCCGATCACCACCGGAACTGGCCGCTTGGCAATGACGGCGAAGTCCGGCGCCGTGAGCGTCAGCCCCATGCCGAACATGATGACGCCCAGGAGCGGATTGATCCACGGAGCCAGCCCGGTGAAGCTGGTGGGCGTGGCAAGCGCAATGGCGCCACCGGCCAGGATCAACAGGGGAAACAGGGTGACGGCGACGCGGGCGCTGCGTTCTTCGGCGGCGGAGGCCGTCGCGGGAGAACCGGATGAAGAAGTCATACTTACCGGACTATCACATTGCGTGCCACGTTCCGGAGTTACGTCGGGTTGATGACGCGGGGAAGAGCGTTCGACGGCGGGTGGCTGGGCTTAGTGCAGGCGCTGCGGTTCGGCTTGAGTCAACGCTCTTGGAGGGGGGCATCGAGTAAGAATCCATGCTCACCAGGGGGAACGGGTGCGGCAATGGCTGAGGCGGGTGCACGATTGTTCGGGCCACCCACTCCGCACGCCATTCTTTAGGGACCGGCCCGGCCACTTCGGTCAGGTCCCTCCCGGAGGGTCTTGACCGGTTGCCGGTTGTAAGAGTGCGACGCGCCGTAAGCAGCGATTGAAGCGTTTACGCGCGAATCGCGTGCGATACTAAAGTTCGCAGTCCTCGCCGAATTCGCGGCTCCGGACGCGGATTCAGGAGGTCCATGATGATTTCAGACTCACCCGCCGACGCGCTCGGCGCTCACGCATCCGGGATTCGCGAACTGCTCGTCCAGGTCGTGCGATCCAGGCACGGTCGGTCAGCAGATGCTCACGAGGCCTCGGGGTCACGATATGCGATGGGATTTGGCAGCCAGTGGCGTGATTTGCTGGATGACACCCACGATGAGGTGACAAAGCACGGTTTCCAGTCGCATAAGCTCGCTCCCGGTGGACATAAGGTCCCGGTCGTCAATGGTTGCTTGCTGTACGTCTGGCGCGTTCCGGACAACCCGGATGCGGTCAGCAACTTCGCGGCGAGCCCGACGCGTCTGGCTGGCTTCCTCGCAACGCCGCCACAGGCGATGCTGTTCGAGCCCACGTTCAGCAAGACGAGCGAACCGGTTGAGGATGCCCCTGACACGGCCGAGATTGCTAGCATGCTTGGGGCGCTTCACGACACCATGCCGCTCGTACTCGTCATGGTCTGGTCGACTCCTCGACAGCTGCAGTCCATTGAGTGGGCTGTTGCCGTGCTGGATGACGCTGGCAAAGTCCAATTGCGCGGGCAGGAGTGCATCTGGGAACCGGAACTCGTCGATGCCGCTGTCGTATCTGATGTCGAGTCTTTCGACAGTGGTATCCCCGTAACTCCAACCGTCGAACTGCAGAAGCAGGAGGAGACGCGGCCGGATGCGTGATAACAGCCCGAGCCTGTTCGACCTGCTGGGGTCTGGACAGGCTCACGGCCGGTTCGAGCCTGCACGACTCACCCAGGCCCGCGTCCGTAGCTCTCTGACTAAGACCGAGCTGGCCGCCGAGGTGGGCGTATCTCCTGCCGCCATCGGCCAGTACGAGGCCGGTGTAAACTCGCCCCGGGCCGACGTGCTCGAGCGTTTGGCCAGGGTCCTGGACGTCCGCCCGGGCTTCTTCGGCGTTGGACGTCCTCTCGCTCGCATCGACACCGTGAACGCTCATTTTCGGAGTCTCAGGTCGGCGCGGGTAAGCGACCGCCAAAAAGCGCTGGCCACTGCGACTCTCGTGTGGGAGCTGACGTTCGCCCTTGAGCGGTTCGTCAAGCTCCCTGAGACCAACCTCCCCAAGGTTGGAGCGGACAGCTCGCCCGCCGATGCTGCGGCCCTCTTGCGCAGGCATTGGAGCTTGCCCGACGGCCCGATTAAGCACCTGGTTGCCACAGCAGAGTCCCACGGCGTCGTCGTCGCCGTGCGACCGCTCGCCGAGATCGAGGCCGTGGACGCCTTCTCCGTCGTCATCGTCGATCGTCCGATCATCATCACCTCCCCACGCCGGACTGAGAATGTGTTCAAGCACCGGTTTTCGATCGCGCACGAGATCGGCCACTTGCTCCTTCACGTCGACTCTGGAGAGCATAGTGCGGCTATAGAGAAGGAAGCAGACGAATTCGCCGCCGCATTCCTTACCCCAGCCGCGTCAATGGAAACAGCCCTCCCGAACCGGCTCGACCTGGCAGCGTTGCACCGGATTGGCCGAACCTGGGGCGTCTCGCCTACGTCCCTTGTCCGCCGGATGGTGGAACGTGGCCGCACCACTGAGTCGTCGGCGCGCCGGGCATACCAGCGTCTGTCGACGGTATACGACGACAAGGCCGACCCAACCAACGCGTACCCGGGCGAGGTGCCCACCCTGCTGAGGAAAGCCGCGGAGCTTGCCGGCGATCATGGTGCACCGGTGTCCGTGCTCGCCGAGGCGCTGAAGATCAGCGCCTGGCAGGTCCGTGATCTGCTGGGCGAAGTTGATCTGCGCCCAGTACTCCGTCTCGTCGGCAGCGAGTGAAGACTTCGCTCCGACCAGGACGGCGGCAAGTAGCAGCATTCCTGGGTGCGCCGCTCATCGTTGACCAAACAGATGGAACCTGACCGATGGCTGATGTCGCCCCTCGCGCTCAACCTTGCTCATCTCGGCCCCCCGTGGAACCTCAACCTCGGTCGCCTCGCTGGGCTAACCGTGCTCCCGGTTTCCTGGCCCGAGCACGCTTTTCCGAGTTCGGCGAACGGCCCCTGTCCATCCTCGACCGTCGAGAAAGCCGACCTCGCCGTCGCTCTCTTTCACGATCGACTGGGGACGCCGACTGGCGAGGCCGAGTCAAGGACGGCTGAGGAGATCAAGGTGCTCGTCGACGCTAGGAAGTCTGTGGCCGTTCTGGTGAACGCAGGACCGCGCACACCTCTTAGTGGGCGGGCTTTGAACGAGCGGCAGCGACATCAGATCCAATCGTCTGAAAAATGACTTTCCGTGCCAAAGTACGACGGCGGATGGCTGGGCTTGATGCGGGCCCTGCGGTTCCGCGTCGGTCACCCGAAAGCGACCGCGCCGTCGTCGTCGATGCGCCAGCCCGGGTTGTGGGCGATTTCCCAGATGATGCCGTTGGGGTCCTTGACGTGGCCGTGGAAGATCCCGCCGAACGCGCCGGCCTGTGCGGGTTTCAGGACAGTGCCGCCGGCCGCTGCCAGCTGCTCGATGGTGCTGGCCACTTCCTCCGGGCTGCCCACGTTGTGCGAGAGGGTCACGCCGCTCACGCCCCTAACTGCCTCGGAGCTGTTGAGGTCCTGCTGGAACTTCGCGGCGTCGAACAGGCCAAGGACCGTCCCGGGCGCCACCTGGTAGAAGATGATCTCGCCCGGGACGTCCATCAGCGGGGTCCAGCCCAGCCCGGCGGTGTAGAAGTCGCGGGCCTTGTCCAGGTCCGCCGTGGCAATGGTCATGAAATGTACTTGCTGGTCCATAGGGGAATGGTATCGGGCATCGCCGAGGGAGGTCAGTCCCGCCTGGCGGCCCCCTCGAACACCAGTTTCACGGCCGCCCGCACCCGGGCCCGCGTGGCATCGCGCCCAGCGGACCCGGAAGGACCGGAAACACCGGACCCACCTGACGGCGCCCGCACCACCAGCTGGTAGTAATACATGCCGTTGATCAGGTCGATCATGGCCTCCACATCCACGTCCGCGGAGATTTCACCCGTGGCCATGCCGCGCCGGATCTCAGCTGCGATCGGTCCACGCCGCCCGGATACGTGCCGCTCCCAGGACAGCGCCCGGAGCTTCTCGTTCTCCAGGCCCAGGGCAACCCGCTTCTTGATCAGCGCGCCTACCCGGCCGTCCACCACAACCGAAGCCTGTTCATACGCGGCCAGGATGGTGTCCAGGCAGCTTCCCGCGGGGGTGATCTCCACCCCGCTGCGCACGCTGTCCAACGCGGCGGCCAGCAGTTCGTCGCGGCTGGCCCAGCGGCGGTAGATGGCCGCCCGGCTCACCCCACAGCGCTCGGTGATGGCGGAGATGGTGACGTCCCGGGTGTCGCGCTCCAGGAGCAGGTCCACGGTGGCGGCCAGGACCGAGGACTCCAGGGTGGCATCCCGCGGCCGGCCCGGAGTCCGGAGGGCAGGGGCTTCGGGGGCCAGCGTGTCGGCCAGCGACTCAGGCATCGGCCACCAGCTTCCGGCGCAGCTGGTCGATCACGGCGTCGCCCAGTCCTGCCCGCACCACCGGTTCGTGGACGCTGCCGTGCCGCTCAACCAGGATCCGCTGCATCTCATCCATCGACGCTGCCTCGGCGCCCATCATGGCACCCAGCCGCGCTCCGTCGGCCGGGGTTACGCCGGGCAGCAGCCCGCCCATGATCGCCTGCAGCCGCGGGAACAACTGCGGCAAGCGGGCGGCGGTGGCGGCGTAGTCGGCGGAGATGGTTTCGGTCGACGCACCCAGGGCGGAAAGCACGACGGCGGCAAACACGCCCGTGCGGTCCTTGCCGGCGGCGCAGTGGAACACTGTGGCGCCCTCGCTGAAGGCCACCACGGTCAGGCCCAGCGCGAGCTGGCGGGCCTGCGTTTCCACCAGGCCCGCGTACCAGGCGCCCACCTGCTGGGCCGTGCTGGTGGCGGACATAAGCTCCCGGCTGATGTCTTCCGGCATGGAGACGGAAGCGGTCAGCGCCAGGTGGTGGTAGTTGACGCCGGGCAGGGTCAGCGGCCCGCGGCCCGTGAAGAGTGCCTCCTCAGGTGAGCGGAGGTCGATCACTGAGGTCACGCCGTCGTCCACCATCTGGCGGGCAAACTCAAGCGGGAGGACGGACACGTCGTCGCTGCGCAGCAGCACGCCGTTGCGGGTGACGCCGCCGGCGACGGGCAGGCCGCCCAGGTCGCGGAGGTTCACGGGGGCAAGATCAAGCGTTTCCAAGGAGGGGTCCTAACTGAGCTTGGCGCGGATGAAGGCGCTGGCGCGGTCGATGAGGGTGACCAGCACGATGATGCTGATGATGATGGCGCAGAGGTGGCCGTAGTCGTACATGCGCATGGCGGTGGTGAGCTCCAGGCCGATGCCGCCGGCACCCACCAGGCCCAGGATGGTGGCGCCGCGGACGTTGCCTTCGAACAGCAGGAGCGTGTAGCTGACCAGGAGGGGAGCGGCCTGCGGGAGGACCGCGTAGCTGATGATCTGCCGTTTGTTGGCCCCTACGGCGGTGAGTGCCTCGACGGGGCCGGGCTGCACGGATTCCATGGCCTCTGCGTAGACCTTGCCGATCGAGCCGATCGAACCCAGCACAATCGCCAGGATGCCGGCGAACGGTCCCAGGCCTACGGCGGAGACGAACATCAGCGCGAAGATGAGTTCCGGGATGGAACGCAGCACGTTCAGGATCCAGCGGCAGCTGAGGTAGATCCAGCGCGGGGCGATGTTGGTGGCCGCGCCGAAGCTGAGCAGCAGCGAGGCCAGGGCGCCCAGCACTGTGCCCACCACTGCCATCTGCAGGGTTTCGATCAGGAGCTTGGCGATGATGGGGAACTTGTCGAACGTAGGCGGGAACAGCCGGGAGAGGAAGTTGCCCATGTTGGGGATGCCGGTGAGCAGTTTCTCCGGGTTGAACCCGGCGCCCACTCCGGCCCAGACCAGCACGCCGGCGATGATGACCCAGAGCAGGGTGCCGCGGGGAGTCGGGATGCCGAAAGGCCGGGAGAGGCGGAGGCGTTCGGCCTCGGGAAGGGCGGTATCAACGGTCCGCCCGTGGGGAGCGGAAGCGGCGGTGGCGGCAGCCCCGGCGTCGGACGTTTCAGTTTGCTGTGTTGAATCAGTTTTCAAGGAGCTCAGTGTCGGTGCCATAGATCTGGTGCACCTCCTTCTCGGTGAGGTTGGCGGCGGGGCCGGCGAAGACCAGCTCCCCGGAATGCAGGCCCAGGACGCGGTCCGCGTAGCGGCGGGCCAGGCCCACCACGTGCAGGCTGACGATCACGGGGATTTGTTCCTCGCGGGCGATGTCCCGCAGCAGGCCCAGGATGTTCCCGGCCAGCCGCGGGTCCAAGGATGCGACGGGTTCGTCGGCCAGGATGAGGCGGGGTTGCTGCATCAGGGCGCGGGCGATCGCGACGCGCTGCTGCTCGCCGCCGCTGAGGTCCCGGCAGCGCTGCCGGGACTTGTGGGCCAGGCCCACACGGTCCAGGAGGTCCAGGGCCTGGGTGCGCTGGGCGCGGCTGAACGTGCCAAGGATGTTGACCGGACCGGCCGAATGCAGGCCGCCGGTGAGCACGTTGGTGAGGGCGCTCAGCCGGGGCACCAGGTTGAAGTGCTGGAAGACATAGCCGACGTCGGACCGCAGCCCGCGCAGGCCGGCCGGGTTCTGCTTCGCCACCTCGCGGCCCGCCACCGTCAGTGTGTCCGCGGTGAACGGCGCGATGCCGGTGAGCGTCTTCATCAGCGTGGACTTGCCGGAACCGGAGTGGCCCAGCAGCGCCACCACCTCGCCGGGATGGACGTCCAGGTCCACGTTGCCCAGGGCCACCTGCTCGCCGTACACAACGCGCAGGTTCCGCGCCCGCACCACGGCGGGTGCCGTCGTCGTGGTTTCGCTTGCTGTTACTGAATGTTCGACGGCGGTGCGCTCGCCGGAGTGGGCGGCAGACGCGGCTTCGGTGCCGGCCGGGCGCGTCATGGCGGGCGTGCTCATCGGAGGTCCTGCAGGTTCACGCCGATGGATTCGGCGACGTCCACCAGGGGAGTGTAGGTGCTGAACTCTGGGTCCACGGCGGGTTCGCCCTTGAGGCCCAGGGTCTTGGAGATCTTTTCGTCGCCCAGCATAAGGGCGGGGAGCTTGGCCTTGAGGGCGTCACGGGTTTCGGCGTCCAGGTCCTTGCGGACCACCACGGAAATGCCCACGGGGATGGGATCGGTTTTGCCGATGATGGTGATGTCGCTTTCCTTCAGGATGCCCTTCTCGAGGAAGGTGGGGTAGAGCTGGCGGGCGGTGCAGGCCACATCCACGCTGCCGTTGGCCAGGGCAAGCACGGCGGAGTCGTGGGAGCCGGCGAAGATGCTCTTGTAGTCGGTGCCGTCCGTGAGGCCGGCCTTCTTGAAGAAGGACTTGGGCATGAAGTAGCCGGTGGTGGAGCCGGGATCGACGAACGCGACCTGGTGGCCCTTGAGGTCTGCGGGGCTCTGGACGTCGCCGTCCTTGCGGGCCAGGCAGAAGGCGGCCGGTTCGGTGCTGGCGCCCCAAACCAGGAGCGGGTCCACGCTCTCCGTCTTGTAGGCCAGCGCGGCGGAGAACTGGCTGAGCACCGCCACGTCAACGGAGCCGTTGCGGACAGCTTCGACGACGCCCAGGTAGTCGGCGGGCTGCAGGTTCTTGACCGGCTGGCCCGTGGCCTCGCCCACCATGCTGGAGAGGCTCTCCATGATGGACTGCTCCTCCGGATCGTCCGTGCCCGGGGGAGTGGCGAAGACCAGTTCCTTGGCTTTGGATCCGTCTGCGGCTGTGGCGCCGGCGTTGGCGCTCCCAGAGCAGCCTGCCAGGGCGCCGGTGAGGACGAGCCCGATGAGTGAAGTGGCGATGATGCCTGCACGAGCGTGCATGGTGATGCCTTCCGTCAATGTTGGGGGTGACGGAATTACGAAACCAGCAGTATCTGAATTGAAATTACGAGACTGGCAGTCTTTGGATGGCTGGAAGGTTAATCGTTGGTGGCGGGGGCTTTTGTCAGGTGAGGGGCCCCAGCGCGGTGAGGAACGCCGTCGTATCTTCCGCCACCTGCTCCGGGCACTCCCACAGCACCAGGTGGCCCACATCCGGGTAGATCTTCAGCACCGAATCCTGGATGCTCTCCGCCATGGCTTCCTGGTCCCGCCAGGGCAGCAGGCGGTCCTTCGCGCCCCAGAGGACCAGTGTTGGCGCCTGGATGGTGCCCGACTCGGTGGGAGGTGTTGCCTCGAAAAGCCCGTAGAGGATTCGCTTCCAGGCATGGGCCGGCATCGCGACGCCGTCGCGCACGCGGTCTTCGATGTACCAGTGCGGAACGTCGTGCTCCAGGGGATACCAGGCCAGCGAGTCGCGTATCCAGGCTTCGTCGATGGGGTCGGTGAGGGTGTCCACCTCGTCGGCGAACGGCGGCCGTCGGTGCAGGGTCAGGGGTGCGCCCACCAGGACCAGCGCCGCCACCTTTTCGGGATGTACGACGGCGAGCTGCTGGGCAACGTAGCCACCGCTGGAGGAGCCAAGCACGTAGGCCCGCGGCACGTTGAGTGCCTCCAGGATGGCCGCGGCGTCCTCGGCCTGTTGGGCCAGCGAATAGCCGTCCTCCGGTTTGTCCGCCAGGCCCTGGCCGCGGAGGTCCGGCGCGTACACCGTGAAGCCGGCCAGTTCCGGAATCAGCCGGTCGAAGATACCGCTGGATTCTCCCCAGGCGTGCAGCAGCAGAACGGGCTCCTTGCCCGCGTCGCCGTGGATGAAGCACGGCACGGTGATGCCGGTGCGGAGGTTGAGATAGCGGACTTCGGCATCCATAGGCTCAGGGTACGCCGGTGCCGCAACCGGCGGGTCAGCCGTACAACGGATGCCGCAGATGAGGAACAGGTGCAAGGGACCGGAACCCCTTGCGCCATTCAGGAACCGGGCGTAAGCAGGGCATATGAGTGCGTCGGAGCCAACGAATTCTGCTTTGGTGGTGCTTGCCACGTTGCTGTCCATCGCCGGGGCGGTGTTCCACAACGTGATGGAGTTCGGCTGGGCCATTGTGGCCGGCCCGGAAACCTATGCGAGCAACGGCGTGCTGGCAGTCCTGGTGCTGGCGTGGCTGGTCTTTCGACGGCGGTGGCTGCTGGTCACAGCGGGAGTGGTCGGGGCGGTGGTGCTCCTGGGAACAATACTCACGGTGCTTCCGCTGCCGGTCCTGCCGTTTTTGCCGGACCAGTCGGCCGGGCACTATCTGGTGCATGGAGTGACTGCGGTGTTGCAGGTGCCGCTGCCCCTGGTGGCTTGGCGGACGTACCGTTCGGCAGCCGCCGAAAAGGCGTCAGGACGCCGGGAGATCCGCGGATCCTGACACGGCGCGGAGCCGGGCGAGCAGCCAGATGGTCCTGGGGACCGGCCAGATAATCGCCAGCAGGAGCACGGGCACCAGCGAGATGCCGACGTCGGGAAACTGCCGGAGGATCACGAACAGGTGGGTGTCGAACTGTACCGGGGCGTAGATGAAGCACAGCCACAGCGCGAACCCGTCCAAGGCCAGGGCGACGGCGGCCCGCACCAGGGGAGCACGCGGTTTCCGGCCCGTGACGCGTCGCCGCAGCAGGAACCGCAGCGCCAGTCCGAGGCTCAGGAGCTCCGCCACGAGGAGCGCCATCGCGACGGCCCAACTGTTGCGCTGCAGCCAGTCCTCGTGGATGACAGGCTCGATGGGGGACTGGCCGTGGAGGATACGCAGCAGGTTGGTGTCGATCGCCTTCAGCAGCGACGGGGCGGAGGTGTCGTTGGCGTTGATCACCAGGGCGAGGCCCAGCCCGGACTCCGGGACCATGGCCAGGTAGGTGTGGCTGTTGCCCCATTCGCCCTGGTGCTCAACCAGTAGCGGCAGCTCATCCTCCGGCATCGAAGTTGCGGGGTCGGCTGACTCCACCAGCGGCCGGGTGAACCAGCCCATCGCGTACCACTTGGATCCCTCCACCTGCACGGCTGGATCCAGCATCGCCGCCACGCTCTCCGGCTGGAGGATCCGCGCCCCGCGGTACGTGCCGCCGTCGAGCATTGCCGTCAGTTCATGGCCCAGGTCCTCAGCCGAGGAGTAGAGGGTGGAGGACGGCATGCCGGTGGTGGGCGCGGGCACATCCGTCTGGCGCCAGAAGCGGCCGAACCACAGCGAGTGGCCGGCGGCCGCGTTGTCCGCACGCGCCTCTGCCCGGGTCGGGTGGCTGTGCGCCATGTCCAGCGGCCCGAAGACGTGCTGCTCCAGGTACTCGCCGAACGGCTGGCCGGAGACCGTCTGCACCAGCAGGCCCAGGACGTTGTAGTTGGCGCTGGCGTAGTGGAAGGCCCGGCCCGGTTCGCCGGCCAGCACGGCACCGGACAAATCGCGGACCCCTTGTTCCAGCGCTTCCGGGCCCTGCGCGTCCGACGCCTCGAAGGCAGTGTCCTTGGACGCCATGCCGCTGGCCTGATGGAGCAGGTGACGGACCGTGATGGCGGACGAGCGGCCGCCGTCCATGGTGAACCAGGGCAGGTAGGTCTGCACCGGCTCGTCCAGCCGCAGCCGCCCGGCCTCCACCTGCTGCATCACAGCGATAGCGGTGAGGGACTTGCTGGTGGACGCCAGCAGCACGGGGGTCTGGGCGGTCATGGGCCGGCCGGATTCGTCCGCGCGGCCAAAGGCGGCGGAGTGCACCTTGGCGCCGTTATGGACGACGGCGACGGCGGCTCCCGGAATCCCGAGGTCTTCGATCTGCTCCCGGAGGAAGGTGTCCAGGGCTTGGTAGGTCTGTTCTGTTGCGGCCGGCGGCGTGGGCTGGGGTGGGTTGGCTTCCGGGGGCGGCGTTGCTGCGCCGCCCAGAATGCCTGCGGCTATGAGGCAGACCGGGAGGCAGCGCGCTGACCAGGAAATAGTTCGCATGCCACCCCTGCTTCGGCCGACCGTTTATTCATGAGTAATTGAGGGTTCCCTGCCAATCCTCAGTCTAGAGTTCTTCAAAAGAGGAGTCAGGTGCTTTCAGCGCGATGTGCAGGGTATTCCGCTCCGCGAGTGATCAGAAGACACTGGACAGAGGCAACAGGGGAGGCGGATTTCGTGGACTATAACGACATCGAACTAATCGCCTTCTGCGTGCTGTCCATAGTCCCGGCTGTTCTCCTGATCATTGTTGGGGTCGTTGCCCATGTCAGGTCGTTCAAAGAGTGGATCCCTGTCTACTTGGTCCTCGGAATTTTTGGCTGCTGCCTCTACGCACTTTTCATGGGTGCACTCATTCTTGAGCTGTTCCCACCGCCGAAGTCCCCAGTCATTTCAGGCGGTTGGGGACTGGACTTCCGGGGAATCGGAATTGTTATCGGGACGTGGATCGGTGCACTCGTGGGCATTGTTTCCGCACTGATTACTGCTGCAATCTCCTCACTGGTCCTGCGGATTCGTGCCCGACGTGCGCTTTCCTGATGGAAAAGTGCCGCCGACCCGTCTGAGACCCCGGGCTGCCACGAGGCTCAGGCCTTGCGGTTGCGGGCCAGCTTGGCGAGCCGGAGGAAGCCGAGGACGAAGATTGCCTCGATCAATACCATCAGTGCGAGCAGCGGCCAGTGGCCTTGAATGGTGAAGATAATTGCGCCGGTGACCGTCAGCGCGCTGCCCAGGATCAATGTGTAGAGGGCGAACCCGAAGGCCACCCTGGCGCTGCGCACGCCGGTCCGGAAACCGAAGCCTTGCGGTTGGCCGCCGGGCAGGCCTGCGACGCGGTCCGGGGCTGCGGGCGTGAGGCTGTCGAACTCATCCCAGAGGTCCCGGTCCTGATTGGTCATGGGTTAATTATCCCGCGGAATCGGGTGGGCTGCTGGCACCCTTTCTGGACGCGTAGCGATTGGCCGGGCGTGCATAGAAACTAGGCTGTTCACTGCTGGAAAGCCCAGGTACTGTTCGACTTATCGTGGGTAAGATCTCACGATGACACGGGATAGGGGCTCCCCATGACGTCTGGCTTTTCATCACAAGGAATTGCGGAAGGGCCGGACGGAATCCCTGCATGGGACTCTTTGAACCATCGTTTTGCGGGGCAGTCGGTGATTGAAAAGCTCCTGACTGACAGGAGGAACATTCCGAGTAGGCCGTTTCTGTCTCGTGTTTTTGGTGCTGGTCCATTACGCCCAGAAGATCTGTCGTGGTACAAGGGAGCCCTTGGAGAAATTGCCGTTGGTGAAATCCTCAAATTATTAGGACCCGAATGGACTGTTCTTCATGCCGTTCCGGTTGGCGCAGGTACATCGGATATCGATCACGTCTTGATAGGTCCAGCCGGCATTTTCACGATAAATACGAAAAACCACTCGGGCCAACCAATCTGGGTTGCGGGTCAGGTTCTGATGGTGGCGGGAAAGAAGCAGCGCCACATCTATAACGCCTCCTATGAGGCCACACGCGCCGGACAACTTCTTTCAAAAAGGTCCGGCCAAGTCGTGCGGGTTACGGGCGTCATAGTACTTGTAAGCCCAAAGCGGCTAAAGATTAAGCAGCGTCCGTCGAGTGTTGTTGTCATCGCTGACAGGCAACTCTTGCGATGGCTGTCACACTTACCGCAGGTGCTCTCTGCACGCGAGGTGGTGGCAGTCAGAGCAGCAGCGATCCTACCTGGAACGTGGCATCGAGGCCCCATCTATGTGGGGGATCCAGCGGCTCTGGCGCTCGAATTTGCGGCGCTGCATGGCCAAGTAGTCAGCGCGCGGCGTCGACGCGTTGGATGGATCATGGTCCTCATAATTGGCGCGCCGGTTGTGCTGGCGACTCTTTCTACTTTTTTCTGAACGAGCGTTTTGTCGCCCGCCCGTTTATGTTGCCAGCTCCAGGAAACGATGGAGAACTCCGGGTGGAGCCTCCGGTTTAGTCCGTGGCAGTTCGGCCTTCGGCCCGCTCCCAGTGCCTCCGCAGCGACCCGGCCAGCCGCTGTGGCTCTATCCGGTGTGGCGGGTCGAAATGGTGACGTTCGGGAAACACTTCCAGCTGGAAATCCGGGAAAAACACCCGCGCCAGCCGTTCGGCAATCTCACCGTAGTCGTCCGGGTTGCTCCTGCCGCCGAGGGCGAAGAACACCGGTCGGGGAAACGCTGCCAAACGTGCCCTGTCCAGGTCATAGCTGCTGAAGTTCCGCAACAACGCCCTGATGGCTGCGGGCCGCTTGGCCATCCACGGCGGCGGGGGACCCGGAGGCGGTGGCGGAAGCACGACGTCGGGCTTGACTCCCAGCCTCATGAAGGCGGGCATGAGCTGCTCGGGAGGCAGTGCTTCCATCTGCTGGTATTTCTTCCAGACTTCCGTATGGGCAGGGCTCCAGTCCCAACGCCCGGCCCAAGCGGGCTCCAGCAGCGCCAGGCTCAGCAGCCGTTCGGGATACCTGGCGGCGAACGCCAGCGCCGCCGCGCCGCCACCTGAATAACCCACCAGATGGAATGTCTGCCACCCCCGGGCGTCGGCTTCACGCAGCACGCCGTCGATCTCTGTGTCCAGGCTCCAGTCCGCCGGCGGCTCATCGTCCGCGTAGATTTCCAAGTCTTTGGCGACGGCGTCCACGTCCTGGCCTAAGGCTTCAACCAGGGCTTCGTAGGCCGGCTGGGCGGGAAGCACGATTCCGGGAAGAAGAATGGCCCGAATACGATCCATAAGCGAACCATACGCCTGGGATTCCCTACCGGCTACAGCCTCGCCCTGCAGCAAAGCCGCCGCCAGAGGCCGGCTGCGACCGTGAGTCTGCACACCTTATTATGAGTGGCTCACAATAAGTCCGTAGACTGGTTACAGGCCGCCGAAGACCTTGAGTGCCGCACCGGGTGAACATCCCCCGGGCCAGCAGGGCCAGCGACAGAAAACCTGATCCTCCTGCATGGGTGGCACAACAACCGGAAAATGGCCCTCACATCCTGTACCCCTAGGAGAACCGCATGACTTTGCTGATCGAACGCCCCGTAACCCCAACCATCACCTCCGTGCCTGCCCCCGTCGCAATCCGGCGCGGCGGCAGCTACGTTACTGTTCCCGGTGGCCGCGTTTCTGCCGGCGCCGAGGGCGGTTTCGTCTCGGCTCCCGGCAACCGCGCACCCCGCACCCGTGGCAGCTATGTCACCGCGGCCGGTGCTCCTGTAGCTGATGCCGCGGCAAGCGAGGGCAGCTACATCACGCTCCTGGCCGCAGCTTAAGGCCGAGGGCTTTTAGTGCCCACTAGGGCGTAAGCAAAAGGAGGCCGACAGTGACACTCAGTGTCGCCGTCGGCCTCCCTTTTTGGCGTCCCAGCCACCCCTGTATCCTGACTAGGCAGGTTGAACGGTTCCAGCACCCATCAACCAAGCCCGGTCGACGGCCGGATGACGGTCCGGATCCTTGGGCGCTCGCCTTCCACGCAGTGGAATCAACGCCGTCATCCATCGGCCCCCAAACTCTTTGAACGGATCTTCATCACTAACGACGGACCAGCCCCAGACGGAATCCCGACGCCGGCCCCCAACCGCACAGCGCCGGTGGATGATGCTGCCGTGGCGACCTGGGCCGAGGCAGGCGAGAGCCGAACCGCACGGTGGCGCTCAGCGAACGGCAGGCCCGCGCCCACACGCGTAGAAGTAGTCGACGACTCCCTCACGGCCGATGATGCGAACCGGATGGCATCCCAGGGGATCGCGATGCTCTGGCACGGTGACTTCCACAACGCGCGGCAGATCCTCAACGCCCTGGACCGGCGGATCGGTACCGGTAAGAAGCTGACCGGAACACCGGCAGACAGGTTCTACCGGCACCGCCAGTCCCGCTCGCACCGCGCCCGCATCCTCGGCCTGCTGCTGGTTCCGCTCGATCCCGGCCCGGTGGTGCCGCTGCGCCGGGCCCCGGATATCCGGGAGGCCGCCGTCGGAGCGTACGGGGACATCAGCAAACCCTCGGTGGTTTCCCTGCATGAGCTGGTGGGGGCGATCGGCGCCCATGAGTGGCGGCGCAACGGCGTCTATGTTGATGCCCTGCAGGACCGCATCCACCCGCACTACGGCACGTTCTTCCCCACCCGCAGCGAGTATGTGGATCTCGTCGCCTCAGCTGCGCTGCCCTCGGAAATGTTGGCGTTCGACGTCGGAACCGGCACCGGGGTGCTCGCCGCCGTCCTCGCCCGCCGCGGCGTCCAGCGGGTGGTGGCGACGGACAACGAACCGCGTGCCATCGCCTGCGCCGCCGAGAATTTCCGGAACCTCGGTGTCCAGGACCGTGCCGAGGCCGTCCTGACGGACATGTTCCCGCCCGGGCGCGCGCCGCTCATTGTGTGCAACCCGCCCTGGATTCCGGCTACGCCGCACTCCTCCCTGGACAGCGCCGTCTACGATCCCGGCAGCAGGATGCTGTTCCGCTTCCTCAACGAACTCCCGGACCACCTGGAGCCGGGCGGTGAGGGTTGGCTTGTCCTTTCCGACCTGGCCGAGCACCTGGGCCTGCGGTCGCGTGAGGACCTACTCAAGGCCTTCGACGCGGCCGGGCTGAAGGTGACGGACCGGCTGGACACCAAGCCGACTCATCCGAAGGCAGCGGACCGCGACGATCCGCTGTTCGAGGCACGCGCGGCCGAGGTCACGTCCCTGTGGCGGCTTGTTCCCCAGTAGCCGCCGAAACGAGGCCCGCAGTATGTCCTCAGGTTTTTTGACTAGGATGCATAGGGGTTCAGCGGCTTGGCGTTGCCACCCGCATCGTAAGTATGCTTATCAGTATTGTTGCGCCTGAGGTGACTGACACCAATCGTGTACGGAGCGGTTGTGGCGTTGCTAACCCGGAACATGCTTGGGTAAAAGTCGTCGCTGCAAGGCAGGACAGAACGAACAGGGGTTTTTGATTGGCAGGGAATGCAACCTTCCGGCACAGCAACACCGCCCTGCTCTCGGTAAGCAGTATCGAGGCCCCGAGGATCGTGAGTTCTGCGGATTTCGACCGCAGGCTGGCTCCGACCTTGCATCGGCTGAACTTCCCGCCCCGGTTGCTTGAACGCGTTGCCGGCGTAACGCACCGCCGCTGGTGGGCGCCCGGAACCGCTTTTGATGATGCTGCCACCGAGGTCGGTGCCAAAGCCCTTGCCGAGGCCGGCGTTGAAGCGGCCAACGTCGGCCTGTTGATCAACACCTCGGTGACGCGGCGCAATCTTGAACCGTCCGTTGCGGTGAAGATTCATCACGGACTGAACCTGCCGTCGTCGGCCATGAACTTTGACCTGGCCAACGCCTGCCTGGGGTTCGTGAACGGGATGACCCTGGCCGCCAGCATGATCGACTCCGGGCAGATCGAATATGCGGTGATCGTGAACGGCGAGGATGCCGAGGTCACGCAGGAGGCCACACTGGCCCGCCTCCTGAGGCCGGAGACCACGCGGGAAGACTTCAACCGGGAATTCGCCACGCTCACCCTGGGCTCCGGAGCTGCTGCCGCCGTCCTGGGCCCGGCAGACCAGCACCCCGGAGCGCACCGGATCGTCGGCGGTGTGATGCGCGCCGGCACCGAACACCATGAGTTGTGCGTGGGCGGCATCGACGGCATGACGACGGACACTAAGGGCCTGCTCGACGGCGGCCTGAAGCTGGTGGTCGAGGCCTGGACTGAAGCCCGGGCCGAGTGGGATTGGTCCACCATGGACCGCTACGTCACCCACCAGGTGAGCAACGCCTATACGCAGGCCATCATCGACGCCATCGACCTGGACCCCGCGAAGGTGCCCATTACGTTCCCGCATTGGGGCAATGTGGGCCCGGCGTCCCTTCCCATGACCCTCGCGGCCGAGGCGCAGTCCCTGGAAGAGGGGGACCGGGTGCTGTGCATGGGGGTCGGCTCCGGGCTGAACACCGCCATGATGGAGATCATTTGGTAACCGCCAACTGGCCTGGCGTGGACCCGGAGTGGTCGCGGGAAATCGACGTGAAGTCAACGTCCGACGCCGATCTGCCGGGGACAGTGCGCCGCTGGCACCTGCTGGACAACGGGGACCAGCTCGCCCGCCTGGGCCTGGCTCCCGCCGGAACCCTGCTGTGCGTTCACGGAAACCCCACCTGGTCCTACCTGTGGCGGACGCTGCTGGCCGCCGGTTCGGATCCTGCCCATCCGTGGCGGGTTGTGGCGGTGGACCAGCTGGACATGGGCTATTCGGAGCGCACTGGAACCTTCCGGCGCCTGGCAGACCGCATCAACGACCTGGGTGACCTGACGGATGCGCTGGCCCTGGCCGGGCCCGTGGTGACCGTGGGCCACGACTGGGGCGGCGCGATCAGCCTGGGCTGGGCGCTGGCGCACCCGCAGCACCTCGCCGCAGTGGTGTTGACCAACACAGCCGTCTCCCAGCCCGCAGATTCGGCCATTCCGCCGGCCCTGCGGCTGGCCCTGCATCCCGCCGTCCACGGCTGGGGAACCACCACGACGGACGCCTTCCTTCGGGTGACGCACTCGCTGGCCCACCCGGCGTTGCCCTCCGACGTCCGCGAGGCCTACCAGGCTCCGTACCGCGGGGCCTCCCGCCGCAGCGGGGTGGGAAACTTTGTCGCGGACATCCCTGTGGACGCCGCCCACCCCAGCTTTCCTGCGCTCACCGGCATGGCGGAGGGGCTGCGCGGCTTGAAGGTACCGGCGCTGATGCTCTGGGGCCCGCGGGACCCGATCTTCTCCGACCGGTACCTCAAGGACCTGATCAACCGGCTCCCGCACGCCGATGTGCACCGCTTCGAAGGCGCCGGCCACCTTGTGGCGGAGGACCGGGACATCGCCGCGCCGATTTTCCAATGGCTTGCCGGGAACGTGGGTGCCGGAATCAGTGGTGCGGGAAACTCTGCTGACGACGACGGCGGAACCGCCAGGGAGCTCGGTGCACCACCGGACGTCCAAGGGACGGGTGAAGCAGCCGCCCTCGAGTCAACGGTATTCCGCCCGCTCTGGGACGCACTTGAAAAGCAGGCGGCAGGGCTCGCGGGCGGGGATACCGCCGTCGCGGAAATGGCGCCGGACGGCACGGTGGCCCGCTCGCTCAGCTGGCAGCAGCTGGACCGGGACATCCGCAACCTTGCGGCGGGGCTGAGGAACGCCGGCGTCGGATCCGGCAGCCGGGTGAGCCTGATGGTTCCGCCCGGCGTGGACCTGACCGTAGCCCTTTACGCCTGCCTTCGGCTCGGTGCCGTGGTGGTGGTGGCCGACGCCGGACTGGGAACCAAGGGCCTGAGCCGCGCCGTGAAAGGCGCCACCCCTGATTTCATTATCGGCATCGACAAGGCGCTCGCGGCGGCCTCGGTGCTCGGCTGGCCCGGACGCCGGATCAGCGTGCGGGACCTCCCACCCGCCCGCCGTCGGGTACTCGGCGTCGAACATTCCCTGGACGCCCTGGCGCGTTCCGCTGCCGGCCGCGGTGCTCTGCAGCCGGGGGACAACCTTGACCCGGATGCCCCGGCCGCCGTGCTTTTTACGTCCGGTTCCACCGGCCCCGCCAAGGGCGTGCTGTATACGCACCGGCAGCTGGCGGCGATGAGGGACACCGTAGCGGCTACCTTCGAGATCCGGCCCGGTACCCGGCTGGTGGCAGGTTTCGCCCCGTTTGCCTTGCTGGGTCCGGCGCTCGGAACGGTGTCGGTGACGCCGGCCATGGACGTCACCGCGCCACGCACCCTGACGGCCGGTGCGCTGGCCGACGCCGCCGCAGCCGTCAACGCCACGGTGGTCTTCGCCTCGCCGGCCGCGCTGCGCAATGTCCTTGCCACCCGTGATGGGCTGAGCGCCGCCGGGCAGGAAGCGTTGGGGCGTATCGGGTTGCTGCTGTCCGCCGGTGCGCCCGTTCCCGAACCGCTCCTGGTCGAGGTGCAGCGGCTGCTGCCCAAGGCCTCGCTCCGTACCCCGTACGGGATGACCGAGGCGCTGCCCGTCACGGACATCAGCGTGGAACAGATTCAAGCCGCCGACGCCGATGCTGCCGCCGGCACTGAATCTTCCGGCACTGAACCTCCCGCCGGCAAGGCCGGAGCAGGCAACGGCGTGTGTGTGGGGTGGCCGGTGCATGGCGCCCGCGTGGCCGTGATTCCGCTGGCGGCCGACGGCACCGCACCCGGCTCGCAACCGGTGACGGAGCCCGGCGTGACGGGCGAGATCCTGGTCAGCGCCCCGCACGTCAAGGAAACGTATGACAGGCTCTGGCTGACCCAGCGGAAGAGCTCGAGCCTGCCCGGCTGGCACCGCACCGGCGACGTGGGGCACTTCGACGCCGCCGGCAGGCTCTGGGTGGAGGGACGCCTCGCCCATGTGGTCACGGCTCCGGGCGGTGTGGTGACGCCCGTCGGCGCCGAACAGGCCATCGAACGCCTGGACGGCGTCGGGCTGGCCGCGATCACCGGCGTCGGACCGGCTGGCACCCAGGCCGTGGTCGCCGTCGTCGAGACCGTTCCGCCCGCCCGGAAGGCGGGCCCCGCCACACCGCAGCTTGCCGGGAGAGTACGCCAGGCCGCCCTTGAAGCAGGCGTTCAGGTCTCCGCTGTGCTCGCAGTCCCCACCCAGCCCACGGATATCCGGCACAACGCCAAGATCGACAGGACCCGCCTGGCCCGCTGGGCTACACGGGTGCTGGCCGGCGGCAGGCCGGGCAAACCATGAAGGTCCTGGTCACCGGGGCCAGCGGGCTGCTTGGGGGAGAAGTGGCCCGGCTGCTGGTGCGCCAAGGGCACGACGTGACCACCTTCCAGCGCCGTCCGTCGGGGGTCGACGGCGCCACGGATTTCCGCGGGTCCATCACGGATGAGAAAGCCCTTGCGGAAGCCGTCGACGGCGTCGAAGGCATCATCCACCTCGCCGCGAAGGTGTCCTTCACCGGGCGGGCCGCGGAGTTTGAGCAAGTGAACGTCGAGGGGACCCGTAACCTGCTTCGTTGCGCCCGCGCGGCCGGGGTGCGGGACGTGGTGTTCGTGTCCTCCCCGTCCGTGGCGAATTCCGGCGCCGCCATCTCGGGGTTGGGCGCGGAGCCGGCGGACCCGGAGCGTGCCCACGGCGACTATTCACGCACCAAGGGCGACGCCGAGCTGCTGGCCCTGGCCGCGGACGCGCCGGAGTTCCGGGTCGCGGCGGTGCGCCCGCACGTCGTCTGGGGTCCGGGCGACACCCAACTGGTGGAGCGGGTCCTGGACCGGGCCAGCCGCGGCCGTCTGCCACTGCTCGACGCCGGGGCGGCCCTGATCGACACCACCTACGTGGACAACGCGGCCGCGGCTATCGTCGCCGCACTGCACCGCATGGACCACATCCATGGCAGGGCCCTGGTGGTCACTAATGGCGAGCCGCGGCCGGTGGGCGAGTTGCTGGCAGGTATCTGCGCTGCGGGTGGCGTCGCCGCGCCGTCGTGGTCCGTGCCGGGTCCGGTGGCGCGGGCGGCGGGCGCAGTGGTGGAGAAGCTGTGGACTCTGGCCGGGCGCGAAGAGGAGCCGCCGATGACCCGGTTCCTCGCCGAGCAGCTCTCCACAGCGCATTGGTTCGACCAGCGCGAGACCCGGCAACTCCTGGACTGGACCCCCGCCGTCTCCCTTGATGAGGGACTGGCCAGGCTTGCAGAGCACTACCGGTTAGGCTAACCGGCCCTCAGACCTCCGGTGGTTGAGCTTGTCGAAACCCCTCGGCGCCCGGCCCTCAGACCTCTGGTGGTTGAGCTTGTCGAAACCCCTCGGCGCCAGGCCCTCAGACCTCTGGTGGTTGAGCTTGTCGAAACCCCTCGGCGCCCGGCCCGTCGAACAACGCACCGGTGCTGCTCTGCGGCACCACCACGTGGACGGCGTTGCGCTGGATGGTGAAGTCGGTGGTTGTGCTGGTGGCGATTTCGCCGTCGAGGTTTACCGGCAGTGACTTTGCCTTCCGCGATAGTGGCACACGCCTCGGCAAGGTTGTTCGCTTCCTGGGCCCTTGTCGATTTCTTTCCCGCGACTAATGGCAAGGAAATATCAGGGGCGCCAGCTCGATTATGCGTTCTATTGTCGGAGCTACAGTCTAGGTTTTATTTAGCAGGTGCCGAGGCCCGCATTTTGAGACCGACTCCGCGATCGGCGCCGCAAGAGGGGACAGGGAATAAAAAATGGACGAAGTGCGCAAGCTTGCCTTGGAGGTAGCCCGCTGCGGCAATATCACCCATGCGCGCAAGGATGCGGCCCATCCCTGCCATGAGATTGTGTCGGTGCAGAAGCCGGATCCCGCGACGTTCCATGTCCCCGAGGCGTGGGCGGGAGCAATCGATACGGCCAGGGTTCTGTACATATCATCGAATCCGTCGATCGGTGACATTGCTGAGGGGCAGGATCCGGCAACCGAAGAGTTGTATCCGAAGGAATCCGACTCTGACGAGTTTATCCAGGACTTTATCGTTAACCGGTTTAATCCTGACTCGGGATATGCGGATCTCAACGGTTCTTACAGACAAGTCAGCGGACAGCCTTCTACCAAAAAGGTGAGCTTCTGGACAAACATGAGGAACCGAAGCATTGAACTCCTAGGTCATGATGCCCATCCAAATGAGTCCTACGCCATGACTGAAGTGGTGCACTGCAAGTCGAAAAAGGACAGGATGGGCGTGAAAGCCGCACGATCGGCATGCTCTGACCTCTACTTGGACCGAATCATTGCACTTTCCCCTGCGCGTGTGCTGGTGGTGGTGGGAGTGCAGGCGGGGGATGCCCTTAAGACAAGGTGGGACCTTCCACAGCAGTTTGGAATCATGAAGAAGGAAGCTTCCGGTACCGCATCGATTGTTGCTTCCGAAGCGGATTCCATGGTGCTGCGCGAAATCGCCGGGCGGGAACGAACGGTCGTGTTCCTTCCCCACCCGAACAGCCAAGGAACTAGAAAGTTCTTTTCGGATAACTACCCGGAGAACATGCTGAACCTTCGCCGAGCTGCTGCCCCGGTGGCTGTAATTGGAACGGCGGCGGTCGTGGCGGCGACTGTTGCTTATGGAGAGTATTTGAGCCATGGGGCTTACGTTTGCCAGCCCAACAGGTACTTTCGTCCCAGTACCACCCACTTCGCGTTCTACTCTGACAGGCAGATTCAACCTCACGTCGCCGAAATCGAAGAAATCTTCAAAGACGTCGTGTTTACCTCGGAAGAAGCTGCGAGTTGGACAGCTTCTCAGGATAGGTCTGGGCAACGCCTAGGAGTGGTGATTGCCTCGTTCTTGGCGGCGGGGTTACGGGAGCATGGTGAACGGTACGACGTGATTTTGCTGAGTCAGGAAAACGAAGCCTCGACCCTTCAGCTGACTTCTCCCGTCATCAACGACCTCAAGAATTCCCAGGGCCGTGCCGTGGCCTTTACACAAGGTCAGCGCTATGTTGATTTGGAAGTTCTTACGGGTGGAATCAGCCTCACTTCAAAGATCGCCCGGCTCAGCGGCTGGAACGAGATGCATCCCGACGAGGATGCTTAAGACGATGCCCTTGGACGGCAAAGCTCACGTCCCTGTGGCGATGTTCCCTGCTGTTCGGTCAACAGCGGAACCAGGGAACTAGCAGGCCCTCAAACGGGCGGCCAGTTCTCGGCGCCCGGCCCGTCGAACAACGCGCCGGTGCTGCTCTGCGGCACCACCACGTGGACGGCGTTGCGCTGGATGGTGAAGTCGGTGGCGGTGCTGGTGGCGATTTCGCCGTCGAGGTTTACCGGCAGTGGATTGTCGGTGACCAGCCGGACGCTGCGGCTGGTCAGGTGGTGCACGCGGTCGTGTTCAATGAAGCTTCCGTCCTTGAGCAGCCGGGCGATGTTCACGTGCTCGCGGAGCGGCCCGGCCAGGATCGCGTAGATGTCGAGGGTGTGGTCGTCGATCCCGGCGGTGGGGGAGACCGTGTTGCCGCCGCCGTAGTGCCGGCCGTTGCCCACGGCCACCTGCAGCAGGTCCTCGAGCTCCAGCGGCTGGTGGTCGCCGTCCGGGAACTCGAGCCGGGCCCGAAACGGCTTGTGCTTGGCATACGCCCCAAGCGTGGCGATGCTGTAGGCCAGCGGCCCGATGTACCGCTTCAGGCGGGGGCTCAGGGCCTCGGTCACAGCGACGGACAGGCCCACGGATGCGACGTTGAGGAACGGCTCACCATTGGCCCGGCCCAGGTCGATGTCCACCACTTTGCCTTCCGCGACGGTGGCGCACGCCTCGGCAAGGTTGCTCGGGATCTCCAGCGTGCGGGCGAAGTCGTTGGCGGTTCCCAGCGGCAGGACGCCGAGCGTCACCTCCGTGCCGGCCAGGCGGCCGGCGGCGTAGGACATCGTCCCGTCGCCGCCGCCCACAACCAGCAGGTCGTGCCCGTCCGCAAACACCCGGTCAAGCGTCCCGGTGAGGTCCGCCCCGGAGTGCACGTGGTGCACGGCGGAGACAGGCACGCCTGCGTTGCGCATGGTGTCCACCGCAAGTTCGTGGGGCGCGCCGCGGCGTGAACCGGCGTTGATCACAACGGCGGCAGAGCGGGCGTTCCGGGCAGCTTTCATTTGAGCCATGCTAGGCGGTGGACCTGTGCGTTTCCATGGCGGAGGCGTACGACGGCGGCACATGGGTTCCATCCGAAGGGAACCTCGGTGCCGCCAGGCCCAAGTGCTCGACGCCAGTCCGTGCCGTCGAGGAACCACGTCCTAACGTCCTGTGACCGTTGAGGACGTGAGCATTCCCGCTTGAGATGCTACGTCCTGTACTGAGTCCACGCAGGAGCGTCAGGATTCAACATCTCAGCTAGTTCAAAAAATGCGTCATCGTCCGCCTCCAAGTACCCCTGGGGATCCAAGAAATAAATGGCCCGTCTGTATGCCTCGGCGAACGTCCCAAACATGGAGGAGACTGACGTGTACTCCACGAGGTGTTGGGCCTCACCCAGCATGAAGTTGGAGACCTGCCCGTAAGTGGCGGAGTTTCGAGCGCAATCCACAGCGTAAAAATCACCACCTCCGTTGGCCAGCAAAGGTAGCCAATCGGGACTCCATCTCGAGTTTTTCTTGAAGGTCCTGTAGTTGTTAAGCGTCTCGTCAAGGTTCGGAAAATGGAAGCCGGGCACGATTTGGATATCGTCGAGCTTTGCGCCCGGGAACTCCCTGGTTCCGTTATGCCATCGATATAGAGAGGCGACATCAGATGGTGTCGACAGGCTGACTTCCTCTAGTTTTCCTGTCACCTCCGCTCGGGAAAGGCTGTCTTCGAACAGTTCCACGACAGGACGCCCTAAGTGCGTTAGGTAGTCGGTGATTGTCTGGAGAGAGTCATCCAAGCTATCCGTCATGGTGTGAACCTAGCATTGAAGCTGTCGCCCGGGCTGATCTGCTTATTACGACGTCGCCCCGCCGTCGTAGATTCCCTTCCTCTGCACATAGGTTTCGACAGGCTCAACCACCGGCCCTCCTCGGCCAAGGGCCAACGAGTGGTTACGTTAGCGTTCACTTCCCGTGGCTTACCCGTCAAAGTCCGTTCATCCGGCCCTGCGAGCGTGGAGACGCCGGTTAAATTGCCGGCAGCATTCACTCGACCCGGAGGATCTTCGTGTACCTGTTTGCCAGACCGTCCAAGTTTCATTCCGCCCTGCCTTTGGCACTGACCGCCGGCACCCTCGCCGTCGTTGCCGCGTCCTCACTCCTGAACCCGTCCGTCAGCAACGCCGCCGAGACTCCCGACTGGGCCGCCAACGCGTACCGCGGCAGCGTCAGCGTCGTGGCAGGGGCTGACGAGAACCAGGAGGTGATTGACGGCGTCGTCTTCGTGGACGCGGACCAGGATTCCGTGCAGGGCGGCAACGAGCGCGGTCTGGCCGGCGTGACCGTGTCCAACGGGCGCGACGTCGTCAAAACGGACGGCCAGGGCCGCTACGAGCTGCCGGCGTTCGACAACATGACTGTGTCCGTCACCCAGCCCCGCGGCTACCAGGTTCCGGTGGATGCGGACAACGTGGCCCAGTTCTTCTACCACCACCTGCCCGCCGGCTCGCCGGAACTGAAGTTCGGAGGCATCGAGCCCACCGGACCGTTGCCGGACCAGGTGAACTTCCCGCTGGCCAAGAGCAAGGTCACCCAGTCGCCTGAGCAGCACTGCGTCATCGGCGGCGACGTCCAGACGTACACACAGGATGAGGTGGAATACGCCCGCACCGGCGCCTTCGCCGACCTGGCCGCCCGCACCGACTATGAAGGCTGCGGCGCCCTGTTCATCGGCGATGTCGTTGGCGATGACCTCTCGCTGTACCCGCAGACCCGTGAACTGTCCGGCATGCTGAACGGCCCGGCCCGTTTCTTGCCCGGCAACCACGACCTTGATTTCGATGCCACCAGCAGCGAGCACACGTTCGACACGTTCAAGGCCAAGCTCGGCCCGGAGTACTACTCCTACGACGCCGGCAAGGCCCACGTCGTCGCCCTGAACACCGTGGAATTCCCCACCAAGCAGCCGGCCGCCAAGGGCGACTACACCGGTTCCCTGGATGAGCAGCAGCTTGAGTGGCTCCGCAATGACATTGCCCAGGTGCCGATGAACCAGCTGATCGTTCTGGCCGCACACATCCCGCTGCTGGACTACGCGGACCAGGGGAGCAGCAAGCACCAGGTGGCGCAGGTCAAGGAAGTTTACGAGATACTCGAAGGCCGCGAAGTGGTCGCGTTCGGCGGGCACACGCACAGCATCGAGAACCTCCGCGAAGGTGATTCCCTGGCAGGCTGGTCCGAGCTGTTCGGCATCGACGCCCTCCCGTTCACGCACATCACCGCCGGCGCCATCTCCGGCGACTGGTACTCCGGACGCCAAACCGATGAAGGCTACCCGCTCGCATACCAGCGCGACGGCGGCCTGCCGGGCGTGCTGACCCTGGACATCAAGAACACCGAGTTCCAGGAACGCTTCACCGTCCGCGGCGAGGATGATTCACTGCAGATGTCCCTGGGCCTGAACACGCCGCGCTACCGCGACTGGTTCGCCCAGAACCTGGCCAACAAGGGCAGCGCCCCGGCCTTCACGGACCCGCTGACGGTGTCCCGCGAGGACCTGGCCAACACTACGTGGCTGACCACCAACTTCTGGATGGGCAGCACCGGTTCAACGGTGGACGTAAAGCTCGACGGCGGCGAGACGGTTGAGGCCGTCCGCACCCAGCAGATGCAGGGCGAAGGCCAGCTGGTCGGCGCTGAGTACTCCGACCCGGTTGCCGCGCAGGAGCAGCTGGTCAACGGCGGAAGCCTGGCCGACCGCACGATGCACCTGTGGCGCCTGCAGCTGCCTACGGACCTGGCAGCCGGCGAGCACACCGCCACCGTCACAGCCACGGATGTGTACGGCCGGAAGTTCACAGAGACCCTGACGTTCGAGGTCGCCGCCGGTTGATCTGTAACCCGGTGGTTGAGCCTGTCGAAACCACGGAAACCCCCGGTGGTAGAGCGAGTAACACCCGGTGGTTGAGCCTGTCGAAACCGTCGGTGGTTGAGCTTGTCGAAACCCGCGGCCACAGAAACCCCGGCATCTACGTGCCGGGGTTTCCCACGTCCAGAGCCAGGCTTCGATCAGGTGTACATCAAGGACCCCGGCGTGGTGAGCTTCTCGCCGGTTTCGAGCCAGGTCTTCAGGCCGGAGAGGATCATGGGCCATCCGCCGTAGAGCTGGTCGTTGGCGCCTTCGCGAAGCTGGTCGTGGGTGACGGTGAGCCGGCAGGAGTCGCCGACCGGTTCGATCTCCCAGGTGATCCGGCTGGTCCCTTCGGCTTTGACGTCATCGCCCCAGAGTGCCCGCATGGTCTGGACGAGCCTGCGTGGCGGGTCCACTTCGAGGTTCTCGCCTTCACCCAGGGGTGCTCCGGCATTGACGTTGTTCATGGTGTAGCTGCTGCCGGGGGACCAGTCCGTGTCGATGGTGTTGCCGAACTGGTACTTGCTGCGGATACTGCTGTCCGTGATGGCTTCCCAGAGCCGTTCCGGAGTGGTCTTGATGTAGATTTCAAAGATCTTTTCCATGGGACTTTCCAATCTGGTTTTGAGGTCGCTGAGGCCAGCGGCCCATGGTTCTGCGTATTTGCTGACCCAACGGTCGTGGACCAGTTGGATGGGTACCGGATTCAGGAAGTGCAGCTTTTCCCGACCTCGACGTCGCGTGACCACCAGGCCGGCTTCCTCCAGCAGTTTGAGGTGCTTCATAACCCCATAGCGGGTCATCTCGAAGTGCGCCTCGAGGGCGTGAAGGGTCTGCCCGTCCTCTCGGAAGAGCTCATCGAGCAGGTCCCGGCGGGTGGGGTCGGCCAGTGCTTTGAATACGGCGTCCACGGTTCAAGGATAGGTGACTATATGGTCACGTGTCTAGTGGGTTGGTCGCCGTAAGTCTTGGCTACGGAACACACGACAGAGTCGTGGTTGGCGCAGCACGTGTCGCGTTAGATCGAGAACGACTTATGCATGGCGGGGTGCTCTAACGAAGTCGACGATATTTGGTGAGGCGGATCTTGGAATTGAACGTGGGATTTCGGATGGTTGGGACATGGAAACAGTGGCAAGTATGGGAGTCGAGCCCGACGCTTCGGCAACGGCGCCCCCAGACGTGCCCCAAAAAAGGATCGCCGTCGGTTAGAACGGCTTCCAGGCTCGGCATCCAATGCGAAAACATAGATCCTTGGCCAGGGGAGGACTGCTCGCGATCTACCCAGGCCCTCGCGCCGGCAAACCCTCCTGATGCCGCTGCTGCGGCGAATAACGTCGGCAAGCCGCATAGACTGCTGTAAGGATAGGGACTAAATCTATGGGAGAAGTATTAGAAGTGACAGAATGTAGTGTTGCACGCGTGAGTATCAAAGAGAATACGAAACGACGCATATTTGCAGAATCGGCCGGGTACTGCGCCCGAACCGCGTGTCACCTTCCCTTGTTTCCTGATGATGTGAATGATATTCACTTCGCTGAGTTGGCGCATATCATTGCTGCCAGTACAGGAGGCCCGCGAGACGTCGACCCTAGCGTTATGAATGCTATCGAACGAAGTGAAGCCGATAACTTAGTACTCCTTTGTGCAAATTGCCACTCTATTATTGATAAGGACGAAAAGACCTACCCCGCAGAAAAAGTGCTTTCTTGGAAACGCAATCACCGGAACAGTCTCGATGCTGCTTTCGGTACAAGAAAGTTTGAGACTCGGAAAGCGGCGCGCGCTAGTTTTGTCAAATATTGCGAGCGGAATGCGGCAAGTTTCAGGCTTCATGGGCCGGAATCTGCCGATGCCGCTGCCCTAGGTAACTCTAGGGCGGCAAGATGGCAGCGGCACGTGCTGAGTGTCATTATTCCGAATAACAGGTCCATGCTGCATCTTGCCGAGATGAATCGAGAGCTTTTAACGGAGCATGAAGGGGATACTCTCGGTGAATTCACCGTTCACGTTCAAGACCTAGAGATGCGTCATCTGTGGAATGATTGGACTACGGGTGGATTACGTTTTCCCGGAGATTTCGCTAAACTTTTTGAGGGAGACGACGATGACTAAAGCAAGTTGGATTGCTGATAAAATCGGCAACATTTCATACGTTTCGACTGTGCAAGTGAATAATAGCCATTCGTTGGTTGTTGTGCGCGCCATGAAGCAACCTCTTCGAGTGGCCTGCACAGAGGCGGACCCCGTTGATGCGGAAGAAATCGACCGCCTCGTAGGCAGCCACGAAGCCATAGACTTCGTAGTTGTTGTCCCGTCCGATGTAACAATTGAACCATCGGCCTGGCTTCATTGTGAGGGTTTAGGCATTATGCTCGGACGATTTCCTGATCTTAGCGATGGTCTGGAGGGTTTGCAGCCGAACAGAAAGCTGATGAAGAAGGACTTGCAGTACATCAGTAGTAGAGTCGAGCGAACTGGCACAGTCCAAAATTTGGCTCGTGTTTCGGAGACAGCCCTTAGGATTACGTTGAAGGGTGGAAAGAGTTTTGTTGCTGACTTCACCCATCCTTACGAAATTACGGAAGATGAAGTTCTCACCAAGATTGATCGGCAACCAGATTTGAAATTCTTGGTAGTCACCAATCCATATGCTCGGGGACTCTCGCCGGAATCAGTCCGAGTGGCCAGGGAGGCCGGCGTCAGATTAATGTTATTGTCGGACTTTGTTTCCAGCCTTAGTTCACTTTGTCCGCGCTGATAGACGAATGGCCGATCCTGCGTGCGATTTCTGGCGTCGTCGAAGAAATCGGCGGTATCGAAATTTGGTGCTTCGGATCAGTTTCCCGAGGTGAAACACCTAATGACATTGATTTACTCGTTCTGTACCAAGAACGCCATCGTATTGAGCGCTTGCAATTCAAGCTGGAGGAAATAAAGAAGTTATCACCACTGGTGCTGGATGTCATCTACATGCGGCCATCCGAAGAACAGTTTTACGGTTTCATAAAATCCACCGATGCCGTAAGAATCATTTAATTAAGCCGCATACGTGAGTGCCGTAGTTTGCTGAGACGTTTTTCGCGGGCCTACCGTGAACCCGACAAGAAACTCGGGAAGCAGCTCATGCAGGCCGTGATCGACTCCGCCACCACTCGGGTCGCCGCGTTGCTTGTCGAGGTCCGCAAGACTGATACAGCGTTGAGGCAACGGGGATGCTGTGCGTGCAAATTAAGAAGCCGGAGGCGTTTCCTGATCTTCGCAACACCGCTTTTCGCTCCGTTCGGACTGTGGGGAGTTCAATTAAAACTTTGCCGACCGCTTGCTGCCGATCCGCGGGCAGCTGCTCGGCGTCTCCATGGTTGTGCACTCCGTGTCCGGCTGGTTGTGGACGCCGGTGCTCCGGTGTGCTGTGCGCGATGGTCCCCGACTCCGCGCTACCTACGGACGGTCTCCCGTTGGCTGAGCAACAAGTTCCATAGACTTTGCATACGTGGTGATCGCCGGGGTCGTCCGCCCTATCGTGGCCCTTCTGGGGGTTGACACGCCGACGTCGTTCATCGCGAGCCGATGTCTGCTTCAATTTCAATGATCGCACGGCCCTCGGTGGCAGGATGGCCGGATGGATATCATCAAATTTCTCGAAGAGCGCATCAGCGATGAAGAAGGGCGTGCGCAGTATGCGGCCGAGCACTTTCCTACTGCAGCCGATTGGTGGGACTTTACACAGGAACTGCTTGATGCGCACGGGCACAGTGGGCGCACCCGTAGGGGGCTTCGCCACACCGACAAACACAGCCCGGAATTCGTGCTTGCCGAATGCGCGGCTAAGCGCGCCATCATCGCTCATCTAGGGTGCATCGATAAGGCGGTCGACCCAGCAGGCCATCATGACTACGTTCAAAAAGTTCTGCTCGCCATGGCTCTTCCATATGTGGACGACCCTGCGTCTTTCGCGGGCTGGACTGCCGGTTAGCAGGACAGCCACAAGATCTCCCTATCGCGCCCTAGGGTGCTGTTGAATTAGGTGGTTGTGCGTGGTGTGCGGAACGCTATCCGTGGGCGCCTAGCGGCGTGTTGTGCTGAGCGGGTTGTGGCAGTTCTGGGCAGCGTCGTTTTCGGTGTCACGGTGGCGCTGGAACTAGCCCCTTTGGGGACTTCGGGATGGGATTCCGCCGAGGCGAGGTGTCGTCGGTGGCCTGACCCCGGCGCCAAAGGTGCGCGAAGTGCATTGCGGCTGTGTATGGCCTGGCTGCAAGTTGTGGCATCTTCGCGATAGCCGGCTAGACTCTAAGCATGGCAAAACCCCTGCGACTCATTGATCTCTTTGCTGGAGCAGGCGGCATGACTGAAGGGTTTGAGTCGACCGGCAAGTTTAAGACCATTGTCGCGGTTGAACATGATCAGCACGCTGCTGCCACTTATGCCCTCAATCACCAGGCTGAGCGTGTTTACGCGGGAAAAATCGAGGATTGGCTGGAAGAAGGGCGGGTGCCCGAAGCTGATGTGATCATCGGCGGGCCTCCTTGCCAGGGGTTCTCTGCACTGGGTAAGCAAGACGTCTTAGATGAGCGAAATTTTCTGTGGCGGAAATATGCGGAAACCATAATAGCGGCCAAACCGAAGTATTTTATCGTCGAGAATGTGCGCCAATTTTTAAAGTCCAATCAATATGAAGAATTCGAACGCTGGACTCAACCCGGGAATCCGCTGGAGAACTATGTTCTTCAACCGTACCTTCTAAACGCAGCTGACTTTGGTGCTTATCAGTCGCGCGTCCGAAGTATTGTGATCGGCCGTTTGCGGGATCTTCCTGTAGTGCCCGACCCTGAAGGCGAATACTATGACTGTCATAGGACAGTTGGAGAAGCTTTTGCTTCAATTGAGGCACACGTAGCCACAACGACTTTTCCGGAGGTCTCCTTCGAGTACAACGGGCAGCAGATTCCAGGACCGTTCACCACGCAGGAGCTGCATGTGACTAGGAACTATACTCAGCTGTCGCTCGACAGGTTTAGGAAGATTCCGGTTGGAGGAAATAGGTTCGATATTCCTCCGGAATTGCTGGCTGACTGTTGGAAAAATCATACGACGGGTTCGGGTGATGTGATGGGGCGGCTGCGCAATGAACGCCCTTCAGTGACCATTCGAACAGAATTCTTCAAGCCCGAAAAGGGAAGGTATCTTCACCCCGATCCGAGCGTCCACCGGGCAATTACTCACTACGAGGCAGCAAGGCTCCAGGGCTTCCCAGATGACTACAAATGGGCAGGATCGAAGACCTCAATAGCTCGTCAAATTGGTAACGCTGTGCCGGTGCAGCTTGCGAGCCGTCTGGCCTACCTGATTGCTGACCAATTTCATGCTGAAATCATCATGTCCGGCAAGGAGCCTTCGGGACTAGCGGCCGCAGGTCATCTATCGTCTGCTTTGGTAAGGTATCCATCCTGATAGAACTGTCATACAACAGAGTGGTTTTCTGACATATATCGATCCTAGGGGGGGAATAACTTGCCGAACGATTTTTGGGCGGACACACAGAGCGATCTGAGTCGCTTCGTGGCAAGTGAGACACTTCAAGCGCTGAATGCGTACAAGGCCCGCCCGGACTTGATTCGCGAACACAGCAATATTGAACAGGCCATTACTCAGAGTGGCTATGGACGCAAACAGCTGAATGAGCTGATTCAGAACGCGGCAGATGCCATTGACCTACCAAACGGCCGAATAAGCATAGTGTTGACCGATGGAACGCTGTACTGCGCGAATGAAGGATCATCGTTTACTGAGGCGGGTTACCGTACCCTCATGCTTTCGCATTCCTCTGAGAAAAGGGACGACCAGATCGGACGGTTCGGGCTTGGGTTCAAATCCGTCATTCAGATTTCGGATTCCCCCCAGATTTTTAGTAAAAGCGGTTCGGTTAAATGGGATCGCCAGAACAGCACCGAACTCCTTGAGTCGCTGCGGCCGGGACTGGGTTCGTATCCCGTCTTGCGAATCGCTACCCCGGTCGATCCTCTAGCTGCCGCGAGCTCGGATCCTATTCTTGACGAACTCATGTCCTGGGCTACTACCGTCGTGAAGCTCCCGCTGGTCCAGCAGGCCGCATGGCTCAGCGAGGAGATGCGAAAATTCCCCCACGAATTCTTGCTTTTCTCCCAAAACATAGGCCTGCTTGAGTTCGATAACAAAATAGAAGGCACTCTTACTGCCTGGTCTGCACGGCGTGACGGCGCCGACGTCCTCCTGGAAAACGATGATGTTCAGGAGGAATGGCGAATCTTCCGATACAAGCATCACGTCAGCCCCCAGGCAGCCGTTGAGGCAGGATCAATCGCAGCCCGGGAAACGGTGGACGTGACTTGGGCAGTGCCCATCAAAGGCAACCCTCGCCGTCAGCGCGGTTCATTTTGGAACTACTTCCCAACAAGCCACACGACCTCCCTCAGAGGAATCGTGAATGCGGCCTTCAAGATGAATGAAGACCGCCACAGCATGCTCCACACTCTGTATAACAAGGAAATACTGCAAAAAGCCGTCCCGATGATGGTTGCCGGGGCATTGGCATCTTTCCGGGACGACGCCGACCCGGCTAGTTTTCTGGACCTATTGCCGGCGCGTGGGCGGGAGGCCCCATCATGGGCTGACTCTGTGATCAATGAACCCATCTTCGCGGCACTGTCAGCGGTTCCATGCCTGCCCGACAGAGCTGGGGAGCTCCAGCTCATTTCGAACCTCTTGTTCCCGCCAGATATAGATGAAGCCACTCGCCTTGAGGAGATGTGGGATGGCTGGGTTTCGCTTGACCGTCCTTGGCTCCATCGTTCGGCTTCCACGACGAAGGAGCGGCGGCTCATGGTGCGGCGCCTCCTGGGACTTGCGAACAAGGGGAGGGCCCCGCTTGAAGTGTGGCTTGAGGAGATCACCTACGGCCATCGCCTGGATGACTTCGAAAATGCTCTTCGGATGGCGGTCGAGATCGACAAGCACTACCCGGACCATCGGGCAGCGATGCGCCGGAGCCGGATTGTGCTTATGCAGGACGGCAGTGCTCGGCCGCCGATCACTTCTAAGATATTCCTCCCTATCGATGAAGAGGATGAGGGAGATAACCTCGTTGCTTATGAACTACTGCACCACGGCGAGGCCAGCACGCTTCTGAAGGCGCTGGATTTCCAGGCGCTTGATGATAGAGGCAAAGTTGATCGCATCGCCCGCCAAGTCGCAAAGGACTACGAAGACGAAAGTGCGGCGGAATCTCTTTGGCGGCTTTCACGCGCCCTACCAGTTCCAGAAATGCTGGCCATAATAGGCGATCGCCTTGATATTGATAAGCTCCGCATTAGGTCAAAGGACGGACGCTGGCGTCCGACAACCGATGTCTGGCTGCCTAACGGTCTCATCCCCGCTAGCAGCATTGGAGACGAGCACCTTCTTGTTGATGACCTCTTTCATCGTCAAGACCTTAACCTGCTGAGAAACCTAGAAGTCAAGAGTACGTTAGCGGAGCCAGCAACGGTGAGGAGTGGGCCATCCTACGACTTATGGAAGTCTGCTGAAGCTGCGAGGATCTCTGCTGAATCAAGAAACTCGCCCGTGCCCGTGTCGGAAGCCTCCCTTCGCTTTAGCCCCGTGCTGGCCACATCCGGCCTCCATCTTTTATGCAAAGCATCAATCCGTACTCGGGAAAAGATCACTCAGAGGATCCTTTCTGACACTCAGTACAAGACAAAAGTTGAATTCAGCAGCACCTACAAGAACGCGCAGATCATTGATGGGCCGGATATGTGGTGGGTGCGGAATTACGGTGTCCTGCAAACGCGCCTCGACTTAGTGGATGTGAAATATTGCGCTGGAGCCGTTGAGGGGATTCCTATAGGATTCCTTCCCTACCCCGGGCCGTCTCATGCCGAAAAGCTGGAGCTCCCCGATTCCGTCGACAAGGTCAATTGGAGCTACGCGCTGCCGTTGGCCGAGCAGAAACTCCCATGCGGACGCGTTCATGAACTGTATGGATTACTGGCAAAGCATAGCGTCCGTCGACCGGCGGAACTACTGGTCCAACAGGTTGATGGCCTCACTACCCGTTACCACGCCGACTTCATCGTGGTTGCTGAAGACGATGACACCTACCAGTTCCTTTTGCGGTCCGCCAAGGTCCCGGCGCTCTATACCGGGCACTCAGAACTTACACAACCACTCTCAGAACGATGGAATCTCCAGGCCGTCAAAGTGGAGTTTTTTAGCATCTTCGAACACATCAAAGATGAAGAATCGGAGACTGAAACCATCAGCGCGTTGTATCCTTTGCTTCACCAGATTGAGTCCAAAATTCGGCGAAGCAGCAAGTGTATCCCCTGTCGTTCCTTACGTACGGTCCGTTCAAACAGCTACAACGAAGACCAAGAGGTGGAACTTCACGAGACATTTCGCGACGGCACGAATTTTTACTATTCCTCCACTCTGTCAAGCAGAAGGCTACTCACCGCACTGCTTCAGGATGCAGGCAGCTCCCGCCGCGCCGCAGATGTCGAAGCAGAGATGAGGCGGCTGGCCAAGGTAGAACGCACTCTCCCGGGACCCGATCCCGAGCCGGACCCAGAGCCTGAACCCCTCAAGACACACGCCAGCGGATTCATCCCGCTTGACGCATCGAGGAACCTCAGCGAACAGATGACGCTGATCGAACGTGCAGTTCTTCGTTATCTGGACACCCCTGACGCAAATGTTTTCGACCTCAGGCTTAACTTCGAGGTCGATGTCTCCCACGGCATCGCGAGTGAGGCGATCAGCAAGGTCACAGAACACGTGTCGAAGCTCGGTGGTCAAGCAAGGTTCGAGGACTAAAAATGCGCGCAAGATATGAACTCGACGAACGGCATTGGTCTACTGAAACCGTTTTGCCGGACCCCTCAACCATTGCGGCTATCGGGACGCACCACAACCTCACGAGTGCGCTGGCAGACCTTGTTGATAACTCCATTGATGCTACGGCCAGCCACATCCGGATCCGCTTCGTGCAGCGCGGGACCACCATCCTAGGGCTCCAAATCATTGATAACGGGCGAGGCCTGACCGCTGAGGGGATCAAACAGGCGATGACCTTCGGAGCACGGCGTGACTATGGGTCTGAAGATCTCGGGCATTTTGGGCTCGGCCTCAAGGCAGCCTCTCTATCTCAGGCGACCTCCTTTGAAATCTATTCACGCCAAAAATGGGGACCTTCCGTCGGGCGCCGGATGGATCAAACGGTAAGCCAGGACTTTAGTGTCGGCGTAATGGAGCCTGGAGCGGCGAATGAGCGGCTCGACGGCGTTGCAGGTATGGAACTACCAAGTGGCACTTTGGTGGAGTGGCGAGGCCTGAAGGATGTCATACATACCTCCGACCAGGGGGAACTCACCGAATGGAGATCAGCCAAGCTTCGCTCTATTCGCGAGCACTTGGGTGTCACCTTTCATCGTCACCTGCACGCGGGCACCGTGGAAATAGACATAGACACGTTCGACGTTCAGCGGAACAGAGCGCTTCCCCCCATCCAAGTTGATCCCATCGACCCCTTCGAGGGCTCCTTGCAGCAGGACGGCTACCCGCGCAACTTTGTCGTCGATCTTCCAGACGGAGCATCCTGCGCGATCGAGGCGCACCTATTTCCTCCTCGCCTGAACTCGGCAGCTTTCGATTTATACGGGGAACCGGGAGAAGCCAGGCAGGGTATCTACCTATATCGACGGGGCCGGCTCCTATCAGGTGGGCAAAACTGGGCAGGTCTCCGTCTCCCCAAGAATGAGTTGGGACTTGGCCGAATCAAAATCGACCTTGATGCAGCTAACGAGCACTACATAGCGCTCAACCCCGAGAAGGTCACACCCGTATACTCAGCGGACTTCACCAAGGCACTGGCTCAGGCCCATACACCGGGTCCTTCACCCTCTTATTTGGATTCATACTTTAGTGACCTTCAGACAGCCCATAAGCAATCCAAAAAGACGAAGCGCCAAGCGATACGGCTGGTTGAACCAGCCGTCGGGTTGAACCCTACAGTTCTGTCCCACCTCACTGACCTTCAGGATTTCGCTGACTTCGATCCCATCGATTTGCGCTTTGTTACCCTCCCGTCCACAGAACTATTTCGGGCCGATCGGATAGCCCGACGAATCGACGTCAACGTAGAGATCGTCCGAAGGATCTATGGATCGGAAGGCCGGTTGAGCAACCGAGACGGCCAATTGCTCAAAACCTTTCTCTACTTCCTCCTCGAAAGCGATTTCAAAGTTGAACAACGATGGAACGCCGCTAGGGAGGACAGGCATCGCATCCTCAATGACGTGTTGTTGGCCGCCTTTGCCGAAGATTTCATCGAGCCGAAGCCGCAAAAAGACCAAGCACACGACAAGAACGGCGGCTACTAGCAGATGGTCCCAGATTCAACCGGCGAGGTTCGTAGACTTGAGCCCGAAACGATCGAGCGGTATTTCAAGTCAACAAATGTTGTCGTACATCTGCTTTCACAAGTTCCTCGCTGCGAGCTTCGCATTGACCCCACGACCGAAAGCCTGGAACTCCGCGTTCCCCAGGACGGTTCCAACCCAGATCTCAGCCCCTTCGAAAACATCGAAATTGACTACGCCACCGACCCGAATGAGGACTGCTTCGTCCTGAGGCTCGCCGCCGGTGGAATGCACTACGCGGCGTACTCATTCATAGCCAAGATCGTCGAGGAACTGCAGCAGGGCCAATTCTTCTCCAGCGCGATCTCCCACAGCCTCAAAGAATACGAGCTGCTCATCCAGAGCCGCAGACTTTTGAGCTCCGAGAAGCAGACCGGGCTCTTAGGAGAGCTGCTGCTGCTGGCGTATCTCTGCAGTGCCGACCCGGGTTCCGGCTTAACCTCGTGGCTTGGGCCGGAATCAGAACAACACGATTTCTCATTCGACACTTTCGACCTGGAGGTCAAGACGACGAAATCAGAACGACGAACTCACCGTATTGGATCAGCCACCCAGCTTGAACCTTCCGAGAACCGTTCTCTCTTGTTTCTCTCCATTCAGCTCACTGCTGCCGGCGGTGCAGACAACGCATTCAGCCTGGTAGAGCTGGTCGACGAAATTCAAAACCTCCTTGGCCCGCAGGCGCTCCCGTTCAACGAATATCTGGCCAGACTCGGATGGAGACGGTCCGATGTAGAGTCATATCGCACCAGGTACCTACTCCGTTCCCGCCCAGCTTTCTTCCCCGTAGACCAACACTTCCCCTCGCTGCAGAACTCTGCCCTGCAGCAGACGGTTCCTCACTATGAGCATCTATCGGAAATTTCTTATCGGACCGACGTCTCACACCTACAGCCAGCTTCGGTTCCAGACGCATTGGACGGGTTTGCGACCTATGCGAATTCGCTACTAAGGAGGTCCTGATGCTCATTACCGAAACCAGAAAAGACGCAATCACGAGTGCCATCGCGATGATTGCCGAGAGGGGCCCGAAACTACTTCTAAACCGTGTCAATTTCTCCCTTGAGGAAGACGGGGTCGAGACGATCACACCGTCGGAGCTGACGGATCTCCTGACCCTGGAAGGAGATCCGAACGATCCCGCTCAAGTCGAATTCCGTTTGGCGTTGTCCAGATGGGATCAGACCACTGATGCACAGTGGCTCAGCGAGGCGCCCCAAACCGCCACTCATCCTAAAGGCCCCGAACGACGCGCGTACGTGCTCGACAAACTAGGCTTTTCTGAGCACGAGTTTGATGCAATCAACTCCTTTTACCCGATCATTAATGCCGGCACCATCGTGGCGAACCCCACCGACGATGGACGATGGCCGTGGTACTCGTCAGAGCGGCGGAAGCGCAGCCACTACTGGGACGTCTATCAAGGGATACTCAAACGCCGTGGCTTTGATGCTGATGCAATCGTGGCCTTGGACGAATCCACCACAGAAATCGTTAGCCGGTTCGCCGACCCCACATGGGACGAAACCTACCAAACTAAAGGCCTTGTCGTGGGACATGTCCAAAGTGGGAAAACGGCCAACTTTACCGGCACAGTAGCCAAGGCGATTGATGCTGGGTACCGGCTCATCATCGTACTGACCGGAACCCTTGAGCTTCTTCGAGGCCAGACCCAACGACGCCTGGACAAGGAACTCGTTGGCTTCGAGAACATCGTGGGCGGAATCGACCTCTCGGACGAAGTGCTCGCGCGAGACATCGACTATATAGCTAACCAAGATGCAGATTGGTTAGCGGGCGATAAGTTCGTAAAGTTCGGCTACGACCCGGAGAGCGTTCCCGGAGTCCCCCACATTATCCGCCTTACAAAAAGCACGGATGACTATAATTCACTCAGAGCTGGCCTCAGTACTCTCGACTATAGGTCGAATATCCGTAACCAGCAGAAGATTTACCACCCGGACAACCTGTGGGACACTCCTGTCCGGCTTGTCGTGATCAAGAAGAACGCAACGGTCCTGCGCAAGCTAATTAAGGACCTAAAACAGATCCGGGGCAACACCCAGGACTATCCCGCATTGATCATCGATGATGAGGCCGATCAGGCCGGAATCAATACCAAAAAGCCCCCTGTAAAGCTCAACAAAGAAGAGCAGGACGAAGAAAATAAGCAGGCCCGAGAGCGGACCGCCATCAACAAACTCTTGTCCGAACTTTTGGGAATCTTGCCACGCGCCCAGTATGTGGGCTACACGGCGACCCCGTTCGCCAATGTTTTCATTGACGCCTCCGACGTTGATGACATCTACCCTAAGGACTTCATTTTCAGCCTGACTCCGCCCGACGCCTACATGGGAGGCCGCTCCTTCCACGACCGTCATCTACTCCTTGCACCGGACGAGATCAAGACTCCTGCAACGAGCAACCAAGCGGCGTACGTGAGAAACATTTCCTCAACTCCCGACACGGTTGAGCTCAGGCAGCGCGAAATGCAAAGAGCAATGGATTCCTTTGTTCTTAGCGGAGCAATCAAGCTGTGGCGCAAAGCCAGAGGTAGTAAGGGTGACTTCAAGCACCACACAATGCTCTTCCATGAATCGGTCAAGCAAGTCGAGCACAACGCTCTCGCGGATGAAATCCACCTGCTATGGAAGCGTTCGGATTATCTGGGCTTCGACGGATATGACCGGCTGGCAGAACTGTGGGCGGACGACTTCGCCGTGGTCATGCGGGAACTGACACAGAGGACCGATTCTGAGTTTCCCGATCCACGGACACACCAGATCCCTTCTTCATTCGACGACGTCGCGGTATACCTCCCGGAAGTCGTGAAGCGTGTCGAGGAGGGCCTTCGCCCAATTGCGGTAGTTAACGGTGACAAAGACAGCGAATACACCCAGGCCGGCGCCGACTTTCAGAAAGGGCCTGTGTGGAAAATGCTGGTAGGCGGTGCGAAACTTTCACGTGGCTACACAATCGAAGGCCTCACCGTGACCTGGTACTCACGACGAGCACTAGCAGCCGACACCCTGATGCAAATGGGTCGATGGTTCGGGTACCGACCCGGCTATCGCGATCTGGTGCGGCTATTCATTGCGCGAAACGTCCCGGCCTCGGCCAGGAACCCTAAGCCGTATGACCTTTACGAGGCTTTCGAATCGATGATCGGTGACGAAGAAGAGTTTCGAGATCAGCTCGAACAATTCGCCGAACTGGATGAAAATGGACACCCACAGGTACGCCCCATCGACATTCCGCCGCTCGTATCACAAAGCTTGCCTTGGCTAAGGCCGACTGCGCGCAGCCGCATGTACAACGCACAGATCGTCCAGTACGCCAAAGGCGACCGTTTTAAGGACTTCTTCTATCTGCCGCGTCGGGATCCGAAGCAAAGCAAGAACCGTGAAAACCTGCTGGCAATGGCGCCTGTGCTCAATCGTCTCACCGAGATGGAAACGTTCGAATACACAACGGCCACTAAGAAACTATCTTCCTACGAGGCCAAGACTGGTCTAGTCCCGGCACAGGTCGTTGTTGATGCACTATCTCTATTTGAGTGGAGTAAACCAGGTCTTGCTGACGCGGATATTCAATTCGTCAAAGAAGCAATCAGCAAGGGAAGCATTACGGACTTCAAAGTTGTCATGGCAATACCTTCAAGAGATCCAGTCATTAGGATGATAGATCTCGATGAGACAGGGACTACCCAATTCCCCATCATTGAACGAAACAGACGCGAACGCGGGGACTTTTCTGGATCGTCTCGATGGACACGACAACCATTGGAAGACCAGTTCACCAAGGAGAAGGAGCCTAACGATCCTTCATCCCGCACAACAGGGGCCATCATACTTACCCTCGCCGCCGACCAGTGGAACGGCCAAACCGCATTCTCCGCACCCACAGCCTTAGCTGAGGACGTAGTTGATCCGGCGGACATCGCGACACTCTTCTCGTGGGCCCTTCCCCACGCTGCTGCACCAAAGGGAAAAGCAGGCTTCAGCGTACGCGCTCCAGAGCGTCCCCATGCCCCAACGGTTGAGGCGTCGTAGGAGCCACTGGCGCCCTGAGCTTAACGGCCCCTGGCCACTACCGAACGACCGTCGGCTCGTGCCCGGCACTGTCTGGCTGGACCGTATAAGGGCTGTCTTGCAGGCGGACACCAGCGGCTTCGTCGGATTCCTTCCAGAAATTCCCGGTTAGGATGAGGCCAATAGCTTGGGGGACCGTCTGAAAGTTGGCCGCGTGGAAAAGAATCGGAAGTCCCTATTACCAGGCTCTGCAAGGGGAAGATTAACCGAGAAAATTCACACCGCACTAGCCCGCCCTTTGGGTTTCAGTGGTCCTCATACTCTGCCTGTCTCACAAGAGAACTGGCAGCAATACGCGCGCTCGCTCGATGCCCTCGTGGTGCAACTCCAACAGACAGTCGAGGATCCACCTGAAGATCTAAATAGCTTCGAGTCTGTTCGGTTTTGGATCGAGAGGATGCTTAGTCTTCGAGACAGTGTCATTTCCTTGGCCTTGGCCATGCGACCCTTTGAATACTTTCGGGAGAAACAAGCCGAAGAGATGATGTCGGTTGTAAATCGATTGATGTTCGCCGTAACTGAGACGGTGGAGGGGGATCACCACGATTGCCCGCCAGCAAGGGTCGACATTAGTACTCTCGCAAGCTGGTCCGCGATCGAATGCACCAATCCATTGAGCCCCCTGCGGCGGGCTTTTGGGCTGGGTTCTGAGGACCTGAACGACGAGAACAGGGAATTCAGCCCTGCTCGTGTTTTTTCCGCCTACTACCTTAAAAATCACAAGTTGCTGCAGCATACGCTGTCACACCTGCACTCCATGCGTTTACCAGCGGTTATTGATCCGCTTGTGGGAGTGAGCATAGTTGGTTGGATCGAAAGTGCGTCAGACGCCATCGGCGCCTATTGTGCTGCGGATGCCCTATTCAACAGGCTACTGTCTACATCCAACCAAGACGTTGTCATGACGGCTCTCGGTCATTTGGGAGAGATAGAGCCTCGGCTACGACAAAGTCGTCTCAGAGCGAATCGAAGCTTTGCCGCTTCATCCCAAGCCACAGATCTAGAGACGGCCGCCATGCACTTTGTTGAAGGGTATAAGCGGTTATTGGAGGGGCCAATTAGACAATACGGTTGGCTTTACCATTGCGTGGGAGCTAGGAACTGGGCAGCCCCACCCATGCTTACATCCTTGCGCGAGGTTGTGCTTAAAGATGGTGGTTGGCTTGCAGAGATACTGGGGCCCATGATCTTGACGGAAATACGGAATGGGGAGGCTCATGAGAGCTTGCTGTGGGACGGACTTAACGAAGTGTTCGTGACTGAGTCAAGCACTGTCGTTCCAGCCCGTGTTCATGTAGCTGCGGTCAACGCGGATGCGTTTGCCCGCGGAAGCCAAGCTGCAGTGGCCTGTTTCAGGGCTCTATCTATCCAGCCTCGGGCGGGTGGCCCGGTCGCTTTCGATCCAGGACGTTCGGCTGCGTGGCTACGTGCGGAAGCCCATTTTGGAACAAATGGCCTCCGAGTGACAAAGAGCAACTTCAATTCCAAGACCGCAAGAATCACCGTTAGTCATTTCGTATCCCACAACATCAATCCGTGTTTCCAGGCGCTTCTGTGTTGTCATGCTTTAGTTCCCGAAGTGTCACGATTTGAGGTCTATGTTAAAGGACGCGCGGATGCCGTCATCTCTGTTTCGGCGGAAGCTCTGAAAAGGACGCATTCAGTCTGGGAACGCGCGCTTGACATGTTTTCGTCCATGCCGCTGTCCACCTTCCTGCCTGCCAACTTTGATGCTCGGGGGGCTTCGGAAAGTCCAGCAGAAGCTGTTCGTTCCGTCGCCTGGATCGCAGTTGACGACTTACTAGACGCAATAGACGGCAGCCCCCGAATTTTGGATGGAGAAGACCTCAATTTGCTAGTCAAACGCGTTGAATTGGTGGTTTCAACTACCGACAAGTGCTTGTCGGACGTCTCGGCACAATTCAATCTCGACCTGTGCACCGTCCACTCCTTGGCCGAAATACTGTTGGAGGAGTTGTCGGGGTTACGCCCACCGACACCCGTCTTCTTGCTTGACGAAACGAAGGCCCTCGATGAGGTTCGGGGCCTATGGGACGCTTGGGGACCGGTGCCACGGCTCCCCGGCATAGCAGTCGCTTCACCGGCCAATTCTGGGCATAACTACGGGCCCACTCTGCGTCAGGAGGAAGATCGCCTCGAGTTACGTTGGCGGACCATCTAGGATTCCCCGCACCGCACAGGCGCTGCGCACAGCCTCGGTTTCGATAGGCTCAACTACCAGGGATTCGAGCAGCCACAACGTGGCTCCCAGGAAGGCTGGGCTAGGGCACTCCCTGCTTCAGTAGACACGTCTAAGCTTTAGTAAATTTCCCGCCGTCCACCAAATGGCCTCCTTTGACCTTCCCCTGCTGCTCCTTCTTTAGGATGTGCGTGGTCACAAGTGTCACAGCGAAAGCGCAGTTGGGGAGGGCAGCGGAGTCACAAGATTTCAGCGAGCCCACCACCCACCAAACGCCCCACATGCCCTACCATTCATGTATGTGAACTTCCCTGCCGCGCGCCTTGCACCAGGCGGGATGTCCATCAACTTCGGGGAGCAGACATGAAGGAAGACCGGGCCAGCCTGACGGTGAAGTCAGCAGACCGGGCATTGGCCGTGGTGGAGTACGTCGCGGGCAAGGGGTCGGCCAGCTTCACCGAAATCCTGGAAGGCCTGCACCTGCCGCGCTCCAGCGCACACGGGTTGCTGAACACGCTCTGCTCCGCCGGCTGGCTGGACCACAATCCCGCCAACCGCCAGTACTCCCTGGGCCTGCGCGCCTGGCAGGTCGGCCAGATGTACACCGGCCACCAGACCCTCGCCAACGTGGCCAAACCGGTCATGGACCGGTTGTCCGCGACGCTGGGGGAGACCGTTCAGCTGGCACTCCTGGATGGGGTGGAGAACGTCTACATCGCCATCAGCCAGGCGCCCACGGGCATGCGGCTTGGATCGTCGGTGGGCATGCGGCTGCTGGCCCACGCCACCGGCATCGGCAAGGCCCTGCTCAGCATGCTCGAGCCATCGGACGCGCAGGAACGCCTCAACTCCGTGGCACTGCCGCGGCTGACGGCCAAGACGGTGACCGATGTGAAGGCCCTGACCCGGCTCGTCGCCGGTGCCAAAGCCAGCGGCTTCGCTTTGGATGACGAGGAATACCTGGACGGCTGCCGCTGCGTGGCCGTCCCGCTCACCAGTGAGGCCGGCGGCGGCATGAACTCGGCACTCTCCGTCACCATGCCCAGCGCCCGGACAGACGAGGAGTGGCCGGGAAGCATGCTGCGCCCGCTCGTGGCGGCGGCGCAGGAAGTCCGCGCCCTCCTGGGTGTCCGCGAACCGGAGATTGCCCTCCCGGCTGCCGTAACGCCGTCGTCCGCTGTCCGTTCCGCCTAGGCATCCCGTAACCCTTGCCGCCCCCAGGTGATCTGTGCCATACTCATCGTGTTCACATTCTTGAACTCCAATTCATAATCATGAACTCAATGAGGAGTTACCTTGTCCAACCACGTGACGGCTCCCGGCAGTGAAGCCCTGGCGCCAATTGTCCGCCGGGTTACCAAGCGGCTGATTCCGGTCCTGCTGCTGATGTACATCCTGGCCTTCCTTGACCGCTCCAACCTCGGCTTCGCCAAGGCTGCCTACCAGGCGGATACCGGCCTGTCCGACGCCGCCTACGCACTGGGCGCAGGGATCTTCTTCCTTGGCTACGCAGCCCTCGAGGTTCCCAGCAACATCCTGATGCGCAAACTCGGCGCCAAGATCTGGCTTGCCCGCATCATGATCAGCTGGGGCATCGTCTCCGCGCTGATGATGTTCGCCCAGAACGAATGGGCCTTCTACCTCCTGCGGATCCTGTTGGGCATCACGGAGGCGGGATTCTTCCCCGGCGTCATCCTCTACCTCACCTACTGGATCCCCACCCAGTTCCGCGGCAGCGTCAACGGCCTCTTCTACTTCGGCGCGCCGCTGGCGTTCATCTTCGGCGGCCCGCTCTCCGGCATGCTCCTGGACCTTGACGGGCTGGGCGGCCTGCGGGGCTGGCAGCTGATGTTCCTGGTCACCGGTGCGCTGACCGTCGCGGTCGGCATCTGGGCCTTCTCCTACCTGGACAACGGGCCTGCCGATGCCAAATGGCTGAACGAATCAGAGCGCTCCACACTGGTCGCCGCCCTCGCGCTGGAGGACAAGGTCAAAGAGGACCACTCACCGAAGGGCGCCCTCCGTGCGCTTGGAAACCCGAAAGTCCTCTACTTCTGCGTCATCTACTTCACCATCCAGATGAGCGTCTACGGAGTAACCTTCTACCTGCCTACCCAGATCGCGGAACTGGTGGGCAGCAAGGTTGGCCTGGGCGTAGGCCTGATGACCGCCATTCCCTGGGGCTTCGCCATGTTGGCCACCTTCCTGCTCAGCCGGCTGGCGGACAGGACCGGCAAGCGCCGCCTCGTTGCCGCCGCTTCGCTCACCGCCGCCGCCGTTGGCATCTTCGCCTCCGCCATCACGGATAACCCTGTCCTGGGCCTCGCGGCACTGTCCCTGGGCGCCGCCGGATTCATCAGCGTGCAGCCGGTGTTCTGGACCCTGCCCACCGGAATGCTCGTGGGGGCAGCCGCCGCCAGCGGAATTGCCCTGATCAACTCCATCGGAAGCCTGGGCGGATTTGTAGCCCCCATCGCCAAGACCTGGGCGGAATCCCTGTTCGGCCCCAACGCCGGACTCTTCCTCCTCGCCACCACGGCGCTCCTCGGAGCCATCCTCCTCTACAACAGCCACCGGATCAGCAAGATCGTGGATACCAACCCGCTGGCCAAAGCCACCGCCGAGAAAGTGCACTGATGCGCGTCCTTGAACTCAAAGAATTCCACCAGCTCGTGGTTGCCGACCGCGAGAAACCCGAAGCTGGCCCCGGCGAGGTGCTGATCGACGTCGTCGCCACCGGCATCTGCGGATCAGACATCCACGGTTATACAGGTGAAAACGGCCGCAGGGTCCCCGGCCAGGTCATGGGCCATGAAACCGTGGGACACATCGCGGCCCTCGGTCACGGCGCCGACGCGTTCGGGCTCGCCCTGGGCCAGCCCGTCACCTTCAACCCGCTCATCAGCTGCAAGAACTGCGAGGCGTGCAGCGTCGGCCAGCAGCAGCACTGCCCGGACCGGACCGTGATCGGCGTGAACCCCGCCATTGTCTCCGCCTTTGCCGAGCAGGTGGCTGTCCCGGCGGACAACGTGGTGCCGCTGTCCACGGAAACGCCGATCGTCTACGGCGCGCTGATCGAGCCGCTGGCCGTCGCCTTCCACGCGGTGCGGCGGGCACGGATCGGCAAGGGGCAGAAGGTCCTGGTGATCGGCGGCGGCCCCATCGGCCAGTCAGTGATTCTCGCCGCGATCCAGGAGGGTGCCGGCCAGGTGCTGGTCTCGGAAATGGATCCCGCCCGCCGCGCACTGTGCGAACGGCTGGGCGCCACGGCCCTGGATCCCGCCGTCGGGCCTTTGGATCAGCAGGTGCGCGCCGCCTTCGGTTCGCTGGCAGACACCACCGTTGACGCCGTCGGCATCAAACCCACGATTGCCGGCGCGCTGGAGGCCACCAAGTTTGGCGGCGTGGTCTCGCTGGTGGGCATGGGCTCGCCGGAACTGGCCTTCAATGCCTACCGCGTTTCCACCGAGGAACGTGAAATCGTGGGCAGCTTCTGCTACAACAACCAGGATTTCCGCGACGCCGCCGCCTGGGTTGATGAGGGATCTCCCGTCCTGGCCGAACTCATCAGCCGCGAAGTGTCCATGGAAGACGCGGATGCCGCGTTCGCCGGGCTCGCGTCGGCGGACGGCACCGCCGGCAAAGTATTGGTCCGCCTCGACTCAGCAAGGAACAGCAAGTGAGCATTGAAAACCGCATCCGCCACGTCCGTGCCTACACCCTCCGCGGCGGCGGCGCCGACTACCACGATCAGGACGCCGGGCACTGGATCGACGATCACATCGCCACGCCCATGTCCGTCTACCCGGAATACCGCCAGTCCCGGCAGAGCTTCGGACTGAACGTCCTGGGGACGCTGGTGGTGGAAATAGAGGCCGACGACGGCACCGTGGGTTTCGCCGTCACCACGGCCGGGGAGCTGGGCGCCTTTATCGTGGAGAAGCATCTTGCCCGCTTCGTCGAGGGCGCCCGCGTCACCGACATCGAGAAGATCTGGGACCAGATGTACCGGTCCACGCTCTTCTACGGCCGCAAGGGTGTTGTGCTCAATGCCATCAGCGCCGTGGACCTGGCGCTGTATGACCTGCTGGGCAAGATCCGGCAGGAGCCGGTGTACGCGCTGCTGGGCGGTCCGGTCCGCGACGAACTGACGATGTACGCCACGGGCGCCCGCCCGGACATTGCCAAGAAGCTGGGCTTCATCGGCGGCAAGATGCCCCTACACCATGGCCCGGCCGAGGGCGAGGAAGGCCTGCGGAAGAACCTGGAGATGATCCGGGACATGCGCGAAAAGGTGGGCGACGACTTCTGGCTGATGCTGGACTGCTGGATGTCGCTGGACCTCGAGTACGCCACCAGGCTCGCGCATGGGGCCGCCGAATACAACCTGAAGTGGATCGAAGAGGCACTCCCGCCGGATGACTACTGGGGCTACGCCAAGCTCAAGAAGCAGGTGCCGCCCAAGATGCTGGTCACCACCGGCGAGCACGAGGCCACACGTTGGGGCTTCAAGCTGCTCCTGGACATGGAATGCGCTGACATCATCCAGCCCGACGTCGGGTGGTGCGGCGGGATCACCGAGCTCATCAAGATCTCCGCCATGGCCGATGCCGCCGGTGCCCTGGTGGTTCCGCACGGATCCTCCGTGTACTCGTACCACTTTGTGGTGACCCGGACCAACAGCCCGTTCGCGGAGTTCCTGATGATGCACCCCACCGCCGAAGAAGTGGTTCCCATGTTCTCGCCGATGCTGCTGGGCGAGCCCGTGCCGGTCAACGGCCGCCTCAAGGTGCCGGAAACTCCCGGCTTCGGCGTGGAACTGAACCCGGCGCTGGACAAGCACCGCCCCTACACGCACTGACAACCACTGATACGAGTAAGGAAATAAACGATGGAACTGATGCGACTGGGCGAACCCGGGCACGAACTGCCGGTAGCCAGGGACGGCGGAAAGTACTTTGACCTGCGGTCCCTGACCACGGATATCGACGGCGGATTCCTCGCCAACGACGGTATCGCCAGGGTCCGGGCGGCCCTGAAGGAGGGACTGCCCGAGCTGGCCGACGCGGAGTCGATGCGGATCGGCGCGCCTATCGCCCGGCCCTCAGCCGTTCTCTGCATTGGCCAGAACTACGCGGCCCACGCCGCCGAATCAGGTGACGCACCGCCGTCGATCCCTATCCTGTTCTTCAAGCACCCCAACACCGTGGTGGGCGCGTTCGACCACGTGGTGATCCCGCCAGGCGCGGAGAAAGTGGACTGGGAAGTGGAGCTGGCTGTGGTGATCGGCAAGCGTGCGTCCTACCTCGCATCCCCGGACGAGGCGCTGGACTACGTGGCCGGGTACGCCACCAGCAACGACGTCTCCGAGCGTTCCTACCAGGTGGAACACTCCGGCGGTCAGTGGTCCAAGGGCAAATGCTGCGCCACCTTCAACCCGCTGGGCCCGGCTTTGGTGCCCGCGGATGAGGTGGGGGATCCGCAGCAGCTGCGCCTCCGGTCCGCCGTCAACGGGGAGACCCGGCAGGACTCCAACACGTCGGACATGATCTTCTCCGTGGCGCACATCATCTGGCACCTCTCCCAGTACCTGGTGCTGGAGCCCGGCGACATCATCAACACCGGCACCCCGCAGGGCGTCGCGCTGTCGGGCAAGTTCCCGTACCTGCGCGAAGGCGACCGCATGGAGATCAGCATCGAAAAGCTGGGCCGGCAGGAGCAGAAGGTGGTGAGCTTCTCCCGGCAGTGATGAGTGCCGCCGTCGTGCCTTCAGGAAAGCGTTAAGGCGCGACGGCGGTGGGGCACGTTGCTTCTCCACATCCACATCAAAGTGTCTGGGCCGGGGCATAGGATTTCCCCATGTCTGATCTTGAGTCCCTAGCTATGGAGCCGTCTGTAGAAACAGTTGCCGCTACCGCGCCTGCAGTCGGGGCTTCCCTCACTCTCGGTCACGTGCTTTCTGGGATGGGCGCGGACCGAGAGCCGGCGGTCCGCTCGGAGGATGTTCTGCTCATCCGTCATGCGTTCAGGCCAGATGACGCCACTGCGCTGCGTGGTCCCGAAGACCTGACCGAGGCGAGGGTCCTCGCCTACACCAGGGAGCAAGGTCTTTCAGCCCGGCAATTCCCCACGGATCCTCCGCGCTATTGGGTAATCCTCGTAGCCGATGGCAAACGCCGCTCCCGCCTGTGGGGCACATTCGAAAATCATGGTGAGTTAACCTCGGAGCGTACCCAGGAGAACCGCTTCTTTGACTTGCGTCTATCGAGCTTCCTGGGACCTCTGAATGACCGGCTCGTCGTTGAATGGGCCAGTCCGCGGAACTGGCACCGGCGTGCCGTCAGCGCTGCAGATCTGCCGGTGTTGGAGATTGCTGACCGGGACAAGGTGCCGTTTCTGGGGTTCGACCGTGTGCGGCTTAGCTACCACGAGCTGTGCGACATGGTGGATAACCCCCGCTATGCGGACTGGTGCGCCGCTTTGAGGGAAGTACAAGGGATCTACCTCATCACCGATTCCACCAACGGCAAGCAATACGTCGGCAAAGCCGATGGCACCCAGCGCATTCTCGGACGGTGGACGACTTACGCGCGAGATGGCCATGGCGGGAACGTCGAACTCAGGAGCCTTGCCTATGACAGCGCAGGCGGTGAAGCGATCAAGACAGATCATGCACGGCATTTTATCTTCAGTCTCTTGCGAGTGTTCGGCCCCAGCACACCATCTACCGAGGTGGATGCGGCCGAGTCTCATTACAAAAAAGCGTTGATGACCCGCGAATTCGGGCTCAACAGGAACTGATCATTCTGATCCCTGGACGTCAGAGGAGATTCCTAGTGGGGATGACCTGCGGCACCCATCGGGGAATGCTTCAGGAATTGCCGCAGAGCCCAATCGCTATGGCTTAAAAGGCGTAACCCCGGCGATCTGGGCTACCACGGAGCGTTCATCAGTGATGAAAAGATCATCAGTTCGATTCTGATAGGAAGCTCGGGACAAACCCCTAGAAATCAAGGGTTTTTGGGGTTTCGCTGGTGTTTTGACCAAGATGGCTTGGGCTTTTCCAGAATTTTCATTCGATTCCCAACGTGTTCATCACTTCTTCGTCACTTCGGAAACATGTTCGATCGAGCTGGCAGCCCACTAAGGAAGTTAAAGTACGGTCACTACCCGCTGGCACAAAAGCCTTCTGAGCGGTACTTAGAAATCAGCTTCCATTACATTCGGAACGGCTGCCTGGGCTGGCACTTTCCGAGCCCAAACGCCTGGTTGCTAACGAGATCGTGAGCCGCCTTGTGCGCAGTGGGCGCAAGTACAAAAATTCACACTGTCATTGATGCGGGAAATTTCCGATCTGCAGGACTTTCCGAACGTGCAGTGGCTTGTCCGAATGTGTCGCTGGGGCCGGATAGCATATTTCAATGACTGACGCGCTTCCGGAGGATATCAAGTCACTGACCACGAGTCACCATATTGACGTGGTATCAGGTAGGAACGTCGCAGCTACTCAGACGGATCCGCTGCCGTCGTACCTACCCTCACTGGATGAGGTCATCTCACACGCGGATCAGCGCGTTGAGTCGGTCTTCGATACAGATGACCAAGAGGAAGGTCTAAAGAAGCTCCACCACCTGTCAGCCGTTCATCGCGCTTATGACGTCCATAACCTGTTGGCGGGGCGCGAATCGGCGCTACTTGCCGGTGCACTAACCCGTTCACTTGTCGAAGGTGGTCTTGCTGAGCGCTGGATTTCGTCCAGGCCTGCTGAGGAAGCCCCCCGTTCGGCGACTCTTGCCGCTGAGCGTCAGAACATAATCGACGCTATAGCGGAAAGCGATTTGTCCGTGCCGAACCTAGAGCGCTGGAACAATCCTCTTTCCAGCCCGGTTTTTGCAGATTCAAAGCCCGGGCCAGTAATACCGAACGTCCAAGCGGGCATTTCCAGAAGCGCCACTACGAGCCTCGAAACGATGCTCTTGCTGCCCGCCCCGCTCATGGACGTGTTCGGAATGTGCTCTCACGTAAACCACGCAGCCACGTGGTTGACGGCGGGTGATGACTCGGCTGAACTCGGCGTAACTCCCTCAACGGCGTTTGCGGCCGTTTTGGCGCAAGCTGCCGGGACATCAGCAGCATCGATTGCTGGTTTCAATCATCGGGGGCCCGTACTCGATCTCATTGCCGCTTCCACTGCTGGTCATGACTTCGATGTCCTTGCATCTCTAGGCCGCGAAAAGCGCATCGAAGATGTTAAGCCCAGAAAGGCAACTGCCTCGGTGGAGACATGGTCGGGACCGCCGCCGCTTGCGGTACTCGACGATCTCCTTGACGAGCTAAGAGAAGAAGCCCTGGTCGTTTGGAGTCTCGTGAAGGAGGCCCCAAACCCCTTTGGTGGTCCTATTCATGAAGTGAACTTGACCTCTGCTCTTCCATACCAAGCAGCCCGCGACCTCTTGTGGCTTTCGATTCGCGGCACTTATGCGGATTGTTCGCCCTTCATGGCCCCTACCGGAGCCCGCATGCTGCTGGAACAGGGTTCCGAATTGGCGTGGAGGTTCTCAAATCCATCGGACTCCGAACTTCTGAAGCGGTACCAATCGCACATGGACGATGCAACTGACCGCAAGAAGGCCGTCGAAAACCGTCTTCGCACACGAACTTCATCCGTCCAGGCGGTCGAAAGTCTCCTTTATCCCCGGGGTCGCGGAAACTTCGCGATCGACACTCGTCGGAGACCCAGCTCAGAGTCAGCGGTAATTCCAGGTCCTCTGGACCACTTAGGCGAGCTGTCCCTGGGGGCGACAGAGCCGTTCTGGGAGCTCGCGTACAAGCTCCTTACCCAATGCGCCCATGCAACTCCACTTGGTCTTCTACATTCTGTAGCACGAGTCGACCCTACTACCGGCCAGCCCTTCCTAAGCCATGAGATGACAGCGCTTAGTCTTCATGCTGCCTGTATGGGGGCCGCACTCACTATGCGTGGCCTTTCTCCTCTAATCGCTAATCAAGCGGGCCTATCCTCTCCAATGGACTGGCTCGTGGAACTCTTCAAGGCGGTCAGTAGAGTCCAATACAAAGCGCAACAAATCCATTTCCTGGGTTAGCTGGGCTGGAACTCCAATGCTGCATTCGCTAGAGGACGATGAAAGACTCGCGCCTATCCGGCCGATCCAAATCGGCCGGCCGGCCACAAGGTGCTAGTGCAGGATCGAAGCTTCCGGAGACCGTCCGTCAAAGCTTTGAGATTGGAAGCAGGTCATCTACCGAAGCGGGTAGGCTCCTAGTCGTCTGCTGCCCTCCCCCGCTCCCTAATTGAACGGGTTTGAAATCGCCGAACTAATGTTCGACAAGGCCAGTGGCATTTCGCGACATTGGGATCTATTCTGTCCCGGACACGGTATTCCTGACGACAGCTGATGAGGTATCAGCCTAAAGTTGCGGAAGTAACTAAACAATTGGGGGGAAGTGCAAGTGCAAACTTTTGATGAAGTGCTGGCCTGGGCTAGCAAGGGCGATGAAAAGAAGTGTGCCTTACTGCTGGGCAACGGCTTCAGTATGGCCTACGATTCGGCGCGCTTCAGCTATGGAGCGCTGGCAACACTGGCTGAAGACCAAAAGCTCCTTCCCGACATCGCGTTAACTGTTATGAAGTCTTCGGGAACGAACGACTTCGAGGCTCTGATGAGAAAACTTCAGAGCACGATCGAGACCCTTACGTCCCTCGATCCGGTTCAGCACGAAAAAATCATTACCGGTCTCAACAAGGCTGTTGACGCCATCCGCGAAGCTTTGGCCCGTTCTATAGCAGGTCTTCACCCAGACCGACCATTCGAGATTGAGGAAGAAGCATACAAGCGAGTGCGGGCCTTCCTCGACCGCTTTAGGTCGATCTACACGGTTAGTTACGATCTGCTCCTGTACTGGTCCTTGATGCAAGTATTCGACGGAACTGTGACTCGACGCTCGGATGATGGGTTCCGGGACAGCCGAATCGACGGAGACGAAACAGTGCTGTGGAACATCTACGATACTCACGCGCAATCAGTGCACTACCTGCATGGGGCTTTGCATCTCTACCGAGGTGCGGACGGCCTCCGCAAAATCACATATGTTCGCACCAATGCCGCCCTGATCGATCAGGTACGTGGACAGCTAAGGGCCAACCGTTACCCGCTATACGTAGCCGAAGGAGAGTCCGAGGACAAGCTATCGCAAATCAACGGCAGCGCTTATCTCTCTCGATCTCTTAGAAGCCTTTCCGGTCGGGGCAACGGGCTCATCATCTACGGTCATTCACTGGATGCTAATGACGACCACATTTTTGAGGCGGTCATTCGCTCGAAAGTCACCCGCGTGGCCATCTCCCTCTTTGGCGACCCCAACTCCCACGCTAACCGGATCGTGCAACGCCGGACAGCTGATTTGAGGGAAAGGCGACGACTGGAAAACGCTACTATTCCTCTTGAAACCCAGTTCTACGACGCCTCTAGCGTTCCGCTCTGGCATTCGTAGTAAACCGCACGCAGGAAGGTTCACCCCGATGATGACTTTGAGGCAGGCGGCTGATATCCCGTCGGCTCATAAATCCAGTCCCGGAGGTGATAGCGCCCCATTGGTCGTACGAATTGAAGAGTTTCGCAAAGCATTCATCGGACGCAATTCGGTGGAACGCGTATTTGTAGGTCTATGGGCCGTGAGCTCAGAAGAAGGAGCAACAGGAGCACGTTGTAAATTCGGCCCCTTCCGGTGTACGCCCCAGACCCACGGTGCGCAGTCGTGGTGACGCGGGACATAAGCCACCGCGGCGGCAGGGGTTACGAGCGAGGGCCCCTGGATATGCGTGCCCGGCAAGACCTCATGGACAAACGGACATGGCTCGACTTCATGGATGCTAGCCCTGAAACCGTGGCTGTTGACGTTAAGATCAGACCCACGCGGTTCCTCGCCTACCCTGATCAAGACTCCATCGCACTGTGTGTACGGACGTTCCTATGGAGAGCGGGGATTCCCTGCGAAAAAGCGGTCCCCGTCGGTGTAGGAGCCACTGCGGGGGCACCCGGGGTGGGTATTCCCGAGGCAGTCTTCGACAACATGAAGCTGATCGGTATTACGGTGACCCTAGGAAAGTTTCTTTTGGGTTGGCATGCAAGGGTGGCGGCACGCAAGCGCCGCCGCTTGTTTCCACAGGCCATCGTAACTCTGCTCGCTGACCACATTGACCCTCGTCTGTGTGGCCCCGACGAATGGCAGGACATGGCAAGTTCCCTGGTCCTGCTTCTCCCCGAACTCCAACGTGAATTGGAGCAAGCGTTTCCAACCTGTTGCATCCAATTCGAGTTTCGCGCGCGAGGAAAGAACGTAACTCGCTTCACACTTCGAGCTGGGGAGGGGCTGCCAGTCAACGACAGCCATGTACACAAGATGATCAAGCATCTGGACAGGCAGGTGCCATCCCTCACCCTATTTCATGTTGAAGGATGGTTCGCCTTTCCCAAAGTGGTCTCGGTCGATGGAGTTGTACGCCCTCTCAATATCCCTGCGGACACCCCTCAGAGGACGAGGTGACTGCTTCTCGCCCAACTGCTATACCTAAATCAAGAGCAAACTCTTCCGATCGCCCGGGCCGCACGCCCGGAGACTGGGGTGGGATGTGCTGAAACGGCAGGGGAGGACCCGGTCCGGGAACCGGCTACCGTCCCTCGCCGCGCTCGCAGCAGCACTAGCCATAGCTGTCACCGGCTGCCAGTCAGACCCCGGCAAAATCACCAGCACCGTGGACACCGCCCTCCAGGACAGTTCCTCGGCCGTCGCCACCGCCCGGCTCGCGCTCGAGCTTGAGCAGGCCGGCAAACTCACCCACGCCGCCACGTCCACCGCCCTGGATAACGCCCTCGAGGAACTCGAAACCAGCCGCAAACACGTCCTCCAGCTCGCCCCGGAAACTGAAGAAACCAGAGCCCAGGTCCAGGAAGCCCTCGAGGCCCTGGACCAATCCGCCACCAGCCTCACCACCGCCCGCCACGCCATGAGCAGTACGGACCAGGAACCCAACAGGCAGCAAGCCCAATCCCAGCTGGACCAGGCTGCCAAATCCCTGGAGGCCCTCACCCAAGAGGCCCACCAGTGAAACGGCTCCTCGGCGTCGCGCTCGGTATCCTTACCGCCATCGGCGGGTTTGTGGACATCGGCGATCTGGTGACCAACGCCGTCGTCGGCTCCCGCTTTGGCCTGTCTCTGGCGTGGGTGGTGGGCGTCGGCGTGGTGGGGATCTGCCTGTTCGCCAACATGTCCGGGCGGGTGGCCGCGGTGTCCGGCCGGGCCACGTTCGAGGTGATCCGCGAGCGGCTGGGCCCGCGCGCCGGGCTGGCCAATCTGTCCGCGTCCTTCTTCATCAACCTGATGACGGTCACGGCGGAAATCGGCGGCGTGGCCCTGGCCCTGCAGCTGGCCAGCAGCGTCCACTACCTGCTCTGGATCCCGGTGGCCGCCGCCGCGGTGTGGCTGGTGATCTGGCGGGTGAAGTTCAAGATCATGGAAAACGTCACCGGACTGCTGGGGCTGACCCTGATCGTCTTCGCCGTGGCGCTGTTCCTGCTCAAGCCGGACTGGATGGTCCTGGCCGGGCAGGCGTTCAGCCCCTCGGTCCCGGGCGAGGAAACCGTCTCCGCCTACTGGTACTACGCCATCGCCTTGTTCGGCGCCGCCATGACCCCGTATGAGGTGTTCTTCTTCTCCTCCGGCGCTGTGGAGGAAGGGTGGTCCATCAAGGACCTAGTCCAGTCCCGCATCAACGTCCTGGTGGGCTTCCCGCTGGGCGGGTTCCTGTCCATCGCGATCGCCGCGTGCGCCGCCGTCGTGCTTCTTCCCGCCGGGATCGAGGTGACCTCGCTGTCCCAGGTGGTGCTCCCCGTGGCCGAGGGCGCCGGGAAGGTGGGCCTGGCATTTGTGCTGGTGGGGCTGGTGGCCGCCACCTTCGGCGCCGCGCTGGAGACCACGCTCTCCAGCGGCTACACCCTGGCCCAGTTCTTCGGCTGGTCCTGGGGCAAGTTCCGCCGCCCCGCCCAGGCCGCCCGCTTCCACCTGGCCATGATCATCTGCCTGCTGGTGGGCATCGCCGTCCTGGCCACCGGCGTGGACCCCATCCTGGTCACCGAATACTCGGTGGTGTTCTCCGCGATCGCCCTGCCGCTGACGTACCTGCCCATCCTGATCGTGGCCAACGATCCGCAATACATGCACGAACACGTCAACGGCCGTGTGGTCAACGCCCTGGCCATGGTGTACCTGGTGATCATCCTCTGCGCCTCGCTGGCCGCCATCCCGCTGATGATTCTGACAGGAGCCGGATCATGACACTGAACCGCAAGCCCCCGCCGCCTGCCGCCGGCCGCATCCTGGACGCCCAGCTGCACCTGATGGACCGGCAGGTGCTGGACGTCGACGCCGTCCCCGTCACCACCGTCGACGACCTCGAACTCACCGACGTTGACCCCAACGCCGAGATTCCGCCCGGGAGTCCCGCCCCGGTCATCATCTCCCTGCTGACCGGCCCTGCGCTGGGCACACGGATCTTTGGCGGCAGGCCGCCGTCGCGCCGTCTAGTGCGGATCCCGTGGACGGACGTGTCCGACGTCAGCGTGGTGATCCGGCTGGGCGTCAGCGGCGAACACCTGGACGCCGGCTGGGTGCAGCGCTGGGTCCGGGACAAAATCATCGCGCGCATCCCGGGAGGCGACCATGATCCTGGGTGACCTGCTGGGGCTCCCGGTGTTCGGGACGCCATCCCGCGGTTCTGCTGCGGGGGAGTACGACGGCGGACGGCTGGGCAAGGTGGCCGACGCCCGTTTTGTGCTGGACGGGCAGCCGCACCAGCTCACGTCCGACGCCCGGCTTTTGGGACTGATCGTCAGCCCCCACAGCTCGGGCTCCTTCCTCGGCTACGAACGGACCGAGGTGCGGCACCCGTGGCCTTTGCCGCAGCTGCTGCGCTGGCGGCACCGCGGATCATTCCTGGTGCTGTGGGAGGACATCGCGTTCATCGGCCGCGAGGAAGTGCAGCTGCGGCAAGGGTTCACGGCTTATTCGACGGCGCTGGACCGGCCGGAGTAGGCCTGTGGCAGGATGGGCCGGTGCCCTTGCCTTCCTTCGAGTCCTACGCCCGCCTGGTACTTGACCCTGCCGGCATCCCGTACAGCGTGGAAGCGGAGGCGGAAAACGCGGACTACCAGGCCGGTCTGGCTCGGATTGGCGACCAGCTGTGGCGGATCCGGACCGCGAAGATCACACCCACCAAGCCAGGGGCGTTCGTCTCGGTCTGGCGTCGGGCAGCCGACGGGTCCACCGAGGCCTTCCCGCTGGATGACCGCGCGGACGGCCTGCTGGTTTTTGTTTCCAACCAGCACAGGTCCGGGGTGTTCCGGTTCAGCCGCAAACTGCTGGGGGAGCTGGGGATCTCGAGCTCATCCACCAAGGCTGGGAAACGCGGCTTCCGGGTCTACCCGGCCTGGTGCACCGGCCTGAACCCGCAGGCGACGCGCACGCAGCGGGCCCAGGCGCCGGCGTTCGAAGAGCTAACCTTTCAATAGCAGCCCGGCCCGGGCTTACCCGTTAAACACCAACGGTGCGGCTGGCAGGTAAGCCAGCCGCACCGCCGTCGTGCGTTTATTGCAGTTGTTGTCCGGGCACTAGCTCCGCGCGGTTTCCTTTTCGCGCTCGGCCGGCTTGTAGGACTCCCAGAAGGTGGCCCCGATGATGCCCAGCGGCTTGGGGTCGAAGACCGGGTCCAGGCCCAGCTTCTGCTGCCGTTCGAAGTCCTTGAGCGCCTTGAACGCGGGCTTCTGCAGGACCAGGATGCCGATGATGTTCAGCCAGGCCATGAGGCCGACGCCGATGTCGCCCATGGCCCATGCGTCGGTGGCAGTGTTCACGCAGCCGTAGGCGACGGCGATGAGGATCGCCACTTGCAGGGCCATCGTGGTCACGCGGCCAACACTGGCCTGCACGCCCGGAATGAGCTTCTTGGAGGAGTTACCCACCAGGAAGCGCAGGTTGGTTTCCGCCATGTAGTAGTAGGCGATGACCGTGGTCAGGCAGAAGAAGATCAGCGTGATCGCGATGAACGAGGCGCCGAACCCGGGGAAGACTGAGTCGAAACCGGTCTGCACATACTGCGGGCCTACGGTGGCGGTGGCCGAAAGCAGGCCGCCTTCCACCAGGATTCCGCCGTCTTCGCTGCCTCCGGAGAAGACGCGGTAGGCGCCGGTGGAGAGGATCAGGAAGCCGGTGGCCGAGCAGACGAACAGCGTGTCGATGTAGACGGCGAACGCCTGGACCAGGCCCTGCTTGGCCGGGTGGGATACCTCGGCCGCTGCGGCGGCGTGCGGGCCCGTGCCCTGGCCGGCCTCGTTCGAGTAGACGCCGCGCTTGACGCCCCACATTACGGCCAGGCCGATGACGGCACCGAGGGCCGAATCCATGCCGAAGGCGCTGCGGAACACCAGGGAGAGGATTTCCGGCAGCTGGGCGGCGTTTACGAAAACGACGATCAGGGCGAGGATGATGTAGGCGACGGCCATGAACGGCACAACGAACGCTGCGACGTTGGCGATGCGCTTCACGCCGCCGATGATGACAAATGCCAGGAGGATAACGGCGCCGACGGCGACGATCCACGGCTCAAGGGTCCAGGCGCCGCCGATCGCGGTGGCCATCGAGTTGGCCTGCACGCCCGGCATCAGGACGCCACAGGCAAGCACGGTCACTGCAGCGAAAACGTAGCCGTAAACCTTGAAGAACCCGGCGCCCTTGGTGTGGGCGAACGCGCGGGAGAAGTAGTAAGCCGGGCCGCCGCGGTACTCGCCAGTGAGTGGATCGCGGGTTTTGTAGATCTGGCCCAGGGTGGACTCGATGAAGGACGTCGACGCGCCGAGGAAGGCGACTGCCCACATCCAGAACAGGGCGCCCGGTCCGCCAAAGGCGATCGCGGTGGCGACGCCGGCAATGTTGCCGGTGCCGACGCGACCGGACAGGGACATGGCCAGGGCCTGGAATGAGGAAACGCCGGCGGCGGACTTCTCACCCCGCATGATCTGCTGGATCATGCCCTTGACGTGCCGCACCTGCAGGAAGCGCGAACGGACGGAGAAGTAGACGCCGGTGGCGAGGCAGAGATAGACGAGCGCGTCGCTCCAAATCACGCCATTGATAGCTGATAAAACATCGCTCATAAGTGTGGGGTCCCTCCATGAAGAGCGGTGGTGATGCGGTGGATGCCTGTGCTGCGCGCGGTCGGTGGACTCGGTGGCGCGCACCACACAAACCTGTGAAGTGTCTCACAAACTCGCTTGTGGGTCCATTTGGGTCACCTGCTGTCACCGGGGTTCGACAGGCTCAACCGTCCTTGGGTTTCGACAGGCTCAACCACCGGGGACCCTGTTAGGAAATCTGCAGCCCGCCGTTGATGTCGTAGGTTGCCGCAGTGATGAACCCGGACTCCCCGCCCATGAGGAAGGCCATCAACGCGGCCATGTCGTTCACCGTTCCCACGCGGCCCACCAGGATGTCCTTGGCCATCTCCTGCTTCCGCTCGTCAGAGAGGGCGCCGCCCATGATGTCCGTGTCCACCGGGCCGGGGGCGATGCAGTTGACGGTGATGCCGTGCTCGCCCATTTCGCGGGCCAGGGCGCGGGTGAAGCCGATGATCCCGGCCTTTGCCGAGCTGTACGCAACCTTGGAATAGGTGCCGCCGCCGCGCTGGGCGGAGATGGAGGAGATGCTGACAACCCGGCCGATTTTCCTGTCGATCATCCCGCCCAGGACGCGCTGGGTAACCAGGAAGGTCCCGGTCATGTTGATGGCGAAGACGCGCTCCCAGCCTTCCTTGGTTTCCTCCATAAAGGGGCGCGGCGAGCTGATGCCCGCAATGTTGGCCAGCCCCACGATCGGCGGCAGTTCCGCCTCAACCCGGGTGATGGCGGCGTCGATGGAAGCCTCGTCCGAAACATCCGTCTTCAGGCCCAGGGCCTGGACTCCGTGCTTGTCCGCGATCTCCTTGGCAGCCACCTCCGCGGCGCCGCCGTCGATGTCCAGGATGGCGATGTTCCAGCCCTCACTGGCCAGGCGGTCCGCTGTTGCGCGTCCGATGCCGCGTTCTGACGCTGCGCCGGTCAGGACTGCGGTACGGGCGGCGGGGAAGGTGGTTTCAGTCATGATTCATCTCCTGTTGTGGATTCCTGCGCTTTGATAAACCGCGCATAGTCGTCATAGGTCTGGTTGATGTGGTCGGTCATGGCCATGCGGGCCTTTTCCGGATCCCCGGTGGAAATCGCGGCCAGCACCAGGCGGTGGTGCTCCAGGGCATGGACCTGGACTTCGGGAAAGGCTGAGGTCTCCCGCCGGGTGACATAAAGCAGCTGGCCCAACTGGCCCAGCAACGCCGGGAGGAACGGGTTGGCCGACGCCCGGAAAACCACATTATGGAACGCGAGGTCCGCCAGGGTCACGGCGTCCAGGTCGCCGGCCTCGTGGGCCGCCTCAAGGTCTGCAATCGCCTTGTCCATGGCGGCAAGATGCTCCGGGGTGGCGTGCCGGGCGGCCAGCTCCGCAGCGCCGGTTTCCATGATGCGGCGGACCTCCAGGATCTTCAGACCCACCTCATCAACCCCTGAACCACGCGCGGCTGCCCGCAGAATGGCCTCCAGTCCCGTCCATTCCTCCGGCGGGTTCACGAACGTACCCAGGCCGCGACGCACCGTGACGATGTTCTGGGCCTGCAGGGTCTTCAAGGCCTCGCGGACGGTCAACCTGCTGACGTCCGCGGTTTTGGCCAGCTCGGCCTCGGCCGGCAACGAAGCGCGCGGCTGCAGATCTCCGGAGAGGATGCTTTCCAGCAGGCTGGCGAACACCGTATCCGCAAGTGTCTGGCGGCTCATCCGCATCTCCTCCGATGGGTTGTCAGATGTCTTATGTCTCCGATAGTGTGGCACCCGTCACTCGATGGAGTCAATTCCAAAAAAGGCACTGGCGCCCTTCGAGGAGTAGCCGGGCAACGCGCCCGGGCTCTTGCCCCCAAGGAGTACATCAACGTGGATATACAACTACTGCTAGCGCTTGTATTGGGCATCGCGACCATCGTCGTGCTCGTACTTCGCACCCGACTTGACGCATTCGTCGCCCTGCTCATCGCCGCCCTTGTCACCGGCCTGGTGGCCGGGCAGGCTCCGCTGGACATCGTGAAAGCCATCACCACCGGCTTTGGCAACACGCTCGCCTCCATTGGCATTGTGATTGGCCTGGGCGTGGCCATCGGCAAGATCCTTGAGGTCTCCGGTGCTGCCAATGCGCTGGCCCTGGCCTTCCTCAAGTTCTTCGGCAAGGGCCGCGAGCCCTGGGCCATGGGTACCGTAGGCGCCCTGGTGTCCATCCCGGTGTTTTGCGACTCCGGATACGTGATCATGAACCCGCTGGCCCGCTCCATCGCACGGGTCAAGCGCGCCGGCTACGTAACGCTGGCGCTCGCACTCGGTGTGGGCATGACCCTGACACACCACCTGGTTCCGCCCACTCCCGGTCCGCTGGCCGTGACCGGCCTCCTGGGCGCGGACCTGGGCGCCGTCATCCTCACCGGCCTGGCCTTCACCGTCCTCCTGCTCCCGATTGCGGTGGCCTACGCCAAGTGGATGGGCCCCAAACTCGAAAGCTCGGTTACGGAAGAGGTCCGCGAGGCTGTGTACGGCCATGCCGCCCTGGTGGGTGCCGGCGATGGAAGGCACGACGGCGGTACGGGCACCGTTACCGCCGACGACGCCGCAGCACCTGCACCCGCAGAGGGTCCGGCCGATCCGGAGCTGGACCTGGGCACCCCGCCCGCAGGTGCCAAGCCGCACCGCGTGGGCGCCTTCCTCGGATCCCTTCCGCTCCTGGTCCCGCTGCTGCTGATCGTCCTCAACACGGTCACCGGCGCCATCGACCAGAACGCGCAGGGCGTTATTGGCGGAACCTACGAGCCGTCCCCGTGGGTTGTTCCCTTTGCCTTCATCGGCAACCCGGTCATCGCCCTGATCATCGGCGTCCTGCTGGCCGTCTACGTGCTGTTGCCGCGCTGGACCCCGCGCACCAAGGTCCAGCACTGGTTCGCCGAAGCCGCTGCATCTGCCGGCCTGATCCTGCTGATCACCGGTGCCGGCGGCGCCCTGGGGCAGGTGCTGCGAAGCTCAGGCGTGGGCGATGCGCTGGCCGAAGCCATTGCGGCGACAGACCTGCCGGCCTTCCTGGTCCCGTTCCTGATCGCCACCCTTGTCCGGCTGGCGCAGGGCTCGGGCACGGTGGCCATGATCACCGCGGCCTCCGTCACCGCCCCGCTGGTGGGCGCGCTGGGCATCGATCCGCTGCTGGCAGTGATGGCCTGCACCGCCGGGTCCATGGTGCTGAGCTACTTCAACGACTCCTACTTCTGGGTGGTCACCCGCTTCACCGGGCTGGGCGGCACCGCGGCACTCCGGGGCTGGTCAGGCATCACCACAGCAGTCTGGGCAGGCTCAATCCCGCTGCTGTTCATCCTGAACCTGATCACGGGCTGAGGCTCCCCACACAAAAGTGACTGGCAGCAGACGCTCTCATTCGTGCTTTTGAGTGCGTTTGCTGCCAGTCAGTTGGGGGAGGGGCGCAGCCGGACGCTGCGCACCGCCGTCGGACATCACTCACACGGACAGCGGCTCCGCGGCGATCACCGGATGGTCGCTGCCCAGGTTTCCGAGCGGTGAGGCGCCCTGCGGCGACCCCAGCTCCTCGAAGAACTCGGCGTTGGCTCGGGTGTAGTCCGCCCATTCGTCGGGTACGTCCTCCGAATAGTAGATGGCCTCCACCGGGCAGACCGGATCGCAGGCACCGCAGTCCACACACTCCGACGGGTGGATGTAGAGCGACCGCAGCCCCTCATAGATGCAGTCCACCGGGCATTCGTCAATGCACGCCTTGTCCTTCACATCCACGCAGGGCTGCGCGATCACGTAGGTCACGGCCGCTACACACCGGTGTAGACGGTTTTGCCCCAGGTGTAGAAGTCCAGCGCTGACCGGCCCTGTTCCCGGAAGGTGTTGGTGGAGGAATCCTTCACGCCGCCGAAGGGCACATTCAGGTCCAGCCCGGCGGTGGGCCGGTTCACCTTGACCACGCCTGCCTGCGCGCGTGCCGCGAAGTCCGTGGCCAGGGCCAGGGAATCCGTGCAGATGCCAGCCGTCAGGCCGTAGCGCGAATTGTTGATCGCGGCCAGGCCTGCCTCGTAGTCGGCAACCTCAAGGACGGCCACCACGGGTCCGAAGATCTCCTCGGTCACCGCCGGATCGTCCAGCGCCAGGTCAGTGAGCACCGCCGCCGGGAAGAACAGCGCGCCGGAGGGGTCGCCGTCGTACGCGCCGTGCAGCAGTGTTGCGCCACGCTCGACGGCGGAACGCACCGCTGCCTGGTCCTGCTCGAACTGCTGGGTGCTCACCACGGCACCCATCCGGGCACCCGGCTGCCCGTCGCGGCCCAGGCCGTCGCCCGCCGTGTAGGACGCGGCTTCCGCCGTGAGTGCTGCGAGGAACTCCTCCTTGATGCCTGGCGTCACATAGACCCTGGAAGTGGCGGTGCAGGCCTGGCCCGTGAGGCCGAATGCTCCGGCAGCCACCACCTGCGCGGCCTTGGCGGGATCGGCGTCGTCCAGGACCAGAACGCCGTTCTTGCCGCCCATTTCCAGCTGGACGCGGGCCCGGCGGGCATTAAGGATCTCCTGCAGGCCCAGCCCCACGGTGGTGGAGCCGGTGAAGGACAGCCCGGCAATCCGCGGATCGCGGGCCAGGGCATCGCCCACCACCCGGCCCTTGCCGTGGACCACGTTGAAAACGCCGGCCGGCAGTCCGGCGTCCTGCAGGGCGCGGGCAAGGTGCGTGGCGGACAGCGGGGTCAGTTCCGCCGGCTTGATCACCACCGTGTTGCCGCTGATCAGCGCGGGGGCTGCCTTCCAGGCCGGGATGGCGATGGGGAAGTTCCACGGCGTAATCAGGGCCACCACGCCCAGCGGTTCACGACGCGTGGTGATGGTGGTGTCCGGCAGGCCGCTGGGCAGCACCTCGCCGGTAGCCGCCCAGCCCAGCGAACCGAAGAACCGCAGCACGTCCGAGGCCCGCTTCACCTCGCCCTTCGCCTCCGCCAGGCTCTTGCCCTCTTCGCGCACCAGGTCCTCGGCGATGGCCGTCTGGCGTTCGATCAGGAGGTTGCCGGCCTCGATGAGGATGGTGCCGCGTGAGGGTGCGGGGACAGCGGCCCAGCCCGGTTGGGCCGCGGCCGCGGCCGTAATGGCGGCGTCAACATCAGCGGCGCTGCCGCTGGGGGAGAGTGCGGCCAGCTCACCAGGGCGGGCCGGGTTGGTCCGCTCGGTCACGGCCTCGCCCAGCCATTCGCCGTTGATAAGGTGCCGGGCCGTGATGAGGTCCCGGTCAGTGGAGGTGGACAGGTCTGTTGCTGTGGAAGTCATGGGATTGCCTTTCGGAGAAAGTAAGGATGTGCGTCAGAGGCTGCGGATCAGTCCGCCGTCGCACCTGAGCGCCACGCCGGTGATATACGACGCCGGTGCGCTGCACAGGAAGGCGGCCGCCGCGCCGAACTCTTCCGGTTCGCCATAGCGGCGCGCGGGAATGGACTTGCGGGACTCCAGTTGGATTTCCTCGAACGTGGTGCCGCGGCGCTTGGCAGCGGCGTGGTCCAGTTCGGCCACCCGGTCCGTGGCGATCCTGCCGGGCAGCAGCATGTTCACGGTCACCGAGTCCAAGGCCACCTCCGCGGCCAGGGTCTTGAGGTAGCCGGCAAGCGCTGCACGGCCCGTGTTGGAGATGGCCAGGTTGGGCAGCGGGGCGGCCACCCCGCTGGAGCCGACCGCCAGGATCCGTCCCCAGCGCCGCTCCCGCATTCCGGGGAGCACGTGGGAAACCAGCGCGTGGTGCGGCTTGACCAGCAGCTCGAAGGCCGCCGCGATGTCATCGGAACCCAGCGTTGCCGCGGCTCCCGGCTTGGGGCCCGGGCCGTTGAGCACCAGGATGTCGATGGGCCCCAGATCCGCGGTGGTCTGTTCGACGGCGGCACGCACGCCTTCCGCCGTCGTCAGGTCCGCCTCGATGGCCGCGGCATCAAACCCCGGCCGGCCGTACGCTTCCTGCAGTTCGGCCACAATCTCCTTGGCCCGCTCGCGGCGGCGCCCCACAATCGCAATCCGCACACCTTCGGCGGCGAGCGCACGGGCTATGGCCAGTCCCAAGCCGCCCGTGGAAGCGGCCACCAATGCCGTTTTTCCCGCGATTCCCAGATCCATCAGAAACTCCCCGCTGAGGCGGTGGCGGCCTGGCTGACCAGGGCGTCCGCGCCTTCCCTCAAATGGACCAGCATGCTGTTCCGCAGGTTCTCCGGGAAAGCTGCGGCGGGCGGACGGACCCCTCCGTCTTTGATGAGTCCGCGTTCGCGCAGGCATTCCTTGCGGATGGCGAGCGCCACCTTTGCCTGCTGCTCGAAATTGATCAGCGGAAGATAGGGCAGGAGCTTGCTTTGGGCGGCCGCATAACCCTCTTCCCGCCACGCTTCGGTGCAGGCGATCAGGGCTTCCGGGTAGGAGAACCCGGTCATGGCCCCGGCTGCTCCGGCCATCAGCTCGTCCAGCAGGCCCTGTCCGCCAAGGCCGCCAAAAACTGAAACGTCGACGGCGGATGTCAGCTCCGCGATGGCCACACTGGTGGGCGGGGCCTCGGCTTTCACCGCAATGACGAACGGGGAGGCCGTCACCACGGAAACCAGTGACGGAGTGCTGATGCTGATGCCACTGGCCAGCGGATAGTCCTGCAGCACCACGTTGGCTCCGGTGGCCCGGTGGATGGCGTCCAGGTGCTGGATCACCACCTCGGGGCGGGCTGAGTTGGCCTGGACCATCACGGCTGCGAGCCGGCCGCCGGCCGCGTCCTGGGCGGCCCGGATCTCCTCGATGGCCGGGCGGGTGGCCAGCGCCGTCACGCCCACCACCAGCGGGAGTCCAGTACAGTCCACTACCGTCTCCAGCACCTGCCGGCGTTCCTCAACAGTCAATGCTGCCGCTTCGCCAAACACGCCCAGGACCGTCAGCCCCGTAGCGCCGATGGCCTCATAGTGCTCCACCAGGTTTGCCAGGCTGTCCAGGTCCACGTCCAGCGTGCTGCCCTGGAACGGTGTGGCTACAACGCCCCACACTCCAGGCGTCAACGATCCACGCATGGGAATCTCCTTATGTTCGTTCAATGTCAGGGTGGCCATCAGCGTCCCGGCCAGACGGGAAGGCGTTTTTCCTGGAAGGCACGGACGCCCTCGGCGGAATCCTCGCTGTCCAGCGCCGCCATCAGGGCCGGGAGCCGGAGGCCGCGGGCCTCGGCGGCAGTCAGGTGGCTTGTCCGGGTGACCATCTGTTTGACGGCCCGCACGGAGGTGGGGGCGCACGCAAGGATCTGGTCCACCCAGCGCTGCACCGCGGCGTCGAGCTCTTCCGCCGGCACCACCTCATTGACCAGACCCATGGCCTGCATCTCCGCGGCGTCCGCCTTCCTGCCCGTGAGCAGCATGCCCATCGCCTGGGTGTAGGGAACGCGGCGCACCAGCTGGTGGATACCGCCGTCGAGCGCCAACCGGCCCACCCGCGGTTCCGGCAGCCCGAACCGGGCACCGTCCGCCGCCACCACAATGTCCGCCCCCAGCACCATCTCCATGCCGCCGCCCAGTGCGTAGCCGTTCACCCGGGCGATGACCGGGACATCAAGGCTGGTGCGCAGGCTCAGCCCGCCGAAGCCGTTGGGGTCCAGGCCTGCCCAGTACTCCAGGCCCGTCTTGTCCACTCCCGCGGCGGACATGTCCGCGCCGGCGCAGAACGCCCGGGTTCCGGCGCCGGTGAGTACTACGGCCCGGACTTCAGGATCCTGCTCCAGCTGCTCCCAGATCTGGTTCAGCCGGTCGTGCGTGGCGCGGTCCACCGCGTTCAGCACGTGCTGCCGGTCGATCACCACGGTGGCCACGCCGCCGTCGATGGTGAGGGTTACCTGGTCCACCGCCGGTTCGGCAGCTGTTGCCGTCATCGCAGCACCCCCAGCTTCTGCAGGCGGTTGATGGTCTGATCGTCGAAGCCGTTCTCGCGGAGGACTTCCACATTGTGCTCGCCCAGCTGCGGCGCCGTCCGGCGGATGCTGGGAGGGGTAGCGGAGAGCCGGATCGGCGCATTCAGCATCCGTACCGTGCCCACCACCGGGTGCTCGGCCTCAACAATCATGCCGTTCGCAGCGGTTTGCGCATCGGCCAGCGCCTGCTCGAGCGTGTGTACCGGGGCGTTCAGCAGCCCCTGCTCTTCCAGCCGCCCGGTCCAGTACTCCGTGGAGTTGGTGGCCATGCGCTCGCGGAAAATCGCCTGCAAGGCGGGCTTGTTCTTGAACTGCTCTTCCAGGGTGGCGAACTCGGGGCGAAGGGTGAGGTCTTCTTCCAGGCCCAGCGCTTTGGAGATGCGCAGCAGCGGGTCCGGCGTGAAGCCGCCCACCATGCACACGGCGCCGTCGGTGGTTTCGAAAACACCGCTCAGCGGCATGGCACCCCAGTTGACCTCGTAGCCGCGGTTGAGCTGCATGCAGGCCTCCTGCATCTGCAGGTGGAGCATGGAGTCGTACATGGTCACTTCCACCTTCTGGCCCACGCCGTGGGCCTCCCGGGTGCGCAGTGCCAGCAGGATGCCCTGCATCAGGTGCATGCCGGTGATGTAATCGCACAGGGTGGTGGGGTAGATTCCCGGCTTGGCGTCCTCGGATTCCCGCCGCCACATCACGCCGGAGTAGGCCTGTGCGATGGCGTCCTGGCCACCCTTGTGGGAGTAAGGGCCGTCCGGGCCGAACCCGGTTCCGGAAGCCCAGATGATGCCCGGGTTTTGGGCCTTGAGGTCCTCATAGCCGAACCCCATCCGCTCCATCACGCCGGACCGGAAGTTGCTGACCACCACGTCCGCGTCCGCCAGGAGGACCCGGAGCACATCCCGGCCTTCGTCGGTGCGGGTGTCCACCGAGATGCTGCGTTTGTTGCGGTTGATGGACAGGAAGATCGGGTTGTCCTGGCCGTCCTTGTCCGGGAACGAGTTGCGGGAAATGTCCCCGGCCCCCGGGCGTTCCACCTTGATGATGTCTGCGCCGTAATCACCCAGCAGCTGCGTGCAGGACGGTCCCATAAAAACCTGGGTGAAGTCCACCACCTTGATGCCTTCGAGGGGGAGCGGGACGGCTGTTTCTTGTTTTGTTGCTGGACCGGCCTGTTCCGTCACTTCACTGACAACGGTGCTCATGCCGGCACCGCCGATTCCTGGTCCACAGTGGCGTTCGACGACGGGGCGTCACCGGGATCTGCGCCGTGGTTCCGCATGCCCTGCTGGATATCCCCGGCAGGAACGTCGCGCACCAGGACACCGCGTTCAACGGCCAGCGCGGCCGCAACGCCGACCGCCTGGCCCATGGCCATGCAGGGCGGGATCTCGCGGGACATCTTCTGGGCTTCGGGAGTGGCCGAGTAGTGTCGGCCAGCTACCAGGAGCTGGTCAACTTCCTTGGGCAGCAGCGAACGGTACGGGTAGTAGTAGTCCCGGCCGCGGGCTACGGTGTCCGCGAAGTGCCGGCGCTGGGTGACGTCGTCCTTGGTCATCACGTACTCGCCCTCCAGCAGGCGGGTCTGGCGGACACCCATCTGGGACGCGACGTCCAGCATGTAGCAGTTGCTGAAGCCCGGCAGGTTGGCCCGCACGTACTCCACTGCTTCGGAGATCCGGTCCCGCGCCGCGAATTCCGCCGCTGTGAGATCGGCGGGATCGGCGCCGTCGAACCCTGTCATGTGAGGTGCGTTGCACCAGACCACGCCTTCGATGGGGGTCTTCAGCCACCAGAGCTCCCAGGCGCCGCCCAGGAGGCGCTTGATCTTCCGGTTGATGGCGCGGGCTTCCTTGGGATTGGCCTGCTCGAAGGCTTCGGCGGCCGCTGTGTCCACATTGCCCAGCCGGAACACCAGGGTGGTGAGGTAGTTGTCCTTGACGTAGCTGGCACCTGCCCGGGACGCGACGTCGATGTCGCCGGTGGTGTCGATGACGATGTCTGCCATAAACGCCTGCGGGCCCTGCTTGGTCTCGCAGATGACGCCCTTGATCACGCCGTTGTCCACGATGGGGCGGGAGAACCAGGAATGCAGGCGCAGGTTGACGCCGGCCTCGCGGACCAGGTCGTTGGAGACCCGCTTCCAGCCGTCCGGGTCGAAGGCCGCGGCGTAGCAGACGGGCTTCGGGTTGCTGTGGGAGTGGAAATCGAAGGTGCCAAAGCGGCCCCACTTGTTCCACAGCTCCTCGGAGGCTTTCCGGTCATCGGCCGGCGGGACGACTGCCAGGCCCAGCTTCTGCAGGCGCTCCACGTACTCGGAAACAATGCCGGTGACGGTGATTTCCTGGCCGTTGATCATGTCATCGAGCACCAGGACCATGCCGCCGGAGGCAAGGCCGCCCAGGGAGGAATAGCGCTCCAGCAAGGTGACGGTGGCTCCGGAGCGGGCAGCCGTGACGGCAGCGGACACTCCTGCAGGTCCGCCGCCCACCACCAGGACGTTGGAGCGGTTGATGACCGGAGCGGTCAGGTCCTGGGTGGTGGTGCTCAGTTCAAGGGAGTTGAAGGTTTGTTTCGGGTTCATGGCGGGTTCCTTACTTTCCGACGAAGATGCCGTTGGCACGACGTGCGGCGAGATACAAGACGATGCTGAGGATGGACAGGACGGCCACGTAGACCGGAAAGACCCAGCTGAGGTCCACGGACTGGAGCCAGACCAGAAGGTAGGAGGCGGTGCCGCCGAAGAGGGCCACGCCGATGCCGTAGCCCAGGGCTACGCCGGTTCCGCGGCAGTTCTTAGGCATGAGGGAGGTGCTGACCACGTTGTAGAGGGTCATGTTCAGGACCAGGACCAGCGAGCCGCCCAGCAGGACGGCAGCGAAGCCGCCGATTCCCGGCTGGACATACATGAGCATCAGGAAGACTGACGGGATGGCCAGGATCCGGGTGACCAGGAACCAGCGGGACATGGACCGGCCGTCGGCCAGTTTGCCGATGATCCAGCTGCCGGCAACCATGATGATGCCCAGGACGGTGGTGAGTGCGAAGACGGCTGTGGGATCTTCCTTGAACCCGCTGCGTGCTGCGCTGGGCAGGCCGACGTTCCAGGCGTAGTTGTAGGCCTGCGCGGCGCCCACCACGAAGATGATGGCCAGAATGGAGAGCCAGTGCTTGCGCACGCCGGTCCAGACTGCGCGCGGGGTGTTGCTGGCCATTTCCTCCGGGTGCAGGGTCTCCGGGAGGGCCCGCCGCAGGTAGAGGACCACAAAGCCGAAGACCGCTCCGATGATGAAGGGGACACGCCAGCCCCAGTCGGCCATCACCGCTCCGCCCAGGACCAGGCTGCTGAGGAAGCTGACCAGGGACGCCAGCAGGATGCCGATGTTGACGTAGAAGGACATCAGGCCGGCCACCAGGCCTTCGCGGCCTTCCGGCACCAGCTCCACCGCGTGGGACGTGGACAGCGGGGCCTCGATGCCGGTGGAGATGCCCTGGAGGATGCGGCATACCACCAGGATGATGCCGGCCCAGGCCCCGATCTGCTGATAAGTGGGGGTGATCGCGATGACCAGTGTGGTGGCCGCCATCAGCATGATGGACAGCAGCATGACGCGGCGCCGGCCCATGCGGTCCGCGAGGGTGCCCAGCAGGACTCCGCCCAGGGGACGGAAGGCGAAGCCGACGGCGAACACGGCCAAGGCGTTGAGTGTGGCGGAGAGCGGATCGGTGTTGGGGAAGAAGTTGGGGCCGATGAAGGCGGACAGGAGGCCGAAGACCATCCAGTCGTACCATTCCAGGGCGTTGCCGAGGCCGAGTCCCAGGAGGCCTTTGCGGACAACGGGGGTTAATTTTTCGGGACGGGTGCGAGGGGGCTGGACTGTGGTGTCAAGCATGGGAATGTCCTTACGCTAACGCCCGTGGGGGCGCAAGAGGGTATGACGAATGGCCGTCCGGCGTTGGACGGAACAAACGAAGGTGGCAAGGACTGCCAGCAGGCGGTTCGAAGGCCTTGGCAGTTAAGGGATGCGGTAAACGCCGGGAAGATCCGGCGGGATTACCACGCGTGCGGCGCGTTGACCCAGATAGCTACGCATACCTCTTCGTAGCTGTTCTTGTACCAGTGGGGGGTTTCCGCGGAATAAGTGATCGAATCGCCCTCGGCCAGGCTGTGGCAGACGCCGTCAAGGTAGACGTCTTTCCGGCCGGAGATGATGTAGCAAAACTCCTCGCCGCTGTGGCTGAAGGGATTCGCGCTGGTGTCGTGCCCGGGCGGCGTCATGATCCACTGGGCTTCGATGCCGCCGTTGAGGCCTGGTGTAAGCAGTTCGTGTATTGCTTCGCCGACGGACTCACGGGTGACGCCCTTGAGGTTCCGCCGTTCGGATTTACGGACCACGGGGGACTTTGTGGGTTCCTGGCCGATGAAGAATTTCCCCACCGGGATGTCCAGGCCGTGGGCCAGCTGTGCCAGGGTGGTGAAGGAGGGGTTGGCCATTCCGCGTTCGATCTGGCTGACGATGGCCTGGCTGAGGCCGGTGATTTCCGAGAGGTCCGCAAGGGTCATGCCCTTTTCCTTGCGCATGGCACGGACCTTGTTCCCGACAGTTGCCAGCAGCGCGCTTGTGGCGGGTGGGGCACTGTTCGTTGTCTCGGTGGTCATTTTGATTCCTTCACTGGGTGACCTGACTCACACAACTATAGTGAAGATTTTTAGCCAGTCAATGTTTTTCCTTCATTAAAGTGAAATTCTTTACTGATCCCATGATGTGGACGCGAAAAAGGTGGCGGCAGATGCTCTGAGAGCTTCTGCCGCCACCTTGTGGGCTTGCTTCGTGGATCCGGTTGGACCCTTGGGGACTAGACCGTCTTGCGGCCCTTGGTGAGGATCATGGCCAGGGCGATCATGGCCACACCCAGCACCAGGTGCAGGATGTTGTCGAACATGTTCACCGGTACGAAGTTGCCCACTGAATCCTGCGGGACAACCAGGCCGTAGACAAACAGCACCAGGTAGATAATGCCGCCGTAGAGCAGGAACGACTTGGAGCCACCTGCGCTCCGGGCCAGCACCAGGCCGGCGACGCCGAAGAGCAGGTGGACGACGTTGTGCAGTGCAGATACCTGGAACAGGCCCAGAAGCATGGCCTCCGAGTGGTGGCCGGCGAAGTGCAGCTGGTCAAAGTTTGAGGTGATGCCCGGGACGAAGCCCAGGATGCCAACCAGCAGGAACACGGCTCCCACCAGCATGGCTGCCTTCTGGACGTTGGTGCGGCCGGTGGTACGGCTATGCATGTGCGTTGTCATGGTGATCTCCTGAATGCGGTTTCTGTTTTATGGAGCAGCGGGTTCTGAGTACCTGCCACCCCAAGGGGTTATGCCTGTTATTCGCGGCACATCGCAGACCGGATGGGTGGATGGGAAAAAGTTTTTTGAAGGCTGCTTCTTATCGGGCCGGGCCAGGACCAGCAGCCCGAACAGGGACAACACGGCGCCGGCGATCATCAGCACCGCCATCGGAACGGCCGTATTGATGCCGCCTAAACCAGCCATCGGTGCCACGGCGCCCGCGGTGGTCCACTGCACCAATCCGAGTACCGCCGAACTGGTGCCCGGATGTGCCGGCACCTCTGAGGAGGCCATGGCACCGCCGTTGGTGTTGATCAGGCCCTGCGCCACCATCAGGGCGAAGAAGCTGCCCATGCTCACCAGCAGGGGAGTGCCCCACCACAGCGCTCCGGCCAGCATTGCCACCCCTGCCGCGAGGGCCAGGACCTGTCCCGTGAGGATCACCCGCCGCGTGGACACCCGGCCGGCCAACCTGGCGGAACCAGGGCCGCGATGGTCATGCCTCCGGCGTTGGCCGCGAACACCACCGCATAAGCCACCGGGGACAGGCTATTCATGTTCTGCAGGATGAACGCGGACGTGGCCACGTAGGCGAACAGTGCCATGAACGTACCCGGCCCTCCCCGGCAGTCCGTCCAATGAAGCGCTGCGGCTGCTCGCATCCTGGGCTGCGCCCGAACAGATCGTGGAGCACGCCCAGGCCCGGGCGCCCAGCGTATAGGCGGGCAGGCGGTAGCCCGCTGTCGCACGCCCTCACCCTAAGATGCGGCGTGCTGATTCACCACTCAGCAGATCGCCTGCCCGGGCCGGGACCAGTTCCCTCAGGAACCCAATTGTGTCATCGGCGGGACTTGCCCACGCTGCCTCAGCAACAGCCTCCAGAACTCCGACTGCGGCACTCCTGGCATCGTCGGCGTCCAGCCCCCACGCCACACCTTCACGCATAATGTGCTCCAGCGTCAGCTGATCCAGCCGCGCTTGCCCGCCCAAGGCATGGCCGGCGTTGACGCTTCGTGGGTAGAGGAGCTGGGTGGGCGCAACGTCGTACAGCGGTGCAAGCAGGATCTCGCCATCACGAATCAGCAGGGAGTAATTTTTTGAATGCGCGTCGCCGTTGCCGATCACGAGATTAAAGGTCACAGCCCTGATCAGGTCGCGTCGGAACTCATTCTCGTCTCGTGTGTGTGGCGCTGCCGTGTCCACCAGTGTGGTCAGCCTCGATGGCGCAGATGTGGTGCCCTCGTACTTGGCGGTGCTCGCCAGCGCCAAGGCCTGGGTGAAGTCCTCCTGGTGCAGCCGGCCGCCGTCGCGGGTCCGGTCGTACCGTGTCACGATGATCGCCTGGCGCGCACCGAACGTCTCCAGTCGGGATTCTGCCGCAGGTAGCCCGGCAGCGGCCGCAACTTTCAGCGCCCAATCCTCTCCCGTAAGCAAGTGCGGCACTGGTGAGTCGTGGGGATCCGGTTTGATGATGTGAGTGGAAACAGCCCCGCGGCCTGGCCATACCCAGACGTCGTCGCGGCGGCTCAGGAGGACCTTGGACTGGACGCCGCCCAGGGAGGCCGTAATCGCGAAATTTTCGGGAAGATCCCAGGTGGGTAATGCTTCAACTGTATTGATGACCTCTGTGTCGGTCATTGGGACGGCTTCCGACGAATCGGCGGGGGACATGCCTGCCGGGATGACCTGGACGGCGCCAGCGCAGTCCGCCCCCAGGATCCGGAGCAGGCCCAGGGCATCGGGTGTGGCGAGTCCGTTTGCCGACGCGAGGTGGGACCGCACGTGCCCTTCGGGAAGCAAACCGTCAAAATAGTTGAATACCGAAGTACCTGTGATTTTCCTGCGGGTTACCGGCAACGACAACGACAACAGAATTGACGAGGCGCCGTATTCCGCGACGATGTCAGAGTCGTACTGGAACTCCAGCCGCAACGATGAACCGGAGAGCACTCCGATATGGCGTCCATGCAGGTATACCTCAAGGCTCTGGCGCGTCACGGCTTGACCTGCAGCCTGGCGAAACGCGGAACCAAGGCAACGTCCCGACCAACTGCACGTATGGCCTTCATGGCGATGACGGTGGACACGGGCTCTCCACGCTCAAGCCTGACGATGGTGCCGCGGCTGATGCCCAATTTGGTGGCGACTTCCTGTTGGGTCAGGCCCGCCTCTTTCCGGGCCTCGGCGATCGATCGTCCCAGAGAGGCGGCGTCGACAGCCCGGAAGAAGCTGGTGACCTCGGAATGTTCCATATAACGATCATATTGCCTATAGTCGCGAATGATCAATAACTCGAACATCCACGCATTCGGGCGGATTGTTCGATAAAACGAACGCGCCCGCCTTGACCCGGCCCTCATCAGTTCGTATGTTTGAAATCCAGCCCGTGCATATAGTGCACCGGCGTAGCACTTAGCCACAAGGATTGAGCGAAGAGCATGTCCCAAACGGTAGGCCGGGCCATCCAGATTCTGGAGTACTGCAGCGAACACCCCCGGTCCCTGAAGGACATCGCACAGGACCTGGGCGTGCACCGCACCACGGCGTCCAGGATCCTGCAAACCCTGATCGACGC
>JAPSJV010000070.1 GCA_031178005.1 Pseudarthrobacter sp.
CTAAACCGGAGGTTCCCATGCACCAACCCCTGGCAACACAACCCCTGGCAACAAACGATTCAACTGACATCCTGGCCATTGCCAACAACCCCGTCTTGTGGATCTGCGTTGCAGGCGTCTTCGGCGTCATCATCATCCAGTCCGTGATTTTCATGAAGGCAGCGCGCCGGGCCGCTCCGTCCGTGCAGATGAGCGCCAAGGACATCAAGACCTCGTTCCGGTCCGGTGCCGTTTCGGCCATAGGGCCCTCCTTGGCCGTTTCCCTCGTGGCCATTGCACTGCTGGGCCTGTTTGGCGCCCCGGCGGTGCTGACCAGGATCGGCCTGATCGGTTCGGCGGCGTACGAAGTTTCCGCAGCCGGTATTGCGGCGGGGTCGATGGGAGCCAAGCTCGGCGATGCCAGTTACACCCAAAGCGTGTTTGCGGTGGCCTTCTTCGTGATGAGCATGGGCGGGGCAATGTGGATGCTCGCCACCCTGATCCTGACTCCGCTGCTTAGCAAGGGTGACGCCAAGATCCGCTCGGTGAATCCCGCTGCCATGGCGATCGTGCCGGCGGCGGCATTGATCGGCGCCTTCGCCTGCCTGGGACTGAGCGAATTGCCGAAGTCCGGGATTCACGTCGTGTCCTTCCTCGCTTCCGCAGCGGTCATGGGGCTTTGCCTCCTGCTGGCCAAGAAGCTCGGCAAGAGCTGGCTGCGCGAGTGGGGCCTCGGGTTCTCGATCGTCATCGGCCTCAGCGCCGCCTCCCTGGCAGCCGGGCCGGCCCTCGGTGCCTGAGTCCGAACTCGAAGCCCTGACCACGTACGGAGAGGAACACCCATGACATCCATCACTACCGCCCCCGCCACCAGCAACTCCGCGATGGCAGACTTCAACCGCACCACCTCCCGCTGGGGCCAGATTACGATGATCGGCGGCCTGCTGATCTCCGTGGCCGGTCCGCTGTATCTGGTCTTTGCCGCCGGACTCGACATTGGCCCTGCGCAACTCTGGATCGCTTTCGCCGCCGTCGCTGCCACATTCGGCATCATCTGGATCGTGGAACCGCTGACGTACTACCCAGTCCTGGGTCCGGCCGCCATGTACCAGGCGTTCATGATCGGCAACATCTCCAACAAGCTCCTGCCTGCTGCCCTTATCGCCCAGACCAACATCGGCGCAAAGCCGGGCACCAAGCGTGCCGAGCTCGCCGCCGTCGTCGCCATCTGTGGGGCCGCCGTGGTCCATCTGGTCTCCCTGGCGGTCTTCGTCGGGTTCCTCGGTAGCTGGCTGATCAGCGTCATTCCGCCCTCGGTTCTGATGGTGACCCGCCTGTATGTGGTGCCGGCAGTCCTCGGCGCGGTGCTGGTGCAGGCCATCGTGTCCATGAAGCAGCCCCGCACTACAGTGTTTGCGCTCGTGGTGTCAGCCGTCGTCGTGTTCATTCTTCTGCCCCTGGTGCCGTCACTTGCCTTGGTGTCCACGGCAATCGTTGTGCTGGCCACGATCCTGCTGGCCTGGTTCTTCCGGGGGCAGGAGAGCCATGACTGAAGCCAGTCCCATCCACATCGAGTAGCCGGTCCGCCACCACAATCCCACCTGAGACGCATACGTGGAGCTTGGCGGTCTGTTTTCCATATCGGGCTGGCACTGTCGCCATTTCGAGTGGGCCCGAGGCAGCCATGGCTGATTCTTTGCGGGTCACGGTCCACGGCCGGCAGTCCCATGGTTCCTAGCTCAGGATTCCATCGATCCCGTAGTCCTGTCATGACGCTGGATCGGAAGAGTGAGGGACGGCCAAACGATTCTTCGCCAACTTCTGGAACGCCGATGTTGTGGTCGAAAACTTCCGACCGGACGTCCTGCAACGGCTTGGCTTCCGTACGGACGCCATGCCTCACATCAACCCGCGCCTGGTGATCCTGTCCATCACGGGTTTCGGCCACGACGGTCCTGAATCCCACCGCAGCGGCTACGACCGGATCCTCCAGGGGTTCCGGTCCACATGATCGGCAGCGAGTAGGGGTACTATCGCTGATCTGCTGTCAGATATGTACGGGACATACGGGGAGGTGGCTGCGTTGCTGGAACGTGAGCATACCGGCCGCGGACAGCCGGACATTCCAGCTGGCCTCACTCGTTGGTGTCAACGCCTTCCAGGGCGCCAAGGTTACCGTTGCAGGAGAGGCCCCAGAAGCGCAAGGAAACACCATCCCTCCATTGCACCCGACGGCGTCTTCCGGTGCCGGGGCGGCAGCGTCCAGATCAGCGTTGGCAGCGAGAAGCTGTGGAAGGCGTTCGCTCCGGCGTCTGGGATCGGCGCCCCCGGCGGAGGGCCTTGGCACCAAACGTCTCGTGGGACCGCCCGGTTTCGCGGAGCGGCTGGCTCCGGTGCCGTCGGGGCGGGCGGGCTACTCCGCCGAGCTGGCTGCGGCCGCGGCGAAGGCCTGCAGCGACGAGTCAATCTTCACGGGAGAGGGCCGGATACGGGACGCGGGTGCAGGAGGGATTTCCTTGCCATGGTGGAGATCGTGGCCGCTATTCAGACCCACCGATCCGCCGGGTTGCCGTACTTGGTGTACCTGCGTCACCCGACGACCGGTGGCGTCATGGCATCACGGGGTTCCCTGGGCCATGTAGCTGCTGGTGAACCAGGAGCACTGTTGGGATGGCTGGTTCGCTCGCGGTATCGGTTCGCTCATCCACCATTACATCCACGACCCCCTTGGCCAGAAGGACAAAAGCAGCAGGCCGAGCGATCTTCCTGTGGACGCGTCCGATCGGTTTCTAACGACCATTTTCGAGCCCATCGGAACGCCGACAACCGGCCTTCCGTCAAGCATGGCCGTCCCGGGATTGGGGGGAGTTCCGCTAGCAAAGGGTGCGTCTGGTATTTCCGAGGTGGGGGAGTTCCCGCAGCTACTTCTGCGACCGCTGGTGGTCCATGAGCAGCTGGGCCATGGTCCTGGCGCGGCCAGCGGCGCGGGAGTCGCCCTCGGCTGCGGCGACGATGGCTCCCTTGATCAAGATGTGAACGGACCAGGCGAAATCGTGCGGGTCTTTGAGCCCGGCCGATTCTGCGAGTTCCTCGATCTGTTGCCGCGTCCTGTCCAGGTACTGGATGCTGGCTTTCCC
>JAPSJV010000071.1 GCA_031178005.1 Pseudarthrobacter sp.
CGGTGTGTTGCCCTCACTGTCCCGGATGAATGCCAGCCACTCGTCCGTGCCTGCCGGACCAAGAAGCCCGTCAGTGTGGCTGTAGATCACGTGCGGCGCCGCCACTACGTCCACTCCCCTGCCTGTGAGCTCCTCCACGGACTTCCTCACATCCGGAACGTCCAGGTACAAAAACCTGGACCAACCGCATGGTTCCTGCCTTCCTTCAGCCTGGTTTGTCCATCCTGCTCAATGACAGGATGTCCGGCAAGGGGCAAACGAGGGGGCCCGGTAGCACGGCCTCAATGGAGCCACTGGCAATTGCTAGGCTCGAAACCATGACGCCTTCAACCCACCGGATTAGCCCTTCGTCCCCGGCACGGCTGGCAGCAGCTGCAGCCATTGCCGACGCCGTCCTGATCCTGGTGTTTGCCGCCGTCGGCCGTGACGCCCACCAACGCGGCGACGTTGTTGCCGGAGTGCTGCTCACTGCCTGGCCGTTCTTAGCCGGGGCGGCCCTTGGTTGGCTTGCGGCAAGGGCATGGCGCAATCCCTTGTCGGTGCGCTGGACCGGCCTGGCGGTCTGGATTGGGGCCGTGGGGGGCGGAATGGTGCTCCGGCTGCTGACGGGCCAGACGGTTGTGCTGCCGTTCATTATCGTGGCGTTGCTGAGCCTGGGCCTGCTGCTGGTGGGGTGGCGGCTGGCATGGGCAGGAGTCCGGCGGCTCCGGAGCGCCTGAAAGAACGAGGAAGCCCGGCTGGCTGGAGGTCCACTGGCGGGCCGCCCTGATGTAATAGGCTGGCAGCACTGAACAGCTTGCCGGGCTCTGCTACCGCGCAACAGATCCGGAAGGATTTATCGTGATCACCGCATTCGTTCTGATCAAGACCGACGCTGCCCGCATCCCTGAGACGGCCGAAGAGATCTCAGCGATCGAGGGCATCAGCGAGGTGTATTCCGTTACGGGCGAATGGGACCTGATCGCGGTGGCACGGGTCCCACGGCACGAGGACCTGGCCGACGTTATTGCGGACCGCCTGTCCAAGGTTCCTGCCGTCGTCCATACAACAACGCACATCGCGTTCCGCGCCTACTCCCAGCATGACCTGGACGCTGCTTTCGCCCTCGGCTTCGAGCAGTAGCCGGGCAGGACGATCACTGGCGGCTCAGCGAGACCCAATTCTCCAGAACGGCTGCGGCAGCGCCTGAGCCGATGGATTCGGCTGCGCGGCTGAATGCCTTCTGCATCCGGTCAAGGAACGGGCCGTCCGCACTGCTGTCGAACGCCACCAGGCCGGCTGCCGCATTCAGGAGAACTGCGTCCCGGGCCGGACCTTCCTTGCCCGCAAGGACATCGCGGACCACAGCGGCATTGGCTTGCGCGTCTCCCCCGCGGAGCTGCTCAACAGTTGCCGGTTTGATGCCCAAGTCCGTGGGCGAGAACGTCAGTTCCGCCACACTGCCATTGCGGATCTCCCAGACAGTTGAGGGACCCGTGGTAGTCAGTTCGTCAAGCCCGTCATTGCCACGGAACACCAGGCCACGGCTCCCGCGCTGGGCCAGGACGCCTGCAACCAGCGGAGCCATCCTTGCGTTCGCGACGCCCACTGCTGAAGCCTGAACCTTGGCCGGGTTGGTCAGCGGGCCGAGGAAGTTGAAGGCCGTGGGGATGGCCAGTTCGCGCCGGGGCACGGCTGTGTGCCGGAATGAGGGGTGGAAGACCTGGGCGAAGCAGAAGGTGATGCCCGCATCCTCAGCATTGCGTGCCACCTGTTCTATGGACAGGTCCAGGCGCACGCCCAGCGCCTCCAGCACGTCTGCTGAGCCGGACGACGACGACGCCGCCCGGTTGCCGTGCTTGACCACCTTCGCTCCCGCTCCCGCAGCCACCAGGGCGGCCATGGTGGAAATGTTTACGGTGTTCAATTGGTCACCGCCCGTCCCCACGATGTCCAGCTTTTCACCTGTGATGGAGACCGGCCTGGCGTGGGCCAGCATGGCATCCACCAGGCCGGAGAGCTCCTCGACGGTTTCGCCCTTGGCGCTGAGGGCCACCAGGAATCCGGCGATCTGGGCAGGAGTCGCTTCCCCGGACATGATGGTGTCCATAGCCCAGGCGGTACTGTCCGCCGTGAGGTCCTTGCCGCTGATCAGTGCCGAGATCAGCCGCGGCCAGGTGTGGCCTGGCGCCGCTGCAGATGCCTGTGAAGTCACCTGTTGATGCTATCGGGGGATAGCCGGGAGTGACCAATGTGAACCGGCGGGGAAACTTTTCGCGGCGATTTCGCGTCTTTGTAGAAAAAGTCCCCCGAAAAGGCGGTTTGCGTTGGGCAGCACGGACTTTTACAGACATAATGTCTATGTGACATCTGCGACCCATGCCCCCAGTACCCCGGCGCACCCCACGCTGAACCGCCCCAATATGGTTTCCGTTGGAACCGTTGTGTGGCTGTCCAGCGAGTTGATGTTCTTCGCCGGTCTCTTCGCCATGTACTTCACGCTGCGCTCCACGAGTGCGGAAATGTGGGCGGATGAGACGGCCAAGCTCAACTTCCCCTTTGCGCTCGCCAACACGATCGTCCTCGTGGCAAGTTCGTTCACTTGCCAGATGGGCGTCTTCGCCGCCGAGCGGCTGCAGCCGCGCCGAACGGGAGGGGCCTTCCAGTTCGCCCGCTGGGGCATGAACGAGTGGTTCACCCTGACCTTCCTTATGGGGGCGTTCTTTGTCGCCGGCCAGGCCACGGAATACGCGATGCTGGTTTCCGAGCACGTCTCGCTCTCCTCAAACGCCTATGGTTCGGCCTTCTACATGACCACCGGCTTCCACGGTCTCCACGTGATCGGCGGCCTGGTGGCCTTCCTCCTGATCATGGGCCGTTCCTTTGCCGCGAAGAAGTTTGGGCACTTCGAAGCAACGTCTGCGATCGTCACCTCGTACTACTGGCACTTCGTTGATGTCGTCTGGATCGGCCTCTTCCTGGTCATCTACGTACTCAAGTAGCCAGCTTTGATTCTTTTTCTACAAGAGGCAGAATTTCAGGTAGCGGCTCCCGGAGCCGGCGCAGGATC
>JAPSJV010000072.1 GCA_031178005.1 Pseudarthrobacter sp.
CCCCGGCCATCTACTGTGCGGTGGGTGGTGCAATCGAGCAGATCGCAGGCATTCAGAAGCTGGCCCCGCGCTGGCTCGGACGGCTGGGCCTGGAGTGGGCGTGGCGGCTGGTGCTCCATCCGCGGCGGGTGGCGTACCGCGTTCTCGGCGAGCCGTGGGTGCTGCTGGCGCTGCTGCTGCGGCGGCGCCTGCGGGCGGCCCGCGGTTAGAACTTCTGGTCCTTGAGGGGGCCGAAGCCCTTACCGCGGAGCCCGGTGGAGAAGGCCCTGAACCAGTCGGCCAGGCCCCGGAAGTCGCCCCGGCGCAGGAAATAGCCCAAGTAGCCGCCGACGTCGGCGGTCAGGGACTTCACGCGGAAATAGCGGCGGATCAGATAACCGCGGTTGCGGTAGTAGTAATACCGCTTGAATGCGGACTCGGGAACGATGACGTGCCATCGGGCCCCGAAGACGTGCTGCGTTTCGGTGAAGGCGTGCGGGTGGGTGATGGCCGCGGTGGTGACCGTGCCGAAACGGATTCCCGCCTTGCGGAGCCGGATGGTGAAGTCCACCTCGTCCCCGCGGATGAAGAGGCGCATGTCCGGCAGCCCCACTTTGAAGAAAACGTCCGAGCGGATCAGGGCGCCGTTAAAAAAGTGTCCGTCCTGGGGAAGGAATCCCACCTTTTCCAGGGCAGCGCGGTCATGGGTTACCTTGCCGTCCAGCCGGAAGAAGAAGGACAGCCGGTCCGGATGGCCGGGCGCAACCACGAGCGGTACCACAGCATCAAGACCACGCGCCTCGGCCTCACGGACAAGGGTGGCCAGGCATTCGGCGTCCGCGGGTTCCGCGTCGTCGTCCATCATCCAGATCCACTCGGCACCGCTGGCCACGGCTTTGAGGACCGCCAGGGAAAAGCCTCCGGCACCGCCGAGATTGGCTTCCGAGCGGATGTAGTCCACATTGCCGTGCTGTTCCGCCACGTCCTTGGCAGGCACGGTGCCGCTGTCCACAAGGCAAATCGACGAGACGGGCGCAGTCTGGCTGTTGATGGCGCGGAGCAGAACGGCGAGCTCACGGGGGCGGTCAAACGTCACGGCAGCAACGGCTACAGACACTGACATTGCGGGATCCTTTCAGCACGGCCGCCGGCAAGTTTCCCGCCGGCATGAGGCCGTGTGACGCGAAGCGATATACCCGTTGGCGTTAGTATCTTGACTAGAGTCCACTGTAATACAGCCCTGTCAGGCGGCTTTGCACTGCCTGCCTGCGCGTTTGGCGACGGAGAAGTTTCATTTATTGCACGTCAGATCCACAGCTTTCCATCCCCCACGGTCCGCCCGGCCTGACCCAGCATCTGCGCCGTTGTGACATGCATCAGATCATGCACACGCGGCGTGGTCATGGCGGCGTGCTCCGCATCGGCATGGCGGGGGAGACGCCATGATCATGTACCTGAGCATGATGCTGACGGCTGCCGTGGTTTCCTACGCAGCGACGTGGGGTGCGCGGCTCGTCGGCAACCGGCTTGAGCTGTTCGCCCCGATCCGAAGCCGCGACATGCACTCAAGCCCGGTTTCACGGCTCGGCGGGCTGGGAATTTTTGCCGGCGTGCTCGTGGCGTTAGTGGTCGCCAGTCAGTCATTCTTTGTGAAGGACATCTTCCGGGGGAACTCCGCCCCGTGGGGAGTGCTGGCTGGTGCAGCAGTGATTGTGCTGGTCGGGGTGGCGGACGATCTGCTCGATCTTCGCTGGTGGGTCAAGCTGATCGGTCAGAGCGCGGCGGCCCTGGTCGTGGCGATCTGGGGCGTCCGGATGACGATCATTCCGTTCGTTCCGGAGCCCATCCGGTTCGACTCGGACCCCGTGAACATCATCCTCACCGCGGTACTGATCGTGACCACGATGAACGCGTTCAACTTCATTGACGGCCTGGACGGACTGGCCGCGGGCGTAGCGATTATCGGCGGTGCGGCCTTCTTCCTCACCGCCTACTGGGTGCACCGGACAGCAGTGCTGCTGGACCGCTCAGACCTCGCCACCCTGCTCACCGCCATCCTGGTGGGCAGTTGCCTGGGTTTCCTGCCGCACAACTGGTTCCCCTCCAAAATCTTCATGGGTGATTCCGGCGCCATGCTGATTGGCCTGCTCATGGCCTCAGCCGGTGTGGTGTCCACCGGCCAGATCACCTCCGGACTTTATGACCGGGTGAACGGTATTCCCACCATCATCCCCATCGTGCTGCCCTTTGCAGTCCTCTTTCTTCCGCTCCTGGATCTGTGCCTCGCGGTGGTGCGGCGCACCGCCGTCGGCCGTTCTCCCTGGTCTGCCGACCGCGGCCACCTGCACCACAAGCTCATGGATATCGGTTACTCCCACCGCACCGCAGTGATGCTCATGTACATGTGGACGGCAGTCTTGTCGTTCGGCGGCCTGGCCTTTGCCGTCTATCCCTGGCAGATCGTGCTGGCCGTGGACCTGATGGCAACACTCGGCATGGGTCTTCTCACCGCATGGCCGTATTTGAGCCGGCGCAGTGCTGACACCCCAGGCCGCAGTCCTGACACCCCTGGACGCAGCGCCGACGCGGCAGGTTAAGCAGCCGTTTCCCGGAAATTTCTATCTCATGTAGAATTCAGGGGCAGGTGTGTCCTGCACCAAAATCCTCCGCCCCACCTTTGACGATTGGGATCGCATGACCTCCGACGCCGGCCCCGGACCTGTGTCCGGCAACGGAGCCGTTGGCGCATCCGGTCCCCGGCAGTCGCTGTGGCTTGGCCTGCTGGGACTCAGCTCCGCAGCAGCCGCTGCGGCCCTGCTACTGACTGGGGTCCTGGCCCTGGTCCTGAATGGTTGGGCCGGAGCCTTTTCGACTGCCTTCGGCGGATTGCTGGTGATGGTGTTCTTTGCCATCAGCCTCCTGATCGGCCACTTCGTCGGCCGAAGCAACCCGTCGGGCGCCATTGGTCTTTTTCTGGCGACGTATGTCGTCAAGGTGGTTGGTTTTGCAGTCGTGCTGTTTGTGCTGGGTGAACCGGCCTGGCTCCATGAACGTTGGTTCCT
>JAPSJV010000039.1 GCA_031178005.1 Pseudarthrobacter sp.
TGGTCAAGGACGGCGAAGCGGGCGAGGATGAGGGCAACCGCGGCGAAAAGGAACTCGACGCCATCACCAAGCAGCACGTCGACGGCATCGATGAGCTGCTCAAGCGCAAGGAAGCAGAGCTGCTCGAAGTCTGATGGGGCAGGCACAGCAGGCCCCCGGAGCGCGGGACCGACCCCAGTCCCGCCAGCTCCGGCAGCCAAAGCCCAACCCGACGCCCGGCGCAGGGCGCAACCTGCCGGCGGCGACCGCCGTCGGACTTTCCATGCTCTTCGCGGTGCTGGGCGGGCTTCTTTTCTTCCCGCTTGGCTTCGTCGCCATCACCACCACCTTTGCCGTGTTCGGTGTGTGGGAGATTTTCCGCGCCCTGGAAGCGAACGGCACTCGCCTGCCCATCGTGCCCGTCATGGTGGGCACGGTGGCGATGCCTTTTGCCGCCTACTTCGGGGGACTGGAAAGCCTGCTGTTCGCCATGCTGGCCAGCAGTGTCGCAGTGCTGCTCTGGCGCTCCATCGAAAGTGCCGTCGGTTCGGCGCGCAGCATCTTTGCCGGCGTCTTCACGCTCGCCTGGGTGCCCTTCCTGATCAGCTTCTCTGCCCTGCCGCTGCATGTTGCAGGGGGAGTGACGCCTGTTGGGCTGTGGCCGGGCGGCGCCGTTCCGGACGGCGCCTGGCAGGTGGTCATCCTGCTCCTGCTGGTGGTTTCCAATGACACATTCGGGTACCTGGTGGGAGCGTCGCTGGGCAAGCACCCCATGGCGCCCAAGATCAGTCCGAAGAAAACGTGGGAGGGTTTCGCAGGATCCATCGCCGGCGCGACGCTGATTGGTGTCCTCGCCTGCATGTTCGTGCTCGAAAAACCCTGGTGGGTGGGGGTGGTCCTCGCCGTGGGGATGGTGGCAGCGGCGACCGCCGGCGACCTCGCGGAATCCATGGTCAAGCGTGAGCTCGGCATCAAAGACATGAGCAGCATCCTTCCCGGGCACGGCGGAGTGATGGACCGGCTGGACTCGATCGTCTTCGCCTCCCCGGTGGCATATCTGCTGTTCGTCCTCGTGTCCGGCGCCTGAGGGGGCGCGGCCCTGCACACCCGGACGCCGGGGCGCGGGTGGGTGGAGTGCACCCTAGACTATTGCGGTTAGAAACTGAACTGAAAAGCATTGAAGGATTACAAGTGACAGTGGACAGCAATCGGCAAGTTGCCGGGTCGTTTGAGCGTGTGGCCCGCTCCGAATACGGCTACAACGCCAAGCAGGTGGATCAGTTCCTGCAGCGCGCCCGCGTATCGCTCGAGACGCCGGAGGCTGCCGCCCATCCCGTGAAAAGCTTCGACGTCCGCGCCGTGTCCTTCGATCCGGTCAAGGGCGGCTACTCGGCCACCGCCGTGGATGCCGCGCTGGATCGCCTCGAGGATGCCTTCGCCCGCCGCGAGCGGGACGAACTCATCGCCGAACAGGGGGAGGAGGCCTGGCTGCGCCAGATCGGGCAGCTTTCCGCCTCCCTGCGCGGCCGACTCCACCGGCCCGACGGCGAGCGGTTCCGCCGTCCGGCCAAGAAGAAGGCGCGCAGCTACAACATCAAGGACGTGGACCGGCTCTGCGTCGACCTCATCGGCTACCTCGAGGAAGATAAGCCGCTCAGCGTCGACAACGTACGCCGGGCTGTGTTCCGGCCGGCAGTAGGCCAGTCCGGCTACGAGGAAACCCAGGTGGACGCATTCCTGGACCGCGTCGTCGAACTCATGGCAGCCATCGACTGACGCCGCAGCTTACCGCCCCGTAGCCAGTGGTCTTTCCGGAGTATGGAGCCGCGTCATCACCTTCGTGATGGTGTGTGGAACCCGTGATTTCGTGGCACGCGACGTCAGGACCATGACGGCGAAGGCAGCCGGAACAGTCCACGCCGCAGGCTGCGCAAGCCAGACGGGGGTGCCGGCACCCAGGGCAGCTCCCGCCACCATCGCCCCGCCGCAGAGCAGGCCGCCGGTCGCCATCCCGGCGATGGCCCCGGCGTCGGTAAGCCCCCGCCACCAGATGCCCAGCAGCAGCACCGGACAAATGGTGGAGGCAGTGAAAGCGAACACCAGTCCCACGCTGCCGGCCAGGGCCAACGAGTCTGTGATGAACGCCACGGCCAGCGGAACTGCAGCGGAAACCAGCGCGGCGAGGCGGAATCCCCGCACGCTTCCGCCCAGCACGTCCTGGCTGATAACCCCGGCCAGCGAGACGACAAGACCGGACGTCGTCGAGAGGAAAGCGGCGAAGGCCCCCGCCACCACGAAGGCGGACATGAGTTCCCCTGCCGGTCCGCCAATGAGCCGTCCGGGCAGCAGCAGGACCACGGCGTCTGCCTGGCCGGCCTGGGCAAGGCCGGGAGCGAACATCCGGCCCACGAGCCCGTAAGCGGTGGGGAAAAGGTAAAAGACCGAGAGCAGTCCCAGCACGATCAGCGTGGTCCTGCGGGCTGAGTGCCCGTCCGGATTGGTGTAGAAGCGGACCAGCACGTGGGGCAGCCCGAGCGTTCCAAACAGCAGGGCGACCAGCAACGAGATGTTCTGGTAGGGTCCAGCGGGTGCCAGGCCCGTGGGGTTCACGTCCGCGGCGGCCGCAGCAGGCGCGCCGTTATCTCGCAGGACCAGGAGGATGAAGACCAGCGGCACGGCCAGCGCGGTGAGCTTGAGCCAGTACTGGAATGCCTGCACGAAGGTGATGGAGCGCATCCCGCCGGCTACCACCGTCAGGACTACCACCACCACGACGGCGGTCGAGCCCACCCACGAGGGCAGGCCCGTCGTGGTCCTGATGGTGAGCGCGGCGCCGTGCAGCTGGGGCACGATATAGAGCCAGCCCACGATCACCACCGCAAGGCTGGTCACCAGCCGCGCGGACCGCGAATCGAGCCGGGCCTCGGTGAAGTCCGGGATGGTGTAGGCCCCGGAGCGCCGCAGCGGAGCGGCCACGAACAGCAGGAGCATCAGGTAGCCGGCGGTGTAGCCTACGGGGAACCACAGGGCATCCGTGCCCGAAAGCAGGATGAGTCCGGCAACGCCCAGGAAGCTCGCGGCGGAGAGATACTCGCCGCCGATCGCCGAGGCGTTCCACCAGGGCGGAACGGTGCGCGAAGCCACATAAAAGTCCCCGGTGGTGCGGGAAATCCTGAGCCCGTAAAAACCAATAACCGCTGTGGCCGCGGTGACGGCGGCAAAGGCGGTGATTCCTACTGCAGGGTTCACCGCACAGTCACCGGTCCCCGCTAAGATCACGGGCAAGATCGCGGTAGCGGGCCTCGTTCCGGGCGGCGCTGCGCATGTACAGCCAGGCACTGATTCCGGTCACGGGGTAGATCCCGGCACCGAGCAGCAGCCAGTCAAAGGGGATGCCGGCCACCGTGGATTCCGCCAGTCCCGGAAAGGCCGCCAGCAGAAGCGGAAAGGCGCCGACAATCAGCACGAAACCTCCCGCCACGACCAGGGCCAGCCTGAGCTGCGAGCGGATCAGGGACCGGACAAAGACCTGGCCCACGGCTGATTCCTCCGCGGTCCCGCGGAAGTCGACGGCGGGGCGCGCCACCGAGCGGGGGGCAGTCACCCTGACCCGCGTCATGCCTGCGGCCTTATCCGCGTGGCTTCAAGCTTCTCCCTTACGGACGGAAGATGGCGGCGGCTGATCGGCAGTTCGGCAGCTTCAACCATGACGCTGGGCCGTGCCGTCCCCAGCTTCAGGTGCGTGATGTGGGACAGGGCAACAAGGTAGGAACGGTGGATGCGGATGAAGCCTGCGTCCGCCCACTGCTGTTCAAGATCGGCCAGGGGCACGCGGATCAGGTAGCTGGCGTCTGCCGTATGGAGCCGGGCGTAGTCGCCCTGCGCCTGGACGTAGGTAACGTCGTCGCGCCTGATCATTCTGGTCGTGCCGCCCTGGTCCACGGTGATCATCTCGGGCGCCGCGCCGCCGTCGCGGATCAGTTCACTGATCCGCCCCACGGAGCGGGCCAGCCGCTCAGCGCGTACGGGTTTCAGGAGGTAGTCCACGGCGGCGAGTTCGAACGCCTCAAGTGCGCAGTCCTCGTCCGCGGTGACAAAGACGACCGCGGGCGGGCGGCTGCTGCGGGCGATCACCCGCGCGATATCCAGGCCTGAGACAGCGGGCATATGGATGTCGAGAAAGACGGCGTCCACCGCCTCGGTCTCCAGGGCGCGCAATGCTTCATTCCCGGAAGAAGCCCGGTGGATGGCGCCGATGCGTTCATCCTTGCCCAGCAAAAAGGCGAGTTCTTCAATGGCGGGCAGCTCGTCGTCGGCGACGAGGACGTTAATCATGGTTCAAGGTTAACCGCCCTCACGGAGTAGCCGTGTCAGGCGTCATGGCCCGGCTGGGACTTCGGGACCCGCATGGTGATCAAGGTCCCTTCCCCGGGGGCCGTCTCAATGATGAGGCCGTGGTCGTCGCCGTAAACCTGGCGCAGGCGCGAGTCCACGTTCCGCAGCCCAACGTGGTCCCCGTCGGTGTGCCCGGCGAGCACGGACTGAAGCTGCACCGGATCCATCCCCACGCCGTCGTCCTCGATGGTGACTTCCGCGAAGGCGCCCGAATCATGGGCAGCAATGGTGATGTGCCCAGGCCCTTCCTTCGCCTCCAGGCCATGCCGTACAGCGTTTTCCACAAGGGGCTGCAGGCTCAGGAACGGAATGACGGTGCTCAGCACTTCCGGCGCGACCTGCAGGCTCACCTGGACACGTTCGCCGAAGCGCGCCCGCTCCAGCAGGAGGTACCTGTCAATACACCGCAGTTCCTCGGCCAAAGTGGTGAAGTCGCCGTGCCGCCGGAACGAATAGCGCGTGAAGTCCGCAAACTCCACCACCAGCTCACGTGCCCTGACAGGGTCGGTATTGATGAACGAGGCGATGGCGTTCAGGGAGTTGTAGATGAAGTGCGGACTGATCTGGGCGCGCAGAGCACGCACCTCCGCCTCCATCAGGAGCGTCCGCGACGCATCAAGTTCGGCAAGCTCCACCTGGGCGGCCACCCAGTCGGCCACTTCGCTCGTGGCACGAACCAGGCCGGCGCCGGCGGACGGTGCGAAGGCAGCCACCACCCCCACCACCCGGGAGCCTGCCCGGATCGGAGCGATGACGGCGGCTGCGACACGTCCGATGGCAAGGGCAGGGACTTCTCCAGCACCAATCACCTGCGTCCGCCCGCCGGCAAGCACGTCGGCGGCCAGGTCCATCAGCCGGGGTTTCAGTTCCTCGGCCGCGCCGTCCCATGCCAGCACCCCTGAGACATCGGTGATGGCCAGGGCGTCGCATCCCAGCAGGCCCCGCAGCTGCCGGCTCGCCTTCGACGCGCCGGCAGGGTTCAGTCCGGTCCGCAGGTGCTGGCCTGCCTTGGAGGCCGTATGCAGGGTGTTATACGTGGCGCGTTCCGCGTCGGTGCCTAGCTCACGGAAGGACTTGAGGACCTTGAGTCCGACGCCGACGACGACGGCAATCGCCAGGGCGATGAGCGCTATGGCCGCCGCGGAATAGAGAGGGGAATCCGGCATGAAGACCAGCGTAGCCTGCCGTTTATCGCAGCATCACAACCGCTAAGCGACGGCGGGAGCCAAAACACTGGAACGGGACCCGCGGACGGAGCACAGTGATGGGAGTCACACTGGCGGTGAAATGCGCGGCCGGTGTGGGAGAGCACTCTCAACGAGGAGGAACGATGGGTAATGATGCCCGCACCCCGGACGTCGCGGCGTCCGCGGACTTCGAAGAAGTCCAAGCCACCGAGCAGTTCAAGGAACTGCGCAAGCGCCACCGCAGTTTCGTATTTCCCATGGCTGTCGCCTTCCTGCTGTGGTACTTCGCGTACGTCATCCTGGCCGCCTACGCGGTGGACTTCATGTCCACCAAGGTGTGGGGCAACATCAACATCGGCATCATCATGGGGCTGCTGCAGTTCGTGACCACTTTCGCCATCACTGGCTGGTACGTCAGCTACTCCAACAGGCGCCTGGACCCGATTGCCGCCGGGATCCGCCACGGCATTGAAGGGCACGAATTCGACACGACGGGCGCCGGAGCGTCCGGCAGCGCAACGGGCGGAGCAGCCAAATGATTAACATTCCAACAGCGGTGGACGTCGCCGCGCTCAAGGACACAACCCTCCTCAACATGGGCATCTTCGGCCTGTTCGTCGCGGTCACCATGGTGATCGTCCTGCGGGCAAGCCGGAACAACAAGACGGCCGCTGACTACTATGCGGCGGGCCGGTCCTTCACTGGCTCACAGAACGGCACCGCGATCGCCGGGGACTACCTGTCCGCTGCTTCGTTCCTGGGTATCACTGGCGCCATCGCCATCAATGGCTACGACGGCTTCATGTACTCCATCGGGTTCCTCGTCGCCTGGCTTGTGGCACTCCTGCTCGTGGCCGAACTCCTCCGGAACACCGGCAAGTTCACCATGGCGGACGTGCTGTCCTTCCGCCTCAAGCAGCGCCCGGTCCGCATCGCCGCTGCCATCTCCACCCTTGCCGTCTGCTTCTTCTACCTGCTGGCACAGATGGCCGGCGCCGGCAGCCTGATCTCGCTGCTGCTGGGCATCAGTGACTGGGGCGGCCAGGCGCTCGTCATCATCGTCGTGGGCGCGCTGATGATCATGTACGTCCTGATTGGCGGCATGAAGGGCACCACCTGGGTGCAGATCATCAAGGCCATCCTGCTGATTGCCGGCGCAGCTGTCATGACCCTCTGGGTCCTGGCCATCTACGGCTTCAACCTCTCCACCCTGCTTGGAGCCGCTGTGGATACGGCCAACAATCCGGCCGTGCTGAACCCCGGCCTGCAGTACGGCAAGACCGAAACCTCGAAGCTGGACTTCATGTCACTGGGCCTGGCCCTGGTGCTTGGCACCGCCGCCCTGCCGCACGTCCTCATGCGCTTCTACACCGTGCCCACGGCCAAGGAAGCCCGGAAATCCGTGGTGTGGTCCATCTGGCTGATCGGACTGTTCTACCTGTTCACGCTGGTCCTCGGCTACGGTGCCGCTGCCCTCGTTGGTGCCTCCACCATCAAGGCAGCCCCGGGCGGCGTCAACTCTGCTGCTCCGCTGCTGGCCTTCTACCTCGGCGGCCCGCTGCTGCTGGGCTTCATCTCCGCCGTAGCCTTCGCCACGATTCTCGCCGTGGTGGCCGGACTCACCATTACGGCCGCGGCCTCCTTCGCGCACGACATTTACGCCAGTGTCATCGCCAAGGGGAAGGCCGACGCCGACACCGAGGTTAAGGTGGCCCGGCGGACCGTTGTGGTCATCGGCGTCCTGGCCATCCTCGGCGGCATCCTCGCCAACGGGCAGAATGTGGCCTTCCTGGTGGCGCTCGCCTTCGCTGTCGCCGCCTCCGCGAATTTGCCGACGATCATCTACTCGCTGTTTTGGCGAAGGTTCACCACCCAGGGCGCGATCTGGAGCATGTATGGTGGCTTGGCCTCGGCCATCCTGCTGATCGTGTTCTCGCCGGTGGTCTCGGGTTCGGCGACGTCCATGGTCCAGGGAGCCAACTTCGCCATCTTCCCGCTCAGCAACCCGGGCATCGTCTCTATTCCGCTGGCATTCTTCCTGGGATGGCTGGGCACGGTTCTGGACAAGCAGAGGGAGGACACCGTCAAGCAGGCCGAGATGGAAGTCCGCTCCCTGACCGGTGTCGGCGCTGAGAAGGCCGTCGAGCACTGACAGGCGCCGCTGGTTGCCGGCACGGATGACATTGCACGGTAGACGCAGCCAGCCCAGCAGAAGCCCCTGCTGACTCCAAGGAGTGTTCACTCCGGACTGGAGTCCGCAGGGGCTTCTTGCTGCCCGCGCTTGCAGGCTCAGGGGCCGTGGTGTCCGGCACTGCCGCCGATCGGATGGCCGCTGACCGAATGGCCGCCGTCGGGATGACTGCTGTCGGAATGACTGCTGTGCGGCACCGCGAATTGTCCTGCCGTCGAAGCGGCGAGTCCCGGCGTCGTAATGGCTGCGATGGCGACGGCTCCGGCGAAAGCTCCCAGAAGCAGCCGCCCGGCGCCGGCACCTGCGCCGACAGATGCGGTGCCGGCGCCAGCGGGGACGGTGCAGGCGCCAGCGGAGACGGTGCCGGCGCCAGCGGACAGGGTGCCGGACGCAGTGCCGGCCGCATCACCCAGCCCGGCTTGCCGCCGGAGCCAGGCTTGCGCTGCGACCATGGTCAGCGTCAGCAGCAGGGCGGCCAGGTGGCTGATGTTCAGTCCCGCCAGATCAGTGCCGCCACCGCCGATAATGGACAGCACGTGGAGGGCCGCTGCCGTCAGCAGCAGCGCCGCCGACAGCCGAGGCCAAGGAAAGCTGCCCCTGAGCAGCGCCGCCACGGTCCACCCGAGAAGGGCGGTTCCCCACACGGCTGTAGCTATCGCCGGGACCAGCAGAAGCGGGCGGCCGGCTGCAGCGGTGAACAGGCTGGCGGAAATGGCGAGCGTGACTGACCCTGCGCCAAATCCGGCGAAGCCGGCCACTAGCCGGACCACGGCCACCGCGTTGCTCTGCAGATTGCTTTGCTGCCTCACTGCCTGCCTCCTCTTGATACTCAGCTGATTATTTAGATGCCCCTTGAGTGGGTGCCCGATCGGCAAGAGCCTGATTGCCAAATGCCCTGTGACGGGCGCCTGGCCAACGGGCACCCCGGCATCTAGGCGCGTGCGGCGACTGGGGACTTCTCGACGGAGAGGCCCACGCCGAGCAGCAGGACGGCGCTTGCGAGGTGCAGGACGTTGTCCGCACCGTTAAGGGCGATGATGTTCAGCGGCGAGCTGAGCAGGAAGAGGCCCAGAATGCCCACGAGGAGGTAAACGGCGCCGACGCCGGCGTTGACGGTGCGGGCCATCTGCACGTTCTTGAGGCCTGCGTAGAGCAGGGCGGCACCGATGGCCAGGTGGATGACGTTATGGAGGGGGTTGACTTCGAAGATGATGAGGTTGGCGCCTTCGGTGGCGAAGAACCCCACGCCGGACGTTACGGCAAATCCGACAAGCCCGACGAGCAGATAGACGGCGCCGAAGACGGTGGCGACGAGACGGTTCGGTGAGTTGCGCATGGCCCGAATCCTTCCGGTAGGGCCGGGACACTTATCCCGGCCGGACTGCGGAGCCCCGGTCGGGACTCTCGGAAGCAATTCGGACCACACGCGCCCGCGGATGGGACAAACCTCAAACTTTTGGTTTGAGCCTGATGGTCACCATCTTCAGGTCGTCCGTTCCCGCGAACCGGTACACCATCTCGACGTCCTTGCCGCCGCACTGGATCACGCCCGCCACGTCGGCAATGCTGGAGCCGCTGTCCTCGCTGAGCTGAGGATCGTCAAACATCATGGTGCAGGAGGAGTCGAGATTCAGGCTCTCGATGCCGGATGCGAAGTCCTCCCGCGGCAGCTGTTCTTTGAGCGCAGGATCCAGGTATTCGTCGTATGCCTTGTGCGTGTCGCCGGCGATGACGAGCCTGGTGAAGCTGTCCGCGAGATCGGATGCCTGGCGCGCTTGACCGCCAACGAGGCCCATCAGGAGTGGAACGCCCGCTGCCACCAAGAGCAGGACGCCGCCTACGATCCCCAGCACAATCCAGAGCCCTTTACGGCTCTTGGCGGGCGGCTGCCCGGGGAGGCCGAACGGCGACGGTGGGAGCGACGACCTGCTCCGGCGCGGCCGCAGCGGCTCGGGCGCTTCGTACCCGGGGTCCTGGGGGTTACTCAAGGCAGGCCTTTCCGGCGGCCGTGGCACGGCGCACCTCATTGGCGGGCACGCCACCGGTGCCGCGTCGCTTCCGTGGCAAAGGCCACTTTCGGTGGCATTAGCCTATAGCGATCCGTGGCTATTCGGCGGTGGAACCGCGGTCCAGGAGCGGCCGGATCCGGAACGGAATCAGTTCTCCCATGGCGAGTGCCGTGTCGGTCCGCTCTACACCGTCGCACGCGAGGATCTTCCCGTTAATGCGGAACAGGTCCTCGGCGTCGAGCGCCACCACCCGTAACAAAAGATCTGCCGAGCCCGTGAGCCCGTAGCCCTCCAAGATTTCCGGTACGCCGGCCAGGTCTTCCGCCAGGCTGCTGAGTTTCTGCTGCTGGACGTGGACAGAAATGAAGGCCATGAGGGGGTACCCCAGGGAAACCGGATTGATGCGGCGCTCGAAGGAGAGGAAGGCGTGCTTCTTTTCGAGCTGCGCCATTCGGGCCTGCACTGTGTTCCGGGACAGTCCCAGCTTTTGGGCCAGTGCAACAACCGTCTGCCGCGGGTCTTGGGCCAGGGCTGAAAGCAGGCGGGTATCTGTGCCATCCAAAGCGCGCATAATGCGCAAGGCTAGCACGGTGTTAAGGTGCGGAAGAGTGCATTGTGCTCAGCTTTTCCGGCAGTGGTTGTACCCCCTGCCTGTTGTGAGTATGGTCACAATTATCCGGAGCAACGGCGCCCGGAACGCCGCGCGGGGCCTGGATCACGAGTCCTTCCGCCGCACGGCGACACGACGTCAGAAAGTTGCACAACTGTGGTGACAGACGAGGTGGGCCAGGGCGGTACAACCGCCGGCGGCCCGGGCAGCAGTGCAGGACAACAGGGCAGGACCGGCCAGAACCTGGTCCAGCTGATCACTCCCGCAGGGGAACGTGTCAGCCATCCCGAGTACGACCCCTGGGTGCAGGACATGTCAGACGAGCAGTTGTGCTCCCTGTATGAGGACCTGGTGGTTACCCGGCGCATCGACACCGAAGCCACTGCCCTGCAGCGGCAGGGTGAGCTTGGACTTTGGCCCCCAATGCTCGGGCAGGAAGCATCGCAGATCGGTTCGGCCAGGGCCCTGCGCGACGATGATTTTGTTTTCCCCACCTACCGTGACAACGGGGTTGCCTACTGCAGGGGGGTGAAGCTGACGGACATCCTCCGTGTCTGGCGCGGCAATGCGTCCGCCGGATGGGATCCCTACACCGTCAACCTGGGAACTCCCCAGATCATCATCGGCTCCCAAACGCTGCACGCCACCGGCTATGCCATGGGCATCCAGAACGACGGCGCTGATTCAGCGGCCATTGCCTACCTTGGCGACGGCGCAACGAGCCAGGGTGATGTCAATGAAGCCATGGTCTTTGCGGCAAGCTTCCAGGTGCCCGTGGTGTTCTTTTGCCAGAACAACCACTGGGCCATTTCCGAACCCGTACGGCTGCAGTCCCACGTCCAGATCGCCGACCGTCCTTTGGGCTTTGGCATTCCCAGCATGCGGGTGGACGGCAACGATGTCCTCGCCGTGATGGCGGCCACTAGGGTCGCCTTGGACAGGGCACGCCGCGGAGGCGGACCCACCTTCATTGAGGCCGTCACCTACCGCATGGGGCCGCACACGACGGCGGACGATCCCACCCGCTACCGGGACGCCAACGAACTTGAGGACTGGGCGCAGAAGGACCCCATCCGCCGGGTTAAGGCCCTGCTCGAGCGGAAGGGCCTTCTCACCCCGGAGCTCGAAACGGCTGTACAGCAAAAGGCGGACGCCGTTGCCCGGGATATGCGCACCGGCTGCACCACCATGCCGGACCCCGAGCCGCTGGACGTCTTCAAGCACGTCTACAGCACGCCGCATTCCTGGCTGGACCGCCAGCAGGACCACTACTCCCGCTACCTGGACTCCTTCGGCGATCCCGCAGGAGCCGCCTCTGAAGAAGGTGCACGCCGATGACCCAGCTGACCTTTGCCCGGGCAATAAACTCCGGGCTCCGCAGATCCCTTGAGAACGATGCCAAAGTTGTCCTCATGGGCGAGGACATTGGAACCCTTGGCGGTGTGTTCCGGGTGACGGACGGATTGCAGAAGGATTTCGGCAAGCACCGTGTGATCGACACGCCGCTGGCCGAGTCCGGCATCGTGGGCACCGCGGTGGGACTTGCCTACCGCGGCTACCGCCCGGTCGTGGAGATCCAGTTCGACGGCTTCGTGTACCCAGCCTTCGACCAGATCGTTTGCCAGGTGGCAAAGATGCATTACCGCACGAAGGGTGCGGTCAAGATGCCCATCACCATCCGCATCCCGTTCGGCGGCGGCATAGGGTCACCGGAGTTCCACTCTGAATCTCCCGAGGCGTACTTCGCGCACACCCCGGGCCTGAGAGTCATCAGCCCGTCAAGCCCGCAGGACGCGCACACGATGATCCAGCAGGCCATCGCGTGCGATGACCCCGTGCTGTTCTTCGAGCCCAAGCGCCGCTACCACGACAAGGGTGACGTGGATGAGTCCCTCGATCCAGGCGCAGCGCTTTCGTTCGAGAAGGCCAGGGTGGTGGCCGACGGCCGTGACGTCACGCTGGTCGCCTACGGACCGCTCGTGAAGACCGCCCGCGACGTCGCCCTCGCTGCCGCTGACGAAGGCATGTCCGTCGAAGTCATCGACCTTCGCTCCCTGGCTCCGGTGGATTTCGCCACGGTGGAAGCCTCGGTGCGCAAGACCGGGCGGCTCGTGATTGCCCATGAGGCAGTGCAGTCGGGCGGGCTCGGCGCTGAGATTGCTGCGAGCATCACGGAACGCTGTTTCTACTACCTGGAATCCGCCCCCGTCCGGGTCACAGGGTTCGACGTGCCGTACCCGTATTCGAAGCTGGAGATGCATCACCTCCCGGGGCTGGACAGGATTCTCGACGGCGTTGACCGGGCTCTGGGCCGGCCCAACTCGTTGAGCGGGCTGGAAGGATGAGCGCCGCAATGATCAGGGAATTCCGGCTTCCCGACCTCGGCGAAGGCCTCACCGAGTCGGAGATCGTCAGCTGGAAGGTGAATGTCGGGGATACCGTAAGCCTGAACCAGATCATCGCCGAGGTGGAGACCGCGAAGGCCGTGGTGGAGCTTCCCTCCCCGTTCGCCGGCGTCA
>JAPSJV010000019.1 GCA_031178005.1 Pseudarthrobacter sp.
CGAAAAGAACTTAGCCTTCTGCTCCGGCGTGTATTTCCTCCGGCTGGCAGCTTCCTTCGTTAAAGGCGACACGGTCGTTGCAACTCCCAAAAATTCTGGGTGTTGCAACGACCGCTAGAACCCGCCCCGGTGACGGTCGCCGTCGGGCTTTCTGCTTGCTTAGGAGACCGGCCCTGCCACGCTGCCCGCGTAGGGGGCCTCGTGGGGCACAATGACCGCGTCTTTCTCCGCGTCGGGCAGCACCACAACGGCGTTTTCGATGCGGAAAACCTTTCCACCGGTGCGGACCAGGAAGTCACCGGTGACCCGGTTGAGTGCCGGCGCAATGGTGAACCAGTACAGGGTGTGCGGGGGAATCTCTGCCTCCACCGACTGGCTGAAACTCCGGGAATCCGTCCACGTGTGCTCGTAGCTGAGCTTCAGGCTGTTCTCCCAGATCTTCCAGAGCGTGAGCTTCGTTGAGAACTCCACCCCTACCGTATTTGATGTCCCCACGACGTGCGCGGACTCCACCTTGGTGCTCAGGTGAGTGTCGTACGGGTTCGCCACGGGAGCCCCATACGGCTTCGGGTCATCGGAGATGTACTCGACCGATTTGGGGGTATAGAAGCAATCCTGATCAGCGGTATCGCCCTTGCACACATCGTTGAGCAAACGGGCCTGCGTGTCCTTATCCGTGACCGACTCCGCTTCGATGTGCCCCACATTGAACACCACGCGCCAAGGGTCGGAGCCACTAATCGAGGTCATGCTGCACGCGTACGGGCTGAAGCCGATTTCCTTCCCCGTCACATCCGGATCCCCGCGAAAGATCGTGCAGTTGGCCTGGGTGTACGGGTAGTAGTAGACCGACGCGTACATCTTGATCCAAAAATCGGTGGGCTTGCCGTGATCGTAGATCTTGGCCTTCGCCGTCCCGAAGGCCCCGTATTCGGTGGACCAATGCGACTTGTCCTGCCCAAGTATGAAGTTGGTTCCTCCCCCGTTCGGGATGTCCTGCGGCGCGGTGACGTGGTCCGCGTGCCAGTCGCTGCCCTCGAACACGAGGCCAACGCCGTCTTTGGTGTTGATGCGGGCGTTCAGGCCCTGGAAGGTCTCTGATGCTCCGAGGGCATTGCCCTCGGCGGCATGCTCGGGTTTCCCGGGACCATCCATCGAGTGGCCTGGCCTGCCGGGACCATCCGTCGCGTGGTCCGGCCTGCCCGGGCTCTCCGCCGCGTGGCCTGGTTTACCCGGCCCGTCGCCGGCGTAAGCCGGAAGGGCTGCCGGGAACGACAACGCTGCGATGAGGACGGCTGCGAGTGACAACGAGCGGAACTTCATTGCTTTTTCCGTATCTGTGAGTGGTTTGGGAGGCTTTCCTCCGCTTCAACCCTTCTACTGTCTCGTTTCGCGCGCATCGAAACCATAGACCTAGGTCCACTTCAACCAGCGGCACCGTCAACAGCCGGCGCGCCTGGACTGACCGGCCTAATAGCCGCCCACCGGCCGCAGTGAGGTGATCATCCGCTTGATGTCCTGGAATTCAGCTGTCTCCGCGTAATTCTTCGCCAGCTCCAGATAAGGCAGGGACTGATCGCCCGGCGTCTGGTTGTTTTCCGGGTGGTAGAACGCGCCGAACATGGCGGCATTGGGCGGCCAGGTGAAGAACTGGAAGATGGCGCAGGCCGCATCCCCGGCAGGCGGCGGACCGGAGGTGATGCCGTAGGCTGCCGCGGGGGTGTCTTGCGGGCCAGGATCTGCGGCGGTGCCCCGTGTTTCATAGATGAACCGGGGCACCATCCCTTCCCTGGCCAGCGCCGGCAGCTCTTCGGTTTCCAGCACCTGGTACGGGTACTTTTCCATGCAGGTGGACCCGGTGGCCATGTTGGTCCGGAGGGTGGCGAGTGGCTTCCCTGCCTCGTTCCGGACCTCGGCGAACGCCCCGCCGCCCTCGGCCAGTTCACCGGCCGGGTCCTGGACCGTCCACCCCGCCGGATGGTCGAACGCCAATGTGCCATCCGCCGTCGTAAACGTTGCCCAGGAGGAATCCCCGGTTTCGGAGGGTGCCGCGGTGACAGTCCGCATTTCGGTAACGGTAGCCGTTGGTGAGGGCGAACCGCTGGAGGCCGGTCCGGACTGTGGCGCGCAGCCGGCCAGCAGGACCGTGAGGAGAACTGCAACAGAAATCACGACGCCGGACGATGCTTTTCTGCGCATCTCACCCTCCTGGGGCTGGACCTAGTCCTTCCATTGTGGAGCCGAGGCCTGCCGCCGGACACGCCGCCAGCGGATTGGCGCCGAACTGTTGCAGCGGATAACGGATGGGTCCTCTTGACGCGTACGGAAGACTGGGGGCATGGGGAATCCGGGGGAATTCAACGCTCTTGGCGATACGAAGCTGCACGATGAGCAGGCTGCCCGCAAGACGGCCCGAAAACGGCGCTGGGGCTGGACCCTGTCGCTGTCATTGCCCATTCTTACTGCCGCGGCCGCGGCCTACATATTCTTCCAGCCCAACGAAGGCAACCGGGACATCCGTTGCTACTACGAAGCTGATCTCAACACTGTCCGCCCCCTCCCGGACAGCGAGGCTGCCCTGCCGCCCTATGTAGTGGTGGGAAACATAGACAAGGCAACCGACATGCCGGACCCGCTGGGCCTCTGCGCCGATGTGTGGGAGCAAGGCATCATGAATCCCAATCCTGCGACTCCCGTGCCCGAGCTCGCAGCCTGCACGGTAGGGAATTCAGTGGCCGTCATCCCCGGCCGCCCCGAGGTTTGCGCGACGCTTGGCATCCCGGCGTTCGAAAGCTAGCTGGCCGGCTGCAGCGAAGACACCAGCGACGGGAGGTCTTTGACCCCGGCCAGGATGGCGTGGTGCGGATACCGTGACAGCGCCTCGGCGTCGAGCTTTCCGGTCAATACACCCACACCCATCACACCGGCATTGGAAGCAGCAAGGAGGTCGTTCACCGTGTCACCGGCGGCAATAACGGCACTGACGTCCATTACTCCCGCTCGCTCCATGGCGCGGTGGATCATGTGCGGCGCCGGGCGGCCACGGGGTACTTCATCGGAGGTGACGACGGCGTCCAGCAGCTCGCCGCTGCCCACTCGCCAGCCGAGCGTGGCCAGGAGGGGATCTGCAACGTCCCGGGAGAATCCCGTGGTCAGTGCCACCTTGATGCCCTGGGCTTTCAGTGCTCGAAGGGCTTCCTCCACGCCTTCCAGCGGCACCGGCGGGTTCGCGGCGTAGAAACCGGCCAGGATCCCACGGAAGCGGCCGAAGGTGCGGGTCACCAGCGACTCCCCCGCGGACACGCCGCCCAGCTCCAGCAGCGCCGCGATGGCCTCGGTCTTGTCCGCGCCCATCCAGGCCTGGAGGTTATAGGCACTGACATGCGCACCCGCCTCCACTACCGAGTCCTCCAGGGCGCGGTAAACATCTCCGTGCTCATCAATGGTGGTACCGGCCATATCGAGTGCAACAAGTTCAATCATTCTGTGGGTCCTTAGGCGCTGGTGGGCACGCGCACCAGGTTGGCGCGGTGCTCGTTGGTGTTTTCGATGGTGAAGTTGGTCAGCCCGGGAACGTAGCGATCGTCGGAGAACTCGATCGGCTCCCCCGAGGCGGAGGACGTCACGCGCCGTTCGCGCAGCAAGGGTGAACCGGGTTCGACGCCAAGGAGTTCCCCATCGAGCTCGTCCGCGGCAACGGCGTCAATGGTGTGCTTCCCGCGGCTCAGGTCTATACCTTTGCTTTTCAGGAAACTGAAGATCGATCCGCTGTCCGTATCAAAATCGAACAGCAGCCGTCCGGCGTCCAGGACGAAGCTGGTGCGCTCCACCATGGCGGGCATATCGCCGAGCAGCCGCAGGCGCAGAACCTCCACCACCTGGTCGCCGGGCTCCAGGCCGAGCTGGGCGGCAACATCCGGCGAGGCCGGGCGCTTGGCGATCTCCCGTGTCTGCTGTCCCGGGGTCCGGCCGATGGAACCTGCCCATTCCGTGAAGGACATAAACGTGGTGAAGGGCTGGGACAGCGCTGCACGGCCTGCCACCGGCTGCTTGCCCCTGCCGCCCAGAATCAGGCCTTCCTTGCGGAGCGTGGAGAGAGCCTGCCGGACAGTTCCCCGGGACGCTTCGAACTCGCGGCAGAGCTCTGCCTCACTGGGAATCTGGAAGCCTTCCGGCCAGGTGCCGGAAGTGATGCGGGCACGGATCTCATCGGTCAGGCGCTGGTGCAGCGGCTGGAAGTGTGAAACGGACATAACTTGATCATACAAGTGGATATCCCGCAACGCCTTGTACTTTGGCGCCTTGGAAATGAATGAAGCCTTAACTTCTCAGGGCGCGGGTGAACAGCCCGTTAACTTGTTCAAACAAGTGCCGTTTTCGCTTGAATGCCGCATCCGCCGTGGGCAAGTATCAATCCTGTGATGACCCAAGATCTTCAAAACCCGCCGGCTTCCGCCCTCCCCGCCTCTGTAGATGTTGTGGTGGTGGGAGCCGGAGTTGTTGGCCTTGCCCATGCCGCCCTTGCGGCAGACCGCGGACTCTCCGTCCTGGTGATCGACCGCGACCACCGCGCCGTCGGCGCCTCCATACGTAACTTCGGGCACTGCTGCATTACGGCGCAGACCGGTGGTCTGTATGAACTGGCCATGGCCGGCCGCAAGCACTGGCTGGACTTCTCCGCCCGGGCCGGCTTCTGGTCCACCGAGTCCGGGGCGGTGGTGGTGGCCCGGACCGCCACTGAACTGCAGGTCCTCCGCGAGCTCGCCGAACGGCGCGAACCCGGCCAGATCGTCCTGCTGACCGCGGCGGAAACGCTCACCCGGCTGGGCCGCGGCCAAGATGCGCCGGCCGCCACGGAAGCTTCGGCTCCCAACGAAAGTGCCGATGTCGTAGGCGGGGCCTGGCTGCGCGACGATCTCCGGGTGGACCCGCGCACCACGGTGGCGAACCTGGCCGCGTGGCTGGACACGCAGCAGGACATTGCGGTGCGCTGGAACACCAGCGCGCTTGGCTTCGAGGCCGGAACCACCCGCACGGCCATGGTCCGCACCAGCCGTGGCGTTGTGGAGGCGGACCAAGTGTTCGTCTGCGTCGGCCACGACGTCGACCTGCTGTTTCCGGACGTCGCGGAACAACACAGGATCGAACGCTGCTCGCTCCAGATGGCGGCCGCCGGTGCCCCGGGCGGGCTGGAACTCGAGCCTGCAGTGCTGACCGCAACGTCCATGCTGCGGTACGGCGCCTTTGTGGAACTCCCCTCGGCAGCGGCACTGCTCGCCCAGGTCCAGGGGCAGGATCCGGAGCTACTGGCCATCGGCGCCAACGTAATGTTCACCCAACGCCCGGACGGCACCCTGCTGCTGGGAGATTCGCACGCGTACCAAAAGACCGCAGACCCGTTCCTGGCCGAAAGCACCTCGGACCTCCTGCTGGACCGGATCAAAGGTGTGCTCGGCGTCGAAAGCCTCACCGTGACAGAACGCTGGCAGGGCATCTACGCCTCCAGCGACGTCGGCCCGATCCTGGTGGCCAATATCCGGCCGGGCATCACCGCCGTGTCCGTGACCGCGGGGATCGGCATGACCGTCTCCTTCGGATTGGCCGAACGCAACGTCAACGCCCTTCCCTGACCAGCACCAACCTCTCCGTCCCATCAGGCACCCACACCAAGGACCCCTCATGAAAACCCGTTACGCAGCCCTGCTTCCCGCTGCCCTGCTCGCCACAATCGGCCTCTCCGCCTGCACCGGCAGCAGCGAGGCCCAGACCTCCGACGCCAACACCGCTGCCTACTGCGCGGACGGCCCCATCAAGTTCGGCATCGAACCCTATGAGGACCCGGCCAAGCTGGAACCCGCCTACCGTGTCCTGGCGGACGCCATGGAAAAGCGTTTGGGCTGCGAGGTGGAAGTCCAGGTGGTGGAGGACTACTCGGCAGAGGTCCTGGCCATGGCCAACAACCGCCTGGACATCGGCCAGTTCGGACCCATGGGCTACGTGTTCGCCAGCAGCAAGGCCGGCGCGGAGCCCATTGCTTCCTTCGGCACCGCGGACGGCAAACTCAGCACCTACACGGCCGGAATCTACGTGGCCAAGGACTCGGACATTCGCTCCATCACGGATCTCAAGGGCAAGGATGTAGCGCTGGGCGGCATCGGCTCCACCTCCGGCGACGTCCTCCCCCGCTACGGCCTCAAAACCGCCGGAATCAACGAATCCGAGCTCAACATCAACTACGCCGGAGGCCACCCGGAAGCGCTCCTTGCCCTCATCAACGGGACCGTGGACGCCGCGGAAATCAATTCACAGACCATCGCTTCAGCCAGCGCCGCCGGGACCTTCAACCCCGACGACTACCGCCAGGTGTGGAGTTCCGAACCCATCCCGAACGATCCGATCACCATCCGCGGCGGTGCTGATCCGGCGCTCAAGGAAGCAGTCCGCGATGCCCTGCTGAACCTGCCGCCGGAAGCCATCACAGAAGTCGGCGCCTTCCTGGACGTCACACCTCCTGGCCCGCTGCTGGCCGTCACCAAGGACACCTACAAGCCGCTGTTCGACCTGGCCGCCACGATGGGCCTGACAGAGGAGGACCTGTGACAGCCGTTGAAGTGACCGGGCTCAGCAAGGCCTACGACGGCACCAAAGTGCTCGAAGGCGTCAGCTTCACCGTCAGGCCCGGCGAACTCCTGGCCTTCCTGGGCGCCAACGGCTCCGGGAAGTCCACTACCCTCAAATGCGTCATCGGCCTGACCAAGCCCGATTCCGGCAGCATCCGCCTGCACGGCACCGAGGTATGCCAGCTGCAAGGAGCAGCCCAGGTCAAAGCCCGCAGCCAGGCCGCCATGGTGTTCCAGAAGATCCATCTGGTGCCGCGCCGCACCGCGCTGGACAACGTCTGCTCCGGCGGACTCATGCGGGTCCAGGGCCTGGCGTCGACCAGCCCGGCCTTCTTCCCCAAGAACCTCAAGGAAGAGGCGATGGCCTGCCTGGACCGGGTTGGCCTCGCGGGCAGCGCCCTGGAGCGTGCCGGCAAATTGTCCGGCGGGCAACAGCAACGCGTCGCCATCGCCAGGGCCCTATGCCAGCGGGCCTCGGTGCTGCTCGCCGATGAGCCCGTCTCCGCGCTGGATCCGCATGCGGCCGAGCAGGTCATGGCGCTCCTCGCCGAACTGGCGCACACCGAAAACCTGGCCGTTGCCGCCGTCCTCCACCAGCCGGACCTGGCCATCCGCCATGCGGACCGCGCCATCGGCCTGTTGAAAGGCAGAATCGTGTTCGACGGCGGCACCCCGGCTTTGACGGACCAGGTCCTGGACACGCTCTACGCACCGGACAGGATCGCGGCATGAGCGCGGCCCCGGATATTTCCCGCGCCCCGGCTGCCAGTGCTCCGTCCGCCGCTCTGCTGGTGCGGCGGCTCCCCGTCCCGAAGTCCCGACGTCGGATGGCCCGGAACAGTTTCACAGCTACAGCCGTCGCAATCCTCGTGGTGCTGCACGTCATCGCTTTCAACAGCACCGGGTTCGAACCCGCCCTGCTGGTGGACGGCGCGCAGGGCATGGGACGATTCCTGGCCGAGTCCTTCCCACCGGACCTGGACTGGGAGAAGGTCCTCAAGCCCAGCCTCGAGGCAACACTGGTGACGCTCTGGATCGGCCTGCTGGGAACCACGCTCTCCATCCCCACAGCCCTGCTTTTTGCGGCGTTCGCCTCTGAAACCACCACCCCGCACCCGCTCGTGTACCAGGCGGCCAGGGCAATACTCTCCTTTTTCCGGGCCGTCCCGGACGTGGTGTTTGCCCTGATCTTCGTCACCGCCGTGGGCCTCGGCCCCTTCGCCGGCGTACTTGCCCTGATCTGCCACAACACAGGTGTGATGGGCAAGCTCTGGGCAGAGGCCATGGAGGAAAGCGACCAGGGCCCCGTCCAGGCTTTGTCCTCGGCCGGGGCCAGCAAACTGCAGCAGACGTTCCACGCCAGCATCCCGCTGGTGATTCCGCAGTTTGTGGGCCTGCTTCTGTACCGCTTCGACGTCAACGTGCGGTCCTCGCTGGTGCTGGGCCTGGTAGGCGCCGGCGGCGTAGGCCTGCTCATCAACCAGGCAATCAAGTCATTCCAGTTCGATCAGATGCTCACCCACATCATTGTGGTGCTCATCCTCATCGTCGTCGTGGACCAGGCCTCAGCCCTGATCCGGCGAAGGCTCGCCGCCTGACAAGACGCCACTGTTGTCCGGACAGCAAAAAGCGGGCCGCCAATTCGGCGGCCCGCTTTTTGGTGAGTTGAAAGGTATTGCTAGCCAAGGCCCGGAACGCCGGGGAGCGGCGGCAGGCCGCCCAGAAGGGAGCCGAGGAGTCCTACGAGGGTGTTGATGAGACCAAGAAGCGTTTCAAACATTGTGAACCTTTTCCTGTAGCCGGACGTGCATTACAAAATGAGACCATACAGCAGAATTGGCACAAATTGACAAAAAATTGACATTCAATTTTACAATGGCTCCAAGAGTTCCCTTATTCGTCATCCAACGCACACCCGGCAAGGGCTTGAGTATTTGATTCCGGCTTACTGGGGCCCTTCATCCTCGTCTTTGCCGTCAGCGGCATCGCCGGCTTCCTCAGGCTCAAACGTATTGGGTTCCTTGCCGGCACCCACCCCCACGCCGTTCTCCTTGCCGGGGATCCCGCCGTCGTTCTTCGATTTGGCGTTCTCCTCGCCGGCAGTTTCCTGGAGTTCATCGTCGGGCAATGAATCCGGTGAATTGGCAGTCATGGCTCCTCCTTTATCGTGGACAATTTCACGCTAGCAGCGCAGGGCTCCGGAGCCAATGGTCCTAAGATGGCACTCATGGAGGACCAGGCACTGGCAGATATCGCCAACAGGCTGTACACGCTCCCTTTCGAAGAGTTCATTGGTGCCCGCACGGCAGCAGCAAAAGAAGCAGCGGGCGGGCCGTCCGGGAAGGAGCTCGCTGCGGAAGTCCGGAGCCTGGCCAAGCCATCCGCCGCTGCATGGACCGTGAATATGCTGGTCCGGTCCCGGCCGGGCATCCTGGCCGAACTGGAAGAGTTGGGCGGCCGGATGCGTGAGGCACAGGAACAGTACGACGCCGGGACGTTGCGCGAGCTGGGCCGCGAACGAAGGGCGGCCCTCGCCGCTGCCGTGGATGCCGCCCGGGAGGTGTCCACAGGGCTGGGCCGACCGCTCAGCACCACCCTGGCCACCGAGGTGGAGTCCACCCTCCGTGCGTTGACCGCCGATGAGGGGGCCGCCGCAGCAGTCCGGACCGGGCGGCTGTTGCGGTCCCTCTCCGCCGACGGCGTGGAGCAGGTTTCGCTGGAAGATGCCGTGGCAGTGCCGGAAGCCCTGGCCGTTCCCGCTGCTAAATCGCCGCCGGTCCCGTTGAAGACGAGTGAGCTGACGCCTGGGCCGAAGGCAGGGAAGGCTCCACCCGCCAAATCCACAAAACCCCGGCTGGTGGCCGTCCAGCCCAAGGAGCGCCCGGCGTCGTCTTCCGTTATGGAGAAAGCAAAGGCCCGGGCAGAGGAGACCCGCCAGGAAGCTGACCAGGCGGCACAGGCCGCCGACGAACGCGAAACCGAAGCTGCCGAACTGGCCGAGGAGTCCACCACGTTGGCGTCTGAAGCAAAACGCCTCAGAGCCGAGCTGAAGGATGTTGAGGAGCGCCTGGACCGTGCCCGTAAGCTCGAAGCCACGACGGCCGCCGAGGCCCGCCAGCTGCGCCGTGCGGCTGACAAATCCCTGCGCAGCGCGGACCTTGCCCATGAACGCGTCCTGCGATTAGGCAACACGCGAACGTGAACGCACTAAATTGTCAGACCCCGGTTGCACACTGGATTTATGAAGAACCAGAGCACAGCACCCCAGAGTTTGAACGCTGAAATCAACACCGAATTCCACGTCACCTACTTCGACGCGGACTGCGGCCGGTCCCGGCTGGAAGTCTTCGAGACAGCCTCGGAGGCTGAGCGCTTCGCCGCCCGCCAGTGCGCCGGCGAGGACTCATGGGCAGTCGTGGACGTGGTCGAAATCATCCAGGCCCGCCTCGCCGCGTAGGCAGCTTGTAAGGCGGGCGCCAGGCAACCAGTCCAAAAGGGGCCTGCCATGCATGCATTGATCATGTCCTTCGGGACACGCGGCGATATCCAGCCCTACGCCGCCCTTGCCGGCGCGCTTGCCCGCGCGGGACACAACGTCACCCTCGCAATCCCTGATGGATTTGCAGACCTGGTGCCGCACGCCAGCCCCGGAACCATCAAGCACCATCCCGCCGGTTCCGCAATGCTGCGCCTGCTTCAGGACGTCCTGCCTCAGCTGAGCGGCCCCCGGGACGCGCTGCGGACACTGGGGGTCATGACCTCAGCGATGCGGGAGTTGAACGCGGAATGCTGGACTGCCGCGAAGGCTGCGCACCCGGACGTTGTGGTTTACCACCCCAAATGCCTTGCCGGACCCCACATTGCCGAGGCCCTGGGAGTGCCCGGCGTGTTTTCGCTCCCTCTGCCGATCTATACCCCTACCCGTGCGCATCCAATGCCATTCTTCGGTGGCGCCTCTTTTGGTGCGCTGGGGAACCGTGCTACCTACTCATTCCGCCGGGCGGCCGGGGCCATGTACGGCGGCATGATCAACGACTTCCGGCGAGACGTGGGCCTGGAGCGCGCTAGCCGCTTGGCCGATCCACTCAAGAATCCGGACGGCAGTCCGGTCCACATCCTTTACCCCTACAGCAGGCACGTCCTGCCTGTCCCCAGCGACTACCCACCTTCCGCCCACGTCACCGGATACTGGTTCCTTGATCACGACGGCGGGTGGGAGCCACCGTCGCAGCTGGCGGACTTCCTCGCAGCCGGAGAGCCTCCGGTTTATGTCGGTTTCGGCTCCATGGGCTTTGGCAAGGGAGCAGACCAGCGCCGGGACGCCGTCCTGGCCGCGCTGCGCGTTCACGGTCTCCGCGGGATCGTCGCGACCGGATGGGGCGGCATAGCGCCCGGCAAAGCAGGTACTGATGACGTCCTGGTCCTGGAAGGCGCGCCCCACGGGTGGCTCTTCCCGCGCGTCGCAGCGGTTGTCCACCATGGTGGTGCAGGCTCGACTGCGGCCGGCATACGGGCCGGCCGGCCAACGCTGGTGGTGCCGTTCCTTGGCGACCAGCCGTTCTGGGGCGCCCGGGTCCACGCTCTCGGCGTCGGACCCGCCCCGCTGCCTGCCAGGCAGCTCGGCACAGGGCTGGCAGAACGCTTGGGCGACCTCGTCAATACCGCCTCGTACGCTTCCCGCGCCGATGAGGTGGGCGCCACCGTCCGCGCCGAAGACGGCCTCGCCGCCGGTGTGCGGGTCCTGGAGCAGATCACGGGTGTCGGCGTCGATAAATAGACCAAAGCAAAATGGCCGCAACCCGAGCGGGCTGCGGCCATTTCCGAGTGACTAGGCGAAGTCGGAAACTGCCGGGTCCGCTCCGATGCGGCCGGCGCCTTCCGGGGTGCGGTCCAAGCCGTTGATGGCCTGGACGTCGGCGTCGTCCAGCGTGACCTCAAGCGCAGCGAAGTTCTCGCGGATACGGGATTCGGTGACGGACTTGGGAATCACCACGTTGCCAATTGCCAGATGCCAGGCAATGACAACCTGGGCCGGCGTGGCACCGTGTTTGTCAGCAATTCCGGTGACCACCGGATCATCCAGCAGCTCGCCGCCCTGGCCCAGCGGGGACCAGGCCTGCGTCAGGATGCCCTTGGAAGCCCCGAAGGCACGCAGGTCCGACTGGTTGAAGTACGGGTGCAGCTCGATCTGGTGGATCGCGGGGGTAACTCCGGTTTCGTCGATCAGGCGCTGCAGGCCCTCTGCCGTGAAGTTGGAAACGCCAATGGACTTCACGCGTCCGCGCTTCTGAAGTTCAATCAGCGCCTTCCAGGTGTCCACGTACTTGTCCTGCTTGGGCTGCATCCAGTGGATGAGGTACAGGTCAAGGGTTTCCAGGCCCAGGAGTTCCATGGACTTCTCGAACGCCGCCAGAGTGGACTCGTAGCCCTGGTCTGCATTCCAGAGCTTGGTGGTGACAAACAGCTCGTCCGCCGGAAGGCCGGAGTTGGCAATTGCGCGGCCTACGCCTTCCTCATTGCCGTAAATCTTGGCGGTGTCGATGTGCCGGAACCCTGCTTCGAAAGCCTGGGCCACCACCTTCTCCGCTACATCGTCCTCTACCTGCCAGACTCCGTAGCCCAGCTGGGGAATGGTGTTGCCGTCGTTGAATGTCAGGTTCGGTGAAGTTGTCATATTTGTATCCTGCCAAATGCACCCACCGGCAGGAAACCTCAGAGCGCGGTATCAGCCACTTGCGTAACAGGGAATGAAACGGGACCCCGGCGCCAACTTTCCAGGGACCCCGGCGAGTATTACGGAACCGGCGGTGCCTCGGAAAGCTGCCGTTCGGCGTCGGTCACCTGTTCAAAAACCGATTCCGCGCGGCGCCATACCGACGCGGCACCCACCGGAACCGGCCCCACGGCCAGCCGGAGCATCGCCGCAGCCTCCGCCGTGGTGGCCAGCGAGTTACCTGCCTTGGAGAGCGCGCGGTGGACGCCGGCCAAGGTTCCTGGGACGTCCAGGCCGTCGCTGGGTGACCGCCGCTGCGCCTCAACGCAGACCGTCCGGACCCGTTCGGAGAGGGCGCCAAGGGCGTTGGCGATCTCTACCAACTCGGCATACAGCTGGTCGTCCTCCACCCCTTCGAGGACCTGGTGGTACCGATCCAGTCCGCGGTGGAAGCGGTCGTGGGCCCGCCGCCACAACCCCTTACCCAATTCCGCGTCATCCTTGCGGCCCTGCCGCGCGGCGGTGAAAAATCCCAACCGAGGTCCTAGAGGTACTGACCGGGACCGTGATCCGGATCAGCCGGCCGCCCCGAGTGACGAGGCCCTGCAGGAGAACCGGCAGCACGCTGCGGCTCGCCGTTTTCACCGATGACGACGCCGGGGGCAATGACAGTGCCTGGCGGAAGCTGGCGCAATTGCAGCTGCGCCGCGGCCTGCTCACGCGCTGCGTGCTGGGCGGCGATGGCCGCCTGGATGCCGTGGAACAGGCCTTCGAGCCACCCCACCAACTGCGCCTGCGCGATGCGCAGCTCCGCATCCGACGGCGTGGTGTCGTCCGGGAACGGCAGGCTGATCCGCTCCAACTCCTGGACCAGCTCCGGGGAGAGCCCGTCTTCAAGTTCCTTGATCGATTTCTCATGGATCTCCGCCAGCCGTCCACGGGCGGCGTCGTCCAGAGGGGCGGCCTTCACTTCTTCCAGGAGCTGCCTGATCATGGTGCCGATCCGCATGACCTTGGCGGGCTCGTCCACGAGTTCCTGGAGCTTGTTGATGCGCTGCTCCGGCGCCTGTCCGGCGGGGCGGCCGTCGCCGGGACCGCCGTGCGGAACCGGGCCGCCGGGCTGGCCTGGCTGAGCCGGGACCGCACCAGACGCCGGTTCCTGGGCACCCGGGGCAGCATCGCCGTCGAGCGTGGTTCCCTCAAACGGACGCTCTTCACCGGGTCCGGTGACATTCGAATCACTGACATTCGGATCGCTCATGCGTTCATACTCTCACGAGCCACTCAACAGCACCGCCCCTGCGGATTGGCATCCTGCCGGTCCGTATGGTCCCGCCAGAACTCGCGTTCGGTCATTGGCGCGTGCTGGTGGCCCAGCCGGCGGTAGTGCTCCAGATAGTTTTCGTACGCATCCGCGCCCAGCACACCCCGGAGGTACCTGGCCACGCTTTTGAACCCGGCGGCCACGCCCGCGAACATTGGCAGGCGCGCCGTCCCTGCGGCGCTCATCAGTGGTGCCCGGCCTTCTCGACGCGAAGCTCCAGAGGAAGCTTCTCCCATTCGGCCAGCAGCGCCTTCTCGGCCGGAGTCGGAACAATTCCCGCCGGCGCGAAGACCCGTGACGGAACCTCGGGATCTTCATGGTCGTGGGGCGTCCGGCCGGCTCTTACGTCCTGGAAAGCCTTGACCGTAGCGATCAGCGCCGTTGCAATGACGATAATGCTGAGGACCACAAAGATGACGGAAAGCCAGCCCTGGATGGCCGTGTTCCGAACCACGGCCTCCATGGCAGCAACCGACTTTGCCGAGCCGAACTCCGTCTTGCCGTCGGCCAGGGCCTTGCTGAATGCTGCGTTGTTGGCGAAGTAGCCCACAGCTGGGGTGGAGGAGAAGATCTTCTGGTAGCTGGCGGTGATGGTCACCACGGCCGCGAAGGCCAGGGGCAGCGCCACGATCCAGAGGTACTTGAACGTCCCGCGCTTGGCCACAATCGCCAGGCAGACGGACAGTGCAATCGCCGCCAGCAACTGGTTGGCGATGCCGAACAGCGGGAACAGCGTATTGATACCGCCCAGTGGATCAGTGACGCCCATCAGCAGCACGGCACCCCAGGCGCCCACCATGATGGCCGTGCACAACCACGCACCCGGCCGCCAACCGTGCTCCTTGAACTTGGGGACGAAGTTGCCGATTGAATCCTGCAACATGAACCGCGCAACCCGGGTTCCGGCGTCGACGGCGGTGAGGATGAACAACGCCTCGAACATGATGGCGAAGTGGTACCAGAATGCCATCAAGGCGGTACCGCCAATGAACTGCTGCATGATGTGCGCCAGGCCAACTGCCAAGGTGGGAGCTCCACCTGTGCGCGAAACGATACTTTCCTCGCCCACGTTTGCAGCCGTCTGCGACAGCAGATCAGGGCTGATATTCACGCCGGACAGGCCCAGGCTGTTCACCCACGCGGCGGCCGTTTCCACGGTTCCGCCGGTCAGGGCCGCCGGGGCGTTCATGGCGAAATAGAGGCCACGGTCGATCGAGATGGCCGCAACCAGGGCCATGATGGCCACGAACGACTCCATCAGCATGCCGCCGTAGCCGATGTACCGGGTCTGGCGTTCCTTCTCCACGAGCTTCGGGGTGGTGCCGGAAGCGATCAGGGCGTGGAACCCGGACAGGGCGCCGCACGCGATGGTGACGAACAGGAACGGGAACAGTGCGCCCGGGAACACCGGACCATTGTCCCGGCTGGCGAATTCGCTGAAGGCGGGGACGGTGATTTCCGGGCGCACCACAATGATGGCCAGCGCCAGCATCACAATGACGCCGATCTTCATGAACGTGGAAAGGTAGTCGCGCGGAGCCAGCAGCAGCCACACCGGCAGGATCGCGGCGATGAAACCGTAGACGATCAGGCCCCAGGCGATGGTCACCTTGTCCAGGTGGAAGAACGCGGCACCCCATTCGGTCTCTGCCACGATTCCGCCGCCGATGATCGCAGCCATCAGCAACACAAAGCCGATGATGGACACTTCCATGACCTTGCCGGGACGCAGATAGCGCAGGTAGACGCCCATAAACAGCGCAATCGGAATGGTCATGCCCACGGAGAACACACCCCACGGGCTTTCACCCAGGGCATTGACGACGACGAGCGCCAGGATCGCGACGATGATCACCATGATGAGCAGGGTGGCCACGAGGGCAGCCGTGCCGCCGATGATGCCGAGTTCCTCACGCGCCATCTGGCCCAGGGAACGCCCGCCGCGGCGCATGGAGAAGAACATCACCAGGTAGTCCTGGACGGCACCGGCCAGTACAACGCCGATGATGATCCAGATGGTGCCGGGCAGGTAACCCATCTGGGCGGCGATGATCGGGCCCACCAGGGGTCCGGCGCCGGCGATGGCGGCGAAGTGGTGGCCGAACAGCACGTTGCGGTCCGTGCGGACGTAGTCCTTCCCGTCCGCCTTGTATTCGGCGGGGGTTGCCCGGCGGTCATTGGGCCTGAGCAGGTGCTTTTGGATGTACTTGGAGTAGAACCTGTAGGCGATCAGGTAGGTGCAGACCGAGGCAAAAACGAACCAGATGGCGTTGACGGTTTCGCCGCGGACGATGGCGAGCATCACCCAGGAGATGCCGCCAAGCAGCGCGATTCCTGCCCAGATTCCGATCTTGGCCGGCGTCCATTTCCGGTCCTCTGCTTCAAGAACCTCCTCGTCCACCGCCGTGTCCGGAAGATCCGGTTCCTCCGTCAACTGGGCCCCGGTTCCCCGGGCGCCCCCGTCCCCGCCAGACATTCCGGCCATGTCTCCTCCTTGAGAGATCCGCACTGTTTCTGAAGGCACCTTATCAACGCGTGCCGGTCCAGGTGCAGGTCAGGTGCCCACGGCGCGGCGGGACATGGGCAGCCGCGCACGGGTGAACAGCCAGGCCAATGCTGCGGCGGTCAGGGGTACAACCACCAGCAGGGCCGCCAGTTGGAGCCACGGTACAGCGGCGTAGGGCTTCATCTCGCTGGAGTAGAGGATCAGCAACATCGGAACGACGCCGGCAACGCAGCCAAGGATGGTTCCCACACCAACTGTCAGCAGTGCCTGGGAACCTGCGAGCGCCTTGCGGAGCCCCGGAGAAGCACCCACTCCGGCGAGCGTCATGTGGTCTGTCCGGGCGTCAGCCAGGGACAGCCCGGTGGTGACCCCGGCGGCGCTTAGGGTGATGAGTGCGGCGAGACCCACGATGGCCCAGGTAAGGGGACTCCCTTCCGCGTTTTTCCCCTGAACGAAGAAACCATTGGGGTGGCCATAGAGGGAGACCAGTTCATTCGAGATCGCTTCCTTGTCCTCGTCGCTGGGGTAGTCCTTGAACTGCACCCGCAATTTGGAGGTCACCAGCTGGATACCCAGCCGCTCTGCTGTGGCCGGGGAGACCACACCGAACAATGAAATGTTGGCCCGTGGTTCCAGAAGAACCGCAGGCAACTGCCTCGCGGAAATACGGACGTCGTCAATGCCCTCGGAGGGCTCTACGTTCCGGCGCATTTCATCGGTCTGGAGCACCACGGAACCGTCCCGGACAAAAACAGGATTGGTCACCACAATCCCGCCCGCTTCAAGCATCCCGATGGCCTCTTCTGAAGCATCCACCCCGAACGTTGCACGGATATCGGTTGCCCCGCCTACAAGCAACGCGGTGGGTCCTCTGCTGGGGTGCGGCATCATGGACCCTCTGCAGCGCCAGTCACCGGGATAGCGGACACGGTTGCCCTCAGTAAAAATGCACTCGTTGCCCTCAGGGACGGCAAGCGAATACGACAGGCAGCTAGCGGAAATGGTGTCCGTAGCGGCTGTTTCTTCGGACTCCTGCTTTTCCTCTTTGACAGGGTCGTAGAGGCATTCCCCGGGAGGCACGGGATGTGTCAGCGCCTCGGTCCATGCGATGGAGTCCGTGACCCGAGCGAGCGCACTGGTAATCAACTCAGCATTTCTGTCGCCGTCGACCGGCCCAGGTAACACTGCGTCGTTGATGGGCAGTGACAGTTCTGCCTGGTTCTCGAGCACATACGAACCGTAACTCTGCATCATGCTGGCCTGCATGGACGCGGCCGCTATCATGCCTGCACTGGCAAGTGTCACCGCGGCAAGGACCGCGGCGACGGCGGGTACTGTACGCCCGAGGTTTCGCGAGGCGTCCCGGCAGGCCATCCGGACCGCGAGCGGAAACCCTCCGGAGCGCCTGGCCATCAGGAAAATGGCCGGCCCGGTGAGCAGCAGTAATGCCACCACTGCCAGCACTCCGCCGCTGATCAGAAAGGCTGAAATCACGGTGGCCCGCCCAGCCAGCACGTCAGGGTGGTCGGTGCTCATCGCATACAACGCACCGGCCAGCATGAGGCCGGCGCTGACGACCAGAATGATGGCGCCCGTTATGGCGCCCCTCTTTGGAAAGTGCGACGGCGCCCTTCCCGACTTGAGTGCGCCAAGAGCAGCTTGGCGGGATACCTGCCGCGCTGGTGCGTAGGCGGATAACATGCAGGCCAACAAGCCCATCGCCATTGCTCCGGCCGTGAGCAGCGAGTCCGTGTGGAAGCCGGGCAACCTGGCAGACCCTATGGCCCGGGCGACGAAGACCACGCCTGCAGCGCCTGCGAGCCCCAGGGCTGCTCCGCAGGCAACCGCCAGGCCGCCCAGCCACAAGCCTGCCGCCGTCACGACTGCCTTGACCGTGGGAGCCTCCGCTCCGGAGGCCGCCAGCAAGGCCAGCTCACGGACCTGGCGCTTCGCCCCGACGGCGAATGCCGCTCCCGCCAACAGCCCGACTTCCAGGAGAGCCAGCGCGCCGATGTAACCCGCTGTCAGATACGTGCTGAATGGAACATAGGGCTCGTACTTCGGCGGGCTCCCATCAACGCTCCGTTGGTTCATGGGCGGCGGATTAAGTGCCACATGCCGGGAGAGCACGGCCACTCCTACTGCGTTAGCCTCCCGTATCTGATCCCAGGTGATTGGTCTCGGTCCGGTCAGGTAGTAGAGCACACCACCTCGTGGAGATACAGGCTGAAGGGCTGCTTCTTCGACGGTCTCCCGATCCACCTGTCCAGGCAGCAGATAGAGGACGGAATTCCTGTCGGAGAGCCCGGCGTCCCGTACGGTGCCCACCGCGGTAAAGGTTCCTTCCGACGTCGTGAGCTTGCCGCCGAGCACCAGTCCAAACCGGTCCAGAAGCCCCGGGGACACGAGCGCTTCACCCGCAGCGGAGGGCGCCCGTCCCCGCAGCAGCGAAAATTTCCCGGTGAAAGCCGGGTTCAGCGCGTCCACCTCGCTGCCCATTACCGGTACGTCACTCTGGCCGTGTTCCACCGAGACGTCGAAGGCGCTTTCGGTCAACACGCTGAAGCCGGCGGGGAGGACATCTCCCGGATCGGCTCCCACAAAATCGGGATCCCATTGGCCGTTGTTTGAGGCGGTGATCGTCTCGTTCAAAGGGTCCTGCACGAACGTTTCGTTGCCGCTCATGAACTTTTGGTACCGCGCCTGCGCCTGCCCCAACTGGTGCTCCACCCGCTCGGCAGGTGTTTCCATGCTGCTCTGCACCAGCGTCACGGCGCCGGTCATCCCCGCCACGGGCAGCATAATGAGCAGCACGATCAGCAGCGACCGGCCACGGTGCCGTCGGATGTCCCGCCGCGCCATCCGCATGGCCACACTGAAGCTCTGCCGGCGGCCACGGGGCGCCGGCTTGAGGTCAACCGGCACTAGAATCCGGCCTGGGCCAGGAGCATGGCGGGATCATGCATGGCGGCTGCCTGGTCCACGATCCGGCCGTCGCGGATGAAGACCACCCGGTCAGCCCAGGCTGCGTGCCGGGCTTCGTGGGTGACCAGCATGACCGCTGCTCCGGCATCTGCCCGGGACCTCAGTACTTCCATCACACCCTGGCCAGTGGTCGAGTCCAATGCCCCGGTGGGTTCGTCCGCAAGAATAAGGCGGCGTTCTCCGATGATGGCCCGGGCGATGGCCACACGCTGCTGCTGGCCGCCGGACATCTCGTCCATAAAACGGTTGGCCAGTTCCGGGATACCCACCAGGTCCATGGCCTCACGGGCCTGCCGGTAAGCCTCGCGGCTGGGAGTTCCATCCAGTTCCAGGGGAAGCGCCACGTTCTCGGCAGCGGTGAGGGTGGGTACCAGGTTGAAGTCCTGGAACACATAGCCCACGGCCCTGCGCCGCAGCCTGGCCAGCTCGTTCAGGCCCAGATCCGCCAGTGGCGTGGATTCAACAAAGATCCCGCCCGACGTCGGCCTGTCCAGTCCGCCGGACAACGCCAGGAGCGAGGACTTGCCGGAGCCCGAAGGGCCCATTACGGCGACGAACTCCCCCGCATCGATGGTGAGGTCAACGTCGCGAAGGGCTGCGACCGACGTCGCGCCGTCCCCGAACGTCCTGCAAACTTTGGCGAGTTCCAGCACCTGCTGGCCGCGCTGGACGCTCACCGGCGCGCTTCCGCGCGACGTACCTCTTCCGATGTGACCCCGGTGGACTGCTGGCGTGCGGACTGGCTCTTTGCGGCCTCGGCCTGCTGGACCATCCGGGCTTCGCACAGATCCAGCCAGCGGACCTCCGCCTCGGTCTGGAAGATCAGCGAATCCAGCACCAGGAGCCAGGCGGTATCCGCAGGCCGCTGGTTGGCGGCGGTGTCCCGGCGGACCTTGGTGTAGTCCTGCAGCGCCCGGATGGACGCCACCCGCTGTGCCTGGATGATGGCGGCCACGTCCACTCCCGGCAACGTGACGGCAAGGGCAAGTTTGATGGCCAGCTCGTTGCGTGGCGGGTTGTTCCGTTCCACAGGCGCATCAAACCAGCTGCGGACTGCCAGGCTGCCCTCTGGCGTGATGCTGTAGATGACGTGGCCTTCGCCGTCATCGCCGTCGTTCTGTACGAGGCCGTCCCGCTCCAGGCGGTCCAGCGTGGTATACACCTGCCCGATGTTCAACGGCCAGGTGGCACCGGTCCGGGACTCGAACTCCACCCGTAACTGGTAGCCGTAGCGGGGCTGGTCCTGCAGCAGGGCAAGCAGGCTGTGACGGATTGACATGGAACTCCTAGCAAGGTTTGGACGCAGGCTGCAGAGACCCCCAATGATCCATACATACCGCGTATGGAATAAAGCTAGCCGCAAAGCGCACCGGGCGCAATACTCAGTATTTATTGGGTGCAGGCGCGCCCTACATCACCAGCAGGATCTTGCCCACATGGTCGCCGCCGTCAAAATATTCGTGGGCCTCCTGCACCTGGTCCAACGGGAAGGTCTTGTCCACCAGCGGACGGATCCGGCCATCGGTGACCAGCGGCCACACAGACTCGCGGACGGCGTTCATGATGACGCCCTTTTCCTGCACCGGGCGCGGGCGCAGGGCTGTAGCAATCACCGCCGCGCGCTTCTGCAGCAGCTGGCCCAGATCCAGTTCACCCTTGGCGCCGCCCTGCAGGCCGATCACCACCAGCCGCCCATAGTCCGCGAGCGCGTCCACGTTCTGGGCGAGGTACTTGGCGCCGACGACGTCGAGGATCACGTCGGCGCCGTTGCCGCCGTTCTGCGCGCGGAGGCTTTCAGGGAAATCTTCTTCCTTGTAGTTGATCGCGATGTCAGCACCCAGGAACGCTTTGGCCGTACCCACCTTTTCATCGCTGCCGGCCGTGGTGGCAACGTGCGCACCCCACGCTTTGGCCAACTGGATGGCCATGGTGCCGATGCCGCCGGTGGCCCCGTGGATCAACACCGTCTCACCGGGCTGCAGCTGAGCCGTCATGATCAGGTTCGAGTAGACAGTAGCCGCAACCTCAGGCAAGGATGCCGCCGTCACCAGGTCCACGCCGTCGGGAATCCTGAGGACCTGCTCCGCGGCAACGGCCACCTGCTGGGCATAACCGCCGCCCGCCAGCAGGGCAAGCACCTTGTCCCCAAGAGAGAACGGCTTGTTCACCCCCGGCCCAAACCCGGCGATCCGTCCCGAGACTTCCAGGCCTGGGACCTCCGACGCTCCGGGCGGGGGCGGGTAATAGCCGCGGCGCTGCTGTACATCCGCGCGGTTCATCCCGGCAGCAACGACGTCGATCAGAACCTCGCCGGGGCCGGGCACCGGAGCCGGGACCTCGCGCACCTCAAGGACTTCCGGGCCTCCGGGACGTGAAATGTAGACAGCTTTCATGGACGACTCCCGTATTCCGAACTGGCGTACCAAACAAGTTTGCACCGGCGTTTGGCCTGCCTCTTTTTGTGACTGCCGAGTGCCTATGAAACACTACTAGGCGAGGAAGGTTGTCCGAGCGGCCGAAGGAGCTGGTCTTGAAAACCAGTGTGCGGTAACCCCGTACCAAGAGTTCGAATCTCTTACCTTCCGCGGAGCGCAGTATTTGCGCAGCAGGGCCGGTCCCGCCAGTTATCTGGCGAGGCCGGCCTTTTCCGTATCTGGCGCGGGCGGTTTCGGGTTTTCGGTGCCCCGCGCGTCACGCCAAGCATGCTTTCAAGCCGCCCAAACCCGCTGCCCTGCGGAATGGCGGGCGGCGCCTGTCCCAGCGGCCCCAAAAGCCTGCCCTGCGTGACGTGGACCAGCGGATCGGGCGGCTCACCATGCTTAGCCATCCCGCCGGGCCATGACCCGCCTTGTTGCGCCGTCTGATAGTTCCAGGACATACCGGCCGGTCGCTTTGCAAAAGGCTACCGGCCGGTATTCTTTGTCGTGTCCGCGCGGCAGGCACGTGCTGGGAACGTTTTTATCGAAATCGTGTGCCGTCAACCCTGTGTTCATTCTGGGCTGCTGTGATGACCCGGGCATTACTTGACCACCAGTAAAGTCCGGGCCGCCACTCGCCGCGAAACCCCCGGACGCTTTCCGTCACGTCCCTACAGGGGCACCTCAATGAAAGTCGGAGCAAATGCGTTATTCACCTTTGAAACTGGCGCTGGGCACAGCACTGTCTGCGGGTCTCATCGCAGCGCCGCTGGGCGCCGTGCCCGCGATGGCCGTGGAGGCCGCCGCGGGCACTTCCCCTGTTGTCATCAACGAGGCTTACCTCAGTGGCGGCAGCGCCGGCGCGGCCTACAAGAACAAGTTTGTGGAGCTGTACAACTCCTCAGACGCCGCCGTAGCGCTGGATGGCTGGTCGGTACAGTACCGCTCCGCGACCGGCAGTGCCGCACCCACGGGCGTTGTTGCCCTGAGCGGCAGCATCCCTGCCAAGGGCCACTACCTGGTGCAGGGCGGCAGCAACGGAGCCAACGGCCAAGCACTTCCGACGCCGGACCTCATCGCCGGGGGCCTGAACCCCAGCGGTTCCGCGGGAACCCTGGTCCTGGCCCGGCAGGCCACGGCCGTCCCCCTCGCCACGGGCTCCGTGATTGAACCGGACAACGTCGCCGATCTCCTGGGCTACGGAACGTCCAACACCTTCGAAACCCTGGCGGCCACCGCGCCGGCCGGGAACACCGACGTCAAGAGCCTGAACCGGACCAACGGCGCCGACAGCAACAGCAATGCAGCTGACTTCACGCTGAGCGCCACGATTTCGCCCACGTCCACCGGGGGCGTCGTCACTCCCGGGCCGGATCCCGAACCGAGCCCGGACCCGGAAGCCACCGCAAAGACCATCGCGGAAATCCAGGGCACCGGAACGGCCAGCCCGCTGGTGGGCGTCAACGTGATCACCCGCGGCAAGGTCACCGCCGCATTCCCCACCGGCGGATTCGCCGGCTACTACATCCAGACGCCGGGCACCGGAGGAGATGTGGATCCGGCAGCCCGCACCGCGTCGGACGCTGTTTTTGTCTACTCCCCCACAACGGCCGCTGCCGTGCAGATCGGCGACTACGTAGAAGTCACCGGCGCAGTGTCCGAGTACTACGGCATGACCCAGGTGAACGTCACCACCGCCGCAGGCCTCACCACGCTGGCCGAGGCTGCCCCCGAAGTAAAAGCCACCAACTTCACGCTGCCCATGGTGGAAACAGTCCGCGAAACCCTCGAGGCCATGCTGCTGGCGCCCCAGGGCCCGGTGACCGTCACGGACAACTATTCCCTGAACCAGTACGGCGAAATCGGCCTGGTCGGCGGAACCACCCCGCTGGTCCAGCCCACCGCCGTCGCGCCTTATGGTTCGGCCGAATACGCGGCAACCGTCGCCGACAACGCCGCCCGCGGCATCAAGCTGGACGACGGTTCCAGCACCAACTTCCTCAAGGACGCCACCACCAAGGCCGAGGTCCTGCCGTACCTGACCACCACGGATCCGGTCCGGGTGGGCTCGCCGGTCACCTTCAACACCAACGTGGTGCTGGGCTACGCGAACAACTCGTGGAAGTTCCAGCCGCTGACGCACCTGAACTCCTCGAACAAAGACGCCGTCCAGCCCGCAGCCTTCGGCGCAACCCGCACCGATGCCCCGGCAGAAATCGGCGGCAACATCAACCTCGCTTCCTTCAACGTGCTGAACTACTTCCCCACCACCGGCGACCAGCTGGCCGGCTGCCAGTTCTACACGGACCGCGCGGGCAACCCCATTACGGTCAGGTCAGGGTGCGACGCCCGCGGTGCCGCCAACGCTGAGAATTTTGAGCGCCAGCAGGCCAAGATCGTCGACGCGATCAGCAAGTCCGGCGCTGACGTCATCACGCTGATGGAAATCGAGAACTCTGCGCACTTCGGCAAAAACCGGGACGACGCCCTGTCCAAGCTGGTGGACTCCCTCAACGTGGAAACCCCCGGGGTTTGGAGCTTCGCCGCCTCCCCCGCCAACGCCCCGCCGCTCAGCGACGAGGACGTCATTCGCAATGCCTTTATCTACAAGGCTGCCAAAGTGGAAACCGTGGGCGAATCCATCATCCACAACGACACGGTGGCCTTCTCCAACGCACGCAAGCCGCTGGCCCAGGTGTTCAAGCCGGTAGGTGCCGGTGAAGACAAGAGCTTCATCGCGATCGCCAACCACTTCAAGTCCAAGGGTTCCGCCGCTACACCGGAGGACACGGACAAGGGTCAGGGCGCTTCCAACCTGGCCCGCACAGCGCAGGCACAGTCCTTGGTGGGATTCGCCAATGACCTCCAGGCAAGCAAGGGCACCGATAAGGTGTTCCTCATCGGCGATTTCAACGCCTACGCCAAGGAGGATCCGATGAACGTCTTCGCCTCCGCCGGCTACGTCAACCAGGACGAGAAGGCCCGCAACGCTGACGGCTCCGCGAAGCACTCGTACCTCTTCGGCGGCCTGGTGGGTTCACTGGACCACATCCTGGCCTCCCCGGCGGCCGACACGCACGTGACCGGCGCCGACATCTGGAACATCAACTCCGTAGAATCCGTGGCGCTGGAATACAGCCGCTACAACAACAACGTCACCAACTACTACGCTGCGGACCAGTTCCGTGCCAGCGACCACGATCCGGTGGTGGTGGGCCTGGACCTCGAAGCCACCCCCGCCAGCGTGGAACTGAACCTGCTGAACATCAACGATTTCCACGGCCGGATCAACTCCAACACCACCCTGTTCGCAGGCACCGTGGAGAAGCTCCGTGCCGCAGCGGCCCCGGGAGCCACCGCGCTCCTGTCCGCCGGCGACAACATCGGCGCATCCGTATTTGCCTCGTCGGTAGCCAAGGACCAGCCCACCATCGATGTGCTGAATGCCCTGGAACTCCGAGCCTCGGCCGTGGGCAACCACGAGTTCGACGGCGGCTTTGCCGACCTCACGGACCGTGTGATCGCCGACGGCACGAACGCCAAGTTCCCGTACCTGGGGGCCAACGTCTACACCAAGGGCACCACCACTCCGGCGCTGCAGGAATTCACGGTGCTGGACCTCAACGGCGTCAGGGTGGCCGTCATCGGCACGGTGACTCAGGAAGTTCCGGCACTGGTCACGCCGGCCGGCATCGCAGACCTCGAGTTCGGGGACCCGGTGGAGGCCATCAACCGCGTGGCCGCAAAGATCACAGCGGAGAACCTGGCGGACGTCATCGTGGTGGAAAACCACGACGGCGCCGGCTCGGGTGCACCGGAAGGCGCCACCCTGGAGGAGGAAGTGGCAGCCGGCGGAGCCTTCGCGAAGCTGGTCACCGAAACATCGGCTGACGTGGATGCCATCTTCACGGGCCACACCCACAAGGAATACTCGTGGGATGCCCCGGTTCCGGGCGTTGACGGCAAGACCCGTCCCATCGTCCAGACCGGCAGCTACGGCGAGAACATCGGCCAGATCCGCCTCACCGTGGACACGGCCACCAAGGACGTCACCGCCTACGCTGCAGGCAACGTCAAGCGCACCACGGACCTGGAGGCAGACCTCATCGCCGCCTTCCCGCGGGTGGCCGTCGTCGCGGACATCGTGAAGAAGGCCACGGAGGCCGCCGCCGTGGTTGGCAATGAGAAGATCGGCTCGATCACCAAGGACATCACCACCGCCTTCTCGGTGAACCCCATCACCGGCCTGCCCCAGCGGGATGACCGCGGCAGTGAATCCACCTTGGGCAACCTGGTGGCCGACTCGCTCGTGGCTACCCTGCAGCCGGAACAGCTGGGAGGTGCCGAGATCGGCGTCGTAAATCCTGGCGGCCTCCGCAGCGACCTGCTGTACGCACCGGACGGTTCCATCACCTACGCCGAAGCCAATGCGGTGCTGCCGTTCGTGAACAACCTCTGGACCACGTCGCTCACCGGCGCGCAGGTCAAGACCCTGCTGGAACAGCAATGGCAGACCAACCCGGACGGAACCGTTCCCAGCCGTGCCTACCAGCAGCTGGGCCTGTCCAAGAACGTGAACTACACCTACGACGCCGCTCGCGCCGCAGGTGACCGGGTCACCTCGGTCCGGGTCAACGGCGAGCCGATCGACCTTGCGAGGGCTTACCGGGTGGGCACCTTCAGCTTCCTGGCTACCGGCGGTGACAACTTCCGGGTCTTCACCGAGGGCACCAACACCAAGGACTCGGGCCTGGTGGACCGGGACGCCTGGATCAGCTACCTGAAGACCAGCGGTCCGCTGACTCCCGACTTCGGACGGCGCTCCATTGCGGTGGCCAACACCACCGCGGCCGAGGTCAAGCCCGGCGAGGCCATGACGCTTGCGCTCAGCAAGCTGGACCTGACCTCCCTGGGCAGCCCTGTGAACACCTCCCTGACGGCTTCCTTCACGGATGCCGCCGGGACCGTCACTCAGCTGGCATCGGTACCGGTTTCGGGCGGCGCCGCCACCGTGAACCTGCCCGTCCCGGCCGGAGCCTCGGCAGGCCAGGGCACGCTGGTGCTCACCGCCGTCGAATCCGGCACTGTGGTGAAAACCGCGGTGGCTGTTGCTGCGTCCACGCCGCCGGCGCCCGAGTGCAAGGCGCCTGTGGCACCCACCAAGTGGTACGACTTTGGCGGCTGGGTGAAGTACTTCAAGGCCCTGCTGGGATATGCAAAGTGCCTGATCGGCTGACCCTTTAGCCGCATCAACCGCAGATGCCCCTCCGGAACCAGGACTGGTTTGGGAGGGGCATCTGCCGGTTAAGTCCTGGTTCCGGGATTCAGTACGGCCCGGGCGATTTCGTCGGCATCGTGCAGCGTGCGCTGGCCGCTGGGATACACGGGCCCGCGCGCCGGGACAGCCTCCGCCGCAATCGCCGTGCCCCACTGGTTGGCGGACAACTGGAGCCCCAGGACGTACAGCCCCTCCGTCACCGAACCATCCGAGCCGACGGGCCGGTACGGATGCGGAGCCACGTCAAGACCGCTCGATTGGGCCGGAATGCCCTCGGTAGTCATCATCATCCGCGACCGGACCAGGCCATCGTCCAGCAGCTGCCGGAGCAGCGGCGATGCGTTCACCGCGATCCGGTTCGCGGGCGCCAGCGCCTCGACGAGCGTGCGGGCCTTGACGGCCGGCCCGGCCACCCAGGGCGAATCCGCCTGGAACATTCCGGCGTGACGGTCCACGCTGAATTTGGGATCCGGACCAACAAAACTCACGACGCCGGCACGGGCCAGGGCGGCCAGCTGTTCCATGCGCAGGGCGGGCGGCCCGCTGGCCAGGCCCTCCACGAACGATTCGAACCAGCCACGCAGTCCGGCCATCCAGGAAGCATCGGTGATGCCGCCGTCGGCCACCGCTGACTTGAGCACCGCCCGGCCGTGGTGCAGCGCACCGATGGCCATTTTGACAGGGTCGTCCTCGCCCCGGGCCGAACGCACGGCATCATCGAGCAGGTACTCGGTGACTGCCGCGTCCAGTTCCTGGCGGGATCCGAACTGCCGGCCGGCCAGCGGCGCGGCCAGTCCGCGCAGGTTCAGCCGGTGTGCGCGCGGAACATGGATTTCCAGCGCGGCCTCCACCGCGTCCTCCCACTTGGCGGAGGTGTGGGCGTGTGGCCGGAGGGCTTCTGCAAGCTCATCCAGGAAGACTTCAGGAGCTGCGACCGTTGCGGGCCGGCAGCGGACCAGCGTGGAATAGTACGCCCAGATGGCGTCGCGGTGCAGCAACGGCCAGAGGTCGTGGTCGAAGCCGGGAAGGATGCTTGCCAGCGCGAACCGCTCGAGCGCCTGCGGCGTGAAGTAGCGGAGGGTCACCGAGTCCGGGTAATAGCCGTTCAGGGTGGCCTTTGCCCGGTACGGTGTTCCTCGGCGGGAGGCGGCCACCAACAAGGGTTCATCTCCGGAGGGCAGGTACTCCATGGTGCTGCCCTCACCCACGAACTTGCCGCCCCGGCCAACGGTGAGCTGCACCATTGCATCAAAGAAGTTCAGCCCCATGCCACGCACCAGGACGGGTTCGCCTCCCGGCACCGCGGACCAGTCCACATCCGCGGGTGCGGCCGGCGGGAAGTACTGCAGGCCAAGGTCGGCAGCAGCCCGCTGCAGGTCCCGCTGGTCCGGGTTCAACTGGGATTCCACGTGGCCCAGCGCAAGCACCACGGAACCGGCGGTGAGGGTGGCGCCGCCGTCCAGTTCGACGTCGAACCCGCCGTCCTGCCGGGCACGGACGGCGACGGCGGCCTGCCGGTGGAAGGTGACCGTCACGCCGTCGGGCACGTTCTTGAGCAAATCCTCGAGGGTGCGCTGCAGGTAGCGTCCGTACAGCGCGCGGCTGGGGAAGTCGGTGGATGCGAGGGCCGCGATTTCCTCGCGCTCGGCGTCCGTGAGGTCAGGGGCTGTTCCTTGCTGCGCGTTTTTCTTCGCGGCGGCGCGCCATCGGTCAAAGGTAGTGCCGGCGAGGGGCGCGGCAAGCGCCGGATCCTCCGGAATGAGCGTGGGGTAGAACGCCTGCGTGTTCATCAGGAACAGCCGCGACTGGCCTGGCTGCCACACATGCCCTGAACCGGCAGGATAAGGATCCACGACGTCGATGTGCAGCTCCGGAAGTGCCTCACCGGTGCCGGCAACAGAGGCGGCCAGCGTGGCCCGGTTGGCCAGCAGACGCTCCAGGACGCTGGTGCCACGGGGTCCCGCCCCGATGATGGCCGTCCTGATGTTCTGCGAATTTTCCACGGATACCAGAGTATCTGCCCGCGCCCTCCGGGCTTGACTTGCTCTTGGCTGGCTTGTGTTGTTCTGATGGAGGATGACCACCACTGCTGCTGATTCCACGCCCTCTGCCGGTTTCGGGACAACCCCGGGAACCGCTCCGGAGCCGACCGACGAAAACATCTGGCTGGAGGAGATCTACGGCGAGGAACCGCTGGCCTGGGTCCGGGAGCAAAACGCCCGCACAGAGGACCTGTTGGAAGACGCCGACTACGCCGGGCTGGAAAGCGAGATCCTGGCGGTCCTTGACTCCACGGACCGGATCGCCATGGTGGGCAAGCGCGGGGACCATTACTACAACTTCTGGAAGGACGGCGAACACCCGAAGGGGCTGTGGCGCCGCACCACCTGGGACAGCTACGTCACGGATGAGCCCGAATGGGAAGTACTGCTCGACGTCGATGCGCTGGCTGCGGCCGAGGGTGTGGAGTGGGTCTTCCACGGGGCAACGTTCCTCCGTCCGGCTTCCGGCGAACCCCATCGGAATGCCATGCTGGCGCTCTCCCCCGACGGTGGTGACGCCAACCGCTACCGCGAGTTCGACGTCGATACCCTCACCTTCGTGGATACCGCGGCCGGCGGCTTCGACATTCCCACCGCCAAGGGAAACATCTCCTGGCTGGACGCGGACACGCTGCTGGTATCCAGCACGGCGGAGGGCCTGCCCAGCACCACCTCCTCCTATGCGCGGACTGCCGTGAAACTGGTCCGCGGGCAGTCCCTCCATTCCGCGCCGCGCCTGTTCGAGGTTCCTGTTGACCACATGGTGGGAATGGTGGCGCACGATTCCACCCCGGGTTTTGAACGGACCTTCGCGGTGGACTGCATCGATTTCTTCAACCGCACTACGGCCGTACTGCGTGGGGAGTCGTGGGTGACCATTGATGTGCCCACGGATGTGGACGTCAGTGCACACCGGGACTGGCTGCTCTTCCGGCCGCAGGGCGACTGGACCATGGGATCCACCACCTATCCGGCGGGATCGCTGCTGGCGGCCGGCTTCGAGGACTACCTATCCGGCAGCCGTGAGCTCACGGTGCTGTTCACCCCGGATACGGCCACGTCGCTGCAGTCCTGGAGCTGGACCCGGAACTACCTGCTGCTGAACCTGCTCCGGGACGTCTCCTCGGAAATCCGGGTCCTGGACCCTTCTACGGGCTGGGCATCCACCTTGCTGGACGCTTGCCCACCGCTGCATGACGTGAATGCCTACGCCGTGGACGACGAGGACACCGCCGACGAAGGCGACGACTTCTGGCTGGTGGCCACCGGGTTCACCACGCCCAGCACGCTGATGCGGGGATCCTTGTCCGGCGGCGCTGCTGGGGTGACCAGCAGCCACGCGGTGGTGAAGACCTCGCCGTCGTTCTTCAACGAGGCCGATTACGAGGTCCAACAGCACTTTGCCGTTTCCGCTGACGGGACCCGGGTGCCGTACTTCCAGGTGGCAGCGCGGGACCTGGTGCTGGATGGCCAGAATCCCACGCAGTTGTCCGGCTACGGCGGGTTTGAAATCTCCCGCACTCCCGCATACAGCGGCACCACTGGGCGGGCCTGGCTGGAGCGCCGGACCGAGCCCGTTGCCGGCGGCATCGCTCTGGGGTCCGCCGGTGATGGTGCCGGGCATTCGCGCGGCGGTGTGTACGTCGTCGCAAACATCCGCGGCGGCGGTGAGTACGGCCCTTCCTGGCACCGCGCAGCCCTGCAGGAAAACCGGCACCGGGCGTATGAGGACTTCGCGGCGGTTGCCCGGGACCTGATCAGCCGGGGCGTCACCTCGCCGCAGCGGCTGGGCTGCGTGGGCGGATCCAACGGCGGCCTGCTGGTGGGCAACATGCTCACGCAGTACCCGGAACTGTTCGGCGCCGTCTCCTGTGGCGTGCCCCTGCTGGACATGCGTCGTTACACCAAGCTGTCTGCCGGATTCTCCTGGATGGCCGAGTATGGAGACCCGGATGTGCCGGAGCAATGGGAGTTTATCCGCACGTTCTCGCCGTACCACCTGCTCAAGGACGGCGTGGAGTATCCGGAGAGTTTCATCTGGACGGCCACGTCGGACGACCGCGTCGGCCCGGTGCAGGCCCGCAAGATGGCTGCCCGGATGCAGGCGATGGGCATTCCGAACGTCTGGTTCCATGAGGCCCTTGAAGGTGGCCATGCCGGAGCCTCGGACAACCGGCAGGCCGCGGCGTTGCAGGCCCGAAGCCAGCATTTCCTGTGGCGGACGCTGGCGGGCCGCCCCTAACCCCCAACTAGGTCGCATTTGTTGCCGTTTACAGGGCTGTAAAGGGCAACAACTGCGACCTAGTTGGGCAGGGCGGGGCTCAAATGGTGACCACCCGACCGGCCTCCAGTCTGATCACGGAGTCGGCTTCTGCGAGCGCCGCCTGGTCGTGCGAGACGCAAATGACCGTGGCGCCCCGTTCCTTCTCGGCGAGGAGGATGGCCGCGATCCGTTCCTGGGATTCGGCGTCGAGCCCCGAAGTGGGTTCATCCAGCAGGAGCAGGTCCGCCTCCTGCGCCAGCCCCTGGCCCAGGAACGCACGCTGGCGCTGTCCGCCGGAGAGTGTGTGCAGGGACCGGCTGCCGTAGCCGGCCAGGCCTACGCGCTCCATGGTTTCCTCGATGATGGTCCGGTCCGCGGACCGCAGCGGCCGCCAGAATCCGGCATTCGCCCAGCGTCCCATGGTGATGACATCTCGGACGGTCAGCGGCATCCTGTCCGAAACGGCGCTGCGCTGCACCACCAGGGCGGTGGTTCCGGATGGCCGGTTCACCGATCCGCTCCGGGGCTTCAGCAGCCCGGCCATCACACCCAGCAACGTCGACTTGCCTGAGCCGTTGGGGCCAGCGACGGCGGTGATGGTGTTGGCGGGGACGGTCACACAAACCCCACACAATGCGTCAACCCCCTGATGGTCCAGCCAGACGTCGTCGAGCACCAGTCCTGCGGACGTTTGGCCAGCCAGGGAGCCGACGTGTTCACGGGGAGACGCCACACGGCCGGAAGGCGAAAGAAGAAGCATACCCTCACTCTAGCAGTTTGAGAACGAGTCTCATTACTGTTTAGATGGTGCGTTGTGACCCTCTTCCTCGAACCCTTCACCTCCGGCTTTATGCTCAATGCCCTCATTGGCGGCGTCCTTTGCGCCGGAATCTGCGCAGTGGTGGGGACGTGGGTGGTCATCCGCGGTATGGCGTTCCTGGGCGAGGCCATGGCGCATGGCATGCTGCCCGGCGTCGCAATCGCCACCATGGCCGGCATTCCCGTCGTGTTGGGGGCGGCGGGAAGTGCCATTGTGATGAGCCTCGGCGTCAGCCTGCTGTCCCGTCGCGGCAAGCTCTCCCACGACACCGGAATCGGCCTGTTCTTCGTTGGCATGCTGGCCGCGGGCGTCATTATCATTTCCCATTCACGGAGCTTCGCCACCGACGCCACCGCCATTCTCTTCGGCGACATCCTGGCCATCGACGCCCCGGAGCTCCTGATGCTCGCGTGGGCACTGCCCGTCACTTTATTGGTCGCAGTCTTGTTCCACCGTTCCTTCGTGGCCTTGGTTTTTGATGCCCGGGTGGCCCAGGTGATGGGCCTGCGGCCCCGCCTCGCCCAGGTGCTCCTGGTGGGACTGGTGACGCTCGCCGTCGTAAGTTCCTACCAGGCCGTGGGCGCACTCCTGGTGCTGGGCCTCCTGCTGGGCCCGGCGGTCGCCGCCTCCGCCTGGACCAACCGCATTCCCGCCACCATGGAGCTGGCCGCCGTCTTCGGCGCAGTCTCCGTGCTGGCGGGCCTCCTCATCTCCTGGTACTTCGGTACAGCAGCGGGAGCCTCAATCGCCCTGACAGCCATCGCTTCGGCGGCGTTCTCCAGCCTGGCCCGTTCCGCCACCCGGCCCCTGCGCCCAACAGATTCCACAACCCAGAAAGCAGTCCGTGCACACGCCTAAAGCCCTTAGTCTTTCCGCTGCCCTGCTGGCCCTGACCCTCGCCGCGTGTTCCGCGCCGGCCGGGTCAGGTTCCGCAGGCCCCGAACCCTCAAGTACCCAAACGTCCGACGGCGGCACCATCGGAGATGGGCACGGCACCATCGCGGGGGCAGCCGAAGTCGCCGAACCGCAGTTGAACCTGCTCACCCTTGACCCCGAGGGCGCAGCCAGCATGCTGGACCTGGCCGACGAGTCCGTTAAGGAAGCCGGCGCACTGCCCGATGCGGACGCCTTCAGCACCGACGGCCGGTACATCTTCGCGTCCGACGCCGGTTCGGGCGCCGTCACCATCCTGGACAGCGGTACCTGGACGTGGGACCACGAGGACCACTTCCATTACTACCGTTCAACCCCGCGGCTGGTGGGAAGCGTCGAGGGCAAGGGCGCGGCCGTGATCGCCCCCGGCTCGGCCAAGACCGGCGTGTTCTTCCCCGAAACCGGCGAAGGCCTGCTGCTGGACAACGACGCCCTGGCCAAGGGCGAAATCCGCCGTGCCACGGAGCTGGCTGGCGAGCCGCACCAGGGCATGGTGGTTTCCTTGGGCGAATTCGCATTGGCAACCACTCCAGGAGCCGGGACCACAGGGGCCGCCGGAACGGTCCGCGTCCACGCAGCGGACGGGACTGCGGTTTCCGGGGCCGAGGCACCCTGCGCGGAAGCCCGTGGAACGATCACGACATCGGTAGGTGCCGTTTTCGGCTGTGCTGACGGTGCGCTGCTGGCGACGCTAAAGGACGGAGCCGTCGCCTTTGAGCACATTCCCTACCCTGCTGACGTTGCCGCCGCGGCCGGTCCCGACTCAAAGGCAACCCAGTTCCGTGCCCGGGAAGGCCGGCCCAGCGTCGCTGCAGTGGCCGGGACCCAGGGAGCCTGGCTCCTGGACACCCGCAAACGGACCTGGCAGTTGCTGAAGACCGATGCGCCTCTGCTTCAGGTGTCTGCCGTGGACGACAAAGACGGCCATGTGGTGGCACTCTCCGACGACGGCCGGGTCCTGGTGCTGTCCGGCGAAACCGGCGCCACCCTGTCCGCCAGCGAACCGCTGCTCCCGCAAACCCTCGCCGATCCCGGCCTGCTTGCCGGCGTTGAACTGGTGGCCGATCAGCAACGGGCCTACCTCAATGCCCCCGCCGAACGGAAGCTGTACGAGATTGACTTTGCCGACGCCGGCCGGCTGGCCCGGACGTTCGACACACCGGCCGTTCCCGCATACCTCGCAGTGACAGGACGGTAGCGGCCGTGCAGCATATTTCTCCTACCCGGCCCTGGAGCCGCCGGAAGCCGGTCGCCTTGGTGCGTGCCGCGGTCGGACTCCTGCTGCTGGCGCTCACAGCTTCCGGCTGCACACCCCAGGAAACCGGCCGCCCCGTGATTGTGGTGACCACCAACATCCTGGGCGACGTAGTCCGGAACGTCGTGGGCGAACAGGCCGAGGTGGTGACCCTGATGCAGCCCAACGCTGATCCGCACTCCTTCGAAATCTCCGCCCAGCAGGCAGCGACAATGCGCTCTGCCGAGCTGATCGTCACCAACGGGCTGGGCCTGGAGGAAGGGCTCCAGCAGCACGTTGAGGGCGCGGAAGCTGACAACGTGCCGATCTTTGTGGCGGGCGATGCCATCCAGGCGCAGGACTACAGCGAGGACAACGGCGGCGGGAGCGCCGCCGATCCGCACTTCTGGACGGACCCGCGGCTCATGGTGGACGTGGTTGACGCCTTGCAGGAAAGGGTGGCCGGCATTGACGGCATGGACCCCGCTGCACTCACCACCACCGCCGATGCCTACCGCAGCGAGCTCACCGGGCTCGACGCCTACATGTCCTCAGCCTTCGCCGCCATTCCGGAGGAGCGTCGGAACCTGGTGACCAACCACCACGTGTTCGGCTACCTCGCCAGCCGCTTCGACTTCCGGATCATCGGGGCCGTCATCCCGGGCGGAAGCACGCTGGCCTCCCCTAGCGCGTCGGACCTGCGGGACCTGGTCAGTGCCATCGAGGAAGCCAAGGTCTCCACCATTTTCGCGGAAGCGTCGCAGCCTGACCGGCTGGTCAAGGCCCTGGCGGACGGCGCAAACCTGGACGTCGCCGTCGTCGAACTTTTTACCGAATCACTCACAGCCCCCGGTGAGGGCGCCGATTCGTACCTCACCATGATGCGCACCAATACCGAACGCATCGCCACCGGCCTCTCGCCATGAGCGGCCACAACCAGAAGGAAACAATGAATAGCGTTTCATCACTCCCGTTCCATTCCCGGCTCCGGTCCCGGAGCCTGGGACTCGCAGTCACCGTAACGGCCTCCGCACTTCTCCTGTCAGCCTGCGGATCCACCCCCGGAACCGCTCCCGACACCTCCGACGCCGCCACCACGCCGGCCGCTGCGGGCACCCGCGTGGCACTCACCTATGACGGCGGCATCGCAGTACTCGACGGCGAATCCCTGGCCCTGACCGGCGACCTCCCCCTTGAAGGCTTCAACCGCCTCAATCCGGCCGGCGACGGCCAGCACGCCATGGTCACCACCACCGAGGGCTTCCAGGTCCTGGACACGGCCACCCCGAAGCTGACGGACCTGGTCTTCAAGGCGGACAAGGCCGGCCATGTGGTGCGGCACGGCGGCAAGACCATCCTTTACGCCGACGGCACGTCCGACACCACGATCTTCGAATCCGCCGACCTGCTGAAAGGCGGTACTTCACTGCCCAAGACCGAGGTCCTCCCCGGCGACGAAGCCCACCACGGCGTCTCGATCGTGCTGGAGGACAACACGCTGCTCACCACAGTGGGCAACTCCCAAAGCCGTTCCGGCATCCGGGTGCTCGATGCCGACCGCAAGGAAATCACCCGGAATGACGAATGCCCGTCAGTCCACGGCGAAGGCACCGCGGCCAACGAGGTAGTGCTGTTCGGCTGCAGCAACGGCGTGCTGGTCTACGACGCCGGCACCATCACCAAGATCACCGCGCCGGACGAGTACGGCCGCATGGGCAACGCTTATGTCACCGAGGACAGCACCCTCGCCGTCGGGGACTACAACTCCAACCCCGACTCGGAAGGTTCGCTCCTCCACGAGCTGGCCCTCATCGACACCAAAACCAAAACCATGAAGGTCATCGAACTGCCCGACGGCATCGAGTACACCTGGCGCGATGTTGCCCGCGGCCCGGCCGGCGAGATCCTGCTGCTGGGCACAGATGGCTCCCTGCACACCCTCGACGCGGCAACCGGCGACATCACCGGCTCCGTACCCGTGATCGGCGCCTGGGAAGGACCTGCCGAGTGGCAGGAGCCGCACCCGGCACTGAGCGTGCTTGACGGCACCGCATACATTACCGAGCCCGCCAAGAAGGTTCTCCACGCCGTTGACCTGGCCACAGGGAAGGTCACCACCTCCAAGGAACTGCCCGGAGTTCCCAACGAGATCACCGTCGTCGAAGGCTGACCTTGGGCTGATACCCGACTGGCCCTCCCACGGCAAACAGACTCGTTTTGCACTGCCTGCCCCCTTCTGCGTATTCTTGGTGGGCTAGGAATAGCAATTGGAGACGTGCCAGAGCGGCCGAATGGGCTTCACTGCTAATGAAGTGTGGGGCAAAACTCCACCGGGGGTTCAAATCCCCCCGTCTCCGCCAACGAACACCCCCGGTCACTGACCGGGGGTGTTCTGGTTTCTGCGGGCTTTGACCCACGAGCGGCCCTGGACCGCAAAAACGTCGCTGGGCAGCGACGCTTTTGCAGGGCCGGGCCGCCTGTGCGGGCGGCCTACCCGGCCTGCGCGAGCACCAGCGGCAGCACGGCACCGGCACCTGCCTGCCTCAAAGCCCGCCCGGCAACAGTGAGGGACCAGCGGCTGTCCACGAGGTCGTCAATGAGCAGGACCGTTGAGCCCTGCGCTGAGGCGAGGCCCGCGGCGACGTCCGGCCGCACGACAAGCCGGTCCCAGACCCCGGCCAGCCGGTACGCGCTGTTGCCGCCCCGGCCTCCAGTAGGCCCGCCATGGGCCGGCTCCAGCTGGCCTGCGTAAGGAATCCGGCCGATCTCCGAGATGCCCCGGGCCAGCGACTCCACCAACTGCAACTTGCTCCTGGAGGGCATGCTGACAATTGCAGCAGGGCGTCCGACTCCGCTCCAGCCGGGGTTCCGGGAGTCTCCCCCACCCCATTCGCGCAGGACCTGGACGCAGGCCTGCAGCATGGCAGGATCGATTGGACGGTCCGGGGCGCCCGCAGCGAAGAGCTCCCGCAGGGCTCCACCCCAGCCCAGGTCCGTCAGCCTGGCAAGGTACCGACCCTCGGCCAACTGCTCTTCCGGCTTGATCTTGCCCTTGACCGGCACGCCCAGCCGGTCCATGCCGCTGGGCCACTGGAGGCGCGGCTCCAGCGCACCCCCGGCCTGCCGTAGCTTCTCTCCCGCAGCCTCGCTGGCGTGTTCGGCAATGTCGCTGGAGAACCAGGTCCCGGCGCAGTTGTCGCATTTACCGCACGGGTGCGCCGTTTCGTCGTCCAGGACGGAGGTGATGTACTCCATCCGGCACCCGGCAGTGTCCTGGTAGATGACCATGGAATCCTGTTCGTCCACCCTGGCCTCGGCGATCCGGCGGTACCGCTCGGCGTCGTAAATCCAGGGCTGGCCCGTAGACCGCCAGCCGCCGCCCACCCGCTCAACGGCGCCGTCCACGGAAAGCACCTTGAGCAACAGTTCCAGCGGAGTACGGCGCAGGTCCACCCGGGCTTCGAGCGCCACGGTGGATACCGCGCCGCCGGCTTCAGCCAGCGCACCGAGCACGGCGTTGGCCTTCTCCTCGGACGGCATGGACGCCGTCGCGAAGTACTGCCAGATATCGCGGTCCTCGGAGCCGGGAAGCAGCAGCACATCGGCATTGGCGGCCCCACGCCCGGCACGGCCCACTTGCTGGTAATAGGCCACCGGCGACGAAGGCGCACCCAGGTGGACCACAAATCCCAGGTCCGGTTTGTCGAAGCCCATGCCCAGCGCAGACGTGGCCACCAGGGCCTTGACCTGATTGTCCTTCAGCAGTTGCTCGGCGCGTTCCCGGTCAGCGGGATCGGTGCGCCCGGTGTAGGAAAGGACCTTGTGCCCGGCGTCTGCCAGCAGCCTTGCGGTGTCCTCGGCGGCAGAAACCGTCAAGGTGTAGATGATGCCGCTGCCCGGAAGATCACCCAGGTGGGTCAGCAGCCAGCCCAGGCGCTGCCGGGAATCCGGCAACGCCAGCACGCCCAGCCGCAAGGAGTCACGGCCCAAAGCTCCGCGGATGGTCAGCACGTCGGCGCCGAGCTGCTCCTCGATGTCATGGACCACGCGTGAATTGGCGGTTGCCGTGGTGGCCAGGACCGGAACGGTGCCCGGCAGCCCGGCGATGAGGTCCGAGATGCGCCGGTAGTCCGGGCGGAAGTCGTGCCCCCAGTCGGAAATGCAGTGGGCCTCGTCAATCACCAAGAGGCCCGTGCGCCTGATGAGTTCCGGCAGCTGGTTCTCGCGGAAGGAAGGATTGGTGAGCCGCTCCGGCGAGACCAGCAGCACATCCACCTGGTCGTCTGCCAGCTGCTGTCGCACGGTATCCCATTCCAACTGGTTGGCGGAGTTGATGGCGACGGCCCGCACACCCGCGCGGGCGGCGGCGGCAACCTGGTCCCGCATCAATGCCAGCAGAGGCGAAACAATCAGCGTGGGCCCGGCGCCGCGACGCCGCAACAGCAGCGACGCAACAAAATACACAGCCGATTTACCCCAACCGGTGCGCTGCACCACCAAAGCCCGCCGGCCGCCGTCGACCAGTGCCTCGATGGCCTCATACTGACCGTCATGGAAATCCGCGGACGGGTGCCCCACCAGCTCGCGCAGGACAGCCAACGCCTGCTCCCGGGTTCCGCTGCCATCCTGCACAGCGACGGCAGCTGGTCCCGAAGGCTGGTTGGCGGAGGGTTCCTGCGGCAAAGTGTTCTGGTTATCGGCCATTGATTCAGTATCCCAGCCACCCCTGACACGCACACCCGTTCAACTGCGCTATGTGGATAAAGACACATGGATATTTGACGCCTCACTGCCACCGTAAGATAGGAGCCGTGACTAGCGACCAGACCAAAACTTTTGATCTTTCGGCTTCCTTTAAGGCCTACGACGTCCGCGGAATTGTGGGCGAATCCATCACCGCGGAAATCGTCGAGGCAGTAGGCGCCGCATTCGTGGACATCCTGCAGCTCGAAGGGCAGACGGTCCTGGTGGGCGGCGACATGCGCCCCTCTTCTCCCGAGTTCAGCAAGGCGTTCGCCAACGGCGCTGCCACCCGCGGAGCCAACGTGCAGTTGCTGGGCCTGATCTCTACTGACGAGCTCTACTTCGCCTGCGGTTCGCTCAACGCCGCCGGCGCCACGTTCACCGCAAGCCACAACCCCGCCGGCTACAACGGCATCAAAATGTCGAAGGCCGGCGCCGTGCCCATCTCTTCGGAGACCGGCCTCAAGGAGGTCCAGGCACTCGCCGAGGAATACCTGAACACCGGCACCATCCCGGAGGCTCAGACACGTGGCCAGATCGGCGTCCAGGACGTCCTGAAGGACTACGCCGAGTATCTCCGCACCCTGGTGGACCTCTCCGGCTCACGTCCGCTGAAGATCGTCGTCGACGCCGGAAACGGCATGGCAGGCCTCACCACTCCCGCAGTCCTGGGCGACGCCCTGCTCCCCCAGCTGCCGTTCCAGATCGTCCCGCTCTACTTTGAACTGGACGGATCCTTCCCGAACCACCCGGCCAACCCGCTCGAGCCGGAGAACCTCCGCGACCTGCAGGCCGCCGTCGTCGAGCACGGCGCGGACATCGGCCTCGCGTTCGACGGCGACGCCGACCGCTGCTTTGTGATCGATGAGAACGGGAACCCGGTGTCGCCGTCGGCCATCACCGGCATGGTGGCGCGCCGCGAAATCGCCCGCGCCAAGGCCCAGGGTGAGGAAACACCCGCCATCATCCACAATCTCCTCACGTCCCGCGCGGTGTCAGAACTGGTGGAGCACGACGGCGGCCGGGCAGTCCGCACGCGCGTCGGCCACTCCTTCATCAAGGCAGTCATGGCTGAGGAAGGTGCCGTGTTCGGCGGCGAGCACTCCGCGCACTTCTACTTCCGCGACTTCTGGAACGCGGACACCGGCATGCTCGCGGCCATGCACGTACTGGCAGCGCTGGGCGAGCAGGACGGCCCGCTGTCCGAGCTGGGACGCGAATACGAGCCCTACGTTTCATCAGGCGAGATCAACTCGGAAATCGAGGACAAGGCAGCCGCCGTGGAGCGCGTCCGCCAGGATTTCGCTTCCGAGGACCTCACCATCGACACCATGGACGGCAGCACCTTCACCGCCAACGACGGCAGCTACTGGTTCAACCTCCGCCCGTCCAACACGGAGCCGTTCCTGCGGCTGAACGCTGAAGCCGTGGACCTCGCCACCATGGAACGCGTCCGCAACCGCGTCCTGTCGCTGGTCCGGGGGCAGTAGCCGTGAGCGGCGAGCCGCAGTCCTGGCGGGAATCGGTACCTGAGGCTTCCGCCCAGGATTTGGAAACCCTGCTGGGAACCGGTGTTGGCGCTGCCCAGGAACAGCTTGAAGGGCAGGGCGGGTTCCTGCCGTTCGCCTTGGTGATGGATCACGACGGCGAGGTGCGGCTGATGGCCGTCACCCCCGCGGATGCCGCGGAGGCCACGTCCGACGCCGAATTCGATGCCGATGAGATGATCGCGGATCTCACCGCACTGCTGCACCAGAAGCGGGAAGAGTTCCGTGCCGCGGCGATCGTGTGCGACATCATGCTGGTGGAGGAAGAGTCCGACGCCGTCCACGTGGCGGCCGAGCATTCGGACGGCTCAGTGTTTGCGGCCGTTCTTCCTTACGCTGCCAGCCCGGAAACAGGCGAATGGGTGTTTGGCGAGCTGGCAGCAGATTCCAACCACCGCACCATCTGGGTGGACTAGATAACCGGCATGAAAATCAACGCCTTCGCCGATGTAAGCCTCCGGGCAATCATGGTGCTGGCAGCCGCGCCGGACGGCTCACTCCTGACCACCCAGAGCATCGCCACTGCCGTGGGAACGCCCTATCACCATGTCAGCAAGGCCATGGCACGGCTGCGCATCTTTGGTTTGATCGAGGTGGAGCGCGGCAGGCTGGGTGGTGCCAGGCTGAGCTCCGTGGGGCGGACAGCGACGGTGGGCCAGGTCCTGCGGCATCTGGACACGCGCGAGGATCCGGCTGACTGCATCTCCCCCGCCGGCAATTGTCCGCTCATCCATGAATGTGGGTTGCGCACCGCGATGTCCCGCGCCCGCGAAGCGTTCTACCGCGAACTCGATGACGTGGTCGTGGCCCGGCTGCCCCGCTCCGGGCAGATGGCGCCGGTATTCCAAATGATCGGCCTCCGCCCCGGGCTGTAGCTCTCCACCCCGGCCCCCTTTATTTACCAGCCCCTTGCATCGATTGCTCCGTAGGTGTCGTTTTGGGCCCGCAAAACGACACCTACGGAGCAATCGATTGCCGGGTGGGCCCACGCCGGAGGGTTCCCGACCGAGCTGGCGAGGTTAGGGCCCGGGGGGGGGAACGACGGCGGCCCCGTACCTTTCGTGAAAAAGGTGCGGGGCCGCCGTCGTACTTCAGTTACTGGGAGAGGCGGGACTTCAGTCCATCCAGCTCGCCCTGCAGCGCGTCCGGGAGTGAATCGCCGAACTTGGCGAACCATTCCTCGATCGACGCAAGCTCTGCAGCCCATTCGTCCGGATCTACGGCGACGGCCTCTTCAACCTGGGCCGGAGTCATGTCCAGGCCGGAAAGGTCGATCGCGTCGCCGGTGGGGACAAAACCGATGGGGGTCTCGACGGCGTCCGCCTTGCCTTCGAGGCGCTCGATGGCCCACTTCAGGACGCGGGCATTGTCGCCAAACCCGGGCCATGCGAAGCCACCCTCGGAATTCCGGCGGAACCAGTTGACCAGGAAGATCTTGGGCAGCCGCTTTGGGTTGGCCTTCGCGGACAGGTTCACCCAGTGGTTCAGGTAGTCGCCCGCGTCGTAGCCGATGAACGGCAGCATGGCCATGGGATCGCGGCGCACCACACCAACGGCACCGGCGGCTGCAGCAGTTGTCTCGGAAGACAGCGTCGAACCCATGAAAATGCCGTTGGACCAGCTGCGGGCCTCGGTGACCAGGGGAATCGTGGTCTTGCGGCGGCCGCCGAACAGGATCGCGGAGAGCTCCACGCCGTCGGGGTTGTTGTATTCCTCGGCGAGCATATCGATCTGGTCGATCGGCGTGCAGAAGCGGGAGTTTGGGTGCGCGGCAGGCTGGTCAGAGTCCGGCGTCCACGAGTTGCCCCGCCAGTCCGTGAGGTGAGCGGGCACTTCATCGGTCATGCCCTCCCACCACACCCCGCCGTCGTCGGTCAGCGCTACGTTGGTGAAAATGCTGTTGCCCTTGGCGATGGCGCGCATTGCGTTGGGGTTGGTTCCCCAACCGGTTCCCGGCGCTACGCCGAAGAGGCCGGCCTCGGGGTTGACGGCGCGGAGCTCGCCTTCCTTGCCGAAGCGCATCCAGGTGATGTCGTCACCCAGGGTCTCCACTTTCCAGCCGTCAATGGTGGGATCCAGCAGGGCCAGGTTGGTCTTGCCGCAAGCGGAAGGGAAAGCTGCGGAGACGTAGTAGGTCTTCTGCTCGGGCGAGGTGAGCTTCAGGATGAGCATGTGCTCAGCCAGCCAGCCCTCATCCCGGGCCATAACGGAGGCGATGCGCAGGGCGTAGCACTTCTTGCCCAGCAGGGCGTTTCCGCCGTAGCCGGAACCGAAGGACCAGATGGAACGCTCCTCCGGGAAGTGCACAATCCACTTGTCTGTGTTGCACGGCCACGAAACGTCGTCCTGGCCCGGCTCCAGCGGCGCACCCACGGAATGCAGTGCCGGAACGTAGAACGCGTTGGTCTCGGTGATCTTGTTGAGCACATCGGTGCCGATCCGGGCCATGATGCGCATCGAGGCAACAACGTAGGCGGAGTCGGTGATCTCGACGCCGAACTTGGGATCCTCGGCGTCGAGGTGTCCCATCACGAACGGGATCACGTACATGGTGCGGCCGCGCATGGAGCCGGAGAAGAGGCCCTTGAGCTTCTCCTTCATCTCCGCGGGAGCCATCCAGTTGTTGGTGAATCCGGCATCGCGCTCGTTCTCGGAGCAGATGAAGGTCTGTTCCTCGACGCGGGCGACGTCTGCGGGATCGGAGAACGCGGCGAACGAGTTCGGGAAGAGCTCGGGGTTCAGGCGCTGCAGGGTACCGCCGGCCACGAGCTCTTCGTTCAGGCGTGTGATTTCCTCTTCGGAACCATCCACCCAGTGAATACGGTCCGGCTGCGTGAGAGCGGCAACCTCCTCAACCCAGGCAAGTAGCCCAGCGTGGGTGGTTGGTGCTTCCTCAAGCAGCGGCAGTCGCGCCAGATCGCCCATTGCGGTTCCCTTCCTCGGGGTCATCGGTGTGTCATAAATGCTATGGGCCCAGTGGTACGGGATTTTGAGGCCCAGTTGTTGGCCCGCAGCGCCTCCTGTGCGAAATCCGCGTAAAGTCAAGGAATACCCGCCGAAAAGTCGGCTCTTAAGTGACTAAGGTCACGTAGACCGGTCTAGTCGCGCAGATTACATGGCTCTCGATTTGGCACATCGGCCCACCTCGCGTAAAGTTATTCGAGGTTCGGCGGGGAAAACATCCTCCACTCGAACCGAAGATGCGCCCATAGCTCAGCTGGATAGAGCGTCTGTCTACGGAACAGAAGGTCAGGGGTTCGAATCCCTTTGGGCGCACAGATCAAGGAAACCCGCACCGGTTGGTGCGGGTTTTTTTGTTGCCCGCGGGGTGGGTCCGGCGCGGGGGTTCTCTGACTTCGCGCCTCTGGATTCCCCTGGCCCGGACCGAGACGCGCCCCGCCCCACCCCTCCACGTCGCCCGGGGTCCCGGCGTAGGCTGGTGATCATGACGCCTGAGGCTATTGCACACGAATTTGATGTCATTGTTATTGGGGCCGGCGCGGTAGGTGAAAACGCCGCGGACCGTGTGGTCAAGGGCGGTCTCACCGCAGCCTTGGTGGAAGCTGAGCTGGTGGGAGGCGAATGTTCCTACTGGGCCTGCATGCCGTCCAAGGCGCTGCTGCGGCCCGGCATCGCACTTCACGGCGCCCAATCAGTCCAAGGCTCGGAACAGGCAGTCACCGGAACCCTTGATGCCGCCGCCGTTTTGAAACGCCGCGACGAGTTTACGTCCAACTGGCAGGACGACGGCCAGGTCAAATGGCTCGACGATACCGGTATAGACCTCTTCCGCGGCCACGCCTCCATCACCTCGCCGGGGCATGTTGAAGTAGCCGCAGACGACGGCGGGACGCAGCACCTGCGGGCCCGCCACGCCGTCGTGATTGCCACCGGTTCGCACCCATCGCTGCCGCCGATTGACGGCCTGGAGGGGCTTGAGGTCTGGGGCACGCGCGAAGCCACCTCCGCCAAAGAGGTCCCGCAGAGCCTGGCGGTCCTGGGCGGCGGAGTGGCGGGCACGGAGTTGGCGCAGGCGTTCGCACGGCTCGGCACGCAGGTGACGCTGGTGGCTCGCGGCGCCCTGCTGGGTTCGTACCCCGAAGAGGCCTCGAAGCTGGTCCAGGCGGGGCTGCGCGCCGACGGCGTCGACGTCCGGCTGCACACCAACACGGAGCACATCGAGCAAAATACCAACGGCAGTTTCACCCTCACCCTGGCAGGCGGCGCCACGGTTACGGCGGAGAAGCTGCTGGTTTCCACGGGCCGTCACCCTGCCGTTGAGGGTTTGGGTCTGGAAAACCTGGGATTTATGTCCGACGACGGCAAGCCCCTCACGCTGGAAACGGACAGTTCCGGGGCGGTCAAGGCAGTCCAGCCCGGGGATGGCTGGGACGCCGGCCAGCCATGGCTCTACGCCGTGGGTGACGCAGCCGGCAAGGTGCTGCTGACCCATCAGGGCAAGTACGAGGCCCGGGCTACCGGCGACGCAATAGTTGCCCGGGCCAAAGGAACTCTCACCGGCGATCCGGCGGACTGGAGCAAGCAGGCCCAGACTGCCAACCAGCATGCCGTACCGCAGATTGTTTTCACGGATCCGGAAATTGCCGCCGTCGGCAGGACCAAGGAGCAGGCTCAGTCAGACGGCTTTAACACGTCCACGGTGGAGCTGCCCATCGCCGTCGCCGGTTCGTCGCTGCACTCCGACAACTACCAGGGCTGGGCGCAGCTGGTGATCGACGAGGACCGAAAGGTGCTGCTTGGGGCCACGTTCGCGGGCCCAGATGTGGCCGAGCTCCTGCACGCGGCCACGATCGCAGTAGTCGGGGAAGTTCCGCTGGACCGGCTGTGGCATGCCGTTCCGTCGTACCCCACCATCAGTGAGGTCTGGCTGCGGCTCCTGGAGAAGTACGGCATCTAAAGCGGAGGAACCAGGGGCTATTTGAACTGACCAGTCAGTTTAGTTAGAGTTACTGCAGATACTCTCTGCGAAAGGCCCCCATTTGCTCTCCGTAAACCAGCTCCAGGTGAAAGGCCGGCGGGATCCCCTGCTCCCGGCCACCTCACTTCAGGCCAAACGCGGTGAACTCCTCCTGGTTTCCGGCGACCGCCAGGACCAGCGCACCGCATTGGCCCTTACCCTGAGCGGACGCATGAAGCCAAGTGGCGGCGCTGTCAGCTGGGATGGCAACGCGAGGATCAAGCAGCTCCGGCTGGCGAGCGCCCTGGTGGATTCTCCCGGTGTGAACGAGCCGGAGCAGCACCTGAGCGTCCGCGACCTGGTCACCGAGGACCTCGCCCTGATCCCCCGCCGCTACCGTGGTGCATTGCTCAGCAAGCCCTGGCTCAAGGTGAATAGCTTCGAGGACATCGCCGATCTCTGGACCGAGCAGCTCCAGCCCGCCCGGCGGATGGAACTCCTCACCGCCCTGGCACTGGCCAACCCGCACACGGACCTTCTGGTGATCGACTCCCCGGACCGGCACAGTGCCGACGCGTCGGACTGGCTGCCCCGCCTGCAGAGGTTGGCGGACGACGCCGGCCGGCAACTCGCCGTCGTCGCTACCGTCACTGCCCTCCCGGACTCCTGGACAGGGCCGACGGCGGAAATCGGCAATGCGCTGCCGGCACCGGTCGAGGCGCCTGCACCGGAACAGGAACCCACTCCCGCGATCGCGACCGCGCAGACGCCCACACCAGAGCCCGCACCGGCACCGGCTGGTGAACCGGCAGCTGCCTCTGCATCCGCCGTCGAACCCTCAGCGGAAGCCCTCCCGGAGCGCCAACCCGAACCCGAAACTGAACTCGAAACCGAGGACGCGAAGTGACTGTGCTGCGGCTGGCCCGCTCCGAGCTCAAGCGGATGACCGGCGGGCTGCTGCCCAAGCTGACCATCCTGGCCCTGACCATGGTGCCCCTGCTCTATGGCGCCGTGTACCTGTATGCGAACTGGGATCCGTACGGCAACCTGGACCAGATCGACGCCGCACTGGTGGTTGAGGATACGGGCGCGTCCTCCAGCGACGGCACCGAGCTTCGCGCCGGCGACAAAGTTGCGGACAGCCTGCTGGAGGCCCATCTCTTCAATTGGCAGTCAGTTGCCACGGCGGAGGCCGCAGATCAGGGCGTCAGCAGCGGCAAGTACGCTTTCGCGCTGAAGATTCCGGCCGACTTTTCCGCCAACCTGGTCTCCCCCGGCAGCTTCGATTCTGCCAGCCAGGCCATGCTGAACGTGACCACCAACGACGCCAACAACTACCTGCTCAGCACCATCGTGGACAAGCTGACCACCGCCGTGCACAACACCGTGGCCAAGGACGTGGGCGAGGAGACGGCCAACCAGCTGCTCACCGGTTTCGGCACCATCCACTCCCAGATGGTGAAGGCCGGAGACGGGGCCGGGCAACTGGCCGACGGCATTGCCACCCTCCGCGACGGTACGGTCACCCTGCACCAGGGCACCACGGAGCTCAGCAGCGGCGCCGGCGAACTCTACGCCGGACAGCTGAAACTGCGCGACGGCGCCAACCAGCTCAATGCCGGAGCGGGCCAGTTGAGCAGCGGGCTGGCACAGCTCAAGGACAAGACTGCTTCCCTGCCTGCCAGCGCCCAGGCACTGGCCGACGGCGCATCGCAGGTGGCCGCCGGAAACGCCCAGCTCAACACCAAGGTCCAGGACGTGGTGACCCAGCTCGAGGCTGCAGACCAGGGGCTGCGGACCCGGCTGATCGCCACCAACAGCCGCCTCGTGGATTCGAAGGTCATCACCCAGGAGCAGGCTGACCAGATCCTGGCCGACTTCGACAAGACCGCCAGCACTGGCCCCGTTGCCGACGCAAAGGCCAAGATCCAGAAGGACGCCGCCCAGATCCAGCAGCTCGCGGACGGCTCAGCTGCCGTCAGCGCGGGAGCCGCCCAGCTCGCCGGAGCCACCCCGGCGTTGAAGGACGCGATCGTCCAAGCCTCGGGCGGCGCGGACCAGCTCAGCGCCGGGTCAGCGACTCTCGCCGCCGGCCAGCAGTCCGCGCTGGACGGTGCGGGCCGGCTCAGTGATGGTGCGGTGAAGCTCGACGACGGCGCGGGCCAGCTCGAGGCGGGCGCCGGAACCGCTGCTGACGGTTCACGGACCCTCGCGGACGAGATTGCCAAGGGCGCCGGGCAGGTGCCCAACCCTGACGATTCCCAAAAGTCCAGCCTGTCCAAGGTGATCGCGGATCCGGTATCCGTCAGCAACGTCTCCCAGGCCAAGGCCAATTCGTACGGCGCCGGCCTGGCTCCGTTCTTCCTCACGCTGGCTTTGTGGATCGGGATCTTTATGTTGGTCCAGGCGATGCGCCCCATCACCCAGCGGGCCCTGGCATCGAACGCCCCCGCCTGGAAAATCGCCGTCGGAGGTTGGCTTCCGTTCCTTGCCGTCTCCGTTGTGCAGGCAAGCCTGCTGACCTTGGTGGTGGACCTGGCCTTGGGCCTCAACCCTGCGCATCCCGTACTGATGTGGCTGTTTATGCTGGCGGCCGCCATGGCGTTCAGCGCCATCATCCAAGGTGTGGTTGCGCTGCTGGGCTCGCCCGGAAAACTGGTGGTGCTGATCCTGCTGGTGCTGCAGCTCGTGTCCTCCGGCGGCACGTTCCCCTGGCAGACCACCCCAACACCGTTGCATGTGGTGCATGAGGTCCTGCCCATGGGCTACGTTGTGACGGGGATGAGGCACCTCATCTACGGGGCTGATCTGTCCATGATCGTGCCCACGCTCCTGGGCCTGCTGGGGTACACGCTGCTGGGTGCCGCTATGTCCACCCTGGCAGTTCGCAAGCACAAGTTCTGGACCCTCAAGACCCTCAAGCCGGAGATTGCCGTATGAGCACCGAACCAGCCCTTCCTGAGGGCAACCAAGCCGGGAGGAAGCTCCGGCCTGCGCGGACCAACGCCACCAAGCAGCGGCTTTTCGAAGCGTCCATGGACCTGATCGGTAAGCGCGGTGCGGCCGGAGTGACGGTGGACGAAATTGCTGCCGCGGCCGGGGTTTCCAAGGGCACTGTCTACTACAATTTCGGCAGCAAGTCGGACCTGATCGCCCAGCTGCTCCGGCACGGGGTGGACATCTTGAAAGCGGCGCTGCTGAGCGTAGGGGGTGCAGGCGCCGGAGGAACGTCCGACGGCGGTGCCGCCGGGGACCAGGGCACCACTGATCCGCTGCTGGCCATGGAAGCCATGATCGGCCAGGCCATGGACTTCATGGACGAATACCCGTCCTTCGCCCGGCTCTGGGTCAGCGAAAACTGGCGCACGGCAGGCGAATGGCAGAACACCTTCGCCGTCCTGCGGGGTGAGCTTCTGGAAGTGATCGGGACCGCGGTGGAGAGGGTCGCCGTCGTCTATCCCGTAGACGCAACAGTTTCCCGCGGCAGCCTGGAAACGGCCATCTTCGGCGCGTGCTTTGTGGTGGGGTTGGACCGGCAGACCTACAACCCTGAGCGCACCCGTGATCAAAGTGTTGCCGCAATCATGACGATTATGCGCGGTTACGTGCAGAAGCAGCCGCCCGCTCGGGGATGATTGGACGCATGGGTAACAGCGGAACATTGGCCATCGGTGCGGCTCTGGCTGCGTTGGGACTGATGGTGCTGACGGTCTTTACCCTGAACGAGTTGGTTTTGGCTGCACTCGTGGCCGCGGTTGTGGTGGCGTACGTCGCCTCGATCTGGTGCGTTTTTGCGCGCGGCCGGTATTTTGCGGTTGTGCTGGGTGCGGTAGGGAGCAGCCTGGCCGTCGCGTTTTCGATCGCGTTCCTGCGGATGTGGGGGCTGGCCTTCAACAGGGACGCTTCCGCTCTGGGGCAGGCCGTGACCAGCCGCGATTCGGACATCTACTTCTACCTGGCAGTGATCACCGGCCTGCTGACCCTGGCGCTCCTGTTCGTGTCCGCCGTCTGGCCCTCGAGGAGGGTCCGACTGCCGCAGAAACCGAAACGGCCGGCGCCCCGGAAGCCCGCTGCCCGACGTCCCGCCACGAAGACGCCCGTCCCCAGGAAACCCGCCACGAAGTCCCCGGCCCCGAGGAAACGGGCCCCCTCCCCAACCAGGTAGGCCACCCAGGCCCAACTGACTCGCATTTATCGCTCCTAAAACGCGTTTTGGTGCGTTAAATGCGACCTAGTTGTATTGACCACGGACATTGGTGACGTTCGGCGTGGCGGGGTGACACGGAAAAGACCTCCGAGTGGAGTGGGGCTTGTCTAGAGTCCAATTCCACAAACGGAGGTCTTCGTGT
>JAPSJV010000020.1 GCA_031178005.1 Pseudarthrobacter sp.
CGCGTTAGGGTGGGACACGAAGACCTCCGTTTGTGGAATTGGACTCTAGACAAGCCCCACTCCACTCGGAGGTCTTTTTCGTGTCACCCCGCCACGCCGAACGTCACCAATGTCCGTGGTCAATACACCTAGTTGGGCCGGATACCGCAGACGGTCCTCCAGGCGCGGCAGTGCGGCCAGGCAGGCTGCTGTCGCTTCGCCATGCGGTGTTCGACCGACTGGTCTACCGGCGGCTGCGCACGGCACTCGGCGGCCAGCTGCGTTACATCTTCACCTCCGGCGGCAGGCTGCCCGCGGACACTGTGCACTTCTTCCAGGGCGCAGGGATCCCCGTCCTGGACAGCTGCGGACTAAATGAGACAGCCGGTCCGTTTGCGGCTGCCACGCCTGAGCGCAAGAGGCCAGGGACGGTTGGACTGCCACTCCCGGGAACTACAGTGCGGATAGCAGCCGACGGCGAGGTACTGGTCAAGGGCATTGGCGTCTTCGCCGGATATCACCAGGACACAGGGGCTGGGGCTGGGGCTGCCGCATTTACCGGGGACTTTTTCCACACGGGCGTGACCGGCAGCCTGGACGACGACGGCTACCTCACCCTGGCTCTCCGGAAACAGGAAGGCCCGCCCGGCTGAGTGCCGGACGGGCCTGTCGCTGTCAATTATTGCTGCTTGGGCTCAGGTGCTTCCGTGTCGGAAGTTGAAGCCTTTGCGGCTGCTTTCCTGTCGGCCCGGCCCTGCCGCGGCGGCAGGCCCCGCCGGCGGCGGGTGGGCCACGTAAGGACCAGGGTGACCACGCTCACGATCAGCACCAGTGCGCCGATCACTATTCCGGCATCCATCCAGAACTGTGCGGGGAACAGTCTGATCAAGGTGTCCTCGAGCGCAAATGTCCACGTTCCGCTGGCGAAGAACAGCCGGTGGAATTCGGTGAAGAACTGCTGCCAGCCCAGGACGGCGAGGGTTCCAAGACCCAGGATCAGGACCAGCGTGATGATCGAGCCGGCGAACAGTCCGCGCCGGACTCCCCCGGTGCTGCGGCGTTTGAGGTACACCACGGCAACGATGCTGAGCAGGATGAGCAGGAACCCGCCGGCCAGGGCACTGAGGAATACCAGCTTGACGTCTGCCATGTGGCTGACCTCCTCGGACTGGAACAGCGCATCCCCGCTCCGGCCCACCAGATCGCCCAGGTACCGCGGCCCCGCCCAGTTGCTGAGGTAATCCACCACATATGAGCCGTAGGTGATGCGGTCGTCGGTGTTGAATCCATAACCATCGCCTGGGAAGCCGGGCCTGTAGTACTCCACCCACAGGAACAACGGGGTGGCAACAACCCGCACGGCGAGGACCAACAGGATCACCGGGAAAAAGACGGCCAGCAGTACCTGCATCACCCGAGGCAGCACGGGCTTGGCGTTCGCAGCATTTTCGCGCTCGGCGTTCCGCCGTTCCACTTCTTCCTGGGGAGGCCGGACCTGCAGGGCAGAGGTGGGCAACGGCTCACTGAAGTGGGCACCCGCGCGGGCGTCGCGCGTGCCGTCCGTTCCGGCGTCGGGCAGCACCCCTGTGGTTTTCGTTGCGTCAGGTTCTGCCTTGCGGGATCCTGAAGCGTCGGCCCGCGGCACGGTGGGGGTCCGGTCGGCGGAACTTACGACGGCGGCTTCCGACGCCTTACGCTCGGCGCGGCTGGATGCCGGGTCCTCGTTGGAGGGCCCGGTTTTGGCGGTGGTGTCCGCCTTGGGTTTCATCCAGTCAAACGCAACGTCGTCACTGTCGGATGAAGTATCCAGGACCGGCTCCGGCTTTTGGCCTGGCGGCTGGGATTTGTCGTTCACTGCAGCGTCTCTTCCGTCGGGCTTTTGCGTTGCTGCGCAGGCAGGCAACGCCACTTTTTCTCCTTCAGAGCCTACCTTTTTGCCCCGACAGCCACGCGGTGCCATGCCGTTGCCGCCGTCTGGAATCCCCCGAGGCGACCATGCGGCACGCCCGGCCGGGAAAGCCGGGGAATCCGGGGAATCCGTGCGGGGCTCAGGCGATGAGCTGGCGCTGGCCGCCGTCGGCTTCGGAAAGTCCACCCGTGGCTCCGGCGAGGAAGGCCCTGCGCCCCGGTACCAGAACATACAGCCAGTAGGCCGCCAATACCAGGGAGCCAATGGTGATTTTCACCCACACCGGCAGCGGCGACGGCGTTACGAATCCTTCCACCAGGCCGGAAACAAAGAGGATCAGCACCAATCCAAGCGCCACGGTGATCAATGAGCGGCTTTCCTCGGCAATGGCCTGGCCGCGGGTACGCAGCCCGGGCGACACCATTGCCCAGAAGATCCGCAGGCCTGCCGCGCAGGCAATGAATACCGCCGTCAGCTCCATCAGCCCGTGCGGCAGGATGTAGCTATAGAACACATCGCTTTGCCCTGCGGCGGCAAAGACTCCGGCAGCGATCCCAACACCCTGGGCATTGCTGAAGAGGATCATGGGCACCCAGATCCCTGTGATGCCCAGCGCCACGGCTTGGGCACTGATCCAGGCGTTATTGGTCCAGACTGCCCCGGCAAACGATGCCGCGGGATTCTCCGAGTAGTAGTTGATGAAGTCTTCCTCGACGTACTGCTTCAGCAGCTCCGGCGGGGCCAGTGCCTTGAGGACTTCCGGCGATCCTGCCACCCATGATGAGTATCCGGCCGCGATCAGGCAGAACGCCAGCCCGCAGGCCAGCGTCAACCACCGCAGCCGGTACAGCGCTGCAGGAAGGTGGATGACGAAGAATGCCGCCAGGTCCTCCATGAAGTTGGACCTGGCACCCGTGAACCGCGTACGGGCCTGCGCAAGCGTGGCGGACAGGGACGCGGACAGCCCGCTCTCCGGGGCCAGCGAACGGACCAGGGACAAATGCGCCGAGGTGGCCTGGTACAGGCGCAACAGCTCATCGGCTTCGGCGCCGCTGAGCCGCCGCTGGAACGCGAGGGTATGCAGCCGGGACCAGGCGCCGGAGTTCACCGCTGAGAAGGCATCCATATCCACGGCTCCAGCCTAGACCGGAAGCCGTGCCGGCCATAGGAAGGTGCCGTAGATTGGGTCCAGGCCGTAGGTCCGCGCGGCAGCAGCAGGAGACGGAGACAGCGTGAGTTCGATTATTACAGGCGAGGCAGTGGCTCTGGAGCTCCGTCCAGCATCGTTTGGTGCCAGGTCTTTGGGACTCCTCATCGACGTCGTCATCAACGTAGTCCTCCTCGTGGCGGCCATTATGACGGTGCTGTCCGCCGGAGTTGACCTGGACCCGGCAGCATTTCGCGCGCTGATGCTCGTTGCGGTGGTCTTCTTCCTGGTTGTGGTCCCCATCGCCGTGGAAACGCTCACCCGCGGGCTGTCAGTGGGGAAGCTCGTTGTGGGCCTGCGGATTGTCAGGGACGACGGCGGCGCCATCCGGTTCCGGCACGCGCTGATCCGGGGCCTGACCGGATTTGTGGAGATTTACGCCACCTTCGGAGGCCTGGCAATCGCCGTCGCGCTTTTCAGCCACAAGTCACGCAGGCTCGGAGACGTTATGGCCGGAACGTACTCCTTGCGCCGCCGTGTTCCGGTCGAGACTCCGGTATTGGCCGCAGTACCGGTGCACCTGCGGCAATGGGCCGCCATGGTGGACATCGGCAGGGTTCCGGACGGAACGGCCCGGCGTGCGGCAATGTTCGTACGGCAGGCCGGGCGGATGTCTCCCCTGTCCCGCGAAGAAACTGTCCGCTCGCTGGCCACTGAACTTTCGCACTTTGTGGCGCCGTTGCCTCCTGCCGGAACCAATCCGCACGACTTCCTCGCAGCAGTCCTGGCCGAACGGCGGGTCCGGGAAACTGCCCGGCTGGAACGGGACCGTCACCGCAGCGAAGCGGTCGGCGCCAGGCTCCGACGGCTGCCGTTTACAAAGTAGGGATTACAGCGCCTTTGCTGGCCCTTCGGCTGCACTCGCTTCACCTATACCGACCGGCTAGTTGTCGTACTGCGCCCAAGGGATGTTCCAGTCGCCGAAGCCATCTTCGAACGCTGCGAAATCGCCTTCGGTGTTGATCACTTCGACGACGTCGCCGGTGGTCATACGTTCAAAGACCCAGGCGGCGCCTTCCGGGTTAAAGCCAATACAACCGTGGGAAACGTTTTTGTTGCCGATGTAGGGGAACGCCGACTCCAGCGCCTGGTGGATGTAAGCACCGCTGAGGGACAGCCGGATGGTGTACTCGACGTCCACATTGCCGTAATAGGCGGGATCTCCGGGCGCGAGCCCGATGCTGGATGCGCGGAAGTGGTCGTAGCGGCGTTTTTCCATCAGCACAGCGAAGCCCTTGGCGGACGGGAAGCGCTCGTCCCCCATACTGACGGGGAGCGTCCGGACCACCTGGTCGTTAACGCTGAGCGTGAAAGTATGCGCAGCGGCGTCGGCCACCGCGGAAACCTTGTCGCCGATGTTGACCGTGTGCAACTTGTTAAAGTTTGCGATCTGGCCGTTTCCCAGGTCCACGCCGAACAGCTGCATGTCCATGGTGATGGTGGAGTTGGCTGCCCAGAACGTTTCGGGGCGGTAGCGGACCATAGTGTCGCTGTACCAGTGGAAGGCGCCGGTCTGGCCGGCGGTGGTGGTGATTTTGATGGCCGCTTCCACAGCTTCCCGGTTGAGCACAGGCTCGCTGAACGTAATCTGCAAGGGCTGGGCCACGCCAACCTTCATGCCGTCCAGCGGATAAATCATGGCATCAGCCTCATGCGTTGATGCCACGGTACTGAACGTATTGGTGGCACTGGTTTCGCGCCCGGCACCGTCTTTGACCACGTAGCTGTAGCTGTACGTGGCATCAAACTTCAGGGGGTCACTGGACTTCCAGCTGCTGCCGTCCGCGCCGAATTCACCCTTGACAGTTTCACCGTCGGTGGCGGTCAGTGTCACCTTCTCGATGCTGCCGGCACCAACCTTGAGGGTGACGGGCGCGGCCGGATTAACCTGCTTGGCACCGTTCTCCGGAAGTACCTCCAGCTTCAGCGGCGGCACCACGGGGGCCGCCTTGCCGGGTTCGGAACGCACTGCCGATGCGGCCTCAGATTCAATCGCTGAGCCGGCAAATCCGGGAGCCACAGCGGCAAAAACTCCGCCGCCTGCAGCCAGCAGGCAGAACGCAACAATCAGTGCGATCTTGCTGGCTGTACCGGAACGGCGGGGCTTTGCGTCAGACGTCATCAAACAATCTTAAGCCTTATCGCCGTTCCGGTGCACCGCGGGCCCTTGGGAAGGGCGTTACGCCTCAGTAACGATAGTGCTCGGACTTGTACGGACCCGCGGCGTCGACGTCGAGGTATTCGGCCTGGTCCTTGGTCAAGACGGTCAGTTCAACTCCCAGGGCATCAAGGTGCAGGCGGGCAACCTTCTCGTCCAGGATTTTGGGCAGCACGTAGACCTGGTTGGCATATTCGCGCTCGGTTTCCGGCTGGCCGTGCTTGGTCCACAGCTCGATCTGGGCGATGGTCTGGTTGGCAAACGAGTTGCTCATGACAAACGACGGGTGCCCTGTCGCATTGCCCAGGTTCAGCAGGCGGCCCTCGGAAAGCACAATAATGGAACGTGCCTCGGCTCCTTCGGCAGTATCACCTTCGAAGACCCATTCGTGTACCTGCGGCTTGATCTCCACTTTGCGGATCCCCGGAATCCGGGCCAGGCCGGCCATGTCGATCTCGTTGTCGAAGTGGCCGATGTTCCCCACAATCGCCTTGTTCTTCATGCCTGCCATGTGCTCGGCCATGATGACGTCCTTGTTGCCTGTGGTGGTGATGAAGATGTCACCGATCGCCAGGACGGTCTCCAGCTTGGCCACCTGGTACCCGTCCATGGCGGCCTGCAGGGCGCAGATGGGGTCGATCTCGGTGACGATCACCCGGGAACCCTGACCGCGCAGGGCTTCAGCTGCCCCCTTGCCGACGTCGCCGTAACCGCAGATGACGGCGACCTTGCCGCCCATCAGGACGTCCGTGGCGCGGTTGATTCCGTCCGGCAGCGAGTGCCGGATCCCGTACTTGTTGTCGAACTTGCTCTTGGTCACCGAATCATTGACGTTGATGGCCGGGAAAAGCAGCTTCCCTTGGGCTGCCAGCTGGTAAAGACGGAGCACCCCGGTAGTGGTCTCTTCGCTGACGCCCTTGATTCCGGCTGCGATGCGGGTCCACTTCTTGGGGTCGGCTGCGACGGAACGGCGGAGCAGTTCCAGGAAGACGCCAAATTCTTTGGAGTCCGTGGCATCCACGGCAGGAACGGCCCCGGCTGCTTCGAATTCAACACCCTTGTGGACCAGCATGGTGGCGTCCCCGCCGTCATCCAGGATCATGTTGGGGCCAAGATCCGTGTTGGAGTCGGCGCCCGGCCAGGTCAGGATCTGCTCGGCAGTCCACCAGTATTCCTCAAGGGATTCGCCCTTCCACGCGAACACCGGAACACCCTGGGGATTTTCTACGGTGCCGGTGCCTACCACCACGGCAGCGGCGGCCTCATCCTGCGTTGAGAAGATGTTGCAGGATGCCCAGCGGACCTCTGCACCCAATGCAGTGAGAGTCTCGATAAGGACGGCTGTCTGCACGGTCATGTGCAGCGACCCGGCGATGCGTGCGCCCTTGAGGGGCTGCTCCGCGCCGTACTCGGCACGAAGGGACATCAGGCCCGGCATCTCGTGCTCGGCCAGGCGGATCTGGTGGCGGCCTGCCTCGGCGAGGGTGATGTCGGCAACCTTGTAGTCGAAAGTCATGGAGTTCCTTTGTTGAATGCTGTTCATGTGCCCGGCTGGAAAGCCGCGCTAGCTGCCCTGGCCTGCGGCGGGGTCGTGCTGGTCTGAGGCGGCGGCGCTGGCGGCCGGCAGGAGTTCGGGACGCAGGAGCAACGGAATGCCGTCCTCGATCCGGTACTGCGGAAAACTGCCGTCCGGAGCGGCCTGGGTGGCGACGAGGACGTCGCCTTCCTGCTTCAGCGGCGAAGCAGTGACCGGGCATCGAAGGACGGACAACAGTTCAGGGCTGATTCTTGGCATGCTTGCTGCTCCTGCTGGTGCCATGGCGCCGTGGTCTGGCTGATGGCCGTTGGGGACTGATGTGCAGCTATCAGCCTACCGTGATCCGCCCCTCAGGAGGGTTCGCGCAGGGCCCGCAAATGGCCGCGGCGGACGCCTTCGGCGGCGGCCGGTGCTTCCAACGGCGAGTGCCCGGTGCGACGTTCCCCGGACTCTGCGACAGGCTTGGATGCCGCTTCCCGGACGGCGTCAGCGAGAGCGAGAAGGTCGTCAGGCCCTGGCTGCTGCGGAGTGTTCGGCATTGCCAGGCGGAGGACTTCCCAGCCTCGCGGCACCGTCAGTGATTCCGAGTGCCGCGCGCACAAATCGTAACAATGCGGCTCGGCGTAGGTGGCCAGGGGCCCCAGGACGGCAGTTGAATCGGCATACACGTACGTCAAAGTGGCGACTGCCGCATCGCGGCAGGCTGACCTTGAACACTGACGAATGGCACCCACGACATCCCAGCGTACCCGCCCATCACCGGTAGATCTGCCAACGGCACACCGGAGGCCGGTCGGATACCAGCCAAACGGCGCGGCCTGGAGTGTCGCGGAATCCCGATCCCAGGATTAGAGTCAATATATGCAGTCATCGAACCATGATTCAGGATTTACGGTCCGGTTGGCTGACGAGCGGTCAGGGCAACAGGGTCCGCTTACCGGTACGTCGGCCAAGGGCTTCCGAGCCAGGCGGAGGAACCGCCACGGCCGCGGCCTCCGCGGCGAACTTATGCTGCCCACGCTGCCGGGTTTCCGGACCCGGGCCGAACGCTTTGACGAACTCGTGATGGACTCAGCACAGCGTCTTCACGACATCTGGGGCAAAACGCTCGACGGCGTCCGCTTTGCCGTTGACGAAATCCCCACCAACCTTGAGGAACTCGTGGCGGCAGGGGAACCCGCGCCGATGGGTGCCTTCATTCCGGCGGGGACCGGCGAAGGGCCGTTGATCACCGTCTATCGGAGAGTCGTCGAGCACGCCTGCGACACCCGGGAGGAACTCCAGGACCTGGTGCACGACGTCGTTATCGAACATACTGCCGAAATGCTGGGCGTCGCCCCGGAAACGCTGGACCCCGTCTACCGTCGCAGATACTGATCCCGGCGGGACCCTGGAACGTACCTAGTAACCAAGCCGGACCGGAACCCGTTCCTGGCCTTCTGCGCCTGCTGTGAGCGCCACGGTGGAAATACCGGAACCGTCCTGAAGCACAAGCGCACCGTAGGCGGCGTCGCCTGCTGCGGAGACTATATAGGCGGTTACCGCGGAACCCGCCACCTCCTTCGGAACTGCGATGCTGGCAGTGGTGCCGCCGGCGATGTCGGCGGTGGCAGCTTCCTGGATCCGCCCATCGGCGGTAACCGGGGTGTAGGTCACCGCTGCCCGGCTGTCCAGGGCTCCAACAACGAGGAACCGGTCTCCCTTGGACGGTACGGGTACCAGGTGCTGGCTGCCCAGCCGGGGGCTCGACGGCGACCACGATACGTCAGAGGGCTCGTCCGGATTGGTGCCGCGGGTGACCCTGCTGGAGGCCACAAACGAGACATCCGATGAAGCGGACACGGTATATTGTCCGGCCGGGACGCCTGCCAACGGAACTTCCGTTACAGAACCGGCCTTGGCCGTCACCACCCCTCCTGCGGGGAGGGCTTTCTGGCCATCCCTTCCGAACAGTTTTACTTCGATAACCGCATCGGTGGGCCCCGGAACCGTAAGGTAAAGTACCGGCCCGGCGTCGGAAAACCCCTGTTCGGCGGTCATCGTGGCGATCCCTGCCGGATCCTGGATGTCCACACCGGTCACAACCTGCCGGACGCCTTGGCCTGCACCCGGAGAGATGTAGTCCACACCGCCTGGCTGCAGGCCGCGCAACACACTCTGTTGAATGACGGCGGCCACGGGGCCACCGGCGCTGCGGACATGCACGCTCAAGGACTTCTCGTTCGGGGCCAGCCCGGCCAGGACAATCGAGCGGCTGGCGCCAGGAGCAACCAGCAGGCCACGGCTGCCCGGGGCCTGGATCTGGCCGTCCGCGCCAAACAGCTCCAGGTTGACCGTCGCCGCATTGCTGGATGCATTGGTCAGAGTGAGGACAGCAGTACGGCCAAGTGCAGTGTTGGCGCCTACCAGCCACAAATCGTTGGCTGGCTGCTGGCAGTTGGCGGCAGCGGTGCCGCGCAGGTCCCCGTCAGTGGCTGAATAGCGCAGCAGGGCTGCCGCAGATGCCCGATTGTTATCCACGGCTTCGGCATCGAGCACGTTGATTCCGGAAACAGCACGACCGGCCAGCACGCCGACCGAAACTGCTGCCGCTGCTGGCGCCTCGGCCGCAGGCCCCTTCTTGATATCGGTCTTTCCGCTGCCGTCCAGTGCAGCCAGCCCGGCTGGGGGGAGATTGGCACCAGGGGAGCTGACCACAACGGCGTCAACAGCACTTTCCGCGGTAGCCGATTCCGGGCTGAACTGTGGATCAGTACCGTCCGAGGACCCCTCCAGGAGGCGGGCAGGACTGGGACAGACGCCCTGTGTTGCCCCGGCGGGCACTGCTGCCAGGGCAGCCTCCAGCGGCCGTGCCCCCACAACAGCCGGGGCAACGGCTGCCGCAGTGACCACCGTGCCGGCCGCAGCCACTATGGCGACGGCGGACAAGACTCCGGTGAGGATTCCGCGCGAAGGCGTTTTCTGCCGTCGGGAGCGCTCCGCCGGTTTCACAGTTGGAGCCGTTTCCCGCTTCGGCGCCGAAGCCGGGCCAGCGTCCTTGGAGGCCGGGCCCACCTCCGTATCGGGGCCGGCTGCCGGTTCGGTGGATGGGTCCTTATGCATTCTGACGTTCCTTACGCAGGGAGCCTTCATCACGGGAGAGCCCCGTATTGGGGCGTCGGGCAGGCATAGGGATGGCTAGGAGTATGGTCAGCCCGATGACGGCAGCCTGGACGGCAGCACTGACGGGCGCCCATGGATTCTGGTATTTGACCGTCAGTTCTCCGGCGCTTGCCGGCAGCGTGAAGGCCTGCGCCCACTCTGAGTTGGTGGAGGTCAGCTTTTGCCCGTCCAGCCAGGCGCTCCAGCCGGGATCGGCCCGCTCGGCGAGGACCATCAGCCGTCCCTCGCTTCCTTCAGGAATCTTTGCCGTGACGTTGTGCAGCCCGGAAGGCAACAGTCCTGTCGTGGCGCCCTTGGCATCCACAATCCGGGCGCGATGGGCAACATCGGCAGGCTCCAAAGCATCGGCGTTCAGCGGCGTAACCCGCCAGAGCCAACCGGATCCGGTCTCCCCCACGGCAACCAGGCCCGGGACTGCGTCAATCCTGCTCGCAGTCAGTTGGGCTGCGGTGTCGTCGGTCTTGAGGACCACGAACCCGGCGCCAAGGCTTTCCAGGATGGGGCGGGGATCAACGCTGCGGCCGGCGACGATGGTGGCCACAACACCTCGCAGGTCAGCTGTGACCTGGTCATCTTCGCGGATGCTCTCGCTACCTGGGTTGCCCATGATGGAAGCAGCTGAGGCAACCGTCGACAGGGCGTCAAGAGTGGTCCCGGATCCGCGCATCAAGCTGGCACCGTAGGTGCCTTCCTCGGGCGTACTGATGACGAGGGTGCGGGTTTGCTCCGGCCCTTCGCCCCTGTCTGACGCGGTGGCCGGGAGGGTGCCCCCCTCCGGCGCTGCAAGCAGGCTTTCAGTTCCCAAGTGCACCGGCCCCGTGGTCGCAGTGCTTCCGGCCGCCGGCTCAAGAATGTTCCGGGCAGTCCAGGCCGCGAGCCCGGCCAACGGCCCGGCCAGCACAATCACCAACGCGAGTGCCGCGATGGTACGGGGGGCACCCGGGGAGCGTGACGGCGTCGTGCGCCGGGCCCTGCTGTCCAGCCGGGCGAAAAGCCGTTCACCGCCAAGCACTGCGGCACCCAGCAAGGCGAACGTGGCGGCCGAGACTGCAGGTCCTGCGAACGGCGTCACCAGGCTGGAGGCATTAACGGCCGTGGCCACGTGCCCGGCTAGCCAGCCACCGACGAGCAGGATCAGCGCCGCCACCCAGAACGAACGGACCAGGCGAGTCCGCTTTCCGGGCACGAACAGTGCCAGGACGGCAAGCACCAGGACTGGCGCGCCGATCAGCAGGGCCAGCAGCAGGGCCCAGGGAAAACCGCTTTCAAAGGCAGGCAATCCGGCAAGGCCGCCATCCACATCAAAAGTCAGCGGCTGTGCCAGGACCTGCTGCCACAACGGAGCGGGATCGGAACCGAGCGGTAGCCCGGGATCGGCGAGCAGTGCCCGCGGCCTGTCCAAAACGGATACTGCAAAAGGTACGAACAGGGCTGCGGCAGGCAACAGGGCCCACCACACGGTGCGGCCACGGCGTCCCAGCAGAAGGCCGGAGAGGACAACAATCAGGGCCAGTGGGATCAGTAGTGACGGTGCACCCGCGGCAATTACGGCAAGGGCAAGTCCGGCGGCAGCAGCAGCGGTCCAAGACGGGGTCCCGTTGATGCCGGCCTTGAGGGGCGGCATCTCCACGTAGCGACGCTCCGCCGGTGTAGGCAGCGCAAAGCGGCCGTGTCCCACCGCGCTGCCTGTGGCGCGAAGCAGTGCCAAAGCAAGGAGTGGCATAAACACATGGGCTACCAAGGCGCCCAGCCGCCCCTGGTCAAGAGCAATCTGAAGGGCCGGAGCCGCAGCCCAGACGAGGGCCGCAGCGAAGCGGAAGCTTCGGCGGCGCGTCAGCGCACCGGCCGCGAACCAGGCACCCAGGCCAGCCAGGGGCATGGCGAGGAACAAGAACCAGACAATGGCGCCATTTGCGTCACCGGCACCCAACAGCCCAAAGAGCCAAAGGACATAACCGAAGGGATCTCCGTGCCCTGGCAATCCAGCGCCCAGGCTTATCCACCAGCTCGACGCGTGTTGCCAGATCTCCGACAGGCTGCGCGAAACGGGCAACAAGGCGCCACCGGTTACGGAATCAGCACGAAAAAGCGCAGAGAGTCCGGTTACCGAAACTCCCGCGGCGACAACAAGGGCAACCACGGCTCCTGTGCCGCTCCAGCCCCTGTCCGGCGTTGTCAGTGCAACGAAATCGTCTGCGGAATCGCCACTGGGCTGATCAGACAGCAGGTCTGTTCCGTAGCGGTCAGCCGGTGAAGCTTCTGCACCAATCGCCTCCATCAGTGAACGGCGGTGGTTCCACACTTCGCGGCGGGGGGTTTGCAGTTTGCGGATCACAGAGCGGTGGATGCGTCGCGTCTTCGCTGCACTGCGGCGGCTGCGGGCTATGGCCCCGGGACGGCCCAGCGCCGCGAAAGTTGCAAGTAACTGCGAAAATCCGTGCCCCGGGTCCTTAACCGCGATACTGAGGACAAGCTTGAAAATACTGCCAACGAGGGCTCCCACGGCGTGGATGGGAAGCTTCCACAGTGCTGTGTGCTTGAGCCTGAGGTGGACCTGGGCTTTCCTGGCGGCCGCTGGGGTGCCTAGCCCGTGCGGTCGGCGGCTGACGTGGTTGATTTTGGCAGTAGGCACCACAACTACCCGGTGGCCGGCCAAGCGGTTCCGCCAGCAGAAGTCGACGTCGTCACCGGTTCCCGGAAGGGCGGGATCAAAGCCGCCCAGCAGTTCCCAGACATCGCGCCGGATCAGCATACCGGCAGAGTTGACGGCGAAGGTATCGCTGCGGCCGTCGTACTGGCCTTGGTCCAGCTCGTCCGCTTCAATCAAGGTGAGCCGTTCTGCCCACCGGCTGGTGGAGAGGCCCACATCAATAAGGCGCCGTGGTGAGTCCCAATCCAGTTGCTTGCACCCCGCGACCGTTACCGAAGGGGCCCGCTCGACGGCGGCCAGCAGTTCGGCCAGAGCTTCCGGGGCCGGAGCGGCGTCGTCATGCAAGAGCCAGACCCACTCGCCAGGCTGGCCATCGCCGGAGTCACCTGGATCCACACCCCGCCACGGTGCCAGCGCCTGAAGACCGGCCTGGACCGATGCCCCAAATCCTGGCTTCGCGCCTGCATAGCTGACCACCCGGGCTGCACCGAAGGCCCTTTCAAGCAGTGATGCGGAGTTGTCCTGGGAGGCGGCATCAACACCGATCAGCGAATCGGCGGGCCGGGTCTGGCCCGCCAGGGCAGACAGGGTTCTGGGGAGATAGTCGCCGCCATTGTGGGCTACCACAATGGCGGTGACGTGTACTTCCTGGAGAATTAGACCGCTCTCTTCCTTAGCCGACGGCGCTCGCGCTCGGAAAGGCCACCCCAAATGCCGAACCGTTCATCGTTTGCCAATGCATACTCCAGGCACTGCGAACGTACGTTGCATGAGCCGCACACCTTTTTCGCGTCCCTGGTGGAACCACCCTTTTCAGGGAAAAATGCTTCCGGATCAGTCTGGGCGCACAATGCGTCAGTCTGCCACCCGAGCTCACCTTCGTCGTCAAACTCCTGGCCCGATGGCAATCCTATCCAGACGGGCTGGGCAATGGGGCGCGGCGTGGCCAGCAGCTCCATGGGGGGATCCAGGGGATCGGGCTCTCCGTTACCGTCAAGCAGTGCCTCGTGGGCGGCGAGGAAAGCTGTGGCCTGGTCCTCCACCGAATCCCGCGTACTGCTGTTGTAACGTTCCGCCGCGCCCGGATCCGCCGGATCCACATACCAGTCACTCGGTATGCCGCGGGAATGGTATTTGGCCGTAGCCTGGCCGGCGACGACAGCTTCATCCTGGATACGCTCTGCTTGCCCCATGGCGACCCTCCTGGTGTTGCAGCCCCATAACTGGATACATGGACACTCGGTTGTGTGCCGGTAGTTACGTCAGGGTGTTCTGTACCTAATTACACGCGTGTAACTACTCGCGAGTCAAGCCACGCCGGATAATAAACATCCTGAGCCCTTTTTTGTGGCGCGCCACGCCACCAAAATTTTCACAGGAAATTCACGGACAACACCCCGGCTGTCATCAGTAGGCGTACTATCTGCTCCAGTTCCGTGAACTGACGCCGCCACGGGACCTTGGGCGGCATATTAGCAAAGCGAAGTGAGAAAACCCTCCGGTGATATAGATCACAGCGGCAGATCTCCATGTGACGGCTGCATGGCAGGATGAAGCAATGAGTATTCCCGATTCGACACTTCCAGCTTCAGCGCTGCTGGCCCGCCTGCGCTCCGGGCACTCTTCCTCCCCGAGGCTGACCTGGTATGGCCCGGACAGCGAGCGGGTTGAACTCTCCGGGCGGGTACTGGATAACTGGGTGGCCAAGACCAGCAACCTGCTCCAGGACGAACTCGACGCCGAGCCCGGCATGCGCCTGCTGGTGGACATGCCGGCGCACTGGAAGTCTTTGGTCTGGTCACTCGCAGCCTGGCAGCTGGGGATGCAGGTGATGCTGCCCGACGGCGGCACCCACCCGGCTGCCGACATTGCAGTCACGGCCGAGCCGGCCACAGCCTCCGAGGCAACAAGCATCGTCGCCGTCGCCTTACCGGCGCTGGCCATGAAATGGCCCGGCGAATTGCCCCGCGGCGTCCTCGATTACGCCGCAGAAGTGCGGTCCCATGGGGACGTTTTTATGGCCCACCAGGACGGGGATTCGGCTTCGTCAGCAGTCGGCGCTGGAAACGCCGTATATCCGCATGCTGCATTGCTCACAGACTTCGCGGCAAGGCAGACGGATGGCGTCCGGCTGTTGGTGCCCGCCGGAGAAGGGATGACGCAGGTTCTGGCATGGGCATTGGGTGCATGGGAAGCCGACGGCTCCGTGGTTCTGGTCCACCCTGCGGTGGCCGTCACAGATCAGCTGCTGGCTGCCGAACGGGTATCTGAAACAGCCGCGGGCTAAGCCTGCCCGGGCTTCTTGATCGTCCGCGCCTCCGTTGGGGCCGGAGCGTCGCCGACCTGGTCCTCTCGCGCAGCGGCATGGTGGAGTTCGATGAGTTCGTGGTCGCGCGAGAACTCCGGTTCCTGGTCCAGTTCGTTGTTGAAGACAAGGAACCGGTAGGCGAAGAAACGGACTACCGTTGCGACCAGAATTCCGACAACACCGGCTGCGAACAGCATGTTCTTGTCAGTGACATTAAACGAGTATTTGGCCAGGGCAGTGAAACCCGTGGAGATACCGATGCCGATGCCATTGATCAGGATGAACATCACGAATTCCCGCAACACATTTGCCTGCCGGCGGTGCCGGAAGGTCCAGAGCCGGTTGGCGACCCACGAGAACAACGTCGCTACACTGGCACCCACAAATCGGGCCTTCGCTTCGCTGTCTGTCATAGGCCCGTGCATCAGGAAAAAAGTCAGCCCGTTGTCTATGACGAACGCCACACCGCCGACGGCACCAAACTTGGCAACTTCACGCCAAAAAAGGGACGCGAGTCCTCTGATCCGATCTGCAAGTGAATTAATCATGACCCTCCATGGCCGTCTGTGCTGTGGGCCATCGGGCCAAAGACCTCATTTTAGCGCTTCTTCCTGTTACCGCACTGTAAAGATGCCGCTGCCGCAGGCCGAAGGAAGGGATCGGCGCGGCTTTTCTGTAGGCTGACCCTTGTGACTTTTCCAGTAATAGGTGTTGTAGGCGGCGGCCAGCTGGCCCGAATGATGGCTCCGGCGGCTACCGCCCTCGGTTTTGAACTCCGTGTGCTGGCAGAAGGCCCGGATGTTTCCGCGGTCTCGGCCGTAAGCAAGTCCCCAATTGGGGACTACAAGGACCTCGCCACGCTCAAGAGTTTCGCAGAAGGCGTGGACGTCCTTACGTTCGACCATGAGCACGTCCCCGGGTCCCACCTGCGTGAACTGCTCGCCTCCGGAGTAAACGTCCAGCCCGGCCCTGACGCATTGGCCCATGCCCAGGACAAGCTGGTGATGCGTGCCGCCATCGACAGGCTGGATCTGCCGAACCCCGAGTGGGCCGAAGTCAAGGACGTTGCCGCACTGGTGGAGTTCGGCGAACGCATCGGGTGGCCTGTGGTGCTGAAGATGCCTCGCGGCGGCTACGACGGCAAGGGGGTCCGGATTGTTGCCACGGCAGCCGACGCCGCGCTGGCCCAGGACTGGTTCAACGCCATGAGCCCGCTGTTGGCCGAGGCGAAGGTCGAGTTCAGCCGTGAGCTGTCGGCCCTCGTTGCCCGGACTCCGGATGGCGAGGCCCGCGCCTGGCCCGTGGTGCACACCATCCAGGTGGACGGTGTCTGCGACGAAGTCATAGCACCCGCACTTCATATCCCCATCGAGGTGGCAGCTGCGGCCGAGGAAGCAGCCCTGCGGATTGCCCACGAACTCGATGTGACCGGCGTTATGGCCGTCGAACTGTTCGAGACTCCGGGATCCGGGTTCGGTTTCCTGGTCAATGAACTTGCCATGCGGCCGCACAATACAGGCCACTGGACGCAGGACGGCTCCGTGACCAGCCAGTTCGAGCAACACCTGCGTGCCGTTCTCAACCTGCCCCTGGGCGCCACGGACGTCCTGGGACCTGTCGTCGTTATGAAGAACTTCCTCGGCGGCGACAACCAGGACCTCTTCTCTGCCTTCCCCACAGCGTTGGCCCAAGAGCCCGCAGCCAAGGTGCACTGTTACGGCAAATCGGTCCGCCCCGGGCGGAAGATCGGCCACGTCAACCTCGTGGGTCAGTCTGCGGACGACGTCGACGACGTTCGACGTCGGGCGGGACGCGTTGCGGCGATCCTTCGCGACGGCACCAATGCCGCTATGCAGCAGCACAGCCAGATCACCGAGGAGACACCATGACGACAGGTCCCGGCACCGCAAGTGCCCCGAACGCTCCCCTGGTAGGACTCGTGATGGGTTCAGACTCCGACTGGCCGGTAATGGAAGCCGCAGCCGATGCCCTGGCCGAATTTGGCATTCCCTTCGAAGCCGATGTGGTCTCCGCGCACCGGATGCCAGTCGAAATGATCCGCTACGGACAGACTGCCCACGAACGCGGCCTCCGCGTGATCATCGCCGGCGCCGGCGGAGCAGCCCACCTGCCCGGGATGCTGGCTTCGGTGACACCGCTTCCGGTGATCGGTGTGCCGGTACCCTTGAAGACCCTCGACGGCATGGATTCACTGCTGTCCATTGTCCAGATGCCCGCAGGGGTGCCGGTTGCCACCGTCTCCATCGCCGGTGCCCGCAATGCCGGCCTCCTGGCGGTACGGATGCTCGCAGCTGGAACCGATGAACTCGCGGCGGAACTTCGCGCCTCCTTGCTGGAATTCGCCCAGGAGCTCAACGACGTGGCCTCCCGCAAGGGCGCTAACCTACGCCAGAAGGTCAGCGAAGTTTTCGGTGTTGACGGTGACTCCGACAACGCCGGAGATGCCGGCCGGAGCAATTCCTAGGGAGCGGGCATGACCATCAGCGAGCACCGCTCGGGCGGCGGCAACGGCGGCAACCGTCCTCAAGGGACCCTTACGGATCCAGTCCGTTATCCTGTAGGCGCTCCTGCACCTGTGAGGACCAAACGGGCGTTTGTGCTGCTTTTGCTGACGCTCCTGGTCCCGGGCAGTGCCCAGATCGTCGCTGGTGACCGGAGACTTGGCCGGATGGCGCTGAGGGTGACACTCACGGTCTGGGTGGTCGCTATCCTGGCACTGCTTTTGCTGATGATTAACCGCACGGCCCTCATCAACATCATCACCAATCCCTTTTCCTCGCTCCTGATCATCCTGGTCCTCGTCGTGCTGGCCATCTGCTGGCTGCTGCTCTTTGTCAACACCCTGCGCATTATCCGTCCGGTCCTGCTGGCTCCCGGAATGCGTCCCATCGTCGGCGTTTCACTTCTGGCCGCCATGCTGATCAGCAGCGGAACCCTCGGATACTCGGCTTACCTGCTGAATGTCAGCCGCAATGCGATCGGCAACATCTTCTCAAGCGGACCCGCCATTGGTCCCGTGGATGGCCGCTACAACTTCCTGATGATGGGCGGCGACGCCGGCGATGACCGGACCGGTCGTCGACCCGACAGCTTGTCGGTTATCAGCGTCGACGCCCGAACCGGTGAAAGCGCCATCATTTCCGTCCCACGCAACCTGCAGAACGCCCGGTTCTCAGAGGATTCACCGATGCGCGGGATTTACCCCGACGGTTATAACTGCGGCGACGAATGCCTGATCAACGCCATCAACACCGAGGTCACCGAACAATACGCAGACCTCTATCCCGATGCGCCGGATCCCGGAGCGCAAGCCACCATGGAGGCAGTCTCCGGCACTCTTGGTATCACCATCGAGGCCTATGTCCTGGTGGACATGGACGGCTTTGCCAAGCTGATCGATGCCATGGGCGGCATCCGCATCAAGGCCGGCGGTTGGGTTCCCATGAGCGGTTTCAAGGATGAAACCACCAACACTTACGGTATGCCCGAGGGCTGGATCGCCGCCGGCGAAACCCATCTCAACGGCCATCAAGCGCTCTGGTACGGCCGCTCCCGCGAGTATGTCGACGACTTCGCCCGCATCTCCCGGCAGCAGTGCGTCCAGCAGGCGATGTTGCGGCAGCTGGACCCTGGCACCCTGTTGGCCAAGTTCGAAGACATTGCTGGCGCCGGCACCAAGGTGGTTGAGTCCAATATCTCCGCCGGACAGCTGGGGAGCTTTGTGGACCTGGCCATCAAGGCGAAGAACCACGAGGCCAAACGGCTCACCATTGGCCCGCCTGATTTTGAACCGTATTTCTCCACAGCACCGGATTTTGACGTCATCCACGAACGCGTGAGGGAGCTCCTGGCATCAGCCTCCGGAACTCCGGCTGCTGCCGCCCCGGTTCCGGACCGGGGCCATGACTCCCTCGTCAGCTACGGCGCCGCTGGGGGCGGGCTTTCGGCGCAGGGCGGACGGGCGGCACTTAACGTGCCCGTGACGGTTCCGCCGTCCGACTTTACGCCCGTCACCCACACCCCCCAAGGCGAGTTGATTACGGCTGAAATGCTGAACGAGCTGAAACGCCAGGGCGACGAACAGGCCATCCAGGCGCTGGTAGCCGGCAACGGCCTGTGCGCCGCGCTATGACCCCCGCCCCCGCCCCTCAGACACCCTAAGGAATCCAGCCTTGTACAAGATCGAAAACGTCCTGCGGGACTATGCCTGGGGATCTACAACGGCAATTGCCGGGCTGCTGGACCGCCCTGCCTCAGGAGGGCCGGAAGCTGAGCTGTGGATCGGCGCACACCCGGATTCCCCGTCTGTAGCGCAGCTTGGTGGCGGCGCCACGGAAAAACTGGACTCGCTGATCTCCAGCGATCCCGGGCATTTCCTCGGCGAGGCGTCGATCCAGGCGTTCGGTCCGCGCCTTCCGTTCCTGGCCAAGATCCTTGCCGCTGACACCCCGCTGTCGCTGCAGGTCCACCCGAGCCTGGAGCAGGCACGTGAAGGATTCAGGAAAGAGAACGACGCCGGTGTTCCCGCCGATGCATCGGACAGAAACTACCGCGATGACAACCACAAGCCGGAGCTGATTTTCGCGCTAACGGACTTTGAAGCCCTTTGCGGTTTCCGTCCGCCGGCCGAGGGCAGGGAGATATTCGTCTACCTGACGGAACTGGTAAGCCAAGCAGGCCGGGATGTTCCACAGCTCCTGGATGACCTCGTTACCGACCTTTCCGCACCGGATGAGCCCCAGGCACTGCGCACGGCATTCCAGCGGATTATTGCCGGCGGCGACGCCGTCACGCAATCAACGTCCGTGGTGGTCGACGCATTGGCGTCAGCTGCAGCGTCGGCACCCGCCGGACTCCAGTCCGCGATGGACACGGTGACCAGCCTGAACGAGCGCTACCCAGGGGACCCCGGCGTCCTGATTTCCCTGCTGCTGAACCGCATTTCGCTCTCCCCCGGAGAATCGGTCTACCTCCCTGCGGGAAAGGTCCACGCCTATCTGCATGGCCTCGGCGTGGAAGTGATGGCGGCATCGGACAACGTCCTCCGCGGCGGCCTCACTCCCAAGCACATAGATGTGCCTGAGCTGTTGAAGACCATCCGTTTCGAATCCGTGGCCATCCCCAGGCTGGAGCCTGTTGCCACCGGACTGGGCCAGGAGCTTTACCAGCCACCGTTCAGCGAGTTCCAGCTGCAGCGCCTCGAACTGGGGCCGGGCGCAGCACCGGTTCCCCTCGCACAGGCCGGCGCTGTTGTGGTTATTGTTGCCAATGGCTCGGTCTACCTCGATTCGCCCAAGGGCGACCTCCACCTCGACCGTGGCGAAAGCGCTTTCATTGCAGCCGCTGAAGCACCGGTGAACGCCCACCCTGTGGCGGGTTCAACAGAGCCCGTAGTGGCCTTCGCAGTGACTACAGGACTCCGCGGAAATTGATCAGGCCTGCGGGGCTCGGCGCCGCTTAACGGCACCTCCGGCCACCCCACGAAGCCGCTGGACGGCAGGCCGCACCTGGCTGCTGGCCGTGCGCAGCAGGCGTCGGGCGGCCTGAAGGCCCCGGCGTGCGGCCGGCATGGCCTTGGCGTAGGCGGGATACAGCGGTGAGAGCGGCCTCTCCCAGGTCCCCATCAGCAGGTTCTCGTGCTTGGCGAACTGCTTCTTGAAGTCGGAAATACCGTCGTTGAGCAGGCCGTTGAAGTCGTAGCGCCGGCAGCCGTCCTCACGCATGGCCTGGAACGCCGCCCACTTCACGCCGTAGTTCACGCGTTGCTTCTGGCCTTCCTGGCTCACGCCGCCATACAGTTCGAACGCCGTGGTTCCGCTTCGCGACAGCCACACAAAAGCCAGCAGCTCATCGCCGTCGAAAGCGCCGATGATGGGTGAGCCGTCCCCCATGTTGGTGAAAATGTCGCGGTAGTACTGATCTTCGTGGATCCCGAAGCCGGCCCGTTCAGCTGTCTCGTGGTAGACGGCCAGCACCTGCTGCAGCTCGGCATCGCCCGCCACCTTGCGGAACTGCACCTCGCTGCGCATGGCCTTACGGATGTTGGCGCGGGTGGATTTGGACATGTCGGCCATAAGCTCGTCGTCTGACTTGCCGAGGTCCAGGATGAGGGTCCGCGGGATCAGGATGGTGTTGGCTGATTCAGCAAAGCCGGCGGCCGCAACCGCATCGGCATAGGGCGAATCCGCATCCCAGTCCGGCTCGATGCTCAATGCCACTCCGCGGTGACGCACGGACGCGTGGGCTGCGAGGCGGTCCAGGACCGCACCCGTGTTGTCCGCGGAGCACATCGGTCCCCGGGCAATGTAGACCAGCGATCGGAACGGGAACGGCAGGCGCCGGACCAACAGTTGGGCGGCACCCAGGGTTTGCCCGCCGTCGTTGACCAACACCCGGTCAACGGACCAGCCGTGCATGGCCTTGGTTTCGCCCCAGCCCCAGAGCTGCTGCGGATGCCCCTCAAACCGATCAACAATTTCGTCCCATTGGGCGCGGTCAGTACAAGGCATAACGGCAAGACTCATGGCCTCAACCCTATACCAACGCACCCATGCAAAAGGGGTCCGCCTCCTGCTCGGGAGCAGGCGGCGGACCCCTGGAGCGGGCACCCGGAGAAGCGGCGGATTCCGCAAAAAGCCTAGCTGCGGCGGGCGTAGCCTTCCCATTTGCTGGCCTGGTGCTCGCCATCAACAAAACGGATGGTGCCGGACTTGGAACGCATCACTATGGACTGCGTGAGGACCTTGTCCTTGGAGTACCGCACACCCTTGAGGAGGTCGCCGTCGGTGATGCCGGTGGCCGCGAAGTAGCAGTTGTCCGAGGTCACGAGGTCGTTGGTGGACAGCACGCGGTCGAGGTCGTGGCCGGCGTCGATGGCCTTCTGCTTCTCGTCGTCGCTGGTAGGCCACAGGCGGCCCTGGATGACGCCGCCGAGGGACTTGATGGCGCAAGCGGCAACAATGCCTTCAGGCGTTCCGCCGATCCCCATCAGCGCGTCCACCCCGGTGCCGGAGCGGGCTGCGGCAATGGCGCCGGCGACGTCGCCGTCCATGATGAACTTGGTGCGCGCACCGGCCTCGCGGATCTCCTCCACAAGCGGGCGGTGCCGGTCGCGGTCCAGGATCATGACGTTGAGCTGGTTGACCTTGACACCCTTGGCCTTGGCGATCAGGTGCAGGTTCTGCTTGACCGGCAGGCGGAGGTCCACCATGTCCGCGGCTTCGGGGCCGGTGACAAGCTTCTCCATGTAGAACACGGCCGAGGGATCGAACATGGAGCCACGCTCGGCAACTGCCAGAACGGCCAGGGCGTTGTTGATGCCCAGTGCCGTCAGTCGGGTGCCGTCGATGGGATCGACGGCGACGTCGCATTCCGGTCCGGTGCCATCGCCAACCTGTTCGCCATTGAACAGCATGGGGGCTTCGTCTTTTTCGCCTTCACCGATGACCACAACGCCGTTGAAATGGACTGTGTGAAGGAAGGAACGCATGGCGTCGACGGCTGCGCCGTCTGCCTTGTTCTTATCGCCAAAGCCCACCCAGTGGCCGCCGGCAATAGCCGCGGCTTCGGTGACGCGAACGAGTTCCAGGGCAAGGTTGCGGTCCGGCTCGTCGTTACCCACCGCAAGGGACGGGGAAATGGTGGAGTACTGCTGGTTCAACTGCGCAGGTGACACGGAAACCTCTTCTTTGAGTGGCGATCATTGAGCCCGCGCCGCCGGGTTTCGGTGGCCGCGGTGATTCCTCTGCTACTGATCATAGTCGCGGCCATGGGCAGGCGGCGCTGGATGACGCCCCCGCGAAATGTGAGATCAGCCTCCGGATAAGCGACTATAGAAGGGTGAGTGAATTGCAGGAATCATCCCCCGGCCAGCCGGCAGCACAAGAGCCGGCAACGCAGCAGTCGTCCGTGCTGCAGGATCAGCAGATCAAGCCGGTAATCCCGGCAGCCGCGGCTAAACGCGCCAACGCCTCGGTCATTGGCATGATCCTGGCCCTCGCCGTGAGCATCCTGGCGTTCCTGCCGGTGGTCCTGATGAACCCCGCCCCTGACTCGGACGATTTTGTCTCCAAGGTGGACGTCAACGCAGTTGCCGCGAACGCGAAGGATGTGGCCGGATTCACACCGGCAACCCCTGACACAAACGGTTCGTACCGCTCCAATTACGCGCGCTGGGAATCCGGGACCGCCGATGGCGTGCCCACGTGGGAGGTTGGCTACCTGACGCCCGCGGGTTCCTTCATTGGGCTGGTGCAGACGCGTGCCTCGAATCCCACCTGGCTGGCTGACCTTACGGCCAAAGCACCGGTGACCGGAACGCGCGACGTCGGCGGCCATGCGTGGGAGCTGCGCGACTCCGGCAAGGGCGAGAAGAACATGATCCTGAACCACAAGGGCACCACCGTTGTATTGTCCGGCCCCGCCAGCCTCGACGAGTTCAGCACCCTTGCTGCCGCCGTCGTCACCTCCATGGATGCCGCAACGGACGTAACCGTTGCACCCAGTTCCTCCGCCGCGCAGTAAAGTGGGCGCGTGGCAACTTACCTGACTCCAGCCCTGGCCTGGCGGCGCATGCGCGAAGGCAACGAACGCTTCGTCACCGGCACATCTTCACATCCCAACCAGGACGCATCCCGCCGTTCCTCACTCGTAGAGAACCAGCATCCCTTCGCTGTGATTTTTGGCTGCTCCGACTCCCGGCTGGCTGCAGAAATCATCTTCGACCTGGGCCTCGGCGACGCCTTTGTGGTGCGGACTGCGGGGCAGGTGATCGACGACGCCGTACTGGGCTCCCTTGAATACAGCATCAGCGTGCTGGGCGTGCCGCTGATCGTGGTGCTGGGACATGACAGCTGCGGAGCCGTTACCGCCACCAAGAACTCCGTAGAAACAGGCGACATGCCCGTCGGTTTTATGCGCGACCTCGTGGAGCGGATTACCCCCTCCGTCCTGACCTCGCTGCGCAATGACAAGCATGAGGTGAACGACATGGTGGTGGAGCACGTCAAGCAGACGTCCCAGCGCCTGGTGGACAGCTCGCGTGTGATTTCCGACGCAATCGACGGCGGCCGCACGGCAGTCCTGGGCCTCTCGTACAGCCTTGCGGACGGCCGGGCCAACGTGGTTTCGGGAATCGGCGAGCTCTAGGGAGCCCCTCCGTTGGACGGCGCAGCGGGGCGTTCACGGTTTTCGATGGGATGCCTGATCGTCCTAAGCTAGCCCCATGACTTCCACTGAAGAGTTCCGCATTGAACATGACACGATGGGCGAAGTCCGCGTCCCCGTGAACGCCCTGTACCGCGCGCAGACGCAACGTGCAGTCGAGAACTTCCCCATCTCCGGAAAGACCCTGGAGCGCGCGCACATTGAGGCGCTCGCCCGGGTCAAGAAGGCTGCGGCCCAGGCCAACGCAGAACTTGGGGTGCTCGACGGCGAGCTTGCCAAGGCCATTGCCGACGCAGCCGATGAGGTGGCCGCCGGAAAGTACGACGCCGATTTCCCGATCGATGTTTTCCAGACCGGTTCCGGTACGTCCTCCAACATGAACACCAACGAGGTCCTCGCCGAGCTTGCCACGCGTGCCCTCAAGGCCGCCGGCAGCGACAAGGTGGTCCACCCGAACGACCACGTCAACGCCTCGCAGTCCTCAAACGACGTTTTCCCCACCTCGGTCCACGTAGCGGCCACCTCCGCCCTGATCAACGACCTCATTCCGTCCCTCGGCTACCTGGCCGAGTCGCTGGAGCGCAAGGCTGTTGAGTTCAAGGACGTCGTCAAGTCCGGCCGTACCCACCTGATGGATGCCACCCCGGTCACGCTGGGCCAGGAGTTCGGCGGCTACGCGGCCCAGGTCCGCTACGGCATTGAGCGCATCAACGCCTCACTCCCCCGCGTTGCCGAGGTGCCGCTGGGCGGAACCGCCGTTGGCACTGGCATCAACACCCCGGCCGGTTTCCCGGAGCGTGTCATTGAACTGCTGGCCACGGATACCGGCCTGCCGCTGACCGAGGCCCGCGACCACTTCGAGGCCCAGGCCAACCGCGACGGCCTGATCGAAGCCTCCAGCCAGCTGCGCAACATTGCGATCTCCTTTATGAAGATCAACAATGACCTCCGTTGGATGGGCTCCGGTCCCAACACAGGCCTTGGCGAAATCGCCATCCCGGATCTGCAGCCCGGTTCCTCGATCATGCCCGGCAAGGTCAACCCCGTCATCTGCGAGGCCTCCATCATGGTTGCCGCGCAGGTCATCGGCAACGACACCGCCATTGCCTGGTCCGGCACCAACGGCGCCTTCGAGCTGAACGTCGGCATCCCCGTGATGGCCGCGAACCTGCTCGAGTCCATCCGTCTCCTCTCCAACACCAGCCGGGTGATGGCGGACAAGATGATCGACGGCATCACCGCCAACGTCGAGCGCGCCCGCTTCCTTGCTGAGGCTTCCCCGTCCATCGTGACGCCGCTGAACAAGTACATCGGCTACGAGAACGCAGCCAAGATCGCCAAGAAGGCAGTGGCTGAGGGCCTCACTATCCGTGAAACCGTAGTGGCCATGGGCTTCCTGGAGCGCGGCGAAGTAACCGAAGAGCAGCTGGACACCGCACTGGACGTTATGTCCATGACGCGCCCGCCGCACAAGGCGTAAGTCCCCACCGCCTCCTGGATCACGACGGCGGCCGGCCCCTTCCCCACGGAAGGAGCCGGCCGCCGTTGTCGTATCCCGGCTGTCATCGAATCCGGACAGTGGTGACAGATGACACATGGCTATCTTTTTGCACTTCTATGCAGACAGTGCAAAACTTTACTTTGTGGATAATAGTGCAAACATCGACGGCGGCCTCCGCGAGCGCAAGCGCCAGCAGACTCGCAAGGCGATTACGGCTGCCGCGCGTTCGCTGACCGCCACCAAGGGCCTTAGCGGCTTCACCATTGAGGAAGTCTGCGAGACCGTGGGGGTCTCACGCCGGACGTTCTTCAACTACTTCCCTTCCAAGGAAGACGCCATCCTGGGCCACCACGACGACGAACACCCCGGGGAGCTGATGGCCGGATTCCTCAAAGGCGGCGGCGAGCCCGGCACCATCTCCGAAACACTCCTGGCCGACCTCATCCAGCTCACCCTGGATATCTGGGCCTCGAAGGTGGATTCCGAGTCAGCCACGGACGTCCGCCAGTTGATTGCAGCCATCAAAAAGGAACCCCAGCTGATGGCAAAGATCGTGGGCGCCAGCGCGGAGCGTGAGGCCTCTTCACGTCAGCTGATCGCCCAGCGTGAGGGTGTACCCGCGGATCATCCCGTGGTGGTAATGGCCGTCGCCGTCACCAGCGCCATGGCGCACCATGCCCACGAAACGTACTTCTCGGCGTCGAACACCCGCACGTTCCGTGAACTCCTCCTCGAAGACGCCCTGGCCCTCAAGACCCTCTTCGGCCAGGCGCTTCCCCTGCAGAACCTTCCCACCAGCCCCAAAGGATCATCATGACCACCACCACCGGTCCCAAAAAGGCAGCACAACCGCTGCTGCTGACCCAAAAGAGGATCTGGATCATCTTCTCGGCACTCATCGCCGGAATGCTGCTCTCCAGCCTTGACCAGACCATCGTCTCCACCGCCATGCCCACCATCGTGGGGAAGCTCGGCGGCGTCGAACACCAGGCCTGGATCACTACGGCTTACCTGCTGGCCACCACGATCGTGATGCCCATCTACGGCAAGTTCGGTGACGTCCTGGGACGGCGCAACCTGTTCCTTGTGGCCATCGCCCTGTTCACGCTGGCCTCCGTTGGCTGCGCCTTGGCCACCGATTTCTGGGGCTTTGTGATCTTCCGTGCCATGCAGGGCCTGGGCGGCGGCGGCCTGATGATCCTTTCGCAGGCGATCATCGCCGATATTGTTCCAGCCAACGAGCGCGGCAAGTACATGGGCCCGCTGGGCGCCGTCTTCGGCCTCTCCGCCGTAGCCGGTCCGCTGCTGGGCGGTTTCTTCGTTGACCACATGACGTGGGAATGGGCCTTCTACATCAACATTCCCATTGGCATCGCAGCCTTCATCACTGCCTGGTTTGCCCTGACCCTGCCCAACAAGAAGGCTGAGAAGCGCATTGATTTCCTGGGTGTGCTGTTCCTCTCCGCGGCCACCACGTTCCTGATCTTCTTCACAGACTTCGGCGGCAAGAAGGACGAGGGCTGGGGTTCCCCGCTGACCTGGACTTTTGGTGCGGCCTTTGTCCTGTCCGCACTGGCCTTCGTAATGGCCGAGCGCCGCGCCGAGGACCCCATCATTCCGCTGGGACTGTTCAAGAACCGGATCTTCGTCAACGCAACTGCCATTGGTTTCACGCTGGGCCTTGGCATGTTCGCGGCCATCGCATTCGTGCCGACGTTCCTGCAAATGTCTTCCGGCACCTCAGCAGCCGAATCGGGCCTGCTGATGCTGCCCATGATGGTTGGCCTGATGGGTACTTCCATCTACTCGGGCATCCGGATCTCCAAGACCGGCAAGTACAAGATGTACCCGATCCTTGGTGCAACACTGACCATTGCAGCAATGCTGTGGATGACCACGCTGTCCGCAGCCACGCCCATCTGGATCATCTGCATTCAGCTCTTTGTGTTCGGCGCCGGCCTGGGCCTGATCATGCAGGTGATCGTCCTGGTGGTGCAGAATGCTGTCCCGGCGGAGCAGATCGGAACTGCCACCAGCACCAACAATTACTTCCGCGAAGTTGGCGCCGCACTCGGTGTGGCCGTGTTCGGTTCCATCTTTACCAACCGTCTGTCTACCTCCCTGACTGACGCCTTCACCGGTTCGGGCGCTTCGTCCGACCAGGCATCGCAGGCTACCCGGACCCTGGATCCGCAGGCCCTCGCCCAGCTGCCTGACCAGTTGCGCGACGCCATTGTCAACGCTTACGCAGAGTCCTTGGCTCCCGTGTTCTGGTACTTGGTGCCGTTCATCGCACTGGCTCTGGTCCTGGCCATCACGCTCAAGCAGATTCCGCTTTCCGACACTGCCGGAATGGTCGCCCGCGGTGAAGCAATCGGCGGCGCCGAGGCCGTGCGGCTGGAAGCCGAGCTGGCGGCGGGTGTTCCTGCCCTGGCGGAAACTGCTGCTGCCGACGCAACAGACGGAACAACTGCAAAGAAGGACGACGACGACCTCGTCTCCCAGCGCGGCTGACCTTCCGCCTGATACAGCGAAGCCGGGGTGCCCTAACGGAGGGCACCCCGGCTTTGTTGCCTGCAGGCGTCATTCCCGGAGGGGGCCTACAACATCTCCAGCGGCTGCGGAGCCCGTGGGGCTGGGAAGGCGGCGTCCAGTTCGGCCAGGTCCTGGGGCGTCAAGTTGATGTCCACGGCTGCCCGGTTTTCCCTGACATGGGCTGCGCTGCCGCTCTTGGGGATGGCGATGACGTGATCCTGCCGCAGCACCCAGGCCAGCGCAATCTGGGCATCGCTGGTGCCATGCCTGGCTGCAATGCCCTCCAAGACCGGGTTGCCCAGAAGGCGGCCCTGTTCAATGGGTGAGTACGCCATCACGGGCATTCCTGCCTCACGTGCCGACCGAAGAAGGTCAAACTCCGGGCCCCTACGGGTCAGGTTGTACAGGATTTGGTTGGTTTGGGGTCCGGCTGCCGAGCCCTGGCTACGGCCCGATGGCAGGCCCCTGAGTTCGCCGTCGTCAAAATTGCTCAGTCCCCACCCGCCAATCTCCCCAGCCTCGCGCAATTGCTCAAACCCGGCGATGCTCTCTTCCAGCGGATACGGACCGGGCCAGTGGAGCAGGTAAAGCTCCAGCCTGTCGGTCTGCAAACGTCGGAGGCTTCTGAGGCAGGCCGCTACGACTCCCGCCCGGCTGGCGTTGTAGGGGAGGACCTTGCTGACCAGGAAAACGCCGTCGCGCCGGCCTGAGACGGCCTCCCCCACCAACTCTTCCGCCGCCCCGTCGCCGTACATTTCCGCGGTGTCCACAAGCGTCATGCCAAGATCAAGCCCGGTCCGCAGGGCATCGATTTCCTCGGCCCTGGTAGCTGCGGAATCGCCCATGTACCACGTGCCCTGGCCCAGGGCCGGGGCGGTGCGTCCGTCGGGAAAAGTCACTGACCTCATGGGGAGAATCTCCAATCGTTACGGATGCAACCATCGTAAGGTCCGGGCCACCGGCCATGTTTTATGACCGGTTTCCGGGTCCGTCCTTACGCCGGCAGGAGGAGCATGGCCGCCGCGGCGCCAGCGAGCATAAAGGGACCAAAGGGAATCGCCGATTTCAAGGTGCCCTTCCTGGCCGCCAGGATGATGAGCCCCCATAGTCCTCCCAGGAGGAAGGCGGCGAACGTCCCGGCAACCACATGCGCCCAGCCCAGATAACCGAGATACATTCCCAGGACCCCGGCCAGCTTGACGTCGCCAAACCCCATCCCCGGCGGATAGATCACGCGCAGCACAAAATAGAAGAGCCACAGTGCAGCACCCCCGGCCACGATCGCCAGCGCGGGCACGCCGAAAAGGACAGCCCCGCCGTCGGGCATTCCTGCGGGGACAGACCCGGCACCCGGCGCTCCGTCGAACCCGGCGATTAGCGCGGCAGCCACCAGCAAGACACCCGCGATGCCGTATGACGGGAACACGATCCGGTTGGGCAGGAGGTGGCTGCGGATATCAATCACGGCCAGACGCGTTGCCATCACCAGAAAATACAGGCACGCCGCCAGCACCAGCCAGAATGACGGAAGGCTGAGTTCCCAAAGGGCATCGAGTCGACGGATCACCCTCGCGATGCTACCGGGCTTCCGGCTGCGCCCGCTGGCTCCCCGCGTAAACTGTGGATATGCGATACAGTGCGGCCGAACAGGCCAATTCCAAGGGCAACGGGCCTACCGGCCTTGGCGAGATCTTCAGGAACCTGTGCCGTTCTTCGCCCTGGAAATGGAACAGCCTGCGGTTCGAATACCTGGACCTGCCAGGCAGCGGCGCCAACGTAGTCCGGGGATGGCTGCGCCGGCCGGGCGCGTTACGCCTGGAGTCCCGCGACGGGCTCCTGCTGCACAGCACCACGGGCATCAATGACACGCGCGATGACTTCTATGTCAGCTCCACCCGGAGATCCTGGCTTCTGCCCGCCTACCTCGTCAGCCCCGTTTACGACGACGCCGGCCTCGTCCGCCGCCGGCCAGAAGCCGCCTACGGCGAGCCATCGTTGGGCAACGGCAGGCTGGCCGCGGCTTTGGATCCGGTAGAGCTGGCCGGGAACGCTCCGGCGCCCCTGGAATTTCCCGATCTCAACACTGTTGAGCTCGAAGGCGTCCGGGAAGTAGACGACGACGGCAGGCGGGCGCTGGAGGCCGTGGTCACCCCGGGCCGGAGCTACTCCCCCGCTGATCCGGGATCGCCGCTGGCGCATCCAGGGCGCACCTTGGTCAGGGTGGATGCCGGAACGGGCGTGTGCGTCGCCAGCCAGGCACTTGACGGATCCGCCGCCGGCACCGGCCATCGGCTGAAGATCCTGGCAGTGGACGAATATATGCTGGACGATCTGTTCCTCGCGGAATCCATGAATCTCACCGATGTCCGCCAGCATATCCCGTGGGACATCGGCCCACTCACATAGGCTTCACGGATGACCACACTGACATCCATCTGGCCGTTGCACGGCCTCACTCTGGCGACGCCCCGGCTGGCGTTGCGGCCGATCGCCGATGAGCACATCCCGGCAGCCGTCGAGGCAGCCTTGGGTGGAATTCACGACGCAGGGAAGAGCCCGTTCAGCAGCCCCTGGGCCGAAGCTTCCCCGGAGGAGCTTGGACCGAACATGGCACGCTGGTACTGGCGGTGCCGGGCCGAATCCACGCCCGACTCCTGGACTCTGCTGCTGGGAGTCTGGCACTACGGAGAATTTGTCGGCTGCCAGGACATCGGCGCCAAGGAGTTTGCCACGCTGAAGACCGTCTCCACGGGTTCCTGGCTGAAGAAGTCCGCGCAGGGCCAGGGCCTTGGCAAGGAAATGAGGGCCGCCGTCGTGCTCTACGCCTTTGATTGGCTTGGCGCAGAGGTAGCGGAGTCGGAAGCCGCGGTGTGGAATAGCTCTTCCCTGGGCGTTTCGGGTTCACTTGGCTACGAGCTCAACGGCCTTCACCGCCACTCGTGGGGCGGCATCGTCCGTGATGTCCAGCATGTCCGCGTGACCCCGGCACTCCTGAAGCGGCCGGACTGGGTCCTTCGGGTCTCGGGCCACGAAGCTGCGGCAGGCCTTCTTGGCGCACGCACAGAAGGCCCGCTCCCCGGCGTCCCGGAGAACGGACCTTCAGCCGGCGCTTAGATCTCCGCGCCCTCCAGCAGCTCCGTCACCAGCGCGGCGATGGGCGAACGCTCGGACCGGGTCAGGGTGATGTGGCCGAACAGCGGATGCCCCTTGAGCGTCTCCACCACCGCGGCAACCCCATCATGCCGGCCCACTCGGAGGTTGTCGCGTTGGGCCACATCATGAGTGAGGACGATCTTCGAGTTCTGGCCGATGCGGCTCATCACGGTCAGGAGGACGTTCTTCTCCAGTGACTGTGCCTCATCCACAATCACAAAAGCGTCATGCAGCGAGCGGCCGCGGATATGCGTCAACGGCATGACCTCGAGCATGCCCCGATCCATGACTTCTTCAACGACTTCCTGGCTGACCAGTGCGCCGAGCGTGTCAAAAACCGCCTGCGCCCACGGGTTCATCTTCTCTGATTCCGATCCGGGCAGGTAGCCCAGCTCCTGGCCTCCCACCGCATACAGCGGGCGGAACACAATGACCTTCCGGTGCTCGCGGCGCTCCAGGACCGCTTCCAGGCCTGCACAGAGCGCCAGTGCCGACTTGCCTGTTCCGGCGCGGCCACCGATGGAAACAATCCCGACGGCGGGATCCATCAGCATGTCGATGGCCAGCCGTTGCTCAGCCGACCGGCCGTGCAGGCCGAAGACGTCCCTGTCCCCCTTGACGAGGCGGACCTGCTTGTCTGCACCCACCCTGCCCAGTGCCGAACCCCTGTTGGACAGCAGCACCAGTCCCGTGTTGACCGGAAGTTCCGCGGCGGCAGGAATGAAGACCGGTTCATGGCCGTACAGGGTCCCCACTTCTTCCTCGGTGGCATCCAGTTCGGCGATGCCGGTCCAGCCGGAATCCTGCACCAGTTCGTTGCGGTATTCGTCCGCCGTAAGGCCCATTGCGGACGCCTTCACCCGCATCGGCAAGTCCTTGGAGACGACGGTGACCGAGCGGCCCTCATTGGCAAGGTTCTTGGCCACGGCCAGGATCCTGCTGTCGTTGTCCCCGCTCCGGAAACCGGCGGGGAGGACCTCGGAGGAGATGTGGTTCATCTCCACCATGAGGGTGCCGCCCTCTGTTCCAATGGGCAAGGGTTTGTTCAAGCCACCATGCTGGACGCGCAAGTCGTCCAGCAGCCTCAGAGCCTTCCGGGCAAAGTAACCCAGCTCCGGATCGTGCCGCTTGGACTCGAGTTCGGTAATGACCACAATCGGGACGATCACCTCATGCTCAGCGAAACGCAGCAACGCCCTTGGATCGGACAGGAGCACGGATGTATCGATCACAAAGCTTTGAACGCCGGGGACTTGCCCGGAAACAGAAAGACCGGCCGCAGCATCATCTTTCGCTGCGCCGGTCTTGGCGGTGGCTCGCTTGGCGCGAGAGGTAGCTTTCTTTCCGCCGTCGGTAGAAACGGTGGGTCGCTCTTCAGAAGTAGCCACATCGACTCCAGCCCCGGGCTTCCGCCCGGCTTTGTTATTGGTGAGGCGGCTCGGCCTGGAGGCCGGCAGCGGCCTCCCCAACATTAGGTGCGTGAATACGCTCCATGTAGTGGCCTCCCCGATCAGCCGGCGTTATTGCCTGCTGATGGATACAACGTAAATCCAGCTCCGGTAATTTCCGGTTTCATTGCCCGGCGATTCCTGTTACGGGGACGTGAATTCAAGATGAACCGCCCGCCTGGTCAGGATCCGCCTGCTCAGGATCCGAAGCGCCGCTGCCGGCCGGCATAGTCCCGCAGGGCCCGCAGGAAGTCCACCTTCCGGAAAGCCGGCCACAGGGCCTCGCAAAAATAGAACTCGCTGTAGGCGCTTTGCCACATCAGGAAGCCGGAGAGTCGCTGCTCGCCGGAGGTGCGGATCACCAGGTCCGGATCCGGCTGGCCCCGCGTGTAGAGGAAACGCGAGATGTCCTCCACCGTGAGGGAATCCGCAACGTCCCGAAGTCCCGCTCCGCGGTCCGCAGCGTCGCGTAGGAGTTCCCTGACGGCGTCGACAATTTCCCGGCGTCCACCGTATCCAACGGCAACATTCACGTGGATCTTTTCGTGTGCCGGCGTTCGCGCTGTGAGCTTGTTGAGGCGCTCAGCCAGGTAGCCCGGCAGCAATTCGGGAGCACCCATGGCATGGACGGAGATGTCCGCATCCCCGTCCAGCCGGTCCAGCGTATTTGCGATGATTCCCATCAGCAGGTCCAACTCTTCGCTGGAGCGGCTCATGTTGTCAGTGGACAACATGTACAGGGTGACAACCTTGACGCCCAGTTCCTGGCACCAGCCCAGGAACTCATGGATCTTGTCTGCACCGGCCTGGTGTCCTTGGCTGGTGGGAGCGTTGAACTGCTTGGCCCAGCGCCGGTTGCCATCCACCATCACACCGATGTGCTGCGGGATGCGGTCGCGGGTGAGGCTGCGAAGAAGCCTGCGCTCGTAGAAGCCATAGAGGAGCCCGGGCATTTCCACGCGGCGGTTCACCTGACTTTCTGCTGTAAAGACGATTTCCTCTAGGCTACCGTTAGCAGCCAACCCAGATGCCCTACCCGCGAGTAACTTACCCGTCCGTAAGTTAGGCTTTAACCATGAACAGCATTCCTCCCAACTCTCCTCGGGGGGCCAATGACGGGCCCCGGAAACCCGAGCGGTCGGGAGCCGTGGATGATGCCGCGGTCCGGATCGCCGAACTCTTGACAATCAAGCCGAAATGGCGGGGCTGGATCCACACCGTCGCAGCACCGCTGGCCCTGGTTGCAGGCTTGGTGCTGGTGATATTAGCCCCCACTTCCGAACTGCGGATTGCCAGTGGTGTCTATGCACTGACCGGCATCCTGCTGTTCGGCGTCAGCGCCGTCTACCACCGCGGCAACTGGTCCCCCGGAGTGCGTATGATGCTCAAACGGCTGGATCACACCAACATCATGCTGGTGATTGCCGGCAGCTACACGCCGCTGGCCTGGGCCCTCTTGGACCGGCCCAAGGCGGTCCTGCTGCTCTGGGTTATCTGGAGCGGAGCAATTCTGGGCGCGCTGTTCCGGGTGTTATGGACCCATGCTCCGCGGTGGCTTTACGTGCCCATCTATATTGCGCTGGGCTGCGGCGCTCTCTTCTACCTGCCGGAATTCTTCCAGGCGAATGCCGCCTCAGCGATCCTCATCTGCGTCGGCGGGTTTTTCTACATTGCAGGTGCGGTCTTCTACGCCCTCAAAAAGCCCAACTTCAGCTACGAACACTTTGGCTTCCACGAGTTGTTCCATGCATTCACCGTTATAGCTTTCGCCGCCCACTTCGTAGCGATCGCGCTTGCGGTACTGGGGCAGCCCGCGGCGTAGCCGCCCAAGGCGCGGCATGGTTCCGCCTAAGGTGCAGCCGGGCTCCGTCCGCGGCGCGCGGTGGCTCCGCAGGCGCTTACAGGAGCCTGCCTGCTAGCGGGTGTCAGGGTCTCCGGGCAGGGTCTCATCGGAATCCCCGTCACGCGTTTGCGTCTGGTCAACGGGCCCTTCGTCCGGGTTGGTGCCATCCCTGATGGCGCCCGAATCCGCCGCCTCTTCAGCTGCTGCATCGGCAGCTGCCGCAGCAGCCAGGCGCTCCTCTTCCACCTGCGCCCGATACCTGACGCGGCGCACGCGGCGCACCATGTCCACAAGGAGCAGTGTGGTGGCCACCACGAAGAACGCCGTCATGATGAAGCCCAGGGTTCCGGGCGTGATGTCATCCTGGTTGAGACCTGGTCGCAACGACGGTGATGGCGAGGGCGTGGTGGTGAGGAACACGATCATGTGATGCAAGGGAAACCTTCTGGAGGATGGACGTCACAGGCCTGCCGGGCGCAACCCGTAAACCGGGCCGCAACTTCTACGCAGCATAGAAAAGCTGTGTCTATCTTAGCCCCGCGAACAGGTCCTTCTCCGGCAGTTCCGTTTCCACGCGGGACTGGATCAGGGAATAATCCTCCCAGGGCCAGGCACGGCGCTGCATTTCAGGAGAGACGGCGAAGAAGAACCCCAGGGGGTCAACCTGCGTGGCATGGGCGCGCAGGGCATCATCGCGGGCCTCGAAGAAATCTCCGCAGTCGACCTGGGTGGTGGTCGGGTGCGTGGGAGGCGGTGGCATGTGACCCTCGGCGTCGCTTTCCAGCCAGGCGGCCAGCCGCTCGGCGTAGGGCGACTGCAGCCCGGCCTCCTCAAGGGCGAAATGCAGGGCGCGGAACCGCTCGGGGCTGAACGCCCTGTCGTAATACAGCTTCGCAGGCTCCCAGGGCTCGCCCACGCCCGGATAGCGTGCCGGATCCCCGGCCGCTTCAAACGCTTCAACTGCAACCTTGTGCGCCATGATGTGGTCCGGGTGCGGATAGCCGCCGTTCTCATCGTACGAAAGGATCACATGTGGTTTGAACCGGCGGACCAGGCGGACCAGCGGGGCGGCTGCCCGTTCCAGAGGTTGCACCGCGAAGCTCCCGGCGGGCAACGGGGGCAGCGGGTCCCCCTCAGGCAGACCGGAATCCACAAAGCCCAGCCATTGCTGCTGGATTCCCAGGACACGAGCCGCGTGCGCCATCTCCAGGCGCCGGGCTCCGGCCATGTCACGCTTGGGATGCGGTGCGTCTTCCACTGCCGGATTCTGGATGTCGCCCCGCGAACCGTCAGTGCAGGTCGCGACCATAACCTCGACGCCGTTGGCTGCGTACATTGCCATCGTTGCTGCGCCCTTGCTCGATTCGTCATCGGGGTGGGCATGGACCGCCAGAAGGCGCAGCGGCGCCGGCGTGGAACTGGACGCGGTCATAGGGACGCTTCCTCTTTCTGGTGCCGGAGCCACAAAGCCCGGCGTTCTCTGGATGCAAGTTGGGTGGTGGGATTTCAGGGCGAACGATCCCTACTAAACTGGACTGGTGACTTCCCAGGATCGCCCGGCATCATCGTCCGCAACCACTAGCCTAGCCAATCGTTATGGCCGTCAAAAGCGCGGCCTCAACGCCAAGGGAAAAAAGGTGGTCGCCGCCGTCGCCCTTGCTGCAGGGGTGGGTTTCATGGCATGGATCGCCACGTCAAACGCTACCGACTCCGTAACGTTCAAGGACCTCAGCTACAGCACCATCGATGCCACCCAGACTGAGGTTGATTTCCAGGTGACCCGGGACTCCAGCACAGCAGTGAAATGCGCTGTCAAGGCCCTGGACTCCAAGTACGCAATTGTGGGGTGGAAAGTGGTGGACATTCCTACAGGTGTCCTGGAGGGCAGCAGCGACTCAGGACGGACACTGGCCCACCGCGCGGTAATCCGCACTGAATCGCTGGCCGCAACGGGCGTCGTCGACAATTGCTGGGTGCCTGGCACTGCCGGCTGAAGTGACGGACGCCGCTTGAATATTGGGATTCATCCACTGTGTTGACTACAATGATCTAATACCTTCACCCCGCTGAGCTGGTTACTGAGATCCACATGTGGCCACCGTGGCGGGGTGTCTTGCATGTAAGACCACTAGAGGAGAAGTCCGTGTCTACCACCAACAGTCCGTCCGCAGCCTGGCTCACCCAGGAAGCTTTCGACCGTCTGAAGGCAGAGCTGGACCACCTTTCCGGCCCTGGCCGGGCGGAGATCGTCCAGAAGATTGAGGCTGCCCGCCAGGAGGGCGACCTCAAGGAGAACGGCGGCTATCACGCAGCCAAGGAAGAGCAGGGCAAGATCGAAGCCCGCATCCGTCAGCTCACCGCTCTGCTCCGCGATGCACAGGTCGGGGCTGCCCCGGCCGACGACGGCGTTGTGGAACCTGGCATGATCGTCGTCGCCAAGATCGCCGGAGACGAGGAGACGTTCCTCCTGGGCTCCCGTGAAATCGCGGATGGCTCCGATCTGGACGTCTTCAGCGACAAGTCCCCGCTTGGTGCCGCCATCATCGGCCACCGCGAGGGCGATCAGCTCTCCTACACCGCTCCCAACGGCAAGGACATTGCCGTTGAAATCATTTCCGCCAAGCCGTACACGGGTTAAGTTAACCCGCGCCCGCTATAAAACCAGTTCGGCTGTCCCTTCCCAGGGGCAGCCGAACTTGTTTTAAGGCCTTGCCGGCCTGAGCAGCATCGCAGCCAACACGCCGCCGATGGCCCCGCCCAGGTGCGCTTGCCACGAAACGTAGCCGGCAACAATGGGCAGGGCTCCCAGGAGGATGCCACCGTAGGCAAGGAACAGGACGGCCGACAGCAGGATCTGCCACCAGCTCCTGTTCAGGAACCCCCGGACCAGGAGGAAGGCGAACAATCCGAAGACCAGCCCCGACGCACCGACAGTCACCCCGGGTCCGCCCAGCAGCCATACGAATGTCCCCGAGCCCAGCCAACTCAAGGCGAGGGTAATCACAAAAACCCGCATCCCTGACAGAAAAACCAGGAAGCCGAAGATGATCAAGGGCAGCGCATTGGACATCAAATGACCCACGTTGGCATGCAGGAGTGGGAACGTGACGATGTCCAGCAGGCCATCAGGGGTCCGCGGCCGCAGGCCAAAAATTCCGTTCAAGCTGCGCAGCGTCAAAAAGTTGATGAGCTCCACGATGAACAACAACGCCACGAAAGAGCCCACCACCAGCAGGCCCTTTCGCGCGCGGCCGGCCGTCGTCGCGGCAGCATCGCCGTCGTAGGATCCTGCCCGGGACAGCCTCATCGCATGCCCTAGTGAACCACTATGGGCTGGAAGCCTTCGGCTCGGAGCGCACCCAGCACCTGTTCGCCATGTTCGTGACCCTTGGTCTCCAGGTTCACGGTGATGGAAACGTCGCCCATACTGATGGCACCCCCAACACGCGTGTGGTCCAGACCGGTGACGTTGGCATCGTTCTCGGCGATGATACGGGCGATCGTAGCCAGCGAACCCGGGCGGTCGTCCAGCATCATCCGCACTGTCATGTAGCGACCGGCGGCGGAAAGGCCCCGTTGAATGACTTTGAGCATCAGCATGGGATCAATGTTGCCGCCCGAAAGGATGACAGCGGTGGTGCCCGGATTCTCGATCTTCCCGTCCATCAACGCAGCAACGCCCACGGCTCCGGCAGGTTCAACCACCATCTTCGCCCGCTCAAGCAGGAAAATCAGCGCACGGGCCAGCGAATCTTCGCTGACAGTGACGACGTCGTCCACCAGCTCACGGATGATGCTGAACGGCAGCTGGCCGGGCCGGCCAACCGCAATGCCGTCCGCCATAGTGGAGACCTTCTTCAGGGGTACCAGCGCGTCAGCTGCCAGGGACGGCGGATAGGCGGCGGCGTTTTCCGCCTGCACACCGATGATCCGAATGGTGCGGCCCAGTTCCTTGGCCCGGGTCTTGATGGCGACTGCAACACCGGCCAGCAGCCCTCCACCGCCGACGCCCATCAGAATGGTGTCCACCGTGGGGATCTGGTCCAGGATCTCCAGGCCGATGGTGCCTTGGCCCGCAACCACATCGATGTTGTCGAATGGATGGACGAACAGAGCCCGGGATTCGTTTGCATACCGCTGGGCCTCGGCCAGCGCTTCATCCACGTTGTGGCCGTGCAGGATTACTTCGGCTCCGTGACTGCGTGTTGCTGCAAGCTTGGGAAGCGCAACACCCAGCGGCATGTAGATCCGTGCCTTGATGCCCAGGCTCTTGGCTGCAACAGCGACGCCCTGTGCGTGGTTGCCGGCCGAAGCTGCCACCACGCCACGCTTTTTCTCTTCGGCTGAGAGTTTAGCCATGCGGACATATGCGCCACGGACCTTGAATGAGCCGGCGCGCTGAAGGTTTTCGCATTTAAAGAAGACGTCGCCACCGACCAGGGTGCCCAACGCACGCGATGTCTCTACCGGCGTTCGGGTAATAATGCCTTCGAGCAGCTTCTGCGCCTCAAGGACATCGTCCAGTGTGACGGGCAGGCTCTCGAGGTTATTCACTAACTATTCTCCTTTTAGGGGTGGTTCTCCGGCGCGATGACCCTCTTGGGCATCGCCGGTTCCGTCGGTTTCGCGGATCGTGCCAAGGGTTTCCTCTGCGGGCGCATCCTCGGGGTCGATCGGCACCACTTCATGTTCCCATGTTCTGGCAGCGATATATCGAATTGCAGTGTTTGCTACGGCGAGGATCGGAACCGAAAACAGTGCGCCGGGGATTCCGGCCAGGTATGAGCCGGCGGCGACGGACAGAATGACGGCCACGGGATGAAGCGCCACAGCCTTGCCCATCACGAGGGGCTGGAGAATGTGGCTCTCCAGCTGCTGGACTGCCAGGACGATGGCCAGCATGATCAGGGCGTTCACAGGCCCGTTTGCTACCAATGCCAGCAGGACGGCAATGGCGCCCGTTACCAATGCACCGACCACTGGGATGAAGGAACCCAGGAACACCAGCACGGAAAGCGGCAGTGCCAGGGGTACACCGATGATGGCGGCACCAACGCCGATGCCGACTGCATCAACGAAGGCCACGAACATCTGGATCCGCACATAACTGACCATGGAGGCCCAGCCCCGGCGCCCGGCACCGTAAGCGGCAGCCTCAGCCTTCTTCGGCAGAAGACGGACCAGGAATGACCAGATCCGCTCCCCCTCCAGGAGGAAGAAGATCAGGATAAAGAGGGCCAGAACCAGCCCGGCCGCGAAGTGGCCTGCCGTGCTGCCGAAGGACAGCGCACCGCTGAGGATGCTGCTGCTGTTATTCTGCAGCGCTGCGACAGCCTCTTCAATGTACGTATCGATCTGTGCCGTAGTGAGGTGCAGCGGGCCTTCAGCCATCCAGGACTGGATCTGCTGCACACCGGCCAGCGCTTCAGACCACAGATCCCCAAACCCGGTGACCAGTTGCCGGCCGACGAGCGTGAGTGCCCCCGAAATCAGCCCGATGAACGCGAGGATGGTGATGGCGACGGCCAACCCCTGGGGGATCCGCTGCTTGGCCAGCCAACCAACAACCGGCGACAGGAGTCCGGCCAGCAGCGCAGCCACCATCACCGGGATGATGAGGAAGCTGATCTTGCTCAAGAGCCAGACCAGCGCGCCGATCATCAGCAGGATGATTCCAAGCCGCCATGACCACGACGCAGCTATGCGGATTCCGTACGGAATGTCCTGGTCAAGCTGCTTGTCGGTTACCACCCGAAGCGGTCCCGCTGGCCCGGTCTTGGACCCAGCTCCCGCTGTGGCTCCCTGTACAGGTTGTGAGGCATTTTCCGGAGTCATAGCCCTATCCTTGCGCAGGCTGGTCCCTTTGCGAAACGGCATCAATGCCCCACGACATGGTGAAACTCCCGCCGGGCTCCAGCCAACGGAGCCCGGCACCCGTGTTGAAGGCATTGGCAGGCCCTGTCATAGGCTCCACGGCCACCACCACTTCGCGGCCGGGGTACTCGGCGGAAATAAACACATGGACATAGCCACAGTTGTCGTCCTGCCACAGGCTGACGCTGCGTCCATCGTCGGCGGTCAGTGTATGCCTCGCGACACCCTGCGAAAAAGCAAGGCCGGTGAAGGCTGCGTCAATGCGGATGTTGCGGATGCGCCTCCCCGCCCGGAAATCGAGGTTGCCGCTTACCGGGTCCTCACTGCGCGGGATGAGCCGGCCATCGGCGGTGAGCGTGGTACCTGCCTGCACTGTCAGGACCAGGTCAGCAACGGGAACGTCGCCGACCCGCAAATAAGGATGGGCGCCCAGCACAAAAGGTGCGGGTCGGGCCGAATCGTTAAACAGGGTCTGGCGCACCACCAGCCCGCCGTCTGCCGCCAACGCATATTCCACCCTGTGACGCGCCAGGAAAGGGTAGCCGTGCTGCGGAAAGATGGTTGCTTCGAGGGTGACCGAATGGCTTTGCTGGTCCACCGCCCGGTAGGACGAATTCCTCAAGAGGCCGTGGATGGCGTTATTGCGCGGTACTTCTGTGATGTCGAGCTGCTGCTTGCGCCCCTCCAGATACCAAAGCCCGTCTTCCACCCTGTTGGCCCACGGTGCCAGCGTGATTCCAGCAGCACCAGGGGGAATCTGGTCGTCTCCGTAGGTCTCCGTGAACGGAGTTCCGGCGACACTGTATGAGCGCAGCCCGGCCGCCAACTCCGAGATCACGGCTTTGGCATCGCCGCGTTCCAGTTCAAACTGCCGGCCCGTGGCTGGACGGTTTCCGGAGTGATTGACGACGGCGTCTGGCGCCGCTGTCGCGGCCGGAGCCACGGAGGCTCCCGAAGTTGCGGGCGTTTCAGGGGTCATGGGTAAAAGGTACAGCCCGCCACCCCTGCGCTCCAGCCCGACAGGCCCAACAGGCAACCAAGTGTGGCCGAGCTTAAATGTTCTATTTTGGTAGAAACTATGCCTTTTGAACTCACTTGTGGGATAATTGTGTTGCTTAGCAGATCTCCGGCCACGCCTCCAAAGGACCGCACCATGATCAACATCACCACCACCAGCCTCGCCGACGGCCGGGAACTCATCTATTACGACGACCCCGGAAGCCGGGTTTCCCGCATCCCCGCAGCCACCGCGGACCTGCGCGCACTGCCGCCCCGAGGCGAGCCCGGAGAGGTCAGGTTTGATGCCCTCACCGGAGAATGGGTGGCAGTTGCCGCCCATCGGCAGAGCCGGACGCACCTGCCTCCGGCGGACCAGTGCCCCATCTGCCCTACTACGACAGCAAACCCATCAGAGATACCCGCCTCGGACTACGACGTGGTCGTGTTCGAAAATCGGTTCCCGTCCTTGGGCCCGGCAGTCGGCGATATTCCGGAGAATCCCACGTGGGGCTCCACCGGCCCGGCGTTTGGACGCTGCGAGGTTGTGGCTTTTACGCCGGAGCACACCGGCTCGTTCAGCGGACTCAGCGAAACCAGGGCACGGACGGTCATTGAAGCGTGGGCCCACCGCACCGAGGTGCTCAGCGCGCTGCCCGGCATTAAACAGGTGTTCCCGTTCGAGAACCGCGGAGCGGACATCGGCGTCACTCTGCATCACCCGCATGGCCAAATCTACGCGTACCCCTACATCACCCCGCGGGCGGGCGTTATGGCAGCCGCCGCCCAAAAGTTCCATGACCAGGCCAATGGCAGTACAACCCTGACCGGCTCCCTCCTCCGTTCAGAACGCGAAGACGGCAGCCGGATGATTCTTGAAGGGACCAATTTCAGCGCCTATGTTCCCTTCGCCGCCCGTTGGCCATTGGAAGTGCACCTGGTCCCCCACCGCCAGGTAGCAGATCTCGCCGGCTTGACGGGAGAAGAAAAGGACGAGCTCGCCACCGTGTACCTGGACCTGCTCCAGCGCTTTGACGCCCTGTACCCCACACCCACGCCCTACATCTCGGCATGGCACCAGGCCCCGCTGGAACCTGCTTTGCGGCAGTCCGGCTACCTTCACCTGCAGATCACCTCCCCCAGGCGCGCGGCGGACAAGTTGAAGTTCCTGGCAGGATCGGAAGCAGCCATGGGAGCCTTTATTAACGACACCACACCTGAATCCGTGGCAGAACGCCTTCGTACCGTCTCAGTGCATGCTGCCACCGCTGCTGCTCCGGTCCTGGCAGCAGCCGCATCCCCGGAAGGAGCCAATGCATGAGCAACGGAAACTCTGCAGACGCAGTTTCAGCACCTTTGGAGACAGCCGCGCTGATCAGCCGTTTCGAGGAGAACTTCGGACGGCTTCCCGACGGCGTATGGCAGGCACCCGGCCGGGTCAACCTGATCGGCGAACACACCGACTACAACGAGGGCTTTGTACTGCCCTTCGCCATCGACAAAACGGCGCGCGTTGCCGTGGCGGCGAGGCCGGACTCCACCATCCGGCTGCTCTCCACCTACGGAGGCCAGGGACTCACGACGGCGGACCTCACCTCCCTGGACAGCGCTGCGGCAAGAGGATGGACCAAGTACCCGCTGGGAGTCATCTGGGCATTGCAACAGCGTGGAATCGAGGTTCCCGGCATCGACTTGCTGCTCGACTCCGACGTTCCGCTCGGTGCCGGGCTGTCTTCCTCCCACGCGATTGAATGTGCAGTCATCTCGGCGCTGAATGAGCTGACCGGCGCCGGCCTGCAGGCCGAAGAAATGGTACTGGCAACCCAGCAGGCCGAGAACGACTTTGTGGGTGCCCCAACAGGCATCATGGACCAGTCGGCGTCGCTCAGGGGCGCCAAGGGGCATGCGGTCTTCCTGGATTGCCGCACCCAGGAGGTCCAGTTGGTGCCGTTCGAGGCAGAGCCCGCCGGCCTGGTCATGCTGGTCATCGATACCAAGGTGCAGCACTCCCATGCCGATGGTGGCTACGCTTCCCGCCGGGCCTCCTGTGAACTGGGTGCCGAGGTGCTCGGGGTGCCCGCGCTTCGCGACGTCACCGTGGATGACTTAGAGGAAGCCTCAGGCCTGCTGGACGAAGTTACGTTCCGCCGCGTACGCCACGTGGTGATGGAGAACGACCGCGTCCTGCAGACCGTTGAGTTGCTGGCCCGCCAGGGTCCTGGAGCCATCGGCGCCCTGCTCGACGCCAGCCACGTATCCATGCGGGACGATTTTGAAATCTCCTGCCCGGAGCTGGATCTCGCCGTCGATGCCTCACGCAGGAACGGTGCCATCGGCGCCCGGATGACCGGCGGTGGATTCGGCGGTGCCGCCATTGCGCTCACTCCCGTGGCGGCGGAAGCGGAAGTCCGTGCCGCCGTCGTTAATGCCTTTGCCGACGCCGGGTACGGCAAGCCTGACATCTTCACCGTTACCCCTGCCGCGGGCGCACACCGGATCAGCTGATTCGCACAACTCCGCGGAGCCGCAACGTACAGAAAGCTGCAAGGCACAGACACAGGAATGGCCCCGCCGAAGCGGGGCCATTCCTGTTGTTGCCGTTGTTCTGGATTACTACTCTTCGCCACGCAAGATGGCGAGGAGGCGGATGATTTCAACATAAAGCCAAACCAAGGTGACCGTCAGGCCGAACGCGGCCGTCCAGGCGAAGCGCTCCGGAGCGCCGTTCTGGACTGCGGCCTCAATCGAAGTGAAGTCCATGATGAGCGCGAATGCGGCAAGGCCGATGGCCAGGAGGCCGATCAGGATGCCAACAATGCCGCTCCGCATACCGAACGGGTTGTCAGTGAGGCCTGTCATCATCATGACCAGGTTGACCACGGAAAAGACCGCGTAGCCGATCATGGCGATCATAAAGAAACGCATGGCCTTGGGGGTTGCGCGGACCTTCCCGCTCTTGAACAGCACGAGAGTAACAGCGAAGACCGACAGCGTCCCGATGACGGCCTGAATGCCCAGTCCGCCGCCGTACATTGTGTCCAGGAAGCGGGTAAGCCCGCCCAGGAAAAGGCCTTCGAGGGCAGCATACGCAAGGATCAGGGCCGGGGACGGCTGCTTCTTGAAGGTGTTGACCATGGCCAGCGCGAAGCCGCCCAGGGCACCAACAATCATCAGGATGCTGGCCAGGCCCGGGCTCACCATAAAGCTGACGGCCGCCCCGACCAGCACCGCGCCGAGGCACAGGAACGTCTTGATGATGACGTCGTCGTAAGTTATCCGGCCGGTCTCGAGCGGGCCAGCGGCGGGACGGTTGTACAGATCCTGCAGCTGCTCCTGGCTCATGGCCTGCGGCGGCGTGCCGTACTGCGTTTGGGTGCCGTAACCGCCCTGATTGCCATAAGGAGCCTGCGGGACAGGCGGTGCCTGGGTGGCTCCACGGAAATTCTTTCCGTTGAAGATCGGGTTTCCGCCAAGTGCCATTGCGGGGTTCCTCCATATAGATGACGTGAAGAGCGTAGGTACGTACTTAAGCGAACGTATAGTTCACGGTACCAATTCCCACGACCGGGCGGGCTGATTGGTTCCATCGGGACCGCGAGCGCAACCTAAACGTGACCGGAATAATGCGCGGCAATGCCCGCCATTCACGAAGACAGCCCCGTGAGAAACAAAAGTTTCGCCACTGGCTTCCCTGCAGTCAATTCCCGCTATACCGCAGTTGTTACCCGATCGCGATCAAGAACGCCAAAATTGGCAGTTTTTTCGCCGTTTACGGCTGTAACATGAGCCAAGCGGGTGACGCGTCTCACATTTTGTGGGCCGTCGCCGTCCGCACCGTCTGTTCGCAGCGTCCTCCGGCGCACCGGTTCCACCCCCATGTGGAGGTTAACAATTTGAGAAGCGCACCCCAAGGCCCGCCCCGCCGGCGGCCTCGCGGATTGCTGAAGATGCTGGTGGCCTTTCCGGCCTTCATCATCGCAATCCTGCTGGTCCTGGCTCCGGCATCGCAGGCCACAAGCCCTGCTCCGTCACCATCCCCGTCGGATCAGAATTTCCAGAACGCCATCAGCGGATTCCTTCGGGACGATACCCGCGCACCCCTTGCCGGCGTCACCATCACCGCCAAGAGCGGCGATTTCACCGGAACCGCCGAGTCGTCAGAGAACGGTTCCTGGCGGATCGGAGTCCCCGTACAAGGGACCTATGAGGTGGAACTGGACGAGTCCACACTCCCAGACGGCATCAAGCTCGCCGACGGACAGGAGAATCCGCGAACCGTGACGTTCAGCCAGACGTCCAACCTCTCAGTGATCTTTGCCTTCGGCAAAGGCATCGTGGTGCAGGAACAGAACTTTGGCCAGAACCTGCTTAATCGCCTGGTGGCAGGCCTAAGCTTCGGCCTCCTGTTGGCGTTGGCCGCCGTCGGGCTTTCATTGATCTTCGGCACCACCGGCCTCACCAACTTCGCCCACGGCGAAATGGTGACGCTCGGTGCAGTCCTGGCATTTGCCTTTAGTTCAATCGGTTTGCCTTTCTGGCTCGCCATGATCCTGGCGCTCGTGGGCGGCGGCCTCTTCGGCTATGCCCAGGACGCTGGCCTGTGGCGTCCGCTGCGGCGCCGCGGCACCGGTCTGGTGCCAATGATGATCGTCAGCATCGGCCTCGCCCTTGCCGTCCGCTACGTCATCCAGCTGTTCTTCGGCGGGGCCACCCAGCAGCTGCCTTTTGCGCAAAGCGCTGAAATCCAGATCGGCCCGGTATCCATTTCGCCGAACAACCTCTGGTCCCTGCTCATCAGCGCCGTTGTGATCGGAATCTTGGGCGTAGTCCTCCTGAAGACCCGCCTCGGCAAGGCAACACGTGCAGTGGCGGACAACCCCGCCCTCGCAGCCGCGTCGGGCATCGACGTCGACGGCGTCATCCGGCTCGTCTGGATAGTTGGTGGCGTACTCGCATCACTCGGTGGCATCCTTTGGGCGTACTACCGTCCCGGAGTCACCTTCGACATGGGTTCACAGATCCTCCTCCTTATTTTTGCCGGCGTCACCCTGGGCGGCCTTGGCACAGTCTTCGGCGCATTGATCGGCTCCGTAGTGGTTGGCATCTTTGTTGAACTCACCACGGTGTTCGGACTCGCGGCTGACCTCAAGTACGTCGGCGCCCTTGTCATCATGATCGTTGTCCTCCTCTTCCGGCCCCAGGGAATCCTGGGTCGCCGTGAGCGTGTGGGTTAGGAGACCGCCATGGATTATGGATTTGTTTTTTCCAGTGCTCTCGGTGAACTGTTCAGCCCTACGACGGCGGCATACGCCCTTGCAGCGCTCGGCCTCGCCGTACATTTCGGCTACTCCGGCCTGCTGAACTTCGGCCAGGCCGGTTTTATGGCCGTCGGCGCTTATGGTTTCGCCATTTCAACGCTGACGTTCGGTGTGCCGTTCTTCATCGGGCTGCTGATCGCCATTATCTGCTCGGTGATATTCGCACTCATCCTGGGCATTCCAACGCTCCGGTTGCGGGCGGACTATCTGGCCATCGTCACCATCGCCGCGGCGGAAATCGTCCGCTATATTGTGACCACCAACCAGCTGACCTCGGTTACCGGCTCGGCTAACGGCCTGGCGGCGTTTGAGGGCGGCTTCTACCTGCTGAACCCGTTCCCTGAGGGATCGTACATGGGGATGAACAACCGCGATTTCTTCATTCGCGTGGTTGGCTGGTCCCTGGTTGCCCTCTGCTGCGTCCTGGTGTGGCTGCTGATGCGCAGCCCCTGGGGCCGGGTCCTCAAGGGCATCCGCGAAGACGAAAACGCTGTGCGGTCCCTGGGCAAGAACGTTTATGCCTACAAGATGCAGGCCCTCATCATTGGTGGCGTGCTGGGCGCACTCGCGGGGATGATTTTCACGCTTCCCCGCGGCGCCGTGCAGCCGGCCAACTACGGCACCGAACTGACCTTCTTCCTGTGGACCTGCCTGCTGCTGGGCGGCATGGCAACAGTCCTTGGTCCGGTCATCGGCGCCATGATCTTCTGGGTGGTCCTGTCCCTGACCCAGAGCTTCCTGTACGGGCTGATCGAGTCCGGCGCAGTGACCTGGTTAACCACCGTCCAGGCCGGCCAGCTGCGGTACATCCTGGTGGGTGTCGCCCTGATGCTGCTGATGATCTTCAGGCCGCAGGGCGTCTTTGGCAATAAGAAGGAGCTGGCATTCGCATGAGCGTCAACGGCGGAAACGCCACACACAAGTCCATTGACTACATGACCGATTCGCGGCCCATTGCCGCCGGAGACAACACCCCCGGCTGCAAGAAGCGCGATCCCATCCTGGTGGCGGAGAACGTCACCAGGAGCTTCGGCGGCATTAACGCCGTCGACGTCGAGTACCTCGAAATTCCCCGGCATAAGATCACGGCCCTGATCGGCCCCAATGGAGCCGGCAAGACCACCCTCTTTAATCTGCTCACGGGCTTCGACATGCCTAACAGCGGAAAGTGGCAGTTCGAAGGCAACAGCCTGGCCGGCGTGTCCTCTTACAAGGTGGCCCGGATGGGAATGGTCCGCACGTTCCAGCTGACCAAGGTCATGGGCAAACTCACCGTTATGGAGAACATGCGCCTCGGCGCATCAAACCAAGTGGGCGAGCGGCTGTCCAAGGCACTGTTCAAGGGCATCTGGGGAGGCCAGGAAAAGCAGATTACGGCGCAGGCCGATGTCCTGTTGGAGAAGTTCAAACTGGATGCCAAGAAGGACGACTACGCTGCCTCGCTTTCCGGTGGACAGCGCAAGCTTCTTGAGATGGCCCGCTCCCTGATGGTCAAACCAAAACTGGTGATGCTGGATGAGCCCATGGCCGGCGTTAACCCGGCCCTGACCCAATCCCTGCTGGACCACATCAAGAACCTCAAGTCCGAGGGCATGACCGTATTGTTCGTTGAACACGACATGCACATGGTCCGGCACATCGCTGACTGGGTGGTTGTCATGGCAGAAGGCAAGATCGTCGCCGAAGGTCCTCCCGGCGACGTCATGAAGGACCCGGCCGTCATCGACGCGTACCTCGGTGCCCATCACGACGTGGACCTTGGCGATGCCGAAGGCATCAAGGAACTCGAGGCCGAACTGGAAGCCGACGAGGGATCCATTGTGGGCACGGAGAACGCCGGCATAATCGCGGTGGACGCCGTCGCCCCGGAGCTCAAATCCGAGCCACCCCGCACGGACCCGGAAACTCCGGGCCGCCACAGCAAGGAGGCAGAATGAGCGCCACAAGCCCCGCAGCGGCCGCCCCCTTGGCGCCGGCCAGCGACTCGGTCGTCAAGGTCACCAACTTGGTCGCCGGATACTTGCCGGGCGTCAATATCCTGAACGGCTGCAGTATTGAAGCCCGTAAAGGTGAACTGATCGGCATTATTGGTCCCAATGGCGCCGGCAAGTCCACGCTGCTGAAAGCCATGTTCGGGCTGGTCAAAGTGCACTCCGGAACGGTAGTGGTCCGGGGCAAGGACCTGACCGGCCTGAAGGCCAACAAGCTGGTCACCCAGGGCGTGGGCTTTGTGCCTCAGAACAACAACGTGTTCGCGTCCCTGACCATCGAAGAGAACCTGCAGATGGGCATGTTCCAACGGCCCAAGGATTTTGCGGAGAGGTTCGAATTTGTAGCAGGGCTCTTCCCCGAGCTGGCCAAACGGCGGGCACAGCGGGCAGGCTCGTTGTCCGGCGGCGAGCGCCAGATGGTAGCCATGGGCCGTGCTCTGATGATGGACCCTGCGGTGCTGCTCCTGGACGAGCCCTCCGCAGGCCTCTCCCCCGTAAAGCAGGACGAGACCTTCCTGCGGGTCCACGAGATCAACCGCGCAGGTGTTTCCGTGATCATGGTGGAACAGAACGCGCGCCGCTGCCTGCAGATCTGCGACCGCGGGTACGTCCTGGACCAGGGCCGCGACGCCTACACAGGAACCGGGCGTGACCTCATGAAGGATCCGAAGGTCATCCAGCTGTACCTGGGAACGCTGGCGGACGAGAACTAAGGAGAAGAACCAGCGAATGTCCGCTGCCGGCGATTCCAGGCCGGTGACGGGCACATGGGGAGGCCTCCCGGATCGATCTGATCCGGGAG